>NZ_CP192543.1:2667404-3334255 GCF_050632365.1 Rahnella sp. PAMC25559 | reverse complement strand
GGCCTGCACGCCATAAGGCAAGCGCACGGCAATGAACTGATAACTGTCGTCGGCAGTTTCCGCACGTAATTCGCTAATTGCCGTTTGGCAAAGTTTGCCGGTGAGAGTAGAATCCTGCCCGCCGCTGATGCCCAGTACCAGTGATTTAATAAATGGATGGGCCAGCAGATAATTTTTGAGAAAATCGACGCTGACACGCACTTCCTGCGCGGCATCGATTTGCGGTTTAACGTGCAGAGCCTGAATAATCTCTTGTTGTAAAGCCATTGACCACTCCTCCTGAAGGCTGCCTTCGAGGAACCCGAGGCAAAAAATAAGACGTTATCAGGATAAACCTACCCCGCATCGCTCAAAAGGACAAGATTCAGCAGATCGTTCGGCGCAAATCTGTACGCTGCCGGGCGCCGCTTCTTCGCCTCAGGATGCAGTCATGACGTTCACGCCCTGAAACGAAAAATCAAGGCGGGAAAGTGTAATGATTGCGTTTTTTTATGGCAGGAAGTTATGCAAAAAATATAAGTGGTTAGGAACTGTCTAAAAAGGTCGCTTTATTAAGATCTCGCGGGCTGAGTACGTTATATTTGTTGCGGTAAAAATAGTTGTATGTATGTGCCATCGAAACGGAGTTGCCAGGCTTGATTAACGGATCCTAATTAATGGCATAAATCGTGTAGTTCAATATCGTTATTTGCCTTAAGTCTTATTGGGGAAGCAAAATGTTTTTTCGGGTTGTACGTCGTTTACCAGCGTGTGCCGTAGTCTGCGGTGCAGCGCTGTTCAGTATCTCAAGCCTTGCAGACACTACTATTTTCACTGCGTTAGATGATCCCGCTCAGGCGAAGAAGCCGTTCGTAGGGAATGTTCAGGCGGGTTACAGTGCACAAACCGGTAACACCAGCAACTCCACGCTGAATGCCGATACCACCATGACCTGGTTTGATACCAACACCGCTTACAGCTTGTGGGGTTCTGCACGTAACACCTCCTCTTCCGGTGTCCGTTCATCCGAGAAATATCAGGCCGGTGCGCGTACCCGTTACAATATGGACAACGCTAACTACCTGTTTGGTCAGGCAAGCTGGCTGAGTGACCGCTACAACGGTTATCGCGCGCGCGATGTGGCCACCGTCGGTTACGGTCGTCAGATCTGGAGCGGTCCGGTCCACACGCTGAATCTGGAAGCAGGTCCGGGTGTGCGTCATGATGAATTCCAGGCAGGCGGCAATTCCACCCGTGCGCTGGCTTACGGCTCAGGCACTTACGGTTATCAGATCAGCGATACCGCGAAGTTCACTCAGGGCGTTTCAGTATTAGCGAACGATGAAACCACGCTGAACTCCGAAACCGCGCTGACCGTTGCCATCAACAGCCACTTCTCTTTGAAAGTGGCTTACGACGTGACGTACAACACCAAACCACCCGCCAGTGCGCCGGATAAAACCGACACCGTCACTTCTGTGAACCTGGTGTACGGCATGTAATTTTCCCGCCGGGAAGAAGAATTTAAAAAGCCAGAGGAGCAATCTTCTGGTTTTTTTTTGCTTGTGACGGGCGTTAAACCTCTGTTCATTCCTTTCCACACTGCTCGACGTTTTCCGCCGTTAATAATAAATTACGTAAAAGTTCGGTAAAAAAACAAACTCTTCTGAAAATCTGCCGATAACTACCTCATCATATTGTCTTGCAGATTAACGGGAGCACAGCCTGAAAAATTCAAATTTGGCATTTGAGGAAGCATGCAGAATGGTAGGCGAGTGCTGCCTGATGTTTGCATCGAATGGGGAGGAAATCAGCCGGGCACGGGTGGCGTTATGGCTTGCCCGCGCCAGAGAAGAAGCCCCGCAGATGAACGGTGAGCAGGAGGATCCGCTGCTACTGGCGATTAACTTCCTGAAAGGGGGATGAGCGAAATGACACTGTCATGAACAACAAAAAAGCCGGCATCTGTGCCGGCTTTTGACATTGACGGGTTCGGTTATCCGTTTTCAGTTTGTTTATGGAAAAGCTCCCTGAAGACCGGATAAATATCTTCCTGTTCACGGATATGCTGCATCGCGAAATTACCGAATTTCTGCTGCAACACTTCGTATTCACGCCACAGCGTCTGATGGGCGCGGCGGGTGATTTCGATATAACTGTAATAACGCACCATGGGCAGGATCTTCTGCGCCAGAAGCTGGTGGCACAGAGGGGAGTCGTCAGCCCAGTTGTCGCCATCGGAGGCCTGCGCGGCGTAAATGTTCCACTGCGCCGGGTCGTAACGTTCCTGAATGACTTCATCCATCAGCTTCAGTGCGCTCGACACGATGGTGCCGCCGGTTTCCTGCGAGTAGAAGAACTCCTGTTCATCCACTTCTTTTGCCTGTGTATGGTGACGGATATAGACCACATCGACGTTTTTATACGTCCGGCTCAGGAACAGATAGAGCAGAATGTAAAAACGTTTGGCCATGTCTTTGGTCGCCTGATCCATAGAACCCGAGACATCCATCAGACAGAACATCACCGCCTGGCTTGAAGGTTCGGCGCGACGCTCATAGTTGCGATAACGTAAATCAAAGGTATCGATAAACGGCGTTTTAGCGATTTTCGCCCGCAGCTCAGCTATCTCTTTGCGCAGCCGTTCCTCTTCCAGTAACTGTGCCGGTTCGCTGATTTCAACCTCAGAAAGCGTCGATTCCAGTTCACGCAGCTCCCGTTTTTTACCGGCCGTCATCGCCGTTCGGCGCGCCAGCGAGTTTTGCAAAGAACGCACCACGCTGATGTTGGCCGGCACACCGTTAGAGGTATAACCGGAGCGATGGGTTTTATACTCATTCAGCTGTTTATGCTGATTTTTTTTCAAATTAGGCAGCGCCAGATCTTCAAATAACAGATCGAGATATTCGTCTTTGGAAATCTGGAAGGAGAATTCATCCTCGCCTTCACCGTCCTGGCTGGCATCGCCCTGACCACTGCCGCCGCCACCGCCCCCTTGCGGTCGCTCGATGCGGTCATTCTGCACAAAGTGGTCATTGCCGGGGTGAACACGGTGGCGTAAGCCACCGCGGCCCTGATGGAACATGGGTTCATTGATATCCGCATTGGGGATCGACACTGACTCCCCGCTGTCGACGTCGGTAACCGAACGCTTGTTAATGGCCTCGGCAATCGACTGTTTGATTTGCGACTTATAGCGGCGCAAAAAGCGCTGGCGGTTAACCGCGCTTTTATTTTTGCCATTAAGCCGACGGTCAATAAAATACGTCATATTTCCCCCAAACGGCGTTGCCAACGATCCCCTGTTACGAGGATTTTCTCACGCGCAGATACCATTCACACAGCAGGCGAACCTGTTTGCGTGTATATCCTTTCTCCATCATTCTGTCGACAAAATCATCATGTTTCTTCTGTTCATCGGTCGACGTTTTGGCATTGAACGAAATAACCGGCAGTAACTCCTCGGTATTGGAGAACATTTTTTTCTCGATGACCGTGCGCAGTTTTTCGTAACTGGTCCAGTTCGGGTTACGGCCGCTGTTATTGGCACGGGCACGCAGCACGAAGTTGACAATCTCATTACGGAAATCTTTTGGATTACTGATCCCGGCTGGTTTTTCGATTTTTTCCAGCTCGGCATTCAGCGATTCACGGTCAAACAGTTGTCCGGTATCCGGGTCGCGATACTCCTGATCCTGGATCCAGAAGTCAGCGTATGTGACATAACGGTCGAAAATGTTTTGTCCATATTCGGAGTAGGATTCCAGATAAGCGGTCTGGATCTCTTTGCCGATAAACTCGGCGTATTTCGGGATCAGATAACCTTTCAGGTGCTCCAGATATTTTTCAGCAACGTCCTGCGGGAACTGTTCGCGCTCGATTTGCTGTTCCAGCACGTAGAACAGATGCACCGGGTTGGCCGCCACTTCCACATGGTCAAAGTTGAACACGCGGGAGAGGATTTTAAACGCGAAACGCGTGGACAGCCCGTTCATGCCTTCGTCCACGCCCGCATAATCGCGGTATTCCTGATAAGACTTGGCTTTCGGGTCGGTATCTTTCAGGCTTTCACCGTCGTATACCCGCATTTTGGAATAGCTGCTGGAGTTTTCCGGCGTTTTCAGGCGGGAAAGAATCGAGAAGCGGGCCAGTGTTTCCAGGGTTCCCGGCGCGCACGGTGCATGAGAAAGCTCACTGTTGCTGAGCAGTTTGTCGTAGATTTTCATCTCTTCGGACACGCGCAGGCAGTAAGGGACTTTCACGATGTAGACACGGTCAAGGAAGGCTTCATTATTCTTGTTGTTACGGAACGTCACCCACTCAGATTCGTTGGAGTGCGCCAGAATAATGCCGTTGAACGGCAGGGCGGAAATGCCTTCAGTACCGTTATAGTTACCTTCCTGCGTCGCCGTCAGTAACGGGTGCAGCACTTTAATCGGTGCTTTGAACATCTCGACGAATTCCATCACACCCTGGTTAGCACGGCACAGCGCGCCGGAGTAACCGTAGGCATCAGGATCGTTTTGCGCGTGGTTTTCCAGTTTACGGATATCCACTTTCCCGACCAGCGCGGAGATGTCCTGGTTGTTTTCATCGCCGGGCTCGGTTTTCGCGATAGCGATTTGTTCGAGGATCGACGGCCAGACTTTCACGACTTTGAATTTGGTGATGTCGCCGCCAAATTCGTGTAAACGTTTCGCGGCCCACGGCGACATGATGGTGCCGAGATAACGCGGAGGGATGTTGTATTCTTTTTCAAGAATGTGCGCATCTTCTTGCGGATTAAACAGACACAGCGGATGATCGTTTACCGGGCTGCGGTCGCCGTTGGCGCTCAGCACATAAATCGGTACGCGTTGCATCAGAGATTTCAGCCGTTCGGCCAGTGAGGATTTACCGCCACCCACCGGGCCCAGTAAATAGAGGATTTGTTTCTTTTCTTCCAGGCCCTGCGCGGCATGTTTCAGGTAGGAGACGATCTGTTCGATGGCCTCTTCCATACCGTAAAACTCTTCAAATGCAGGGTAACGTGCAACAACACGGTTCGAGAATAAACGCGACAGGCGAGGTTCAAGCGCGGTATCTACCATCACTGGTTCACCGATTGCCATCAACAGACGTTCCGCCGCATTGACATAAGCACTGCGATCTTGCCGAGCAATGGTAAGAAATTCCTGCAGTGTGAACTCTTCGTCCTTGGCAGCCTCATAGCGCTGGCGATAATGGTCAAATATGTTCATACGATGCCCGTCCTTCGTTATTTTACCTTTCGTTCCTGGGATCGCGTCTGCCATTCCAGTGACTGGGGTAAAGCACAGGTTAATGAGAGCGTAAATCTGGATCTACACAATCGCTCCCGGAAGAAAGATCCCACCTGAATACAGCAACCCTTATGCCAACTTGCAGAACCCCTTGGATGCAGACAGTTGCGAATGACTAAAAACTGTCTTAAATCGGTGGAGCGGGCAACCGGTTCAGGCTAAGTCTTTCATCTATTTATAAGCGTAGTTTGGCATTAGAAAAATTTCCTCTCTGCTTCTGGCGTTTTTTAAGTCATATCAATGACTCAGTTCCTGCAAATCGTCTGAAAAGCCTTACAGGACGTGCCTTCAGGGCCGAAAGTGTTTTCTTTAGTCATTTTTATTTCATATTTTGCAGATAAATTATGCGATCGCCTCTGTTTTACTGAGTAAAGCTGTCTCAGCACAATCTGAAAAACTGTAAATGCTAAGCGCAATGTTTAACGTTCATTTACACTAGCCACGATTTTTTACTTAATGGAATTAAGACAATGAAAATTTCAAACCTTAAAACACTGTCCATCGTGGGCGCGGCAGTGCTTTGCAGCCATGCAGCCGTGGCTGGCACCTGGTCACTCGGCGCATCTGCGCTGGGCGACGTCAACCCGTATCGCGGTTATGACAATAAAGTCTTGCCAGTGCCAATTGTCTCTTACGAGGGGGATGATTTTTATTTCAAATCACTGACTGCGGGTTACTACCTGTGGAAAGACGATAAGAACAAGTTCAGCGCGACCACCACATATGTACCTTTCGGGTTTGACCCGGATGACAGCGATGACAATCAGATGAAACATCTGAACAAACGTCGCGGCACCTTATACGCGGGTCTGGCGTATTCACATATCGAAGACTGGGGTACGCTGCGTGCTACCTTCAACGGCGATGTATTGAATAACAGTAACGGTTTGCTGGCTGATGCGGCGTACCTGTACCCGATCCGCCAGGATAACTGGGCGCTGATCCCGGGCTTTGGTGTGATGTACAACAGCAGCAATCAGAATGACTATTACTATGGCGTTACCAAGGGTGAGTCACGTCGCAGCGGCCTGAGCAGCTACTCCGCCGATGACAGCTTCAGCCCGTACGCTGAGCTTTCTGCACGTTATAACTTCACCCGCGAGTGGCAGGCATTCTTCACCGGCCGCTATATTCGTCTGGCGGATGAAGTGAAAGACAGCCCGATGGTCGATAAGTCATATTCTGCGATTATCTGGACAGGTGTTACTTACACCTTCTGATGCAATGCACCGCGATGGTGAACATCTTGCACATTAATGGGGCTTTTCGCCCCATTTGCACATTTAGAGTTCAGTGAGCTTTAAAACCATCGAATAAACTTTTCAGCCACGACCCAACCGGAGGAAACAGATGAAAGCGAAAACCGTGCAATTCCCTGATGGCACGACAGTTCCCGCAATCGGACAAGGTACCTGGTATATGGGGGAGCGAAACAGCGATCTCCGCGCCGAAGTAAGGGCTTTACAGCAGGGGCTGGACGCCGGTATGACCTTGATTGATACCGCAGAAATGTACGCAGACGGCGGTGCGGAAAGGGTGGTCGGTGAAGCCATTGCAGGGCGTCGTGATGCGGCGTTTCTGGTATCAAAAGTGTACCCGCACCATGCCGGTGGCGCGAAAGCTATCGCCGCCTGTGAACAGAGCCTGAAGCGGTTAAAAACGGAGTGTATAGACCTGTACCTGTTGCACTGGCGTGGTTCGATTCCGTTACATGACACGGTGGCGGCGATGGAGACATTGCAGGCATCCGGCAAAATCCGCCGCTGGGGCGTCTCGAATCTCGACACTGACGATATGCAGGCACTGTGGAAAATCCCCGGTGGTCAGGCGTGCATGACCAATCAGGTGCTGTATCACGCCGCCGCCCGTGGCATTGAATTTGATCTGCTGCCGTGGTGTGAAGAGCACAGCGTACCGGTGATGGCTTACTGCCCGCTGGCCCAGGCGGGTAAATTGCGTCACGACGTGCTAACGTCAGCGGTGATGCAGGATATCGCCAGTGCGCGGGGCGTCAGCAGTTCGCAGGTTGCGCTGGCGTGGGTCACCCGTACGGGCAACGTGATCGCGATTCCAAAGGCAGTTCAGCCTCAGCATGTCAAAGATAATGCGGCGGCGCTGACGCTCAGCCTGACGGAAGATGAAATAGCGCGAATCGACGCAGCATTCCCGGCACCGAACCATAAAACGCCGCTGGATATGGTCTGACACCAGATCATCACTTCAACCTTAAGACGACAAAAAGGGGCCAGATGGCCCCTTTGTTATGTCTATGCAAACGCCAGCCGTTTATTTGCGCAGGGAGAACGTTACCGCCAGACGCGCCGGAGCGGCATGTGTAGAAACGTGCGGATGGGAAACTTGCGCAGTTTCCACGCAGACCATGGTTTTATAACCATCATCGGGCATGTCTGCCATGCTGACAGACAGCGCCGAGCCTGGATTCCATGCCACCACATCGCTGTTGTTTTCATGTGCGATAACCAGCGTGCGTTTTAGCACAGGATCGACGATTTCGCTGGTCGCCTGCGGCTGGGTGTAAATGCGGTCAGTCTGGCCGGTAAAGGTCAAATCACCTTCTTCCTGCCTGGCTTTTGCGCCGTCAACTTTATCGATGAAGCTGTTGCCCAGACCTTTAATGCTGACACCGGCGATATCGCCAATGTTGAAATAGGTGTGCAGGGCACTGTTGGCCTCGAAATCACCGGTAGATTCAAGCTCAATGTGGCAGGTTTCGCCCAGCGTGAAGCGGGCTGTCAGTGTGAAATCATGTGGCCAAAGTTCGCGCGTTTTTTCACAGCTTTTCAGCGTCAGCGTCAACACCACGCCCTGTTGGGTTTCCTGGTGTTCGGTCAGTGTCCACGGCATGTTTCGTGCGAAACCATGGGAAGGTTTACCGGCAGGGCCGAACCACGGCCAGCAGATTGGAATGCCGCCACGTATTGCCACGCCTTCTTTGAATGCGCTGGCGCTGCTCATCCACAGCACCGGTTCTTCGCCTTCCGGTTGCCATGCCAGCAGATGTGCGCCCTGAAGGGCCACGGCTGCATGAACTTTCGGATGGGCAACCACGATAACCGGGAGTTCATCGATCTGACGCTGGCTGATGGTGGTGGAGATTTGGTTTACAACGGGTAGGGAGAGGAGTTGCTCGATCATTATCTGGTGTCCTGTTGATTTTATATCGGGTAGATAAATAATTACGATGATAAGAACCAAGACTACAGATGAACGGAAGCTTTGTGATTGATCGCACTCATGTGCCTGATAAAAAGTGCATCTGACAGAAAGCAAAAGGGCGACTTGCGTCGCCCTTCAATCAGTTCATCAACATTGCCAATTATTTGGAAACGTGAGAAATCAGATCCAGAACTTTATTTGAGTAGCCAGTTTCGTTGTCGTACCAGGAAACCAGTTTCACAAAGTTGTCGTTCAGAGCGATACCTGCTTTCGCATCAAATACGGAAGTCAGTTTTTCGCCGTTGAAGTCGGTAGAAACAACGTCGTCTTCGGTGTAACCCAGAACGCCTTTCAGATCGCCTGCTTCAGAAGCTGCTTTGATCACTGCGCAGATTTCTTTGTAGGTCGCTGGTTTTTCCAGACGTGCAGTCAGGTCAACCACGGAAACGTTAGGGGTAGGAACGCGGAACGCCATACCAGTCAGTTTGCCGTTCAGAGCTGGGATAACTTTACCTACTGCTTTAGCAGCACCGGTAGAAGAAGGGATGATGTTCTGGGATGCGCCGCGGCCGCCGCGCCAGTCTTTGTGAGACGGGCCATCGACAGTTTTCTGAGTTGCGGTAGTTGCATGAACAGTGGTCATCAGCGCTTCAACGATACCGAAGTTGTCGTTGATCACTTTAGCCAGTGGTGCCAGGCAGTTAGTGGTGCAAGATGCGTTAGAAACGATTTCCTGACCTGCGTATTCTTTATGGTTAACGCCCATAACGAACATAGGGGTGTCATCTTTAGATGGACCAGTCAGAACCACTTTCTTAGCGCCAGCAGTGATGTGCTTACGTGCAGTCGCGTCGTCCAGGAACAGGCCAGTTGCTTCAGCAACAACATCAACGTTCACTTCATTCCATTTCAGGTTAGCTGGGTCACGCTCAGCGGTAACACGGATGGTTTTGCCGTTAACAACCAGGTGACCGTCTTTCACTTCTACGGTACCGTTGAAACGACCATGAGTTGAGTCGTACTTCAGCATGTATGCCATGTATTCTGCGTCTAACAGATCGTTGATTGCTACGATCTCGATGTCAGAACGTTCCTGAGCAGCACGGAAAACAATGCGACCGATACGGCCAAAACCGTTGATACCTACTTTGATAGTCATATATTCCACCAGCTATTTTTTTAGTGAATAAAAGGTTGGTTGTAAAATTACAAAAACCTTGCTGAGCGTCAAGCGGAATCGTGTCAATTATTGCTGTAAGTCAAAGCGACGACCTACTGTTGTTCGCTTATTGCACGTTCCGTTTTTTTAATCGGCTCACAACCACATGGGGGCGAAAAACTGAATATAAAGGGTCACAAGAGCAGGATTGTGATCGCCATCACAAGTTGGAGCTGGCTAACGCTGATGCCCTACAGTTTAGGACAAAACAGGCAGACCTGTTGTTAATTTTTTGTTATTATAAACTGTTATTTTAGTTGATTTTTCTATTCGTCAGAGAACGATTATTATGAGCAATGAATCCAAATCATCTTCTTCACTCGAACAACTTACTGAAATTCAACGTTATGTGACGCAGGAACACGGTACGGAGCGTCCGTATACGGGTAAACTGCTGCACAATAAACGCGACGGCATCTACCATTGCCTGGTCTGCAACGCGCCTCTGTTCTACTCCGACACCAAATATGACTCCGGATGCGGCTGGCCAAGTTTTTATCAGCCGGTTGAACACGACGCCATTACTTACCTGACCGACAATACCCACGGTATGGAGCGGGTGGAAATTCGCTGTTCGAATTGCGAAGCGCATTTAGGGCACGTTTTCCCTGACGGCCCGGAGCCGACCGGTGAGCGTTATTGCGTCAACTCCGCGTCGATGAGTTTTATCGACGGTGAAAACGGCGATAAAACCGCAGGCTGAGCGACAGAGACAACCTGACGTAATTTTACCGACAAAATCGATTCAGCAATTATTCAAATTCCCGTGAATAATGGTGACGAGCAGGGGGTAGCAGATGGAAATAAATCAACTCATTGATGTGATGACGCCGGAAATTTACGCGCGTCTGGCACAGGCCGTCGAACTGGGCAAATGGCCCGACGGCGTGGCGCTGACCCCGGAACAAAAAGATCATAGTTTGCAGGCAGTGATGCTGTATCAGTCGCGTCACAACGTGGACGCGCAACACATGAGCATCGGCACCGACGGCCAGATCGTCACGAAAAGCAAACAGGAACTGAAACAACAGTTCGCGGAAGAGACGTTGATTCGGCTCAGACCGGAGTAACAGAAAATCTTTCGGGTAAATACCTTCTGTTGTACCGGGGTTGGAGGGAATTTCCTTTTAACCCGCCGGCGTCAGCAGAAGGTAACAAGCCCCGGTTTGCGGGGCTTTTTTCTGATTTCCCTGGCATTCATTATCTTTCAGAGCTGGCGCCGTTATAACGCACTTTTCATCAGAATATAGGTGGCGTCTTTGCGTTTGTGTTGATCAATCAGCGGGACAAGCCGTTTGAAGTGCTCACTGGCACAATGTGCCTCGAGTGCTGCATGGTCTGGCCACTCTTCAATAAAAATGAAATGACCCGGATCCTTTTCATCAATGAACAGATGATAAGCAAGGCATAAAGGTTCCCGTTGGGTGGCCTCAACCAACTCGGAATAAAATGGCATGACTGTGCCGATCGACTCCGGTTTAATAAAATCTTCTGCAATCACTTTTAACATGTTTTTCTCCTGAGATGTTCTCCCTCCAGATTTTCCAACATCGCGTCAAGTACATCGCCCGGCCTTTCCAGCACGGCCAGATGCGTGATGGCATTCTCCAGCCGTTTCACCGCAAAGAAATCATGATCCGCCGCGAAACGCTGTTGTAAAAGCAGGTATTCGTCATTTCTGTCGAGGGAATAAATGTGGGTAGCCTTTGGCGGATGACGGAGTTTTTCGAGGCGCCGCAAAGGCGAACCGTGCTGATGATAAGCGTCGGCAATGACCTGTCCTGCAAGTCGCCACAGCTGGAAACTGGATACGGACATTTCGGTTTTAAGATGGTGGATGATGTCGGGTGATTCGCTTCCTGCCAGCCAAAATTCGTACAGTTCATTTCGGGCGTTTTTCCAGCTATTTGCATCCTGCATCTCTTCGATTGAACTGAAGAATTCCGGCGCGGGTTGATTCATTATCCAGTCAAGAAAGACCACTGCAGGCACGCGTTCTGGTAAACGTTCAGCCAGATCAACGGCTATCCAGCTGGCATGCGCAACGGAAACAGGGATTACCCGCAGAAGATTGAGGTGTCCGATGAGTGCCAGAGCGTCGGTTAATAACGCCGCGCCGTCAAAGTCCCGGCCATCGGTCGATGATTTTCCATGACCTCGCCAGTCGATAATCACCACGCGAAATCTGCTGGCCGCCATCGCAGCGAACTCATGGAAAACCGTTTTCGGCTGGCACCAACCCGGCATGAGAAAAAACGTCGTGTCACCCGCACCCATGTCCTGATAATCGATATCGCCATGTGCTGTGTGCAAAACAGGCATGCAAACGTCCCTCGTGAAATGAATGAAGGACTACCCTAACCGATCTCATCAATTAAACAAGATTAAACTTGGTAAATTAACGTCAAGGTGTTCGGACATACAGTGTCACGCCTGAGTCTTTCGGACATTTTCTTTAATTTCAGGGGAATGCACGGCATCGGGGCGCCTGCGACAAAGACGCCCCATAACGAAATTACGCCAGAACCTCAGCCGAGGTGCTCACTTTCGCGCCCGCCTGTTGCATGGCGTCAATGGCGTCGCTGCTGTCCTGCGGTTGAAGATTTACACCACGGCAGCCATCGGTAATCAGTGTGACCTCATAACCCTGCGTCAGCGCATCCAGCACGGTAAATTTCACACAGTAATCCGTGGCGAGGCCCATGACGTACAGATGGGTGATTTTGGCCGCTTTCAGCCAGTCGTTCAGCATGGTTGCCGAAAGATGTCCGTTATCGTAAAACGCGCTGTAACTGTCGATATCCAGATTCGTGCCTTTCTGCACCACGAAATCCAGACGTTGTGTCTCCAGCGCCGGGTGAAACTCTGCGCCGGGTTCGTTTTGCACACAATGCACTGGCCACCAGACCTGCGGCAGGCCGTCCAGTTCACCCATCGTCCAGGCTTCTGCATGTGAGTTCACCGCAAAACTGCGATGCTTTGCGGGGTGCCAGTCCTGAGACGCCACGACGGCGACATTGCGCTTTTTACACCACGCCATCATCTGATTGGCGACCGCAATCGTGGCATCACCTTCAGCAACGGCTAATGCGCCGCCCTGACAAAAATCATTTTGCAGATCAACCAGCAACAATGCAGATTTCATATCGCCTCTTATTCAGTGAGTTCGCCGCGCAGGTTTTGCTGCATCAGTTCCCGGATTGCTTCAGGGGTGTGTGACTGGCTGAGCAGATAATGCAGTTTGGTCAGCGCCGCCTCAACGGTCATATCAAACCCGCTGATCACACCCGAATGCGCCAGCGCGTTGCCGGTAGCATAGCCGCCCATGTTCACGCGACCGGAAATACATTGCGTCAGGTTAACCACCACAATGCCACGCTCCGACGCGTCTTTCAGAACTTTCAGCAAATCGCCTTTCTGCGGCGCATTTCCCACGCCGTAGGAGCGCAGAATTAAGGCTTTGACCGGCTGCATCAGGAAGTTTTGCACCACTTCTGCGGAAATTCCCGGATAAATCGTCACCACGCCAATAGGCTGCGGAGTGATGTTGTGGACTTTCAGACTGGCGGCCGGCACCTGCGGCAGGGACGGCGTGGAAAGGCGGCGGATGTGGATCCCGGCTTCCAGAAGCGGCGTCAGATTCGGTGATGCGAAGGCATCAAAACCATCCGCGTGCGCTTTGGTGCTGCGGTTGCCGCGATACAGACGATTGTTGAAGAACAGCGTCACTTCGTTGACCGGATGATTTGCGGCAATGTACAGGGAATTGAGCAGGTTGATTTGTCCGTCAGAACGCAGCGCTTCGAGCGGAATTTGTGACCCTGTCACAATAACCGGCTTGCTCAGGTTTTCCAGCATGAACGACAGCGCCGAGGCGGTGAACGCCATCGTGTCGGTGCCGTGCAGGATAACGAAACCGTCGTAATCTTCGTAATGTGCCTGAATATCATCAGCGATGTGTTGCCAGTCTTCCGGCGTCATGTCGGAGGAATCCATCAGCGGGGCGTATTCCTGAATGGTGAACTCAGGCATTTCAGGGCGATGGAATTCCGGCATCAGCGCCAGCTGTCGCTGCAGGTGGCCGGAAACCGGAATGTAACCCTGTTCTGAACGCTGCATACCGATGGTGCCGCCGGTGTAGGCAACATAAATAGATTTTTTAGTCATCGAAGGTGTTCTTTTTATAGAAAGGTGAAAGCAACTGCGGTGAGTATAAAGACTTCGCTGCCGGTGTCCCACCCAAAAAAAGCCCGGAGTCTCGGGAAGAGGCTCCGGGCAGACTGTTTGCAGTATAAATGAACGTTACTTCACGTCACCGCAGGTCAGGCACAGGGCATAACGGTTTTGCGGATCGTTCATGTTATTGAACAGATCAGCCTGTGATTTCAGCTCCATCGCCATTTTGCTCACCGGTGCAGGCAGGTAAGCCTGAACCACCGCGGGCAGCATGGCGTGCACGGACGCGTTCACTTGTGAAAACACCATATCACTCAGGCTTGGCTGGCTGACATACCAGTTCAGCTGCCATTTCGGCAGTTTCGCAAGCTCTGCGGCTTTTTTCACGGCATCGTCGAAATCACCCAGTTCATCTACCAGGCCGTTGGCTTTGGCATCAGAACCGATCCACACATGCCCCTGGGCGATCTGGTCGATCTGCTCAGGCGTTTTGTGGCGCGAATCAGCCACCAGGCCGAGGAAGGTTTTGTAACCGTTCTCGATGTTCAGTTGCATCATCTGCGAGAACTCTGGCGGCAATGCTTTGGTGGACGCGATGTCTGCCAGCGGGGAGGTGGCCACGCCGTCAGTGTGCACACCGGCGTAATCGAGCGTGTTCTGGTATGTGTTGATCACGCCAAAGATACCGATGGAACCGGTGAGGGTGCTCGGGCTGGCAATGATGTAGTTCGCCGGCGTGGAGATCCAGTAACCGCCTGACGCCGCCATGCCGCCCATTGACACCACCACTGGCTTACCGGCAGCTTTCGCGGCGGCAAGTTCAGAGCGGATCACTTCGGAGGCGCTGACGCTGCCGCCAGGGCTGTTCACGCGAAATACAATCGCTTTCACTTTCGGATCCAGACGGGCATCGCGAATTTGTTGTGCGGTGGTATCCCCGCCGACAGCACCCGGTTGTTCTTCACCGTCGTTGATCGCACCGGTCGCAAAGATCACGGCAATTTGCGGATCGTTGTTGTCAGCTTTTGGTTTTGGCGAGTAATCGTAAATGCTGGTGTAGTTAAAGTCTTTGGTGGTTTTATTCCAGCCAAACGCTTTGACCATGTCATTTTCTGTTTCACTGCGTGATGCCAGAGCATCCACCAGTTTGGCTTTCAGCGCGTACTGCGCCATGTCGCCGCCGGTGGCCTGCATCCCGGCCAGAACGCCTGCCGCACCCGGGAACAGTTGCTCAGGGGTAATCTGACGATTAGCGGAGACGGTATTCAGATAATTTGTCCACAATCCGCCTACCCAGCGGCTGTCTGCTTCACGGGCAGCAGGGGACATGTCATCACGGATCAACGGCTCGACAGCGGATTTGTATGTCCCGACGCGGAAGATATTGGTGGTGACTTTCAGCTTATCCAGCAACGATTTGTAATACAGATTGTTGGTGGCAAAACCGTGTAAATCGACCGCGCCCTGTGGCGAGAGGTAAATTTTGTTGGCGTAGCTGGCCAGATAATATTGCGACTGGTCGTAGCTGTCATCGATGGCATAAATCGGTTTGCCCGCGTCGCGGAATTCACGCAGCGCCTTGCCGATATATTGCATGGAGGCCTGATCGGTGCCGGTGAAGTCAGTCAGCTGCAACACCATACCGGTGATGTTTTTGTCATCTTTCGCCGAACGGATGGTATCTACCAGGTCAAACAGGGCATTTTCCTGCAGGCGGCTGCTGGAAGTGCCCAGCAGTTCGCGGCCCCACTGGCGCACTTTATTATTGACCGAAGGCTTATCCACCACGGATCCGCTGAGGTCGACCAGCAGCGCGCCTTTGGTGGTGTCAGCGGGTTTATCCTGCACGGCATACCAGATGCCGACCCCGGCCAGAATGATCACAATAAGAAATACGTTGAGAATAAATTCTCGGACGAAATTAAGAAGACGCCAGGTCCACTTAAAAAAACCGGCGATAATTCGCCACAATGTGCGCATGGTCTCTCCAACAAGACGGGAAAAGTATCGCTATCCTAATGACCCGCCGGAGAAAAGTCAGCTTTAAATCATTTCAGAATTTACCGGTGACAGATTATCTGAAAGCCATCAGCCGGTTGGAAAAAGGCCTCGTGCCTATGTTAACGTACGGTTAATAGCAATTATTCTCAGTTCTGCTCAGGAGTTTTTAATGGATGCTTTAGATTTATTACTCAACCGCCGTTCTGCTTCCCGTCTGGCCGCGCCAGCCCCGTCCGGTGAGGCGCTGCAAAACATCATCAATGCCGGTCTGCGCGCACCGGATCATGGTGCCTTACAGCCGTGGCGATTTGTCATTGCGGAAAACGACGGGCTGGTGCGTTTTAGCGAACTGCTGCGTGCGGCAGCGATTAAAGACGGCGCGGATGAAAAGGCCATTGAAAAAGCCACTCAGGCACCGCTTCGAGCGCCGCAAATCATCACCGTGATTGCCGCCTGCAAAGAAAGCGCGAAAGTGCCACAGTGGGAGCAGTTACTCTCTGCCGGTTGCGCGGTTCAGGCGATGCAGATGGCGGCGCTGGCGCAGGGCTTCAACGGGATCTGGCGAAGCGGAGCGTGGACTGATCATCCTGACGTGCGCAAGGCATTTAAATGCGGTGAAAATGATAAAATTGTCGGGTTCCTGTATCTCGGCACGCCGCAGTTAAAAGCCAGTCTTCAAATCATTCCGGTCGACAGCACGCCATTCGTCAGCCACTTTTAAGCAGGGCGCACAACGTCATCACTCGCCGGTTTTTCTCAGTGCTTTCTGATTAAACCGGTTTTTTGCTGCCTTAATGAGCGACCGTCATCTCAGATACCTTTAACCGTCTTACTAAATGTGCCGCCAGCGGCTAACATAGCCCCCTCTGGATGATGAGGACGTTGTGAATGAAGGATGGGACAATGAAAATGTTAGCCGTTAACACTCTGACGGGCGCTGTCTGATGCGTCTGTTCATTGCGGAAAAACCCAGCCTTGCCCGCGCCATTGCGGATGTTCTGCCGAAACCTCATCGTCGCGGTGACGGTTATATTGCCTGTGGTAACGATCAGGTGGTCACCTGGTGCGTAGGTCACTTGCTCGAGCAGGCTCAGCCAGACGCCTACGACAGCCGCTTTGCGCGCTGGTCGCTGGCCGATCTGCCGATCATTCCCGAAAAATGGCAGCTCCAGCCGCGTTCCTCCGTGGCTAAACAACTCAACGTCATTAAGCGCTTATTGCTCGAGGCCTCTCAGGTCGTCCATGCCGGTGACCCGGATCGTGAAGGGCAATTGCTGGTGGATGAAGTGCTGGATTACCTTGAGCTGACGCCGGAAAAACGTCACGCCACCCAGCGCTGCCTGATTAACGATCTCAACCCGCAGGCCGTCGAACGTGCCATTGAACGGCTGCGGGATAACCGCGATTTCATCCCGCTGTGCGTTTCCGCGCTGGCCCGCGCCCGCGCAGACTGGCTGTACGGCATCAACATGACCCGTGCTTACACTATTCTGGGTCGCAACGCCGGGTACAACGGCGTGCTCTCCGTAGGACGTGTACAGACGCCTGTCCTCGGGCTGGTGGTGCGTCGCGACGAAGACATTGAAAACTTCGTGCCGAAAGATTTCTTTGAAGTGAAAGCGCATATCGTGACGCCCGCCGACGAGCGTTTTTTCGCCCTGTGGCAGCCGAGCGAATCCTGTGAACCTTACCAGGATGAAGAGGGGCGTCTGTTGCACCGGCCGCTGGCCGATCACGTGGTGGCGCGCATCGGCGGCCAGCCTGCCATCGTCACCGGCTATAATGACAAGCGTGAGAATGACATTGCGCCGCTGCCGTTTTCGCTTTCCACCTTGCAGATTGAAGGCTCCAAAGCCTTCGGGCTGAGTGCGCAGCAGATCCTGGATATCTGTCAGAAATTATACGAAACGCACAAATTGATTACGTATCCGCGTTCAGACAGCCGATACCTCCCTGAGGAGCATTTTGCCGGACGTCATGCGGTGCTCAACGCCATCGGCGTGCATCAGCCGGACCTGATGCCGCAACCGGTCATAGACACGGATATTCGTAACCGCTGCTGGGATGACAAAAAAGTCGATGCTCACCACGCGATCATCCCGACCGCTCGCAGCAGCACAGTGCACCTGACAGACAATGAACAAAAGATTTACGGCCTGGTGGCGCGTCAGTATCTGATGCAGTTCTGCCCGGATGCGGTCTACCGCAAATGCGTGATTGATCTCGATATCGCCGGTGGCAAGTTTATCGCCAAGGCGCGTTTTCTGGCCGAGGCGGGCTGGCGCACGTTGCTGGGCAGTAAAGAGCGTGACGAAGAGAATGAGGGCACACCGCTGCCGGTGGTGGCGAAAGGCGACGAATTACTCTGTGAACGGGGTGAAGTGGTTGAGCGTCAGACCCAGCCGCCACGGCCTTTCACCGATGCCACGCTGCTTTCCGCCATGACCGGTATTGCGCGATTTGTGCAGGACAAAGCGCTGAAGAAAATTTTGCGTGCGACCGACGGGCTGGGTACGGAAGCCACGCGCGCCGGGATCATCGAACTGCTGTTCCGCCGTGAATTTTTGTACAAGAAAGGGCGCTACATTCATTCCAGTGATACAGGCCGCGCGTTAATCCACTCGCTGCCGGACATCGCCGGGAGGCCGGACATGACCGCCGACTGGGAATCGACCCTGACGCGCATCAGTGAAAAGAACTGCCGTTATCAGGATTTCATGCAGCCGCTGGTTGCGACGTTGCAGGATCTCATCATGCAGGCGAAAACGAACCGGGTGTCTTCGGCATTCCGCAGTCTGCCTTCCAAACCGGCGGGCGCAGCGGCGAAAGGCAAAAGCGCCCCTAAACGACGTAAAGCGAGCACCAAAGGTAAGGAAGCAAGCAGTGATGAATAATATGAAAAACGTGCTGATGGTTTTACTGGCGGGTTCGGCGTTGCTGTCTGCCCCGGCGCTGGCGAACCGCACCGGTTATAACAATGGTGCTGACGTCGTGGTGCCGCTGCCGCCGCAAATCTGGGAGAACAGCGGCAACAGTAATAACAACAGCGCACCGACCTGTCACAACTGCTGTATTTACAATAATCAGAGCTACAGCGAGGGCGCGGTGGTGACTGCCGACAGCGTGGTATTGCAATGCGTGCGCGATCCGCTGGTGGTGGGCACCAATGAGCTGAAGTGGCAGGTGCTGAAGAAGTAGTGTTCAGCCTGACGTGAATGCTCAGACACTGATTTTTAGACAGTAAAAAGGCGCGGAACTGTATTCAGTCCGCGCCTTTTTTAATGCGTGACAGTCAGCCGCAATAGGCGCGCAGATAGGCGTCGATCAGCGGAACGTCTGCCGGTGCCAGTTCAAAAGAGTGCACGTCGGCAGGCACTACCCAGCGGATTTCTGAGTGACACCGTAACGTTATCACTCCCTTGAAATCGCTGACCCGCCAGCCGTGCAGGCGAATCAACCGCGCGGGCTGTTGCAGTTCGCTGGTGGCGACAAATTCTGCAACCGTCGTGTCGATCCCCAGCTCTTCCTGCAATTCGCGGATCAGCGCGGCCTGCTGGCTCTCACCGGCTTCGACTTTCCCGCCAGGAAACTCCCACAAACCGGCCTGATCGCCGGTGGCATCACGACGGGCGAGCAGCAATTTCCCCTCGCGCTCAATCAGAGCGGCCACCACATCGACAATCTTCATTATTTCAGGTCAAACGTCGCCCAGATTGGCGCGTGATCTGAAGGTTTTTCCATTCCACGGATATCGTAATCGATACCGGTTTCTATGCAGCGTGAGGCAAGCGGCGTACTGGCCATGATCAGATCGATACGCAGGCCACGGTTTTCATCGAAGCCGCGTGAACGGTAGTCAAACCATGAATATCTGTCGGCGGTTTCCGGGTTGGCGGCGCGGAAGGTGTCAATCAGCCCCCAGCCTTTCAGGCGTTCCATCCACTCACGCTCTTCCGGCAGGAAAGAGCATTTACCGGTGCGCAGCCAGCGTTTACGGCTGTCTTCACCGATACCAATGTCGAGATCGGTCGGGCTGATATTCACGTCACCCATCACCACCACCGGATTATTCACCGACAGACTGGTGTTCAGGTAGTCCTGCAAATCGCGGTAAAACTTCTCTTTTGCCGGGAATTTGGTCGGGTGGTCACGGCTTTCGCCCTGCGGGAAGTACCCGTTGATGACCGTCAGCACGCCCTGCGGCGTTTCGATGTCGGCCATGATAATGCGGCGCTGAGACTCTTCGTCATCACCAGGGAAACCACGGCGTACAGCCAGCGGCGCCTGTTTGGTCAGCATGGCAACACCGTAATGGCCTTTTTGCCCGTGATAGAAAACGTGATAGCCATACTGGCTGACATCTTCGAGCGGAAACATATCGTCATGGACCTTGGTTTCCTGCAAACCAATGACGTCAGGCTGATGCTGTTCGATAATTGCCGCAAGCTGATGCGGACGGGCGCGCAATCCGTTGATATTAAAGGAGACAAACTTCATAGTCGGGAACCATTTGGCGATGAAATCAGAAGGGCGATAGTAGCAGATAAAGGGGCAGATGGCGAAACCGCTGCGCTGATGAAAAAGCCAGCAAAGGCGCATTGCGGGGCAAACAGTCTGCCCAAACTTTGTGACAATCCGGATTGAGTTGTACAATTAATTTGTCAACTTTTCGTGACAGTCTCTTCTGCCACTGTACATGAAAGAGTATTATGCCACTCAGCGATTTCCGCACCGGCAGAAAAAGGTCAACACTGATGCGTCTGGAAGTTTTTTGCGAAGACCGCCTGGGTCTTACCCGTGAACTCCTTGATTTACTGGTTTTACGCAGTATTGATTTGCGCGGTATCGAGATTGCCTCGATTGGCCGCATTTACCTGAATTTTTCCCAACTGGATTTTGATACTTTTCGCGCCCTGATGGCTGAAATCCGTCGTATTGATGGCGTGACCGACGTCCGTACCGTGCCGTTCATGCCTTCCGAGCGTGAGCACCGCGCACTGCGTGCTTTACTGGTGTCCATGCCGGAACCGGTATTTTCCATTGATATGAAAGGCAAAATTGAGCAGGCCAACCCCGCTGCAATCGCGCTATTCGAACTGGATGAAGATAAAATCCGCACGTACAACGCCGTGAATTTGATTACCGGTTACAACGTCACGCGCTGGCTGGAAAGCGAAAGCACCCAGCCTCACAGTGAGCGTGTGGTGATCCGCAGTCAGGATTTCCTGATGGATCTCACCCCTATTCATATGGATGACGAAGAGCAGACCGGCGTGATGGCGGGCGCTGTGATCATGCTGAAATCCGCCGCGCGCATGGGCCGGCAGTTACAGGATCTCACCGTCAATGACGACAGTGAATTCGACCATATTGTCGCGGTCAGCGGCAAAATGCGTCAGGTGCTGGATCAGGCGCGCAAACTGGCGATGCTCGATGCGCCGCTGCTGATTGTCGGCGATACCGGCACGGGTAAAGATTTGCTGGCACACGCTTGCCATCTGCGCAGCGCCCGCGGCAAAAAACCGTTCCTTGGCCTCAATTGTGCCTCGCTGCCGGATGACGTGGTGGAAAGTGAACTGTTCGGCTATGCCGCCGGTGCCTACCCGAATGCGCTGGAAGGCAAAAAAGGCTTCTTCGAGCAGGCTAACGGCGGTTCCGTGCTGCTTGATGAAATCGGTGAAATGTCGCCGAGAATGCAGATCAAACTGCTGCGTTTCCTCAACGACGGGACTTTCCGCCGCGTGGGTGAAGAGCATGAAGTGAAGGTGGATGTGCGCGTGATGTGCGCCACGCAGAAGAATCTGGTGGAACTGGTGCAGCGCGGAGAATTCCGTGAAGATCTGTATTATCGCCTGAATGTGCTGAGCCTGACGCTCCCGCCGCTGCGCGATCGTCCGGCAGACGTGATGCCGCTCACCGAACTGTTTGTCGCGCGCTTCTCTGATGAACAGGGTATGCCGCGCCCGAAACTCTCTTCACAGCTGGCGAATTATCTGACGCACTACGGCTGGCCGGGCAACGTCCGTCAGCTGAAAAACGCCATTTACCGCGCGCTGACGCAGCTGGAAGGCGGAGAACTTCGCCCGCAGGATATCGTCCTGCCGGACTTCGATGCCGAGGTGACCATCGGCGAGGAAGCGCTGAACGGTTCACTTGACGACATCAGCAAGCGTTTCGAGCGTTCGGTGCTGACCCGTCTTTATCGTACTTATCCAAGTACGCGAAAACTGGCGAAACGTCTGGGCGTCTCACACACGGCGATTGCTAATAAACTGCGGGAATACGGTTTAAGCAGCAAAAGGTCTGACAGCAGCGAGGAGTGACCCGGTTGTCTCTTTATCGCTAATAAAATCACATTCTTATTCACCGCAAATTAAACCTAAGTAAGCTTCTTACTTAGGTTTTTTTATTCATTAACCTGCGGAATCTCCGGCGTTCTTCATCAGAATATTCACAGTATGTTGTGTGGTTGACAGGCGATATCGAAAATATCGTGATCATGACATTTCTCCTTAAAGTAATAAATGACAGTTCATTGCCTCAATCATTTATTAAATAAAAGGAATTTATAAAGGATACCTCATCAACATCAGTGATCTCGGCATTCAGGGATCTATGGCTGATTATGGCGTACCGTGGTTTGTAAAACCTAAATTGTTCAGCCCGGTCACTGCGGGGGGGAATGCCATACCTATGTTACCGCTGGCGTGAATATCTAAAAAAACCAGCCCGTTATTTCCCGATATTAAGATGAGGTAACGGCAGGGAGTCTGAATAAAAACGCACCGTACAATATAATGTCGGTGCGTTTTTTTTAAATCAGGCTTATTACTTTAATACTGCCAGCGCAGACTCATAGTCTGGCTCGGTGGTGATTTCGTTAACCAGTTCGCTGTACAGCACGTTGTCCTGACCATCCAGAACCACAACCGCACGGGCAGTCAGGCCAGACAGCGGGCCTTCAGCGATAGCCACGCCGTATTCAGATTTGAAGTCGCCGCCGCGCAGAGTGGAAAGTGTGACCACGTGGGTCAGGCCTTCCGCACCGCAGAAGCGGGATTGTGCAAACGGCAGATCGGCAGAAATGCACAGCACAACGGTGTTGTCGATTTCGCCTGCCAGTTGATTGAATTTACGCACGGACGCGGCGCATACGCCGGTATCAATGCTCGGGAAAATGTTCAGGACTTTACGCTTGCCCACGAAGCTGCTCAGGCTGACATCAGAAAGGTCTTTAGCGACCAGAGTGAAAGGCTTGGCGACGTCGCCTTTTTGCGGGATTTTACCTGCTACGGTAACCGGGTTGCTCTGAAAGTGTACTGTCTGGGTCATGATGTATTCCTATGTCCATTGGAGTCAAACGGCTTTCAGTTTAGGGTAACAATTGTAGGTTGGATATAGATTATTTGCTAAATAGTTGTATACATTGAATGTATGCCGTCGGGCATTGATCCATTTAGGGAGCCGCTATGAGAAGTGTTCGCTTTTATCCGGAAGCCTGGCCGTTACATACCGCCTTTGTTATCTCTCGTGGCAGCCGCACTGAAGCGCGGGTGGTGGCGGTTGAAATTGAAGAAAACGGCATTCGCGGCGTGGGTGAATGCACGCCGTATGCGCGTTATGACGAAAGTGAGGCATCGGTGATGGCGCAAATCGCCAGCGTCGTGACCGCCATCGAACAGGGTGCGCGTCGCGAACAGTTGCAACATTTGCTGCCCGCCGGTGCCGCGCGAAATGCGCTTGATTCGGCGTTATGGAATCTGGAAACACAAACCAGCGGCCTGAATTTGTGGCAGCTCACCGGTACGGAACCTCTCGCCTCGGTGAGTATGGCGCAAACCGTCAGCATCGGTACGCCGGAAGAGATGGCCGAAGCCGCGCTGGCATTGCAGAAAAAGGGCGCGACGCTGCTGAAAATCAAACTCGATGACCGGCTGATTGCCGAACGTCTGGTGGCTATCCGCACCGCCGTGCCCAATGCGTCGCTGATTGTTGATGCCAACGAAGCCTGGCAAAGTGACGGGCTGGCCGAGCGCTGCCAGCTGCTGGCCGATCTTGATATTCTGATGCTCGAACAGCCGCTGCCTGCGGGGGAAGATTCGGCGCTGGAAAACTTCATCCATCCGCTGCCGATTTGCGCCGATGAAAGCTGCCATACCGTCGAAGGGTTACCGGCGCTGAAAGGGCGCTACGAGATGGTGAACATCAAGCTGGATAAAACCGGCGGGCTGACCGGCGCACTGCGTCTGGCGCAGGTGGCACGCGCGCTGGGCTTTGAAATCATGCTTGGCTGCATGTTGTGCACTTCCCGCGCGGTTCGCGCCGCTTTACCACTGACGGCTGGCGCGAAGTTTATCGATCTCGACGGTCCGACCTGGCTGGCGCAGGACGTTGAGCCGCCCATGAAGTTCCATTGTGGCGGGATCGACGTCGCGGGGTCTGCCTGATTTTACGGCGGATGTCGCACTTTTGTGCGCGGGGGCAAAACTGGAGCGAATTCTTATAGGGGATGAATTGAAGAAATGATACAACTCCTTCATTGCTCATAGTTTTTATGAATGTCAGGAGAAATTCATGCCGCAGGGAAAATCGCTTCCGCGCCTCTCATATTCCGTCTGTGCAGCGTTAGTCGCACTGAGCTTCGGCCCGGCTAACGCCGCAGACGTTCCCGCCGGAACACAACTGGCCGCCAGACAAGAAATCGTCCGGCATATCAAAGACGAGCCAGCCTCACTGGATCCGACCAAAGTGATCGGCCTGCCGGAAGCGCAGGTGGTGCGTGATCTTTTCGAAGGGCTGGTCAGCCAGGACGCTCACGGAAAAAACATTCCGGGCGTCGCTGAAAGCTGGCAGAACCAAAATAATCAGGTGTTTATCTTCACCCTGCGCAAAGACGCTAAATGGTCCAATGGCGATCCGGTGACCGCACAGGATTTCGTTTACAGCTGGCAGCGTCTGGTGGATCCCAAAGGCCTCTCGAGCGGCGCGTGGTTCGCCGGGCTTGCCGGAATCCAGAATGCGGATGCGATCATCGCCGGTAAAATGCCGACGGATAAGCTCGGGGTGACCGCCATCAGCCCGACGCAGCTGCGCGTCACGCTGGATAAACCGGTGCCTTATTTTGTCAGCCTGCTGGCAAACTTCAGCCTGTTCCCGGTGCATAAAGCCACGGTGGAGAAATATGGCGAAGACTGGACCAAGCCCGGCAATCTGGTGGGGAACGGCGCTTACGTACTGAAGGCGCGCGTGGTGAATGAAAAGCTGGAACTGGAACCCAATCCACATTACTGGGATCACGCCCGCACCGTGCTGACCAAAGTGACCTTTGTTCCCATCAACAAAGAGTCCAACGCCACCAAACGTTATCTGGCCAATGATATCGACATCACCGAGTCCTTCCCGAAAGATCAGTATAAAAAACTGATGCATGATATTCCGGGGCAGGTGTACACGCCGTATCAGCTCGGCACTTACTACTACGCTTTTAATACCCGCCGCGCCCCGACCGATGACGCCCGTGTGCGCCTGGCGCTGTCGATGAGCATTGATCGCAGCGTGATTGCCGATAAGGTGCTGGGCACCGGTGAAAAACCGGCGTGGCATTTTACACCTGATGTGACGAACGGGTTTACACCGGTGAAAAGCGAAATGCAGCAATATTCGCAGGAAGAACTGAATGCGCAGGCCAAAGCGCTGCTGGCGGCGGCGGGTTACGGCCCGGCCAAACCGTTGCATCTGACGCTGCTGTACAACACCTCAGAAAGTCATCAGAAGATTGCGATTGCCGTCGCCTCAATGTGGAAAAAGACGCTGGGTGTGGATGTTAAACTGGTGAATCAGGAATGGAAAACCTACATCGACAGCCGTAACACCGGCAATTTCGACGTGATCCGCGCCTCGTGGGTGGGGGATTACAATGAAGCCTCGACGTTCCTGTCGCTGTTAACCTCAACGCACAACAGCAACATCAGCAAATTCAGCAACGCCGACTACGACAAAGCCATCGCCGACGCCAGCCGTGAAACTAACGACGCGCGCCGTAATGACGATTACAACAAAGCCGAACAGATCATCGCCGAACAGGCACCGATCGCGCCGATTTATCAGTACACCAACGGTCGCCTGATCAAACCCTGGGTGAAAGGTTATCCGATTGAAAACCCTGAAGACGTGGCTTACAGCCAGGAAATGTACATCATCAAACACTGATGACTGAGCCTTCAGAAATGCCAAAAGCGCCCCGACATCAGGGCGCTTTTTTTATGTGCCAGCAAACACTTTACCCGTTGCGGCTGATCAAACGCACGATAAGCGCCGCGGCGGCGGCCACCGTTGCCAGCAGCACGACGCCCGCCCAGCCGCCCGCCTCGAGGGCTTTACTGCCGAGCGCCGCACCCGCCGACATGCCGATAAACACCACGGTGAACAGCAGGGCATTAAGACGGCCACGCGCGGCAGGTTCAAGGCCGTAAACCAGGGTTTGATGGGCCACCAGAGTGGCCTGGATCCCTAAATCGAAGCCGACCGCGCTGAGCACAATTAACGCCAGTTGCCCATGGGGCGACAACAAGGGCAGCAGAAACATCGCGGCAAAGGAAACCATCACCAGTGCCGCGCCGATTTGCGTCACCCTGGCCGGGCCTTTTTTGTCCGCTAACGCCCCGGCCAGCGGCGCTGCCAGCGCACCGGCGGCACCGGCAAGACCAAAAGCTCCGGCCACGGCACTGCCCAGGTGATACGTGTCATTAAGCATGATGGCGAGTGTGGACCAGAACGCACTGAACGCCACGGAGAGCAAACCCTGAGCCAGCGCGGCACGGCGCAGCGTTTTATAGTGTTTCCACAGACCAAACATCGAGTGCATCAGCGCGGCATAGCTGATGCGCGTCGCAGGGGTAAAGCGGGGCAGCACGCGCCACAGCGCAAAACCTATCAGCGCCACGCTGATTGCCGCGAGCTGATACATCACCCGCCAGCCAAAATATTCGGCCACAAACCCGCTGACCACGCGGGAGAGCAGGATCCCGACCAGCAATCCGGTCATCACCGTGCCCACCGTTTTACCCCGCTGTGCCGCCGGCGCGAGGTGCGCTGAGGCGGGCACAATGTCCTGTGCCATGGTCGCGCCAATGCCGGTGATGAGGCTTGCCGCCAGCAGCCCGTGAATACCGGGCACAAACCCGCACAGCAGCAGCGCGGCGGCCAGCAAAATGCTTTTCAGCAAAATGATCGTGCGGCGGTCGTGACGGTCACCCAGCGGGATCAGAAACAAAATGCCCAGCGCGTATCCTGCCTGCGTCAGCGTGGGGATCAGGCCCACTGATGTTGTGCTGGCATGCAGATGGCTGCCCATAATCCCCAGCATCGGCTGGCTGTAATAAATCGAGGCCACACTCAGGCCGGCTCCCGCCGCCAGAGTAAAAATGATTTTGCCTGACAGTGCAGATTCGGGTTCTGCCGGTTTTGCAGCAATAATATCGGACATTATGTATTCCTGAGTGAATGAGGTAACCAGGAATGCATTCTTCACCTGAATGGTTATGAGTGGTAGGCTGCGGTAAGGTAAAACTGTTATACGCGGGACGTATGAATACACCTCTCACCAGCGGCATTGACCGCATCGATCTGATGCAAACATTTATCCGGATTGTCGAAAGTGGCAGCCTTTCGGCGGCGGCCATTCAATTGACCACCAGCCAGCCGACCGTCAGCCGCAGGTTGCAGTCGCTGGAACGCCTGTTGGGCGCAAAACTCATCCTGCGTACCACCCATGCGATGAAACTCACCGACGACGGCGAACGTTGTTATCAGCAGGCAAAATTATTACTCGAACACTGGGCGGCGCTGGAAGATCAGCTGAGCGGAGCGGGTGATGAACCCGTGGGCACGCTGCGCGTTCGTGCGCCCCATGCCTTTGGTCAGGATCAGATGATTGAACCGCTGACGCGCTATTTACAGCGCTATCCCAACGTGACGATTGACTGGATGCTCAACGACCGCACGCCGGATTTCCTGTCAGAAGATATCGACTGCGCGATCCAGGTGGGTAACGTAGCGGATCCGTCGATGGTGGCGATCCTGCTGGCAGAGGTTCCGCGGATTGTGGTGGCCACGCCGGAATTATTGCAGCAGCATCCGGTGACGCAGGTGAGCGAGCTGGGGCGACTGCCGTGGATCGCGTTCAGCACTTTTTACCGCAATGAGGTGACGCTGCGTCACGACAGCGATGACATCACCGAAAGTTGTGTCATTTCGCCGCGAATGGCGACAGACAGCCTTTATGCCGTTCGCAAAGCCGCGCTCACCGGGCTGGGGGCGGCAATCGTCTCCGCTTGGGTGGTAAATGACGACATTGCCGAAGGGCGGTTGCAGCGGGTTCTGCCGGGCTGGAATGCCTTGCCGCTGCCGGTCTATCTGGTTTATCCCTACGCCACGTATTATCCGGCGCGGTTGCGCAAGTTCTTCGACGTCATGCGCAGTGTGATGCCCGAACTGGCAGAAATGCGGGTGGCCCTGTAACGTAAAGTGGATAAATCACCGCAGGGTTGAGTTTTTGAACTTCAGGCACTTAACGTTACACTGAACAGAATTTGAGAATGAAGGCGAGGAACATCGTGGAAGTCATCAAGGGAAAAGAACTACAGGTACCCGATGCTGTGTATTCCTTCCAGCTCGACGGTCAGGGCGGTGTGAATGATATCAGCGCGCAGTGCGTTGCCACGGAGGAAAAACCGTGCTGGCTGCATCTGGATTATACCCGCCCGCAGAGTGAAAACTGGATCAACACCACGCCTGTCTTGCCGGACGCCGTCCGCGAGGCACTGGCCGGTGACAGCGTGCGTCCGAAAGTCATTCGTATGGGCGAGGGGACGCTTATCACCCTGCGCAGTATCAATCTCAACGCGGATTCGCGGCCTGATCAGCTGGTCACCATTCGCGTGTATCTCACCGATAAAATGATCGTCTCCACGCGTCACCGCAAAGTGTTCTCCATGGAAGAGATGATCAATGACATGCAGCAGGGCAGCGGGCCGAAGAATACCGGCAGCTGGCTGGTGGAAATGTGTGATGCGCTGACCGATCACACCAGCGATTTTATCGAAGATTTGCACGATAAAATCATTGATATCGAAGATGACCTGATGGAACAACAGGTGCCGGAGCGCGGCCAGATGGCGTTGTTGCGTAAACAACTGATTGTTCTGCGCCGGTACATGGCTCCCCAGCGCGATGTGTTTTCCCGTCTTTCCAGCGAGCGTTTGCCCTGGATGAATGACGACGAACGCCGTCTGATGCAGGAAATCTCTGACCGTTTGGGGCGCGGGCTGGACGATCTCGACGGCAGTATCGCCCGCACGGCCGTGCTTTCTGACGAAATTAGTTCCCTGATGGCCGATTCCCTTAACCGCCGCACTTACACGATGTCGATGCTGGCGATGGTTTTCCTGCCGACCACCTTCCTGACCGGGCTGTTTGGCGTCAACCTTGGCGGGATCCCCGGCAATGAATCCCATTTAGGCTTTACGATTTTCTGCGTGTCGCTGGTCGTGCTGGTGGGCGGTGTGGCCTGGTGGCTGAAGAAAAGTCGCTGGCTGTAGTGCGTGTTTTGCTGAAAAAAAATCAAAAAAAAGCCGGTCATAAGACCGGCGTCGTTCGAATCAAAAAGTGCTATGCATTAATTCTAAAAATTTGGAAATAAGACAATATGGAGCACAACGCCCATCGCTTGACGTTGCATTCACCTGCGGAATGGATAGTGCACCGATTCAGCAGTTCCAATGTTGATTTGGCTCAATCTTTTTGAGGTTTATGTGCGGTTAGCTTTTTCAAAGGGCATTTTTGCCACAGGGCTCTCAACACTTGCGGTCAGGAGTTTGTCTTGCATACCGGAAAAATGATCCATCAGGCATACGAAGAGACGACCCGGCGGACGCTGGGTTTATGGCAGGCACATCCGCAGACGGGGGAGGTCAGATCCGCGCCTTTCTATCATCCCACCCGGCTGGCGATTACCAGCGGCAACCGGGCCGGCGCGTCGATGGCGGGGTTATTAGCCCGCGCAGAACACGCAGCGCAAGGCGATCCGCTGGCCGATATCGCGCCGCCCGAGGGTATGCACTTTACCTTTTTCGCCATCACACAGGCGTTGTATGACCGGCCGGAAGAGGCAGAAGGTCTGGCGGAACTGACTGACATCTTCAGGCAGCATTGTGCGGGGCATGTGATGCGTATAAGCGATCTGCGGCTGGTGGCACTGGCGGATCAGCTTTTGCTGGCGGGCATTCCCGATGAGGAAAGTTTGCGGGTCAGGCAGTCGCTGGTGGAATATTTACTGGGGACGCCGTGGGCGGGAAAAATTAAAGATCGCTATCCAGGCGCGGCCATCCCGCAAATATTCTGGCACAGCACTTTGCTGCGCTACAGCGCTCAATATTTGCCTTCCACCCTGCGGGATTTTTTCCATGAAAATCAACATCAGCGGTTCGGCGAAATCAGCCTGCCGGTGAAACTGGTGATGACTAATTACAACTGGACCGACACCGTCGATCTGTGCTGAAAATGCAAAAGCCCGCACAGGCGGCGGGCTTTCAACTCTAAACGGTTAACGCCTGAAGATTATTTAATTTCCAGCACGTTCAGACGCTCAACCACCGCGACGGTTTCATCGTCTTCCGGCTGCCAGCCGACCGGCTGCATCGGGATCTCTTCCCGGTCGAATGCCAGATCACCGCCGTCTACCACGTCGCTGCCATGCTGAATCCCTTTAAAATCAAAAAGATTCATATCATTAAGATGTGAAGGCACCACATTTTGCATCGCGCTGAACATGGTTTCGATGCGACCCGGATACTTTTTATCCCAGTCTTTCAGCATGTCGCCGATCACCTGGCGTTGCAGGTTTGGCTGCGAACCGCACAGATTACAAGGAATGATCGGGTATTCACGGGCAATCGCGAAACGTTCGATGTCTTTCTCGCGGCAGTACGCCAGCGGGCGGATCACGATATGTTTACCGTCATCGCTCATCAGTTTCGGTGGCATACCTTTCAGCTTGCCGCCGTAGAACATGTTGAGGAACAATGTTTGCAGAATATCGTCGCGGTGATGGCCGAGCGCGATTTTGGTACACCCAAGCTCTGTGGCGGTGCGGTATAAAATGCCGCGGCGCAGACGTGAGCAGAGGGAGCAGGTGGTTTTGCCTTCCGGGATCTTATCTTTGACGATCGCATAAGTGTCTTCGGTGACAATCTGATATTCCACGCCCAGTTCCTGCAAATATTCAGGGAGAATATGCGCCGGGAAACCCGGTTGTTTCTGGTCAAGATTGACGGCAATCAGGGAGAAATTCACCGGTGCGCTTTTTTGCAGATTGCGCAAAATTTCCAGCATGGTGTAACTGTCTTTACCGCCTGACAGGCAGACCATAATGCGGTCGCCTTCTTCGATCATTCCGAAATCCGCAATCGCTTTACCGACGTCACGACGCAGGCGCTTTTGCAGTTTATCAATGTTGTATTTTTCTTTCTGAATTGGACTTGTCACAAATTTCTCTTTCGCAAAATCGCGGCGCACAGGCCGCCAGTGTCTATGCGCAGTAGGGTACGGATTTTGGTGCCTGCTGTCAGGTGGATTTTTGTGAAAACCCGCTTTTTTTGCGTCCAAAAAACAGCCAAAAAACTTCCGTTTGTCTGATTTTGGGCTGAATGTGAAATTCGTGACTATAGTTAATAGACTAATTGTTAAGTCAAAACCCCAATTCAGGAGGGAAGATATGAAAAGGAAAAACCTTATTGCCGCATCGCTGGCCGCCGTCTCAATACTGTTTGTTGCAGGCTGCGCCTCGAATCAGGCAATAAAAACGACGGACGGAAAAACCATCGTAACGGACGGAAAACCACAGGTCGATGACGATACCGGTCTGGTGTCGTACAAAAATGCAGAGACAGGTAAGACAGAGCAGATTAACCGTGATCAGGTTAAAAACATGAGCGAACTGGATAACTAATTTTTCAGGTCAACAATGACAAAGGAGAGAACGATGAACAGGAAATTGATTTTGCCACTTGCCGCATTAATCAGTGTCGCAGCGTTGTCAGGCTGCACCCGCACGAGTTATGCCATTCAGACCAATGATGCCCGTACCATCATCAGCGACGGAAAACCGAAAGAAGCTGAAACTGGCTTACTGGAATATACCGATGCAAATGGTGTGAAACAGCAAATCAGTAAAACTGAAGTCAAACAAGTGACGGAACTGCCAAAGTAATATCGCTTTATGTCTGTTTTTTCCGAAATCTGAACCCGCCTCACCAGGCGGGTTTTTTTATGGGTTAAACACGCGACGCCTTAGCGTTGCGACGCCACGATTTTGACCTTATCTGCCGCCGCTGCTTTCTCTGCTTTAGCGGCATTCATGCCTTTTTCTGCGCTGCGGTGCAAAATCCAGCCGAAAACAAGAATCGACAGGGCGCAGAGCAGGAACAGAATCCGTCCCCACAGCGGGTTTGGCACCAGGACCATCAGCAGTAATCCGGCACCCATGTACATGGAGATCCGCCCGATTTTATCCCGTTGCAGGCGGTCGAATTCATCCTGTTCGTTGTCGGCATACACCGGGGTTTCCATGTCGATGAAGAACTGTTTGCGCTGAGTTTCGCGCGCCGTGTTGGCTTCGCGATAGAACAGGGTGGTCAGGCAGAAGAAGCCGCCGGTAAACACCAGATGCGAGAAGATGTTCCACATGATCGCCACATCCAGCAGCTCACGTGCGGTCAGCGTAATGCCGGCGAGCCGGGCGACGTCCGGCGCGGTGAACACATTGGCGACGATGTAAGACACGCACAGCCCGAACAATACGGTGACCCAACCCGCCCAGTCCGGCGTTTTACGGATAAACACCCCGAGGAACAGCGGCACCACGATCGGCGCCTGCATCAGCGTACCGACTTTCATCATCAGGTCGAACAGGCTGACGGTCTGCATCGTGTGCATATATTGCGCCACCAGAATCACCAGCACGCCGTTGACCACGCAGGCGATCTGGCCGACGCGCAGCTGATATTTGTCGCTGCGCTCGCCGTTGCGGTTGACGATCGGCGTCCAGAAGCTGCGCACAAAGATCCCCGAGTTACGGTTCAGCGCACAGTCCATCGATGACATGGTGGCGGCAAACAGCCCGGCCATCAGCAGGCCGACGGTGCCGAGCGGCATCGCGCGTTCGGCGAAAATCAGATACACCGCATCCGTGGCGTTTTTCCCCAGTTCAGGGTGTGCGGTGGCGGCGTCCGGATAAAGGATGGCCACCGCCCACGGCGGGATAAACCAGATAATCGTGCCGACCAGCATCAGCAGCAGCGCAAACAGCGCGGCCTTTTTGGCATTGAAACTGTCTTTGGCATTCAGAAAACGATAGGAATCCTGGAGGTTGTTGATGCTCTGCACATTTTTGATGAAAAAGAACAGGAAGCAGGCCACCAGAATCGAGATGTAGTGCGGCCCGACGTCCGGCCCGGTGAAGAAGCCGGAAGGGAATTCGGTCACCAGTTTGACCGGTCCGCCGACTTTAAACAGCGCCACCACCGCGCAGGCGATGGAAATGATCGCCACCACCAGCGTCTGCACAAAATCGCTCGCCACCACGCCCCATGCGCCGCTCAGCAATGAAATCACCAGCACCACCACGCCGGTCACCCACAGCGTCAGCGTAATGTCGTGCTTGAACACTGCGCTGGCAAACACCGCCAGACTGTTCAGCCACACACCGGCACTCAGAATACTCAGCGGAATGATCATCCAGGTGAAAAACTGTTCGTTACCTTTGCCGAAGCGATGGTTGATCGCCTCTGTGGCAGTATCGACCCGTAACTGACGAAAGCGGGTGGCGAACCACCACCAGGCGATCAGGTAACCGAACACGTTACCGGCAAACACGCTGACCACGTTGAAGCCGTAACGGTAAGCCTGTCCGGCGGCACCGGTAAAAGTCCAGGCGCTGAACTGGATCATGAACGCGGTGGCGCCGACCATCCACCAGAGCATGCGTCCGCCGCCGCGAAAGTAATGGCTCGAGGAGCCGGATGCCATTTTTTTGAAGGCATAACTGATGGCAATCATTAAGACGAAGTAACCGATCATGACCAGAACATTGATATCCATTGTCGTTACTCTCTCGTTTGCAGGTGAGGTGTTTTTGGTTATGTATTGAGCAAGCGTAGAAGAGGGTGATGAAATTAAAAGTCCGACAAATAAGAAATGCTTAGTTTGTTATCGATTTGTGAAGCGGGTCACTTGTTGGGCGTATTGTGGCTTTTTAAGCCAATTCTGACTGGCGCCTCTCAGCATTCATTGCTTTATTTGTAGTACTAAAGCGAACATTCATTGTAATCCGGAGAACGCATGATGTTATTTCAGTGCCGTACCCTTGGGGTAAAAAAGCTCGCCGCCGCGATGGCGATGACATTTTGCAGCGCAGGCGCACTGGCGGCAGAACCGGCCTTTCTGAATACCGCACAGATGGACGTTGTGCGTCAGCAACTGCATGACAACACCGCCGCCCCGCAGACCTCTGAGGCCTATCGGCAGTTGCTGGCGGCAGCGGATTCGGCGCTGAAAAAACCCAACCTCAGCGTCACTGATAAAGGCATGACGCCGCCCGGCGGTTCGAAACATGACTATCTCAGCCTGAGCGCCTACTGGTGGCCCGACGAGAGTAAAACCGACGGATTGCCGTGGATCCGCAAAGACGGTCACGTCAATCCGGCCAGCAAAAATGATCAGAGCGACGGTGTGCGGCTGGCGGATTTTACCGCACGGGTGCAGAACCTGACGCTGGCCTGGTATTTCTCCGGCGAACAAAAATACGCTGACAAAGCCGCCAGCCTGCTGCGCACCTGGTTTATCACCCCGCAAACCCGCATGAACCCGAACCTGAATTTCGCGCAGGGCGTGCCGGGGATCTCGCCGGGCCGCAACGCGGGCGTGCTGGACGGGCGCTATTTCTCCACCCGCATCGTCGATTCGCTGGTGCTGCTGCGCGGTAATCCGGCGTGGAGCGACAACGATGAACAGCAGTTACGGGCGTGGATGACGGAGTATCTGCACTGGCTTCAGGGCAGCAAAATCGCCAAAAAAGAGGGGCGGACTGAGAACAATCACGGCAACTGGTACGTTACGCAGGTTTCCGGCATTGCCTGGTATCTCGGCGATAAAGCGGTGATTGGCGAGATGGCGACGCTGATGAAAAGCAAACTCGACGTACAACTTCGCCCCGACGGCACGCAGCCCGCCGAACTGGCGCGGACCCGCTCCTTCCATTACAGCTATTTCAACCTGCAGGCGATCAGCATGATGGCGGTGCTGGCGCAGAAAAACGGCATCGATCTCTGGCATTACAAAACCCCGCAGGGTGGCAGTGTGCTGACCTCGCTGGATTTCATGGCGCGCTTTAGCGATCCCGCTGTGCCCTGGCCGTATAAATCCATCGATCTGATCCGTGTGCGCCCGCTGCCGTTACTTTCCTGGGCGGATAACGCCACCGGCCAGCAGCGTTATCAGCAAAAAATCCGCAGCGCGGCCTTCACTTTACCGCCAGCGGATAACACTAAAAAAATGGCGGGCGGATATCACGAAGACGTCACCCGTGGCGCGGTGCGTGAGGCTGAACGCGAAACCTGGCTGCTTTCGCTGCCGTCGTTTGCCACCGGGTATGTCGCGCCTCAGCCACAGGAGAGCGGAAAATGAAACCCTGGCTGCCTTTGCTGATATCCGCTGATGAGGCGGAAAAATTGCGTGCGGAAATTAACGCGGATTCTCTGGCGGGCGAGACACTGCGCGGGCAGATTTCCGCGCTGGAGCATTACATGCTGAACGCACCGCAGATCCCCGGCCAGGGCGAGGCGGGCGGCCCGGAGCACGCGCAGCACAAGCAAAATTATCTCTATATCCATCTCGCCGGACGCCTGTTTCTGATCACCGGCGAGCCGCGTTACCGTGATTTCGCGCTGGCGCTGCTCACCGGCTATGCCGATATTTATCCCTCTCTCGGCAGCGCCACCAGCAAAGACAGCAATGCGCCGGGGCGGTTGTTCCACCAGACGCTGAACGAAAACATGTTCTGGTTGTACACTGTCGAAGGCTACCACTGCCTGATCCCCACGCTTGACGCCGGTCAGCGTGAACACATCGAAGCGGGCCTGTTCCGCGTGATGGCCGACGATGCGCTCAACCGGCACAGCAAAGATTTCGATATCGTGCACAACCACGGCATCTGGTCGGTGGCCGCTGCCGCTTTCAGCGGCTATGCCCTTGACTCTCCGTCACTGGTCGAAAAAGCCCTTTACGGGCTGAAAGGCGACAGCGACAGCGGCGGATTTTTCGCCCAGCTCGGCCAGCTGTTTTCACCGGACGGCTATTACATCGAAGGGCCGTATTATCACCGCTTTGCGCTGCGCCCGCTGCTGATGCTGGCGGAAGTCATCGAACGCCGTCAGCCGGAATTACAGATTTACGCCTTCCGCGATCAGATCATCCGTAAAACCTGCGAAGCGCTGATGCAGACCGCGTTTCCCGACGGCATCTGGCCTGCGCTTAACGACGCCTCCAAAACCATGGGTATCGGTGACGAGGGCGCGGTGATCGCTGCCAGCGTCTGTTATCACCGTTATGCGCACAACCCGCAGTGGCTGGCCGTCGCCCGGCAGCAAAACACCGTCTGGGTCAGCCCGGCGGCGCTCGATTTATCGGCGGCGTTGAAAAATACGCCACCCGCACCGGTGAGCTGGGGAAGTGTTGCCCTGCGCGACGGTCCGCAAGGTACGCAGGGTGGTCTGGGGATTTTGCGCACTCCCGGTCAGGAGATGGCGCTGATGTGGTACGGCCAGCATGGCAGCATTCCGCGTCTGCATTCGGCGCTCAACCACGGCCATTTCGACGGCCTGCATCTCAGCCTGTTCAGCCGCGGGCGCGAATATTTACGTGACTACGGCTTTGGCCGCTGGGTAAACGTCGAGCCGAAATTTGGCGGTCGCTACATTCCCGAGAACAACAGCTACTGCAAACAAACCGTCGCGCACAACACCGTGGTGGTGGATGAGCAGAGCCAGAACGGCGGGCACAGTCTGGAGGCCGAAACCCGCTGGGGCGAGCAGCATTTCTTCGTGACCGATAACCCGGCAGGACAGGGCATGAGTGCCCGGCTGCATGACTATTACCCCGGCGTCGATCAGCAGCGCACCGTGCTGATGCTGCAACTGCCGGAGTGCAGTGCGCCGCTTATCGTCGATGTTTTCCGTCTGATCAGTGCGCAGGCGCATCGCTATGATTATTGCCTGCATCACCTCGGCCAGTTTGTGCGCAGCGACGTGACGCTGGCGGTGGCAGAGCACCTGAAACCGCTGGGTGAAAACCACGGTTATCAGCATCTGTGGGATTGCGCCCGCGGCGCGGTGGCGGCGGGAGAGTCGGCTTTATTCAGCTGGCTCGACGGCGATGCCTACCGCACGATGATCAGCGCCTTTCCGGACGGTGGCGAGCTGATTGTCGCCCGCACGGGAGCGCAGGATCCTCATTTTAACCTGCGTAATGAACCGGCACTGTTGTTGCGAACCCACGGCAGCCGGGCGATTTTCGCCAGCGTATTTGAAACGCATGGCTATTTCGACGAGGCCAGCGAAACCTCGGTGGACGCGCGCGGAAAGGTTGAGCGCGTCAGCGTGGTCAGCCATGACGATGAGCACACGGCACTGACTATCGGCTTTGCCTCACAGCGGACGCTGAGCGTTCGCATCAACAACCGCGCCGCGCCGACGTCTGCCAACGCGTTCAGCGTGGCGTGGCAACCCGACACACCTCTGAACATCCCTGAATAATGAAGGAGTCATCATGTTTAACGATTTAAAAGGTCAGCGAGTTTTGATTACCGGTTCAACCAAAGGTATCGGTCTGGCGGCGGCCAAAGCTTTTGCGGCGGCGGGGGCTAAGGTCGGCATTAACGGCCATCGCCACGATGCCAGCCTCAACCAGCTGGCGTCGGAAATTGAAAGTCACGGCGGCGAAGTGGTCTATTTTGGCGCAGACGTCACCCGGTCCGCCGAGTGCGAGGCGCTGGTATCGCGCTTCGTCGAACATTTTGGTGGCCTTGACGTTCTCATCAATAACGCGGGCGGTCTGGGCGGACGTCAGGGGCTGGAAAGCATTGACGACGATTTTTACGACCATGTCATGGATCTCAATGCCCGCTCGGCGCTGATGGTCACGAAATACGCCATTCCGCATCTGCGTCATTCGGCGAAAGAAAGCGGTAAAACCACTTCGGTGATCAGCACCGGTTCCATCGCCGGGCGCGAAGGCGGCGGCCCCGGTGCCAGCTTGTACGCGGCGTCCAAAGCCTGGCTGCACAACGTTCACCGTAACTGGGTGAAAGAGTTCACCAAAGATAACATCCGTTTCAACGTGATTTCGCCGGGCACCATCGACACCGTTTTCCACGCGGATAAAAGCGCTGAAGTGCGGGAGAAAATCGCCGGTTCGATCGCCATGGGGCGCTTTGGCACCAGCGAGGAGCTGGCACCCAGCTTCCTGTTTTTCGCCTCGCACGCGTGCAGCGGCTACATCACCGGCCAGATCTTAGACATTAACGGCGGGCAGATGGCGCCGTAGCGCACAGTTCTTCAGTTTCAAAGCGGAGGGCGCATGCAGCGTGCCTCCGCCTGAACTATGCTGTCGGCAATCTGCACTGAAAAAGGGAAGAGTATGACGATGCAGTTTGAAACCGCCGCAGGCATGACGCGTGGGCTGAACACCCACATTGCCCGCGATATCGCCCGTAAAATTCTCTCCGGCGAACTGGCTTCCGGTGCCATTTTGCCGAGTGAAATCGAGCTCGGCGAACAGTTCGGTGTCAGCCGCACGGCCCTGCGTGAAGCGCTGAAATTGCTCACGTCTAAAGGGCTGCTGGAATCACGTCCAAAAATCGGCACCAGGGTAAAAGAGCGTGCGCAATGGAACATGCTCGACCCGCAACTGCTGGAATGGATGCAGGGCATGGAAGCGACGGAAGAGATTTATCACCAGTTTCTGGAGTTTCGCAAAGCCATCGAACCGCACGCCACCGCGCTGGCGGCCGTGAATGCCAGCAAAGAGCAGCGCATTGAACTGTCGCGTATTTATCGCCAGATGTGCCACGTCTCGGAGAACTTCGACGCGCAGGCCTGGGTGGAGATCGACACCCAGTTCCACCGGATGATTTTCATCTCATCCGGCAACTGTTTCTATGTTCCGTTCGGCAATGTGCTGACCACCATTTTCAAATGGTTCTTTGAATACTCCTCCAAAGAAGGCGGCATGTGCCTCAATGAGCATAAAAGAATTTATGAAGCGATCATGGCAGGAGACGAAGGCGCGGCGTATTCAGCATCGCTGGGGCTGATGAAAGGGCATAAACATAGGTTGAGTCGGGGCGGGGGCGGAGTTTAGAGATAACTTCAAGGTCAACACCGTGGGTTGCCACCCACACCGGCCTTAAGGGGGGCTTATCGCCGCCCCCCTTAAGAATCCCAGGCTCTTTTCACTGCGGACTGCCGCTCGCGGGCTATTTTTCAGAGGCATCTGTGAATACTCCAACGTCAAAACCTTGGGCTCGCCGCCCAAACGGGCCTTAAGGGGGGCTTATCGCCGCCCCCCTTAAGAATCCCAGGCTCTTTCACTGCGCGCTGCCGCTCGCTGGCTATATTCCAGCGGCTCCGGCTATTGCCGCAAACTCCGCCGCTACGCGGTCCTCTCATTTCAGGTTCGAACCCGCTCGGAAAAACACCCTCGCGGTTTCTCACCGTTCATTCGACGTCGTTTTGAGCGCGGCCAGAGGCTTCTTAAAGCACAACCTCACCGTTTTCGACTTTATAACTCAGAAATAAATCAGAAAATTAAGTCTCAATAATCATTTGAATTACATAGCCATTGGCCGCGCTCAAAAATCACGCCGGAGGGAGTGGTGGAAAACCGCGCGTGTTTTTGCGCGGGTTGTAACCCGAGCGGAGGGCACCGCGCAGCGGCGGGATTTTGCGGCAATAGGAGGAGTTTCTGAAACATAGCCAGCGAGCGATAGCGCGCAGTGAAAAGAGCCCGGGGTTCTTAGGGGTGGCGGCGATAAGCCACCCCTAAGGCCGGTGTGGGTGGCAACCCACGGTGTTGACCTTGACCTAAAGCTGAAATACCCCATCTCACTCTATTGTCATTTATGACACAAATATCACTATTACTTACGCCCCAGTGCCAACCCGCCTTATAGACTTGTCATCACTATTACGCTTTAATCATGCCATCGGAGCGGAATAATCATTCAGGGAACAGGATGAATAATTAAATCCCTTATAAGGAATTAACTCGGTGATTTTATGAGGACATTACAGGTCAGGGATTTCTTTCTTTCAGAACAGCACGCTTTCAGTTTATTCGATATGAATCACCAAATGATGGAAGATGTCCACCGGCATGAATTTGATGAGTTGGTTATTGTTCGTCACGGCAGCGGGTTTCATATTATTAACGATCAGGTGGAGTTTATCTATAAAGGCGACTTCTTTCTGGTGGCGGCTAATGATATTCACTGCTATCAGTCAACCAATAAATTGTCCGTGATAAATGTCTTGCTGCATAAAGAAAGAGAATTTAAATTCATTCAAAACATTGATGCGTTAATTCATCCGATCGCCGAGCCTCCCTGTACGATGAAAAAGCATCGCGTAAGCCTTACCGATGAGGAACTGAATAAAATAGGCAGCGTGGCCGACATGATTAATTCACAGTGCGACGCAGAGTTTGACAGCCATTACTTTGCCTGCGCGGAGTCCGGCCTGCTGTCGATCATTGTGACGCTCTTTCAGTGCGCCAGCAGAAAAGGGGACCGCATCCACAATACTGATAGCGGCAAGCGACACCTGCTCAATTATTTACGCGAGAATTACGCCAGCAGCATTAACTGGGACTATTTATGCGAAGAAAGCGGCGTCGCGAAAAGAACCATGTTCCGCTTTATTAAAGAAATAACCGGTTATACGCCTGAACAGTTTCAGAGCCGGTATCGCCTGTTAAAAACGCAGGAGTTATTACGCACATCAGATTATCCGATTGGCAAAATTGCCACGCTGTGCGGATTTAATAATGCGCCGCGCTTAACCGAAGCCTATAAAAAACAGTTTCAACGCACGCCTTCTCAGGAACGTGCGCGGGTGAGTAATAGTGTTATTTGAACGTCACGGGTAAAAATAAGTCATTCCTCTGCAAAATAAAAAACAGTGAGAGATAAAATTAACGATAACTCATAAAGGTAATTATTATGTCAATCATCAAACGGACAAATCCCTGGTATGTGGGGGGAGTCTCTGGCATGGCCTCTTATATTGATTCTTCGGCAATTGTATCAAACGGAACGGCACTGGTTATTTATCAGAAAGCCATCGGAACAACGTCAGTGGAAATCGGGATCCTTTCCGGTGTATTAACGTTATGTATTGCGCTCGGCGCACTTCTTGGCGGCAGGCTGGGAGATTGCTATGGCAGACGTAAAGTCTTTATCACCACCATGGCGATGATTATTACCGGCACTCTGTTACTGGCATTTGGCATTAATTTCCAGATGCTGCTGATCGGCACTCTTTTTGTCGGGCTGGGAACGGGGGCCGATCTGCCGGTTTCATTAGCCACCATTGCCGAAGCGGCTACCGATAAAAACCGGGGCAAAATTATCGGGCTTTCGAATCTTTTATGGTTTCTGGGCATCGTGATGACCATGGCGATTTCCGCCATGGTGGGCGGCTGGGGCCAGGCTGGGGCGCAAATCATGTACCTTCATGTTTGCGTGGTCGCGGCGATATTACTGTTATTACGCTGCACAATACCGGAATCGGGGTTATGGCTGAGTGCTAAACAAGATCGTGAAAAAGGCATTTCCAGCGTTCGTGCCCAAAAAACAGCATTTAAGGATCTGATCCGGGGAAAATATCTCTGGCCCTTCGTCGCGCTGTGTATTTTCTACAGCTTCACCAATCTTGCTGCGAATACAGGCGGGCAGTTTGGGACATATATTGCGGTGAACGTGGTAGGCATCAGCGTGGAGAAAAATTCTCTGTGGAACCTGATGACCATGCCGGTAGGCGTGGTGGCGGGAATTATGTTTATGCGGTTTGTCGATACGAAAAAACGGATGCCGACATTTATTCTCGGCGCCTTCTGTTTTGCCGGGGGATTTTTCCTGCCGGTGATATTTAATTTCTCTCCCATCTCCTGGTTCAGCTGTTTGTTCTTTACCGCGCTGGGCAGCGGGCTGGCGTTTGAAGGCATTATGAAAGTCTGGTCGCAGGAATCATTCCCGACCATGCTCCGCTCAACGGCGCAGGGCATTATTGTAGCGATCTCCCGTTTATCCTGTGGTTTGCTGGCCTTTGTCACCCCGTTATTACTTGATGCCGGGCCGATTGCGCTGTACTCGATTTTATCCACGGTCGTGGCACTCGGATTATTGATTGGCTGGCTGTGTTTCCGCGGTAAACCCCGTAATGAATTTAAAAGTGAGGCTGAACCTTTCTTTGAGGATTCACCGGTATTTCATATTGATACGCCCGCAGCAAAAATTTAATTCTTTCACAGTGAAAGGATCCCCTATATAAGGAATGCGAAATGATGTTATCAGTGAGAAAATTGACGTTAGATCACGAACCGGCTTTATCGGGCGTGGAACGGTTACCCGTGATGGGATGGAAAATCGAAAGCCGTCATCGCAATGTCAGACAAACCTCCTATCAGCTGCAAATCAGTCAGGATATTTGTTTTAACCAGATCGTTTTCGACAGCGGCGTCCAGCACAGTGAACAGTCGAACAATATTGTTTTAGCAAATTTCACATTAATGCCTTCTGCCCGCTATTTTGTCCGCGTACGTGTACAGGATAATTATGATGAAACCAGCGCATGGAGCGAACCTGCCGGGTTTATTACCGGTCTGCTTGATAGCGGATGGCGCGCAGAGTTTATTTCGGCGGAGAAACCAGAAGACAAAAATAATTCAAAAGCCACGCTGCTAAGAAAAACCTTCGAGGCAGACGGTCATAAATCCATTTCCTCCGCGTTTGCGCATGTCAGTGCGTGGGGTATTTATCAGTTGTATGTGAACGGGAATAAAGTCGGTACAGATGAGCTGACGCCGGGATGGACCAGTTACGCTCATCATCTGCTTTATCAGACGTATGATCTCACGGATATCCTTTGCGGCGGGCTAAATGTTATCGGCGCGATGTTAGGTGCCGGCTGGTATAAGGGCGATATGGGGTTCACCCGCGACCGTAATTATTATGGCGAAAATACCGCGCTTATTTGTCAGGTGGTCATTACCTATACCGACGGCTCACAAGACATCATTAACACTGACGAAAGCTGGGAAGGGGACGATTCTCCCATTCTGTTTGCGGAAATTTATGACGGCGAAATTTACGACGCCCGGCAAGAACAAACCGGCTGGAGCTCGCAGAAATTCACCCCGCGGGTCTGGCGGCCGGTCAGGGTGATGGCAGGCGATAAAACGGTGCTTAAAGCGCAGGCAAGCGGCACGGTTAAGCAGACAGAAAGGCTGAAACCGGTCGCGATGATCACCACGCCGCAGGGCGATCGCGTGATCGACTTCGGCCAAAACCTCAGCGGCTGGTTGGAATTTTGCGTTAAAGGCCGCGCGGGGCAGAAAGTGATATTGCGCCATTTCGAAGTGCTGGACGCCGCGGGAAATGTCTATCTCGATAATCTGCGCTCCGCGAAGCAGCGCACCGAATATGTGCTCAAAGGTGAAGGGGAAGAGTGCTGGCATCCGCACTTTACCTGGCAGGGATTCCGCTACGTAAAAGTCGAGGAGTATCCGGGTGACGTGGATCTGAATCATTTCACCGCCATTGTCCTGCACTCTGCGATGGAACAGATCGGAGAATTCTCCTGCTCCAGTGCGGAACTCAATCAGTTGCATCACAATATTCTGTGGGGACTGAAAGGCAACTTTATCGATGTGCCAACGGACTGCCCGCAGCGCGATGAGCGGCTCGGCTGGACGGGGGATGCGCAGATTTTCTGCCGCACCGCCAGTTATCTGATGCAGACGCGAAATTTCTTCGCCAAATGGCTGACCGACCTGCGTTATGACCAGACACCTGAAGGCGGCGTGCCGCATGTTGTCCCGGACATTCTGACCAACCATTGCGGCAAAGATCGTTTGCTGGCCGATGGCGGCACCCATTCGGCTTCTGCGTGGGCCGATGCGGCGGTGATCAACCCCTGGACGATGTATCTGATGTACGGCGATACGCGGGTGCTTGAAGATCAGTACGACAGCATGAAAGGCTGGATTGATTTCATGGAGGCGCATTCAGAGCATCACCTCTGGCGCTATAAACTCCAGTTTGGCGACTGGGTGGCGCTGGACGCAAAAGAGGGCAGCTATTTCGGAGCAACGCCCAACGATCTGACCTGCACTGCCTACTTTGCTTATTCCACGCTGCTGTTTTCTAAGGCCGCCAGCGTATTAAACCGCACCGCGGATCACCGGAAATACGCCGATCTGCATGACAAAATCGTCCACCGCTTCCAACAGGAGTTCTTCACTCCCGCTGGCAGGCTGGCGGCCAGAACCCAGACGGCACATATTCTGGCGCTCTATTTTAATCTGGTCCCGGAGGCCTTCCGCCAGAGAACAACAGAGACGCTGGTCGAACTGTTAAACGAACACGACGGCCATCTGGTGACCGGCTTCGTCGGCACACCTTATTTCTGTCATGCCCTCAGCCAGAATGGCCGGCTGAAGGAGGCCTGGCAGTTATTGCTGAAAGACGATTTTCCGTCATGGCTGTATCAGGTCAAAGCCGGTGCGACGACGATCTGGGAGCACTGGGATGGCATCAAACCCGACGGCTCAATGTGGAGCGCGGACATGAATTCATTCAATCATTACGCCTATGGCGCGGTGGGCGAATGGTTATACCGCGTAGCGGCAGGCATTGAAGCTGACGAAGATCAGCCCGGATTCAAACATGCGGTCATTCAGCCGCGGCCCGGCGGCGGCCTTGACTGGCTTGATGCCCGTTATCAGTCGATTTACGGCGCGATAGGCGTGCGCTGGGAAGTGAATGGTCAGACAGTGGATCTTCGGGTCAGCATTCCGGCGAACACCTGCGCGACGCTCCTGCTGACGGACGGCAAAACATTGCATGAAACCGATGGCATTGATTTTGTGCCCTGCGTGCAAGGGTATACGGCGGAAGTGGGGTCGGGGGAATATCGGGTGAAATATGCGTTAGTTTGAGTTTCAGGTCGCGGGTTGCCGCTGGTGGGCTATATTCCACCAGCGGCTCCGGTTATTACCGCGAGACTTAAGACTCCGTTTTCTTCCCTGCCAGCATCGCCAGAAAATCATATTTCTGCTGCAACTCTTTCTCCGCTGCGGCATACAACATTTCCGCGACTTCCGGCTGCTTTGCATTCAGCCTTCTGAAACGCTGCTCGTTATTGAGCGTGTCAGTCAGCCCGCTGGATGGCGGCCTTGAGTCGAGCGCCAGCGCCGGTTTCCCTTCTTCCACACGACGCGGGTCGAAGCGGTACAGCGGCCAGAAACCGGTGGTGGTCAGCTGTTTCATCTGATCGTGGCTGAGTGCCAGATCATAGCCGTGTTCCTCGCACGGGCTGTACGCGATAATCAGCGACGGCCCCGGATAAGCTTCAGCTTCCTGAATGGCTTTGACGGTCTGGTTGAGCTGCGCACCGAGGGAAATCTGCGCGACGTAAACATGGCCGTACATCATCATGCTGACACCCAGATCTTTGCGCGATTTGCGTTTGCCCTGTTCGGCGAATTTCGTCACCGCGCCGAGCGGGGTGGCCTTCGACTGCTGTCCGCCGGTGTTGGAATAACACTGGGTATCGAGCACCAGCACGTTGACGTTTTCCGTCAGGCTCAACACGTGATCCAGCCCGCCGAAACCAATGTCATACGCCCAGCCGTCGCCGCCAATCAGCCAGATGGATTTATCCACCAGATAATCGGCGTCCGTTGCCAGTTGCCGTGCGTCCGGCGTGTCGATATCAGCCAGAATTTTACGCAGCGCCGTGACATGTTCGCGTTTCACTTCCGGCGTGGAGGTGTCATCGCGCAGGCCGCCTAAGACGTCCGCCGGAATATGTTCTTCCAGCGAGGCGACTAAGCGCAGCACGCGGCGGCGGTGCTGATCAACCGTCAGCCGGAAGCCCAGACCGAACTCGGCGTTATCTTCAAACAGCGAGTTCGCCCAGGCCGGGCCACGGCCTTCGGCGTTGGTGGTGTAAGGCGTGGACGGCAGGTTACCGCCGTAAATTGAGGAACAACCGGTGGCATTGGCGATCAGCAAGCGGTCGCCATACAGCTGGGTAATCAGTTTGATGTACGGCGTTTCGCCACAGCCGGAGCAGGCACCGGAATACTCAAACAGCGGCGTGATCAGCTGCGACGTGCGGATGTCGATGCGTTCCAGCGTGCTTTGATCAATCTCCGGCAGTTTGAGGAAGAAGTCGTAGTTTTCGCGCTCTTCCTCGAGGTGCTCAATGCGATCCGCCATGTTAATGGCTTTGATCGACGGATCCTGACGATCTTTCGCCGGGCAGACTTCGACGCACAGATTACAGCCGGTGCAGTCTTCCGGTGCGACCTGCAACACGTATTTCTGGCCGCGCATATCGCGGGATTTCACATCCAGCGATTGCAGGGCAGACGGCGCAGCGTCCAGATATTCAGGCTGAACCACTTTGGCGCGGATCGCCGAATGCGGGCAGGCGGCGACGCAGTGGTTGCACTGAGTACACAAATCCGGTTTCCAGATCGGCACTTCTTCGGCAATGTTGCGTTTTTCCCACTGCGTGGTGCCGGTCGGCCAGGTGCCGTCCGGCGGGAACGCCGAAACCGGCAGCGCATCGCCAAGACCTGCCAGCATCGCGGTGGTCACCGTTTTCACAAAGTCCGGTGCGGCATCGGAGACGATCGGCGGGCGTTTGCGCGGGTTTTCAGGAATGGGCTGTAACGGCACGGCAACCAGTTCTTCCAGCGTTGCACCGAGCGCCATCCAGTTGCGGGTCACCACGTCTTCGCCTTTGCTGCTGTAGCTGCGGGCGATTGCACCCTGCAATTCTTTCAGCGCTTCGTCACCCGGCAGGATCTGCGTCAGGTGGAAGAACGCCATCTGCATGACGGTATTAATGCGTGCGCCGAGTTTACATTCGCGGGCAATTTTGGCGGCGTTGATCACGTAGAAACGGGCTTCTCGCTGATGCAGGGTGGCCTGCACTTCCAGCGGCAGCCGCGCCCAGACTTCATCGGCGCTGAACGGCGTATTCAACAGGAAAATGCCGCCGTGACGCAGGCGCTCTGCCATCTGGTAAAGATCGATAAACTGCCACTGATGACACGCCACGAAATGCGCCTGCGTCACCAGATAGGCAGATTTGATCGGAGATTGGCTGACGCGCAAGTGCGACACCGTCAGGCCACCGGCCTTTTTGGAGTCGTAAACGAAATAACCCTGCGCGTACATCGGCGTGCTGTTACCGATGATTTTGATGTTGTTTTTGGTCGCCGACACCGAGCCGTCGCTGCCCAGCCCGTAGAACAACGCTTCCAGAGAGGCGCGCTCCGGCAACTCTTCTTCTGTTACCGGCAGGGACAACCCGGTGACGTCGTCATAAATGCCGACTGTAAAGCGCGGGCGCGGCTGGCTCAGCGACAGTTCGCGAAATACTGACATCACGCAGTCCGGGCCGAACTCTTTCGAGGATAATCCGTAACGGCCGCCGATCACTTTCGGCAGCGAATCACGTTCGCCACGCGAATAGGCTTCGGCCAGCGCGGTCATCACGTCGAGGTACAACGGCTCAGCCAGCGAGCCAGGCTCTTTGGTGCGATCGAGCACCGCAATGCTTTTCACCGTTTGCGGCAGCACGGACAACAGATGTCCGGCACTGAACGGGCGGTACAAACGCACTTTCAGCACGCCGACTTTCTCGCCACGCGCATTCAGGGTTTCGATCACTTCTTCTGCGGTGCCAATGCCGGAGCCCATCAGGACGATCACCCGTTCGGCCTGCGGATCGCCGACATAGTCGAACGGCTTATATTCGCGGCCGGTGAGGGCGGCAAATGCATTCATTGCGTCAATAACATGCTGGCAGGTGGCGTTGTAATAAGGATTGGTGGCTTCACGCGACTGGAAATACGTGTCCGGGTTAGCGGAGGTGCCACGGATCACCGGATGATCAGGTGAAAGTGCGCGGGCGCGGTGGGCGTCAATCTGCGCCTGTGGCAGCATCTGCTGGAGGGTATCGTCACTCAGCGGGGCAATTTTATTGATTTCATGCGAGGTGCGGAAACCGTCGAAGAAATGGATAAACGGCACGCGGCTGTTGAGGCTGGCGACCTGCGAAATCAGCGCGAAATCCTGGGCTTCCTGCACACTGGCGGCAGAGAGCAGGGCGCAGCCGGTCTGGCGTACAGCCATAACGTCGGAGTGATCGCCAAATATCGACAGGGCGTGCGTCGCCACGGTACGGGCGGCGACGTGCAATACAAACGGCGTCAGCTGACCGGCCAGTTTGTACAGGACTGGGATCATCAGCAACAGACCCTGCGACGAGGTGAAAGAGGTCGATAATGCGCCGGTCTGCAACGCGCCGTGGACGGTGGAAATCGCGCCGGCCTCGGACTGCATTTCCATTACCGTCGGGACATCGCCCCACAAATTTTTCTTTCCTTCGCCTGACCAGGCACCGGCAATTTCGGCCATGGTAGAACTCGGCGTGATCGGATAGATGGCAATGACTTCGTTAGTGCGATAAGCCACGGAAGCGACTGCGTTATTACCGTCAGTGGTGATCATGGAATACCCTTTGCTTGCTCACAAAACAGGCCGGTAAATATGCGGTTTTACCGGCAAGAATGATAAAAGCTTAGCAGAGGGCGGAATAATCAATTTATCCTGATTGTGTGCAAGGTTTTTTATTAGTCAGGTGAATGAATCGGCCGTGCGGAAAGCGAAAGTGTTTCTGTTTATGAACAAAACCCCGATTTTTAGGAAAAAGTTGATGTTCTTTCGCCGGAAGGCTCGACGCAGACGAAAAACGTCGGATATGATGACCGTTCTATAATTCCCCGCTATATCGCACTATTCAGGAGCAGGACAGATGATCACTGCGTTTCGCGTGTTACTGGCCACCGGCGTGCTGGTGTTATCCGCATGCAGCAGCCACGAAGAGTCGGCTGATGTTCCACAAAAAGGCAACAGCGTGAATGTTGGCCAGCGCACCGTGAATATGGACAGCCCTGCGTTTGCTGCCTGTTCTATGGCAGGCGGACAATTGCGACTGGCTCCTCAGCTTGACGGCAGCCGCGTCGGGATGTGTTCAATGGCGAATGGCCGTCAGTGCTCTGAAAGCGCGTTGATGCAGGGCCGTTGTACCGCAGGTTAATGTACCGCAGGCTAAGCTTTTACCCCAGTCACTGACCTTGGTGAGCTTCCGGGGCATGATGTCAGTTGCTGCTCAGACCTGATCCCAAACGGGATTACATCCGGTCTTTGAGGCGATAAATCAGCGTATGTTTGCCCTGTGTCAGGATCATTTTGTGATCCTGCAAGGTCACTGCTGCGCCATGACTGAGCACATCACCTATCACCTGATCCCATTTGTTCAGATTCTCGTCGCTGCACAGCATCCGGGTCGAGGCCAGACCTTTCACGGTCAGCACGTTGTTTTGCAACTCGCCCTGGCCGAAGAAGTTATTACACATTTTGCCGGAAACGTGCATTTTCTCCCCAAACTCGATCTCCGGAATACGCCCCTGCGCCGCCGGAACGGTCTGCCCGTCAACGCTCAGCAGTTCAAACCGGTGATGCTGTAAATCGTGTTGTTTCACGGTGGTGTCCTGACCCATGCTGCATGCGCTCAGTGTGATGGCTGTCGCCAGAATAAACAGTGCCTTTTTCATCTTCTCTCCTGAGAAATATTCCATTCACATTCTCCGATGCAATAGATTCATCTGGATAATGCGTAATTTTCAATTCTATTGTAGCGTGAATGAATAAGGATGTTAAAGGCCAGATTGGCCTGGGAGAGCCACTGCGCCCGTTCTGCCCGTCTTCCTCCTGTCATCTGCACATCATAAAACCGTCATTTTACCCCGCTAGGTTATGCCCATCCTCGGTCACAGAGATGCATTACGGGCATGAGCTATTTATCACTCCATCACATCCAGAAATCATGGGGAAACAAGGTCGCACTTAACGACATCAGTTTTGATGTGGAAGAGGGCGATTTCATTGCGTTACTGGGGCCGTCGGGCTGCGGTAAATCCACCATGCTGCGCACTATCGCCGGGCTGGAGTCTGCCGACAGCGGGACGATTTATTTCCGTCAGGAGGATGTCACCGCGCTCTCGCCGTCGCAGCGCAAACTGTCGATGGTTTTCCAGTCCTATGCGCTTTTCCCGCACATGAGCGTGCGCGAAAATCTGCTGTTTGGCCTGCGGGCACGGGGGGAAGACAAGCGCCATTTCGCCGCCCGTCTGGCTGAGGTCGGTAAACTGATGGAGTTGGATCAACTGCTTGACCGGTTGCCGTCGCAGCTTTCAGGCGGACAGCAGCAGCGCGTGGCGCTCGGGCGGGCGGTCATCGCCAATAATAAGCTCTGCCTGATGGATGAACCGCTGTCCAATCTTGACGCCAAACTGCGCCAGAGCATGCGCCGCGAAATCCGCGCGATTCAGAAAAAGCTCGGTCTGACGATGGTTTATGTCACCCATGACCAGACGGAAGCCATGAGCATGGCCGATAAAATCATTCTGCTTAATGACGGCTGCATCGAGCAGCACGACACGCCGGACAATCTCTATAACAACCCGACCAGCATTTTCGCTGCGCAGTTCATTGGTGCGCCGCCGATGAATATCCTGCCGCTGGTGCATCGCGGTGCGCATCATTATCTCGCCAGCATGCCGGTACCGGTGGTGGAACATCCGGACGAGGCGCTCAGTCTCGGGCTGCGGGCTGAAGATATTCAGCTGACCGACGCAGCGCACGCCGGTCTTACCGCGCAGGTCATCAGCCACGAATACATGGGTGCCGACACCCTGGTGGTGTGCGCGCTGGCCGGATACCCGGAGCCGCTGACCGTAAAAGTCGCCGGTATGCGCCGCTTCGCCGAAGGCCAGACGGTCGGGCTGCAATGGGCAACCGGCGCACAGTATTTTTTCTTCACGGCGGGCGGCAAGCGCTGTTACCGCGCTGAACGTGCCTGTTTATCCTCAGAAAATAAAGTCGCTGTGTAATTTGTACCTTTTGTTTTTATTCATTTTTTGACTTCACAACACGGTTAAATGCCAAAGGGAAAATCATGTCACCTGCTCATCGTTTCTCACGCCTTGCCACTGCATTGTTGTTGATCACCGGCACCTCCGCATTTGCGGCTGACCCGGTTAAATTGCAAATGTATTACCCGATCGCCGTTGGCGGCAAAATCAGCCATACGGTAGATACCCTGGTGGAAGACTTCCAGAAAACCCATCCGGACATCAGCATTCAGCCGGTATATACCGGCGATTACGCCACCACCGTCACCAAAGCGCTGACCGCGTTTCGCGGTGGCAATGCGCCGCAAATCGCGGTGATCGGTGATATCGAAGCCTATTCCCTGATTGACGCGGGCGCGATCCTGCCGGTCAGCGATCTGGCCAATGACGCCGAGGGCAAAAAGTGGATCGACGGCTTCTATCCGGCGTTTATCCGCCACATTCAGGACAAAGTGTGGAGCATTCCGTTCCAGCGTTCGACCGTGGTGTTGTACTGGAACAAGCAGGCGTTTGAGAAAGCCGGTCTGAACGGTGACACGCCACCGGCCAACTGGCAGCAGGTGGTGGATTTCGGCAAGAAACTGGTGATCCGCGACGGTAACGACGTCAAACAGTGGGGCATCGAGATCCCTTCCACGCCAAACGGCTACTGGAACTTCCAGGGGATCGCCGCCACTAACGGCAGCCATCTTGATAACGGCAAAGGCACGGCGGTCACCTTCGACACGCCGGCAAACGTCGAAGCCTTACAGTGGCTGACCGATCTGGCACAGAAAGACGCGGTATCGCCTAAAGGCGCGATTGCCTGGGGCACCACGCCGCAGGACTTTATCGACGGTAAAACCGCGATGATGGTCACCACCACCGGTAACCTGACGACCGTGCGCGACAACGCGAAATTCCCGTTCGGCGTGGCGATGCTGCCTGAGAAAACCCGACGCGGCAGCCCGACCGGCGGCGGTAACCTGTACGTCTTCAAAAATACCACGCCGGAACAGCAGAAAGCGGCGATGGCGTTTATTCGCTGGGTCTCCGCGCCTGAACAGGCTGCCCGCTGGAGTATCGCGACCGGTTATGTGGCGACGTCTCCTGCCGCGTGGGAAACACCGGTGATGCAGGAGTACGTGAAAAAAGTGCCACAGGCGCTGGTTGCCCGTGAACAGCTGAAATATTCCCAGCCTGAGCTTTCCACCTACAACAGCGTGCAGATCCAGGAACTGATGAACCATGCGATCGAAGCCGCCGTGACGCAGGCGAAAACCCCGGCAGATGCGCTCAGCTCTGCGCAAAAACAGGCTGACCGTCTGTTGAAACCGTACCAGTAAGGAACGGCATGAGCACTCTGCACGCTGTCGCACCGGCACCCCGCACACGCGGGTTGTCTTTACAGGTTTATGGCTACCTGCTGCTGTTACCGGCACTGGGCTTTTTGCTGATGTTTACCCATTACCCGATGCTGGCAACGCTGTGGGAAAGCGTGTTCAGCGCCGCGCGCAACGGGCATCCGGCGCAGTTTGTCGGGCTGGATAATTACCGCGCCTTGCTTGACGACGATACTTTCCTGTTGTCGCTGCGTAACAACCTGCTGTACGCGGCGATCACCATTCCACTGTCTGTCGTGCTGGCGCTGCTGATGGCGCTGGCGGTTAACCGCCGCCTGCGCGGCAACGCCGTCACCCGTGCGGCCTTCTTCATTCCTTCTTTACTGCCGATGGTGGCGATCGCCAATTTGTGGCTGTTTTTCTACACGCCGCAGCTCGGGTTGCTCAACAAACTGCTGGCGCTGTTTTCTCTGCCCGCCGTCAACTGGCTCGGGCAGCCGGATACCGCGCTGTACAGCCTGATGGCCGTCTCGGTATGGCGTGAAGCGGGATTCTTCATGATTTTTTATCTCGCCGCGTTGCAGCAAATCGATCCGCGCCTTGCCGAGGCGGCTGAAATCGAAGGAGCGTCGCGGGGGTATTATTTTCGTCGCGTGCAGTGGCCGCTGCTGATGCCCACCACGCTGTTTATTTTGATCAACGCCTCGATGAACGCGTTCCGTATTGTCGATCAGGTGATTGCCATGACCAACGGCGGGCCAAACAACAGCACCAGTTTGCTGCTGTTTTACATCTACCGCACCGCTTTCAGTTACTGGGATTTGCCGTATGCCTCGGCGATGACCGTTGTGCTGCTGGTGATCCTGGCGAGCATTGCGCTGATCAAATTTAACCTGATGGATAAAAGGGCACATTATCAGTGAAACCTGATGCATTGCGTCACACCGCGTTCGGCCAGTACGGCCTGAATCTGATCACCTGGCTGGCGGCCTTACTGTGGTTTTTGCCGATTCTGGTGGCTATCTGGGTCGCGCTTCATCCCGCGTCCGAGCAGGGCAGTTTCTCGCTGTTTGCGCCGCTGACGTTGCAGAATTTTATCAACGCCTGGCATGCTGCGCCGTTTGCCCGCTACTTTCTCAATACCACGTTGCTGGTACTGATGATTGTGGTCTGCCAGATGGTGCTGGCCACGCTGGCGGCCTATGCGCTGGTGCGGTTCAAAATGAAAGGCGGCGGCCTTATTTTTGCGCTGATTTTATTGCAGCTGATGATAAGCCCCGACGTTCTGATCCTGAATAACTATAAAACCATCAGCGCGCTGGGATTGCGCGACAGCCTGCTGGGGATTGCCTTACCGTATTTCGCCTCGGCGTTTGCCATTTTCATGCTGCGTCAGACCTTCAAAAGCATTCCGCTGGTGCTGGAAGAGGCGGCGATTGTGGAAGGCGCCAGCCGGTTTTACATTCTGCGCAAAATCTACATTCCGCTGGCGAAGCCGATTTATGTGGCGTTTGCGCTGGTGTCGATAAGCTTTCACTGGAACGACTTCCTCTGGCCGCTGGTCATCACGGATTCGGTGAAGGTCCGGCCAATCACCGTGGGCTTGCAGCTTTTCTCCGCGCCGGAACAGGGCGTGCAGTGGGCGCTGATCAGCGCCGCGACGCTGATGACCGTGCTGCCGCTGCTGGTGTTGTTCCTGGTGTTTCAACGTCAGTTTGTTCAATCCTTTATGCGGGCGGGCATCCGTTAATTCGCCCGACAGGAGTTTCTTATGACCGATATTCTCACTTCTCCGTCGTTGTCCCCGGAGCAGGAACAGGCGCTGGGTAAGGTCAGCGCGCTCTATCAGACACCGAAGATGCATGATGCCAGCGTCTCCGGTCAGCGCCTGCGTTTCGGGCTGATTGCCGACCCGCAATATGCCGACGCCGTGACAGAAAAGGATCGTTATTACCGCAACAGCCTGAATAAACTGGCCACCGCGATCACTGAGCTCAATGATCTGAAGCTGGATTTCGTGGTCACGCTGGGCGATCTGGTCGATCGCGACTGGTGCAGTTTCGAACCTGTGCTGAACACCTACGCCGCGCTGCGCCATCCGCATGCGGCGCTGATCGGCAACCATGATGCGCAGGTGATTTCACAACATCTGGGCGCGCAGACACCGGCGCTCGGCTTGCCGAAAAGCTACTACGCGTTCACGTTGCCGGGTTACCGCTTTCTGGTGACCGATGGCAACGACGTCAGTCTGTACTGCAATCACGCCAACGGCGACGATCATCAGCTGGCAGAATTTATGCTCGATGAACTGACCGAATGCCAGCAATCGCAGGCGCAGCCGTGGAACGGTGCGGTAGGGCGCAAACAGCTGGCGTGGATCGAAGAACACCTGAAACAGGCGAAAGCGCAGGGCGAAACGGTGCTGGTGTTCGGGCATTACCCGCTGACGCCGGTGAACAGCCATAATCTGTGGAATTGTGAAACGCTGGTGGAACTGTTGTGCCGCTATCAGGTGCGCGCCTTCTTTGCCGGGCACGATCATCGCGGGGGTTACGACCGGATCGAAAACACCGACTTTATCACCCTGAAAGGCATGGTTGATGGTGAAAACCGTTTGCCGTTTGCCAGTGTCACGCTGGAAGGTGATGTCCTGACGATCACCGGCTACGGGCCTGAAGTCAGCCGGGTGCTGAGTTTTTAAGGGCAGGTTCTGCCGGATGCCCCAAAAAAAAGGCTCACCGCAGTGAGCCTGATTTCGTACAAACCGTTTCGCGCCGCAGTTACGCCGTCAGCAGATTTGGACAGGCCACGCCTTTCCCCAGCTGATCAATATTCATCAGCGTGGTTTCTGAAATGCTGGTCAGCGCGTCACTGGTCAGGAATGCCTGATGTCCGGTGAACAGCACGTTGTGGCAGGAAGAGAGGCGGCGGAAGACGTCGTCGAGAATGACTTCGTTTGAGTTGTCCTCGAAGAACAGATCGCGTTCGTTTTCGTACACGTCCATCCCCAGTGCGCCGATTTTTTGCTTTTTCAGCGCATCAATGGCAGCGGTGGCATCAAGCAGTGCGCCACGGCTGGTATTGACGATCATCACGCCATCTTTCATTTTGGCGAAAGATTGCGCATTCAGCAGATGGTGGTTTTCCGGCGTCAGCGGGCAGTGCAGGGAAATCACGTCAGACTCGGCGTACAGGGTGTCCAGATCGACATATTCTGCGCCAAGTTCCAGCGCCAGCGGGCTCGGGAACGGATCGTAGGCCAGAATGCGCATACCGAACCCTTTCAGGATCCGCATGGTCGCCACGCCGATTTTACCGGTGCCGATGATCCCGGCGGTACGCTGATACATGTTAAAACCGATCAGACCTTCCAGTGAGAAGTTGGCTTCACGGGTGCGCTGATAGGCGCGGTGAATGTGACGGTTGAGACACAGCATCATGCCGACCGCATGCTCGGCGACGGCTTCCGGGGAGTAGGCCGGAACGCGCACAACGTCAATGCCCAGCTCCCGGGCGGCGTCCAGATCGACATTGTTAAAGCCCGCACAGCGAAGCGCCAGCGTTTTCACCCCAAGGGTCGCCAGCTCCTGTAACACATCACGCGATCCGTCATCATTGACGAAAATGCACACGGCATCTGCGCCGATAGCGGTTTTCGCCGTTTGCGGGGTCAGCAGAAAATCGAAGAACTCAAGTTCATAGCCATAATGCTGATTCACCAGTTCCAGATATTTCCGGTCATAATTTTTAGTACTGTAGACAGCCACTTTCATGGTGTTTCTCCGCAGTGAGTTTGAATCTGTGGCGATGTTGTTTCCTTATGTTTTCTAAGGAATAAAACGTTTTGGAAACAATTCGCGCAATACGACCAAAGTAACAGAGCGCGGGATGGCAGACAATTTTTCCTGTGCTATTCAGCCTCAGGGTACTGGTTTTTCAACCATCAGTTGTTACGCTAATTATGTTATCTTGCGGGCAGTTACACATTTAGCGAAGAACAAGGCAAGTCATGCGGAACGGACTTAAGAAAAGCGTACAGGTGATCCTGAGTATAGTGGTGATTCTTGTCCTGCTTATTTGGGTGTTATGGAAAACCGTGCCGCGCTGGCTGCCGCCTCTCGCCAGCCACTGGTTGCCTGCGGGAACACAGCTGTCGCTGAACGGTTCCCCGCACTGGTCGGGCGGCAGCCTGCAACTGCCGGGGCTGCGCTATGCCGCCGGTGATTGCGTGCTTGCCAGCGCAAAAGATGCGCGCCTGAGCAAAAAGACCGGGCGCTGGGCGCTGGATCTGGACACCCTCACCGTTGACACCGCCTGCCTGACGAAGCTGCCCGCCAGTGACGGCCAGTCCACCCTATCGCTGGCCGACATCCAGAGTGTGATTCCCGCAGGGCGGGTCAATATTGCGCATTTCTCTGTCACGCCGTGGCAGCGCTATGCCGGGAAATTACAGCTCGATAATACCGGCGGCGTGCAGCACCTTTCCTTTAACGGCGAATCGCTGACGCTGGATGCAATCCTCGACGGCAACCGTACACTGGCGATCCACACCTTCAGCCTGACACCGCCGGGCAGCGATCAGCCCATCACCCTGAGCGGAAAACTGCTGCTTCCCGCCACCTTCGACAGGCTGCCTGAATCCGGTGAACTGCATGCGGAAATGCGCACCGCGCAGGTGCCCAATCCGCTGGATATTCAGCTGAGCTGGCAGGCCACCGAAGGCGTACTGACGCTGACCGAAAAAGGCAGTGAGTCGCCACTGGCGAGATTACCGTGGAAGCTCAATGACAAAGAGCTGAACATCACTCAGGGACAATGGCGCTGGCCGTACGCCCTGCAACCGCTGGCGGGCGGCATCAACCTGACGCTCAGCGACTGGACGCAGACCTTTGATCAAACCAACATTACCGCGCGCCTGAACGTGCTGACTCAGGGTCACAATGGTAAAGCCAACGTGGTGCTGACGATGGGGCCGGGCCGTATCGGGCTGCTCGACAGCAATCTTGATTTCCGGCTGACCGGGCAGGCGAATTTGCAGGCGACCTCGCTGAGCGCGTCACTGCCTGGCGTGCTCAGCGGCTCGGTGCTCAACCCGACGCTGTTATTGCGCAGCGGTTCCCTGTTACGGGCCTGGGGTAAACCTGTGCCTGAACTGACCATTACCGATGCCCGCTGGCCGCTGGCCGGTGTGAAAGTCTCTGCGCAAGGCGTCAGCGGCCCCTTACAGGCGATCCTCAAAGCGCAGCACAGCTACTGGGGCAAGTTTGATTTGCATCTGAACGGAAAATCGCAGGCGTTCTGGCCGGATGCCGGGCAGTGGGATTTCAATTACTGGGGCAACGGGCATCTGCCGCCGCTCAGCGGCCGCTGGGATATGTCCGGAAAAGGCCAGTGGCATGACAACGTGATCCGCATAAACAGCCTGTCGACCGGTTTTGCCCGGCTGCATTACGGCATTGTGGATGTGGATGCGCCGCGCCTGACGCTGGAACAGCCGTTTGTCTGGCAACGTCCGGTGCCTGAACGTTTCAGGAAACAGTATCCGGATCAACCTACGGTGTTTAAAGGCGACATCCGGCTGGTGGCGAAGAAAATCGCCTTTACCAACGGCGGTTATCTGCCGCCTGCAACCCTGACGCTGCAACTCAGCGGCGATACCCCCTCGCACTTTACCCTGCGCGGATCGCTTGACGCCAAACCGATCGGCCCGATCCGCCTGTCCGGGCGCTGGGACGGTGAGCGTCTGCGCGGAGAAGGCTGGTGGCCGAAACAACAGCTCACGGCGTTTCAGACGCTGCTGACACCGGATCTCGACATCAAATTACGTGAAGGATCTTTCTACGCGCAGTCGGCATTTTCCGCCGCGCGCGGTCAGGGTTTCATTGCGGGCGGTCACTGGGTGGTGAAAAACGGCGGCATGTGGCTGAAAGACGGTGACCTGAGCGGGCTGGATTTCAGCCTGCCGTATCGCCTGCAGGATGCGGTCTGGCAGCTGGGCGTCAAACAGCCGGTGATGCTGCGCATCGGCGAAATTAACAACCTGATCACGATGAATAATATTACGGCGGATTTGCAGGGCCATTATCCGTGGAGTGAAGACAAACCGCTGACGCTCTCCAATCTCGGTGTGGACGCGCTGCGCGGGCACCTGAGTTTGTCGGCGCTGCGTATGCCGCAACACGATGCGGCCGTGCTCAAACTGGAAAAAATCAGTCTCAGTGAATTATTCACCGCCCTGAAACCCAAACAGCTGGCGATGTCGGGAATGATTTACGGCGAGTTACCGCTGTATGTGGACAATCCAAAATGGATTATTCACAACGGCTGGATAAAAAATGATGGCGGCCTGACCCTGCGTCTCGATCAGCAATTTGCCGATGCGATGGCCAGCGGCAACTTCGCCAATGGTATGGTGATTGGCCTGCTGCGATATATGGAAATCAGCCGGTCAGAGGCGCAGGTCAGCCTCGATAATCTCGGTGAAATGACGATGGCCGCAAAAATCGACGGCGTGAATTATACCGACACGACGCACGGCGGTGAAAAAGAGAAACGGGAAGTCGTGCTCAATTACACCCATCAGGAAAATATCTATCAGCTGTGGCGCAGTTTGCGCTTTGGCGACAATCTTCAGGAATGGCTGCAACAGCAGGTTTCCTTACCCGCGAATGCGCTGTCGAAAAGCCCCGCAGACGCCGGGCAGAAAAAGGATCAATCAGTGAGGAAGGTACAATGAAACAGCGACTTGTCGGCCCGTGCGTGGTGCTGGGCGTTATGATGCTCAGCGGCTGCGTTCCCCGCATCGAACTGGCTGCGCCAAAAGAGCCGATCACCATCAATATGAACGTCAAGATTGAGCATGAGATCCACATCAAAGTGGATAAAGACGTCGAAAATCTGCTTAAAAACCAGAACGATCTGTTTTAGGAGCCGATATGCCCAGGGCATTTATCAAAAGATTCAGCCTTATGCTGCTGACCAGCGGATTACTGCTGTGCAGTCAGGCCTTCGCGTTAACACTCAGCGAAGCGAAACAGCAAGGTCTGGTGGGGGAAACGCTTTCCGGCTATCTGGCGCCGGTCAGAGAAGATCAGGAAAGTATCGCCTTCGCGACGCGCATCAACGACGCCCGCAAACAGCAGTATCAGCAAGTTGCGCAGGATAATCAGGTCACCACCGACGATGTCGCCAAACTGGCCGGGCAAAAACTGGTTGCCAGAGCCGGAAAGGGCGAATGGGTGCGCGGCATTAACGGGAAGTGGTTGCAGAAGTAAAAACAGACGTATTTATTCATGGGGCAGGGAAATAAAAAAGCGCGCTATTAAGCGCGCAAGAGGGTTTTCACAACAACATCAGAGCGGGTTTTCAGACACAGATTTTAAAGAGAGTAGCCCGCGCCCTGATTGTGAAAATTAAGCAGCAGCCAGTTCTTTGATCGCGGCGTCGATGGCGGCTTTCGCATCAGTCTGCGCTTTGGTCGCCACTTCAGGACCGTATGCGATGCCTTCCGCGTAAACGAATTCTACGTCGCTCATGCCCAGGAAGCCCAGGAACAGAGACAGGTAAGGGGCAACCAGGTCGCTCGGGGTGTCTTTATGGATGCCACCACGGCTGGTCAGAACGATAACGCGTTTGCCTTTCACCAGGCCTTCAGGGCCTTTCTCGGTGTATTTGAACGTCACGCCCGCACGCGCTACCAGGTCGAAATAGGTTTTAAGCTGTGTAGGAATGTTGAAGTTGTACATAGGTGCAGCGATAACGATCACGTCGTGCGCCTGCAGTTCGTCGATCAGGGTGTTGGACAGCGCCAGTGCTTCTTCCTGACGTGGTGACAGCGGAGCATCGGAAGGACGCAGCGCGCCAACCAGTTCACCGTCGAGTACCGGGATCGGGTCCGCAGCCAGGTCACGTACTGTCACGGTAGAACCGCTGTTCGCAGCCTGATACTGTGCAACAAGATAATCAGCCAGTTGGTTTGACTGAGAGAAGTTAGCCAGAATGCTTGATTTCAGGACGAGTACTTTGCTCATTAGAGAGTTCCTTAACTGTGTGATACATAGGGTGCAGGTTTTTATAACCAGAACGTACCCGGAATGGAACTTACTTTATTCAGAAAGCTTATGCAGTGATAGCGCAATATTTAGAGATCTATCATCAGTTTTTTTGAATAAATCAGAAACCGAACATTCCTCGCCCGATTTTCAGCATGTTCAACACCTTGTGCTAACATAGCGCCAGGCAGGTAAGGCGTGGCCCTTCCTCATCACCCATTCAGATTCAGTTGACGGCATCTCTGATCCCCGTCAGCAGACATGTAACAAGGAATTCCGAACGTGAAATCACCGCTCGCGGCACTATCAGCGCAGTTAGACGGGCTGATGCTACGTGACCGGCAACGCCTGCAACGTCGTTTGCAGGGTGCCAACAAGATCAACAAGCCTGAAGCCCTCGAGGCATTAAGTGCTGAAATCCAAAACGCGATCACTGAGAGCCTGAAAAAAGTCAGCTCCCGCGAAGCATCACGACCAAAAATCAGCTATCCGCAAAATTTGCCGGTCAGTCAGAAGAAAGACGATATCTTTAACGCCATTCGCGACCATCAGGTGGTGATCGTTGCCGGGGAAACCGGTTCCGGTAAAACCACGCAGATCCCAAAAATCTGCATGGAGCTTGGTCGCGGGATAAAAGGCGTGATCGGCCACACCCAGCCGCGACGTCTGGCGGCGCGTACGGTGGCGAACCGTATTGCCGATGAGCTGGACACCACGCTTGGCAACACGGTCGGCTATAAAGTCCGCTTTACCGATCAGGTCGGTGACAACACGCTGGTCAAACTGATGACTGACGGTATTCTGCTGGCCGAAATCCAGCAGGATCGCATGCTGATGCAATACGACACGCTGATCATCGATGAAGCGCATGAGCGCAGCCTGAACATCGATTTCATTCTCGGTTATCTGCGTCAGTTGTTGCCCAAACGCCCGGATCTGAAAGTCATCATTACCTCGGCCACCATCGATCCGCAGCGCTTCTCACGCCATTTTAATAACGCGCCGATCATTGAAGTGTCAGGCCGTACCTATCCGGTTGACGTGCGTTACCGGCCGATTGTCGATGACGCTGACGATGTGGACCGCGATCAGCTGCAGGCGATTTTCGACGCCGTCGATGAGCTTGGCCGCGAAAGCATGGGCGACATCCTGATTTTCATGAGCGGTGAGCGTGAAATCCGTGATACCGCGGATGCGCTGAACCGGCTGGATTTACCGCACACCGAGATTTTGCCGCTGTATGCGCGGCTGTCGAACAGCGAGCAGAACCGCGTATTCCAGTCGCACACGGGCCGGCGCATCGTGCTGGCAACCAACGTCGCCGAAACCTCGCTGACCGTGCCCGGCATCAAGTATGTGATTGACCCCGGCACTGCGCGTATCAGCCGCTACAGTTTCCGCACCAAAGTGCAGCGACTGCCGATTGAACCCGTCTCTCAGGCCTCCGCCAACCAGCGTAAAGGCCGCTGTGGCCGTGTCTCGGAAGGGATTTGTATCCGTCTCTATTCTGAGATGGATTTCCTGTCGCGCCCTGAATTTACCGACCCCGAAATTCTGCGCACCAATCTGGCGTCCGTTATTTTACAAATGACCTCGCTCGGGCTGGGCGATATCGCCGCATTCCCGTTCGTCGAAGCGCCGGATAAGCGCAATATTCAGGACGGCGTGCGTCTGCTGGAAGAGCTGAACGCCATCAATAATGCCGTCGATGGCCGTTACACCCTGACCCCGCTTGGTCGTCAGTTGGCGCAGTTGCCGGTGGATCCGCGTCTGGCGCGCATGGTGCTGGAAGCGCAGAAAAATGGCTGCGTGCGCGAAGTGATGATCATCACCTCGGCGCTGTCGATTCAGGATCCGCGTGAGCGCCCGATGGACAAACAGCAGGCGTCCGATGAGAAACATCGCCGCTTTGCTGATAAAGACTCTGATTTCCAGGCGTTCGTCAATTTGTGGGATCACCTGAAAGTGCAGCAAAAAGAGCTGACCTCGGCGCAGTTCCGTAAGCTGTGCCGCAGCGATTTCCTGAACTATTTGCGCGTACGCGAGTGGCAGGATATCTACACCCAGCTGCGTCAGGTGGTGAAAGAGCTCGGGCTGCCGGTGAACAGCGAACCGGCTGAGTATCGCGAAATCCACTGCTCGCTGCTGACCGGTTTGCTGTCGCATATCGGCCAGAAAGATGTGGATAAACAAGAGTATACCGGTGCGCGCAACGCCAGATTTGCGGTGTTCCCTGGCTCCGGTTTATTCAAGAAGCCGCCAAAATGGGTGATGGTCGCCGAACTGGTGGAAACCAGCCGCCTGTGGGGGCGCATTGCTGCACGTATCGAACCGGAATGGATCGAACCGCTGGCGAAGCATCTGGCGAAGAGCAGTTACAGCGAACCGCACTGGGAGAAAGCCCAGGGCGCGGTGATGGCGACGGAGAAAGTGACGCTGTACGGCCTGCCGATTGTGGCGGCGCGCAGCGTCAATTACGGCACCATCGATCCCGTGGTGTCGCGCGAACTGTTTATCCGCCATGCCCTGGTGGAAGGCGACTGGCAGACACGCCACGCGTTCTTCCGCGCCAACCTGCGTCTGCGTTCTGAGGTCGAAGAGCTGGAACACAAATCCCGCCGCCGCGATATTCTGGTGGATGAAGAGACGTTGTTCCTGTTCTACGAGCAGCGTATTGGCATGGAAGTGGTTTCAGGCCGGCATTTTGATACCTGGTGGAAAACACAGCCGCAGGACAGCCTCAACTTCGAAAAAAGCATGCTGATCAAAGAGGGCGCAGGCAATATCAGCGCCCATGATTACCCGAACTTCTGGCATCAGGGCAACATCAAACTGCGCGTCACTTATCAGTTTGAGCCGGGCACCGATGCCGACGGGGTCACGGTGCATATCCCGCTGCCGCTGCTTAATCAGGTCAGCGAACAGGGCTTTGACTGGCAGATCCCCGGCATTCGCCGGGAGCTTATCATGGCACTGATCAAGTCATTACCGAAGCCGTTACGCCGTAACTTTGTTCCCGCGCCAAACTACGCGGATGCCCTCATGGGGCGCATCAAACCTTTTGAAATGCCGCTGCTGGATGCGATGGAAAAAGAGCTGCGTAAGATGAGCGGAGTGACGTTGTCACGTGAAGACTGGCAACTGGATCAAGTGCCCGATCATCTTAAGATGACGTTCCGCATTGTTGATGACAAAAACAAAACACTGCGTGAAAGCAAAGACCTGACGGCGCTGAAAGCCGGCCTGAAAGAGCAGGTGCAGCAGACACTTTCCGCCGTCGCCGACGACGGTATCGAACAGCGTGACTTGCATGTCTGGAGTTTTGGCACGCTGCCCGAGCGTTACGAACAGAAGCGCGGCGGGTATGAGGTGAAAGCCTACCCCGCGATTGTTGATGAAAAAGACAGTATCGCCATCCGATTATTCGACAGCGAACTGGAACAGCAACAGGCAATGTGGGGCGGAATGCGCCGCCTGCTGCTGCTGAATATCCCTTCACCCATCAAATATCTGCACGATAAGTTGCCGAATAAAGCCAAGCTGGGGCTGTATTTCAACCCGTACGGCAAAGTGCTGGATCTGATCGACGACTGCATTTCCTGCGGCATCGACAAACTGATCGCTGAGTCCGGCGGGCTGGTGTGGCGCGAAGAGGATTTCGCCAAATTACACGAGCACGTTCGCGCTAACCTGAATGAAGCCGTGGTGCAGATTGCCATTCAGGTCGAGCAGATCCTGACGACGGTTTTCAACATTAATAAACGGCTGAAAGGACGTATTGATATCAGCCTGGCGCTGGCGCTTTCAGATATCAAAGCGCAAATGTCCGGCCTGATTTACCGTGGTTTCGTGACGCAAAACGGCTGGAAACGTCTGCCGGATACCCTGCGTTATCTCAATGCTATTGAGCGCCGGATGGACAAACTGGCGATGGATCCGCACCGTGACCGGGCGCAGATGCTGAAAGTCGAGAGTATTGAGAAACAGTGGCAGCAGTGGCTGAATAAGTTGCCGCCGGTGCGCCAGCAGAGTGAAGACGTGAAGGAAGTGCGCTGGATGATAGAAGAACTGCGCGTCAGCTATTTTGCGCAGCAACTCGGCACACCGTATCCGATCTCAGATAAAAGGATTTTGCAGACCATGGAGCAGCTGGTGTAATTCATTTTCGTGTGCAATAAAAAGCCGCCGGTTGTCTGTTGAACAACCGGCGGCTTTTTTATTTCCGCAGAGCGTCTGGCTTAAGGCGCTGGCGTTGTGCTCGCGCTGATCACGCCGGAAGAGAGCGTGCTCAGGGCATCGCGGATGGCGGGAACGGCCAGTGCGCGGTTATCGGCCAGATAGCGGTCCTGCGCGGCGGGCGCCGAGCTTTGGATCGCCACCAGTGACCAGCCGTCGGCATTTTTTATCAATAACGGCGAACCGCTGTCACCCGGAAGCGTGTCACAGCGGTGCGACAACACGCCTGGCTGCGCCCATCCGGTGACCTGACAATCCTGATGGACGTACAAATCATCCAGATGATCTTCCGGATACCCTGCCTGCGTCACTTTCCGGCCTTCCTGTTTAAGCAGGGCGGTCAGATCGTCGCGCGATCCACTCCATAACGGCAGGGGCTTGATCGGCAACGCCAGCTTCTCGTCAGTCAGGCGGATCAACGCAAAATCAAAAGGTGCCGCTTTCGGTGGCACAATCCAGCCTTCGCCATCGGCTTTGAGTTTCTTACCCAGTTTAGGATCCACCAGCGTTTGCAAAGCGGTGATCTGATAACGCCATTTCTGATTATGGGAAATAAAACGCAGGGCGACGACTTTATCGATGTTGCCCGGAGGCGCGAGAACGCAATGGCCGGCGGTCAACACCAGGTGTTTTGAAATCAGGGTCGCGGTACATAAATTACCGCTGGCGGTTTCTATCTGTCCGATAGCCTGCCAGGGCCAGTGCGACGAGGCAGCCACAGGCTGGCGCTGGTCATGACCAAAGAACAGGGCGGTTTTTTCTTTAACAGAGATAGCAGGTGCGTCATCGTCTGCATCATCCGGGGAGTCTGCATGGACAAGGGAACTGGCGGTAAAACAGAAAAAGCACAAAAACAGCGGTAACGCGATGCGCATAACATTCTGACCTTGAAAACAGGGAGAACCCAAGAACCCGTTATTATTGAACGATTATAGACGGTTATCATTGATGGTGGCTATTTTTGTATGATAATTCAATCTTTTGAGCAGATAACGAGCGTCATCTTCGCGGGTATAAACACTTCAGAAGTAGAAGAACAAGGTGATCAGACCGCAGAGGATCAGAGAGCACAGGGTGATTTCGAACAGGTAGCGGCGCAGCATCTTCCATCAGTACCTCAAGATAGAAACCGGAGAAAAAAACACCCGGCGAACCGGGTGTTAACTCTTCAGTCTTGATAATGGTGAGTGGATACGCTCACAAAGACTTCTTAGTACATCTTATGCAGCTGGTGTTGCTTTTGCAGCAGGAGCCGCTTTCTTAGCATGTTTTACGTGTTTTTTAGCAGCCTGCGCTTTCTGAGCAACCGGCGCTGCTTTTTTAGCGTGTTTCACGTGTTTTTTAGCAGCCTGCGCTTTCTGAGCAACTGGCGCTGCTTTCTTAGCGTGTTTCACGTGTTTTTTAGCGGCCTGCGCTTTCTGAGCCACTGGTGCTGCTTTCTTAGCGTGTTTTTTGTGTTTTTTAGCAGCCTGCGCTTTCTGGGCTACTTTCTTGTGAGTTTTGTGTTTAGCAACGTGCTTGGTAGCAGGTGCCGGAGCTGCTGTTGTAGTTGAAGCAGCAGGTGCAGGCGTTGCTGTAGTTTCAGCAGCAAAAGCGACAGAAGACAGACCCATTGCAGCGGCAACAACCAGAGCTAATACTTTTTTCATCTTTAATTCCTCAGAATTTTTGTTTAAGTGTCCACCCCACTGCGGGGCCGGTGAAAGAATAATAGGCGTAAGGGATCATGTTGTCCGTGAGTGATTGGTATCGGCGTGTAACGGAATGTACAGAGGGGCTGATTAATAAAATCAATGAGTTAGTAGGGGTGGCGGTGGGGGTTTTAGGTTAAGGTCAAGTTCAAGGTCGTGGGCGTCGGCCCACACCGACTTGGGGGGCGGCATATCGCCGCCGCCCCCCAAGACCCCCGGGCTCTTTAACTGCGCTCTCGCAGGCAGGCTATGTTTCAGACACTCCTCAACTTTAAGTTCAACTTCAAGGTCGTGGGCGCCGGCCCACACCGGGTTAAGGGGCGTAAACGCGCCCCTTAACAATCCTGCGTTTTTTTAACTGCGCGCTGTCGCTCGCGGGCTATGTTTCAGAAACTCCGGCTATTGCCGCAAACGCCGCCGCTTCGCGGTACTCTCATTTCAGGTTCGAACCCGCTCGGAAAAAACTCGCGGTTTCTCACCGTTCATTCGACGTCGTTTTGAGCGCGGCCAAAGGCTATGTAAAACGAAGGTTTTTCTCCTCCCCCTGCGATGTGGGAAGAGAAAATCAGAACCAAACACATTTCCTTTGATTTTGAAATGCCAGTGGCCGCGCTCAAAAATCACGCTGGAGGGAGTGGTGGAAAACCGCGCGTCTGTTTGCGCGGGTTGTAACCCGAGCGGAGGGCACCGCGCAGCGGCGGGATTTTGCGGCAATAGCCGGAGCCGCTGGAATATAGCCCGCGAGCGGCAGCGCGCAGTGAAAGAGCCCGGGGGGTCTTGGGGGGCGGCGGCGATATGCCGCCCCCCAAGTCGGTGTGGGCCGACGCCCACGACCTTGAACTTGAAGTTGAAGTTAAAGTGGACCCCCACCCAATACTTACAGGTATCTGCTCTCCAGATGCGCCCGGAAGAATGCCGGATTCAGGGTTTCGCCGGTGGCATTGGTCATCAGCTGGTCAGTGGTAAAACGGCTGCCGTGCTGCCAGATATTTTGCTGCAACCACTGGAACAGCGCCGTCAGGTCGCCGCGTGCGATGTCAGCCTGCAAGGTCGGAATGGCGGTGTTGGCGGTCTGGAACAGTTGCGCGGCGTACATTGCGCCCAGCGTGTACGTCGGGAAGTAGCCGAAACCGCCGTCGGTCCAGTGGATGTCCTGCATACAGCCGTCGCGGTAATTGCCGACGGTATCGATGCCCAGATATTCCTTCATCTTGCTGTTCCACAAGGCTGGAATATCATCGACTTCAATGTCGCCTTCCATCAGCGCTTTTTCGATCTCGTAGCGCAGGATGACGTGTGCCGGATAGCTCAGTTCGTCCGCATCCACACGGATAAAGCCTGGCTGGACGCGCTGGTTCAGCGTGATGAAGTTGCGTTCATCCAGACCCGGACGCTCGCCGAACTGCTCAATAACCAGCGGATACACGGATTTCAGGAACGGTTCGCTGCAACCGAGTTGCATTTCAAACAACAGGCTTTGGGATTCGTGAACGCCCATCGAACGCGCATTGGATACCGGCTGGCCGAGCCACTCTTTTGGCAAGTTTTGCTCATAACGCGCATGACCGGTTTCATGGATCACGCCCATCATGGCACTGAGGAACTCGTCCTGGTTATAGCGCGTGGTGATGCGCACATCCTGAGGCACGCCGCCGCAGAACGGGTGGGCGCTGACGTCAAGACGACCGGCGTCGAAATTAAAACCGAGACGATCCATCACTTTCAGGCCGAGCTGGCGCTGTTTCTCGATATCAAACGGCCCCTGCGGTGTGATACGGCTTTCTGATTTCTGTTTTTCCACCACGGTCTGCAACAGATCCGGCAGCCATGTTTTCAGATCACCAAACAGGGTATCGAGCTTTTGCGATGTCATGCCCGGTTCGTATAAATCGAGCAGGGCGTCATAGCGGCTGATCCCGGCGGCTTCGGCACGGAACTGCGCTTCCTGACGGCTCAGTTTCACCACTTCTTTCAGGTTTTCAGAGAAACCTTCCCAGTCGTTGGATTTACGCTGAATGCGCCATGCCTGCTCGCAGCGGGCACCGGCCAGTGATTTTGCCTGCACCAGGCTTTCCGGCAGCAGGGCCGCCTGCTGATACTGGCGACGCATTTCGCGCAGGTTAGCCTGCTCAACGTCATTGAGTTGCTCGCCACCCGCCTGTTCCAGCCATTCACCGACCTGCTTTGCGGTCAGGATCTGATGTGACAGAACGCTCAGTTCCGCCAGCGCTTCTGAACGTGCCTGCCCGCCCTGGGGCGGCATCATGGCCGCGGCATCCCAACCGGCAATCGCAGATAAATGGCCGAAACGGGATAAACGGGCGAAGGTGTCGTGCAATTTTTTATACGCGATGGTCATTATTAGCTCCCTTCATGGTATTGGTCTGGTTGTTCGACAACCAGATTGAAAGTGGGTTTTACCGGCCAGCTGAAACGCATACTGGCACCGCCGAGCGTGCTGCTGTCGACGGCGACGCGCCCCTGATACGCGACGGCAATGGAGTGCACAATTGCCAGCCCCAGCCCGCAGCCGCCGGTGGCGCGATCGCGGCTCGGATCCAGGCGGACAAAGGGTTCGAATACGCGCAGGCGTTCTTCCGGCGGTATGCCGGGGCCGTCATCTTCAACTTGCAGACAGGCCGTTTCGCCATCGAGCCACAGGCTGATGCGGATCATTTTCTGCGAGTAGCGCAAACCGTTGTTAACCAGGTTATCCAGCACGCGCTCCATCAGACGTAAATCCACGCCGCCGAAATCGATGTTTTGCGGCGCCTCAAAAGCCACTGTCCTCTGCGCGTTGATCAGGCGGAAATCATCCACTTTGTCTTCCAGCCAGTCAGCCAGATTCACTTTTTCCAGATGCAGCGCGACCTGCGGGCGGTCGAGGCGGGCGTAAGTCAGCAGTTCATCAATCAGCGCTTCGAGCTGGCCGATGTCCCGGTTGATGGCGTTTTGTTCCGACTCTGGCAGGTTTTCGCTGATCGCCAGACGGTAGCGCAGGCGCACCAGCGGGGTACGCAGTTCGTGGGCGATGCCGTCGATCAGCTGTTTTTTACTGGCGATCAACGTGCTGATGTTATCCGCCATCTGGTTGAACGCCACGCCAACGCGGGTCAGGCTGGAGGCTGAATCAAAATTCACCCGTTCATCCAGGTGGCCGTTGCCGAGGCGCAGCGCCGAGTTCTCCAGACGCAGTAAATCCTGCCAGTGCGGGCGCATCCACAGGAAAACCGGCAACGCCAGCGACAGACCAATGATCATCAGCAGCGCAAGATCGAGCAGCCGCATTTCGTGCATGTAAAACAGATAGGGGATCGGGCCGACCACCAGAACGTAATGGCTGCGGGGAACACGCTGGATGAAGGTATATTCATCGTCGAGTGCGATGATTTCGCCTTCTTTTAACCGTTTGTCCAGTTCGGGGCTGAGTTTACGTTTACCGAGCGGCTCGATATGCAATTTGAAAGACAGGTTAAGATCCAGCGTATTGATGGTCTTGTTCCAGTCTTTAATGGGGATTTCCCTGAGTTCGCTGCGCATCAGGTACAGCGAGCTTTTCATCAGGTCATTCATGGACTGACGGCCTGTGCGTTCGGCGGTGACTTTGTACACCAGGCCGACCAGCATCGCCATGACCATAAAGCAGACCAGCAGTAACAGAAAGAACTGGACGAAAAGCTTTCTCATTCCTGAAGAGACTCCCAGGCGTTCGGGGCAAACAGATAGCCTTTATTGCGCACCGTTTTAATGCGGAAAGGTTCAAGCGTGTTGTCGTACAGTTTGCGGCGAAGGCGGGAAATCGCCACGTCGATGCTGCGATCCAGCCCGTCATAGCTGACGCCGCGCAGATTTTTCAGCAAGGCTTCGCGATCCATAATGCGTCCGGCGTGCGTCGCCAGTTCCCACAACAGATCGAAATCAGAGGTCGAGAGCACGATGGTTTCATCCACCAGCGTGACCTGACGGTTCACCGGATCGATACACAGCTGGCCGAAGTGCAGGGCGTTACCGCTGGTCAGCGTCTGAACCGGCTGTTCGCTTTGCGAGGACGGCGACGGATTCTGTCGCAGATGCAGACGCAGACGCGCCAGCAACACCGCAGGCGGTGTGGTTTTCAGGATGTAATCACTCGCGCCCATTTCCAGCGATAAAATATGATTCATGTCGCTGTCCAGTGACGTCAGCAACACGATCGGGCCGGGAAAGACCGGGCGCAAATCACGGCATAACGTCATGCCATCTTTGCCGGGAAGCATGATGTCGAGCAGGACCAGATCGGGTTTTTCTTTCTCAATTCTTGCCTGCGCCGTATCGCCGCGGGGTTCAACCAGCACGTCGATATCATGTTTGCCCAGATAGGCGGCAATCAGGTTGCCGACTTCAGCATCATCTTCTACAAAAACGATTTTATTCATTAGGTTGCTGCTGTTAAAAATCCGGTGATTAGCATAGCGTGAGCGCGCGTCCGACGCTATGGGCGGCAATGACTCTTGCGGCACGCATTCCACAATTCAGGCGATTCTGTCGACTAAGTCTGAATTTTCAGTCTCCGCACTTTCGGCCTGCTACAGTCACTGTGTGAAAGCGCCTGAACTGACTGGAAAAGTGTCGGTGAACTATGCCATTATACAGGTGAATAATCGTGTCTATATGCATTGATTTGCTCTATATCGCCGAGTACGCCTTCAGACGTTCAATTGAACAGGCCCTGACCAGGAAGAGGAAGAGGGGATGAATGAAAACCGCCTGGTACCCGATGCGCGCAGTCAAAAAGCGTCCTTTGACTACATGGAATATTTGTCCGCATCCTGTAAAAAGAAATGGAGTTTCGTTGACGCCATTTATGGTGTGATGCCGTTCTTTGGCATGGTGTTAAAATCCCGTTCTCAAAAAGATAACTCGAAGCAAGAATCCTTGCGGGCGCTGGCGTTGCAGGTCGTTTCTACCCAGGTCAGCGACGAGACGAATATTGTCCGTCTGATTGAACTGGCGGAGCAGCAGGGCATGTACAACATCGATATTAATTTACCGTATTCCCTGACAGACGATCAGCTCACGGCAATTAAGGTTGAGTGCAAACATCTGGTACAGCTCAGCCAGAATAACGATCATCTGTTTGTACAAATTATGCAGATGCCGCCGCAGCACTGATTTCACAGTTTGTAACAGTTCAGTGACGACGACATGACAAAAAAGAAAGGCCGCGAGTGCGGCCTTTGTCATTTTCAGTACAGCACGTTTATTTCTTCAGCGTTTCCCGCACATCTTTCACGTCTGACGCTGCCACTGGCGCAGCCGCATTGCCCCAGCTGTTACGGATGTAGGTCAGCACGTTCGCCACGTCCGCATCGCTCATGTTTGCGTCAAACGACGGCATTGACGGCGCGGTAGGTTTGCTGTCCGTCGCCACCGGCCTGCTGCCCGCCAGCACAACGTGGATAAGCGAGGTGGCATTGGTCTGGTTGATCAGCGCAGAATCCGCCAGACGCGGGAACAGACCTTCCTGGCCTTTACCGTCCGGCGTATGGCACGCAGAACAGCGGTCGGCATAGATGTGTTTCCCGGCGACCATCGCGCTGTCATCGGCTTTCACCGGCGCCGGTGCGTTATTCCCGCTGTCATGACCGCTGTCTTTGAGATAAACCGCCACGGCTTTCAGATCCGCATCCGTCCAGTGCTGCGACGAATTTGTCACCTCTTCCGCCATCGGCCCGGAGGCGATATCGAAACGGTTTACACCGGTTTTCAGATATTGCATCAGGTCTTCCTGCGTCCAGTTGCCCACGCCGGTGTGCTTGTTGGTGGTGATGTCCGGCGCGACCCAGTTTTCAACCACGGCGCCTTGCAGGAATTCACTGTCCTTGTCACCGCCAATCATGTTTTTCGGCGTATGGCAGGTGCCGCAGTGGCCTAAACCTTCAACAATGTATGCCCCGCGATTCCATTCTGCGGATTTATCCATCTGCGGCCTGAATTCGCCTTTGTTGAAGTTCAGCCAGTTCCAGCCCATCAGGCTGGTGCGCACGTTGAACGGGAACGGCAGCTGGTTGGTTTCAACCTCGTGATGCACCGGTTGCAGGGTTTGCAGATAAGCCCAGATGGCGGCGTTATCTTCACGGGTCACTTTGGTGTAAGCGGTAAACGGCATCGCGCCGTACAGGCGTTTACCACCGTGGCCGATCCCTTCAGACATCGCGCGCTGGAAGTCGTCGAAGCTCCATTTACCGATGCCGGTTTCCGGATCCGGCGTGATGTTTGCGCCCACTAAACGGCCAAACGGCGTTTCGATCGGCACGCCACCAGCGAAGGGTTTCGCATCAGGCGTGGAAGCGGTATGGCAGGCGGCGCAGTCGCCGACCGTCGCCAGGTAGCGCCCGCGTTCCACCTGCTCGAACGATCCGTCACCGGCGGCATGCGCCAGCCCTGAAACGCTCAGTGCCAGTAAACCGAGTGAGAAGGAGGTTAACTTTTTCATGCAATCATCTCTCCCGGCTTTTTCAGATAGAAATTACGGATCGCGTGAGCCGCTTTGAACGCCAGCGCGCCGACGGTGCCGGTCGGGTTGTAACCCGGATTCTGCGGGAAGGCAGAGGCGCCGACCACGAACAGGTTTGGCACATCCCAGACCTGCAGGTGTTTGTTCACCGAACTGGTGGACGGATCCGCACCCATCACAAAACCGCCGACAACGTGGGAAGACTGATACGGCGTGCCGTTCCAGTGGCCTTTCATCGGGTTTGCCACCAGCTGGCGCGGATTCATCGCTTTGGCGATTTCCGCCACTTTACCGGTGCAATACGCCGCCATTTTCAGATCGTTTTCCGGGAAGTCGAACGTCACACGCAGCAACGGACGGCCAAGGCGATCTTTGTAGTTCGGATCAAGCGACAGATAGTTGGTTTTGGTGGTGTAGCTGCTGGCCTCACAACCGATCGACATTGAGCTGAGGTAGTTGGCGACGGTCGCCTTTTTCCACTCGCTGCCCCATTTCGGCGTTCCCGGCGGAACCGGGCGATAACCGATGGGGGCGCCACCGATTGGCGTGACGCGGATGCTGCCGCCACCGAAGAAACCCAGCCCGCTGTGGTCGAAGTTATCGTTGTTGAAGTCGTCAATACCCATGCCGACCGCGCCTGCGCCGATGAACGGGTTAAAGTTTTTATCGTCGAAGAACAGCTGCACGCCGTTGGCGGTCTGATAGGCGTAATTACGGCCCGTGGTGCCGCTCAGGCTTACCGGATCGTAAGGCTTGCCGATGCCGGAAAGCAGCATCAGCCGGACGTTTTCGAAGGTAAACGCGCTGACAATCACCAGATCGGCGGGTTGTTCCCACTCGTCGCCGGAGGAATCAATGTAGATAACGCCGGTGGCACGTTTGCCGGTGGAGTCGGTCAGGACCTGCATCACTTCGCAGTTGGTGCGCGCTTCGAAATTCTCTTTGCGGATCAGCGCCGGTAAAACGGTCGTGATCGCGCTGGCTTTCGAGTAGTTCGCGCAGCCGTAGTTGGTGCAGAAACCGCAGTATGTGCATGGCCCCATTTTCACGCCGAGCGGGTTGGTGTAAGGCTCGGAAATCAGTGAGGAGGGCACCGGGAAGGCTTTATAACCCATGTTGCGCGCGGCTTCGGCGAACAGTGTCGGGCCATAAGGCTGATCCATCGGGCGGGTCGGGTACTCAATTGAGCGCATCCCTTCATACGGGTTACCGCCGTCATGATGTTCGCCTTTCACGTTGCTGGCTTTACCGGAAACCCCGGCCAGACGTTCGAAAGAGGCGTAATGCGGCTCCATCTCATCCCAGTCGGTGCCCCAGTCCTGCAACACCAGCTCTTCCGGGATGGCGTTTGCACCGTAACGTTCGGTGAGGTGGCTTTTCAGGCGGAATTCATCCGGCTGGAAGCGGAAAGTGATCCCCGCCCAGTGGTTGCCTGCGCCGCCGGTGCCGTTCCCCGGATGGAATGAACCCCATTCGCGCATCGGTAAGGCGGTTTGCGCCGGGTTGTTGCGGATGGTGATGGTGTTCTGGCGCGTGCGTAACATCAGTTCCTGACGGGAGTTGTAACGCAGTTCGTCGGTCACTGTCGCCACGTTAAAATCGCGTGCGGTATCGCGCCACGGGCCGCGTTCAATCGCCACCACGTTCAGACCTTCGTCGCACAATTCATTGGCGATGATGGAACCGGCCCAGCCGAGTCCGATCACCACCACGTCAGTTTTGGGTAATTTCTTTGCCATAATAGTGTTCTGCCCTTAGCTCTTCATTTTCCACGCGTCGCCGCCTGAAATGCTCAGCGGTTCCAGATCGAGTTTCTGGTTATGTTTGCCGACATATTCACGGTAGTCATAACGTGCGCCGGGGAAGCCCAGCATTTTCCACGACACCATGTTGCGGTTGCCGCCATAAATCGGGTCGGCAAAGAATCCTTCCATGGTGTTTTTCAGCACAATGGCGAAGAACAGTTTGGAATCGATCCCATCGAGAGCGATTTTTCCGCTTTCCAGACCAGACAAAATCTGGTCCTGCTGGTCGCCGGGCAGATCTTTAAACAACTTCTGATGCTGTGACTGGGTCAGTTTGTTCAGCGCGGCCAGACCGAGGCGGTAGCGCTGCTGCGGAACCAGCGGTGACTGATCGCCTTGTTCCGGCGTGCCTTCCTGGAAAGGGCCTTCCATATAAAGACGGGCATAGGTGCCGTAGAAACCGGCCATCTGGCGATCGATAAACACGGTACAACCGGCGTCTTTTCCACCCACGCTCAGATCGTCGGCGGGTACCAGACGGTCAACAATGGCTTCCAGGGTGGCGGCTTCGGCATCGGTGAAAAACACCCAGCCGTCGGTTTCAATCTGTGGAGGCGGGCTGGCGTCGAAGGGGCTCCACACGGGCGTACCTTTGAGCGTCACCGCATTGGCGGCTTTGGCGGCGCCCAGCACTGCGGAGGCGGCCGTGAACGAGAGAATTTGCCGACGGGTTACCCCGGGCAAGGTTTTTTTGCTCATTTATGTTCCCTGTTTGTTATTGAAAATCGCTACAGAGGGCGGTCAGGCGTGCTATCAGCAACGCGCTGCAAAAGCAGTCGGGTGGCGTTGTGATAATCGTTAACATGCTAAGGATAAGTGATAAATCCGGGTAAGGATAAATAGAATGAATGTTAAAAATGTTATGAAATGTGTGTGAATGGTTTTCTATGTTGTAATTTTAGACGATTAATTGACGAATGTTTACATTTTAACCGTTAAGTTCATGGGGATAATCCGTCGCGGTCATCAGGACGGGAAGTCTGATGTGGCGTTTCGTGGCCTGAGGGTTGAAATATGCTGCCTGTCAGCTAAGATCACCTCTCACTGGCAAAATGTGCAAGGCATGACAAACGTCACAGATTTTTTTTCATATTTATTGAAGCGTTCGGGACCTTCCTGTCTTTCCGTGCTTATCGCCGGGGCAGGGAGTTTTTATGCTGTCGGCGCCTTTGCGCTGACGGCAGACCCGGCTGAAAGCAATTCCGCCGCCCTTAACCTCAGTTACGATCTTTCCGGCTTCCTTCCCGCCAGTGACCAGCAGTCAGCCTTCAATACCGGCGGCGGCGCTCAGCCTGCGGCCTTGCCGAGCCTGGGCAGCCAGTACATCAAAAGTGCTTCCGGCCCGACCGCAACCGAAAAGCAACTGGCGACGACCCTCAAAGAGCTTGGCACCACCACGGCAGACAGCGACGATCCGTTGCGCCTGCAGGCAGAAAATCTGGCGCTGGGTCAGGCGGCGAAGCTGGTGCAGAAAGAAACCAACAGTTTGCTGTCACCGCTTGGCACCGTCAGCACCACGCTGGATATGACCGGGCATAATCTTGACGGCAGCTCCGGGCAGCTTTTCAGCCCGTTGTACAATACCGATAATAATCTGGTGTACAGCCAGATCGGTTTGCAGAGTGCGAGCGATGCCACGGTCGGGAATTTCGGCGTCGGACAGCGCATCAACACCGGCGCATGGATGCTGGGTTACAACGCGTTCATCGATAACGATTTCGATCATCAGCTCACGCGCGGCAGTCTGGGGGCGGAAGCCTGGTCAGACTATCTGCGTCTCTCCACCAACTATTATCACCCGATCTCCTCGTATAAAGCGGACAGCCGCACCTCCGCCCAGCAGCGTCGGCAGGCGCGCGGGTACGACATCACCACCAAAGGGTATTTGCCGTTTTATCGCCAGCTTGGGGCATCACTCAGTTATGAGCAGTATTTCGGTAATCAGGTGGATTTGTTCGGAAACGGCACGCGACAGAGCAATCCGTCGGCGGTGTCATTCGGGCTGAATTACACGCCGGTGCCGCTGGTGACCGTAATGGCCGAGCATCAGGCCGGACAGGATGGCGATAATCAGGATCTGGTGAAACTGACGCTCAACTATCGTCTCGGCGTTCCGCTGGATCAGCAGTTGTCGGCGCGCAATGTGGCGGCAGCGAACTCGCTGCGCGGCAGCCGGATGGCGATGGTCGATCGTAATAATATGCCGGTGATGGAGTTTAAGCAGCGCAAAACCCTGTCGGTCTTCCTCGCCACGCCGCCGTGGACGTTGCAGCCGGGGGAAACGGTTCCGCTGAAACTGCAATTACGCGCACTGAATTCTGTCGTGGCGCTGAGCTGGCAGGGCGATACCCAGGCGCTGAGCCTGACGCCGCCCGCCAATAACCGCAACGCCGAAGGCTGGAGTGTGATTGTGCCGCCGTGGGATGAGTCGCCGGGTGCGAGTAACAGCTATCGCTTATCCGTTACGGTGGAAGACAGTCAATCGCAGAAGGTGACCTCGAACTGGATCACGCTGACCGTCGCGCCGCCGCTGGCCGCACAACCGCAATACGGTAACGACGCCGGTCTGAATTTTTGATCTGAGGATCTGAGAGAAGGTGCGTTAACCTCCCCGGTGATGAAGGGGAGGTTGGCGCAGTTAAGACGATGTTGGCAGCTAACGCGTGCGCAGCCTGAGATGGCTTACTCTGTGAAGAAACTGACTTTCAGTGCCCGTTCAACCCCTCTGAGTTCCGCCAGCCCGCGTAAACGGCCAATAGCGGAATAGCCCGGATTGGTCTTCTTGTTCAAATCATCCAGCATCTGATGGCCGTGATCCGGGCGCATCGGAATAGCGCGCTGATTTCCGGCGCGGCGGCGGGTTTGCTCTTCGGTCAGAATGGCTTTGATCACCGCGACCATATCAACGTCACCGTCCAGATGGTCGGCCTCATGGAAACTTCCCGGTACCTCTTCACGCTGCGTCGCGCGCAGATGAATGAAGTGAACGCGATCGGCGAAAGTGGTCATCATCTTCACTAAATCATTGTCCTCACGCACGCCGTAAGAACCGGTGCAGAAACAGAAACCGTTATGGATGCTGTCTGCCGTGTCTTTCAGCCACTGCATATCTGCAATGGTGGAGACAATGCGCGGAAGGCCGAGAATAGGGCGCGGAGGATCGTCCGGATGAACCGCCAGACTCAATCCGCATTCCTCTGCCACCGGCACGATGCTGCGCAGGAAATGCGCCATGTTTTCGCGCAGTTTGGCTTTGTCGATCCCGTCGTAAGTCGCCAGACGCGCGCGGAACTGTTCCAGCGTGTAGCCTTCTTCCGCACCCGGCAGACCGGCAATAATGTTGGCGACCAGGGTGTCTTTTTCTGCCTGGGTCATCGCCGCGAAATAATCAGCAGCCTGTTTTTGCTCTTCAGCGCTGTAAGAGGATGTCGCCCCTTCACGTTGCAGCAGGTGTAATTCGAAGGCGGCAAAAGCGATGTGATCGAAACGCAATGCGCGGGAACCGTCCGGCAGGAGATAACCGAGATCGGTACGCGTCCAGTCCAGAACCGGCATGAAGTTGTAGCAGACGGTGTCGATGCCACAGGCCGCGAGGTTACGGATTGACTGCTGGTAGTTGGCAATGTGCTGCTCAACGTTGCCGCTGCGGGTTTTGATCTCTTCATGCACCGGAATACTTTCTACCACCGACCACACCAGACCTTTTGCTTCTACCTCGGCCTGACGTTTTTTTATCTCCTCAACCGGCCACACTTCGCCGTTCGGAATATGGTGCAGGGCGGTGACCACGCCGGTTGCGCCAGCCTGACGCACATCATCAAGCGATACCGGGTCTTTCGGGCCGTACCAACGCCATGTCTGTTCCATCTGATTTCCTTAATTATTTTACTGATGCTTGCCAATGTAGTTGACGCATGGCCGGTGATAAGTTCAATCTTAGTGCACGGCATGGTCCGGTGGTCTGCTGGTCAGGCCATCAGACCAACATATGATTCAGCATCAAACCGATGATTAATGTGATCGGGATAACAAATCTGGGATTCAGCACCAGCACGGAGAAAACAATGGAATTACCTACACTGAAAGTCGAACGGCTGTATCGCCAGATTTCTAATGTCCTGATTAACTGTATTAAGACCGGGCAATTTTCGCCGGGGGCGATGATCCCTTCGGAGCGCGATCTCTCCAAACAACTGGGCGTCAGCCGCTCCTCTATTCGTGAAGCGCTGATTGCACTGGAGATCACCGGCTGGGTGGAAATTCGTACCGGCAACGGGGTGTACGTCAGCAATCCCCTGCCGGACGGCTCGCCGGTGGTTCACGCCGCGCCCGCAGAAGAGGAGTTCAGCCTGCAATCTTTAGTGAAAGCGCGTCAGATTTATGAAGCTATGACCGCAGAACTGGCGGCCATCAACGGCACTGACGACCAGCGCGCGAAACTCAAAGAGATTGCCCGCGAGCTTAACGAGCTGAACGCCAATAATGACGCCTTCCTCGAAGCCGACCGCCGTTTCCATCTGATGATCAGCGAAATGACCGGCAACGAAGTGCTGCACGATATGATGGGATACCTGTGGGATAAGCGTCAGTCGCGCCGGTTTATGCGGCTTGAAAGCCACTATACCGAGGTGGATTTTGCGCGTGAGATGAACGCGGATCATCAGGGGATTTTGGATTCGATTCTGGCGCGTGACGGCGCGGGTGCCAAAGCGCGGATGAGCAGGCATCTTCAGCACGTATACGATCAGCTGTTTGCCGGGTGAGTGGTCGCGTGTGAGAAATTAAGGGGAGAAAAGGAATCAGGGGAGCAGAAGCTCCCCTGATATTTCGGTGTCAGGGGATGACGCGGTTAGCGCCCATCAGCCCGACATCGTCTGGCCGGTGCTGCCGAAGACTACTGAGAGTCCTGGCTGGTGCCGGTTTTAGGGCTTGAGGCTGTCTCATCGCCCGCGTCCGCGGTTTTGGTGTAGATGATCTTCTGGCTGTCGTTTCCGCAATGCCCGACCACCTGTCCGCCGGCCTGATCGGCCTGATCGTTAGGTACGATGTCCAGTTTGAAGCCGGACTCCGGCAAACCGTTAGCAACGATTTTCGACGTAATATCTGCCTTCACGCTTTCACAGGAAGCTTGTGCGACGAGGGGGGCCAGCATGACCACCGCAAGACCGGCTAAAAGTGTCTTTTTCATCATTCATTCCTTTTATGAAAATCAACGTATCAATGAGTTTAGCAGATTACGGCGCCATTAACTGACGACCGGTCCGGCGATCGAGGCAGCGCTCGGTGTTCGGTTCCCAGTAGGCATTGATATTCTGGCTGGCTTCGCACTTGTCGCGCAGATCAACCGAGTTGTCGTACTTGGAGAAATCTTTCTCGTTGCGCTGGTTTTTCATCGCGCGCAGACGCTGAGTTTCATTCCACTGCTCTTTGCTCTGACGTGCTTCTTCGTTGGTCATGGCATCATTGCCGGTACCGCCAAAGACACAGGTTCCGCCCGCGCAGTTGGTGGCTGCCAGTGCAGGGGCCTGCCAGCCCGCTGTCATGACCAGCAAGGCAACCGGCAATACGCTGCGGGTCAGTCGGGACATAAACGTTGTATTCATTAGCTCATCCTTTTATTTTTACACATCGCTCAGGCGAATATATCAATTATAACATCCCGCTCAATGACGTCATCCTCTGACAGTGAACTCATTGATTTGTGATTGAACTACGGACTGTAAACCTGACAAATATGATGCTCAAAACTTCTTTACTGTTCTTTGCGACGGCGCTGGCGGAAATTATCGGCTGTTTTTTGCCTTATCTCTGGTTACGCAAAGGCGGCAGCGCATGGCTTTTATTTCCTGCGGCGCTCAGCCTGGCGGCTTTTGTCTGGCTGCTCACTCTGCACCCGGCGGCCAGCGGCAGGGTGTATGCGGCCTACGGCGGCGTGTACGTGATGACGGCGATGCTGTGGCTGCGCGTCGTGGATGGCGTGAAACTCAGCACCACCGACTGGCTGGGGGCCTGCGTGGCGCTGGCGGGAATGCTGATTATTATTTCCGGCTGGAAAGCCGCTTAATGCGTTAACTGCTCCATCATGACGATGACTTTCTGAATCACCATTTGCGCCGCGCGGGAAAGTTGCCTGCGCGGGGCGACGCACAAAGCCAGCGTCAGCGGTTTCGCGGTACGGCCCTGCAACGGCACAAACGCCAGCCGCTGTTCCTGCAAATCGGGCAGGACATCTAACAAACTCAGCACGCCGACCCCTGCACCTTTGCGGATAAGTTCGCGCATCATGCGCACGTCATTACAGACGATCGACGGCGTTTCCAGCAGCTGATAACGGTTGTACAGCAGTTTGGCGCGGGCATTGACCATCAATGGCTCGGACGGAATGATCTGCCGGTAAGCGGCGATATCGCTGAACGACAGCGACGTCTGATGAGACAGTTCATGCCCGACCGGCATGGCGATGCCGATCGGCAGTTCCGCAAACGCCCGTACTTCCAGCCCGGTATGTTCCACCGGATCAAGCAACAAACCGAAATCCACCTCTGCGGAACTCACCTGTTCGCTGATATTGCGGCTGTCTTCAATGCGGATATCAAAGGTCAGATAAGGGTGTTCCTTGCCGACGTCGGCAATCAGTTCTGCGACCATGCCTTCGCTCAGCGCAGCAATCATCGAAATCGTGACGTGACCGCGCCGTAATCCCTGGATTTCATCAAACCTTTCACGCGTGCGGGAAAATTCTTTTCGCCAGCGGCGAATGTCATCGAACAAGATTTCACCCGCCGACGTCAGTTTCAGCCCGGTCGGAAGCCGTTCAAACAGCGGGGTTTCCAGCGTCTGTTCCGCCTGTAAAATTTGCCGGTTGATGGCTGAAGCCGAGACGTGCAGCACTTCCGCCGCTTTGCGCAAACTTCCTGTTCGGGCGACCTCGGTAAAATATTGCGAAAAACGGGAGAATGGCGACATGGGTGTACTAATTTATGCAGTGAATAAGTGAGATATCTATTATGGACTGCATCACTCATTTTTCCTAGATTGTGCGATGCCCCTTTATAAAACAATGTCCTCAGGTTGTTTTATGTGCAAAGTGGCAATGACAGGGTTCGTCAAAACACGTTTTCAGCTCGTGTTCCGCTATCAGTATCAGGCAGTGGGGCGAATTGTGGCATCCTCACTGCGGGCGCGCGGGCGTGTTTTGAATAACAACACTAATAACAAGCGTGCGCTATTTGATCGCCAGATCAAAAGTGATCATGCGACCAAGAGATTCCTTCTCATGTTAGAAAAACTATTTAAGTTAAAAGCTCACCGCACTAACGTGCGAACTGAGATTGTGGCAGGACTGACTACGTTTTTAGCAATGGCCTATATTCTGTTTGTTAACCCGTCTATTTTGGGCGCGACGGGGATGGATAAAGGTTCGGTATTCGTGGCAACCTGTCTTGCTGCCGCAATCGGTTCCGCACTGATGGGCTTTATCGCCAACTACCCGATCGCGCTGGCGCCGGGCATGGGGTTAAACGCCTTTTTCACCTACACCGTGGTTCTGCATATGGGTTACACGTGGCAGATTGCGCTGGGTGCCGTTTTCCTTTCCGCCTGTATTTTCTTCGCGTTATCTATTTTTAAAATCCGCGAGTGGATTATCCGCAGTATTCCGCTGCCGCTGCGTTCGGCCATCGCTGCAGGTATTGGTTTATTCCTGGCGCTGATTGCGCTGGAAAATGCCGGTATCGTGGTCGCGAACCCGGCCACACTGGTGGGGTTAGGTGATCTGACGAAACCGGGCCCGCTGTTCGCGATGCTGGGCTTTATCCTGATCGTGGTGCTGGAAGCGCGAAAAGTCACCGGAGCGGTGCTGATCGGCGTGCTGGCGGTTACCGTGCTGGCGATCGCACTGGGCTATTCAGCTTTCGGCGGGATTATGTCGATGCCGCCGTCTATCGCGCCGACCTTTATGCAACTGGACATCAAAGGCGCATTCAACGTTTCGCTGATTAGCGTGATCTTCGCCTTCCTGTTTGTGGATGTGTTTGATAACTCCGGCACCCTGATTGGCGTGACCAAACGTGCCGGTCTGGCAGACGAAGACGGCAACATCCCGAAAATGGGCCGTGCGCTGGTGGCTGACAGCGCCGCTGCGCTGTTCGGTTCGCTGCTCGGGACATCAACCACCACCAGTTATATCGAATCGGCGGCGGGCGTCAGCGCCGGTGGCCGTACCGGTCTGACTGCGATTGTGGTTGCCATCCTGTTCCTGCTGAGCCTGTTCTTCGCACCACTGGCAGGCAGCGTTCCGGCCTTCGCCACAGCGCCTGCGCTGCTGTTTATCGCGGTGCTGATGACCTCCGGTCTGGCTGAAATCGACTGGAAAGACATCACGGTCGCCGCACCGGTCACCGTGACCGCGCTGACCATGCCGTTCACTTATTCCATCGCCAACGGTATCGCGTTTGGTTTCATCACCTGGACGCTGTGTAAACTGCTGAGCGGCCGCTGGCGTGAGCTGAATTCTGCGCTGATCGTGCTGTCGATTCTGTTCGTGATCAAACTGGGCTGGCTGAGCGCGTAACCGTTACGTCAGACATCAGTAAGAAGAGGGCGCGGGCAGGTTTGCCGCGCCTTTTTTTGTGAGTGGCATACCCGTCAGTCAGGCTGCCGTTCTGGCGGCGGAGGGGAAATTCTCGACGCGGATATCAAATTCCGTAAACAGCGCGACCGGGCGTTTCCTGGCACCGAAAGCCACCATCTTCACAAACCCACGATTTTCGAGAGTTTTCAGCGTTTTGGACAAGTTGCTTTTATGTCGTCCTGAAAGTGTCGCCAGTTCTGTCAGGGTTTGCGGATTGCGCTCATACATCAGGCTGAGCAATGCAATATTGTCCGGGCTGAGGATCTGCGCCAGTGCGGCCAGTGAGTTGTACCAAATTTTCGGTTCATCCGCCGCTGGCTTATAGTCGCCCTTAAGGATTGCCAGCATACGCTGACGAACCATCTCTTCCGGCATTACGCCAATAAGTGCTTTCATTCGGACCTCTTAACATCCTTGATTATTGAGTCTGTTGCCTGCCAAAAATCGTCAAGCAGTTGGCAGGGTGATGTAAACATGTAAGGCGTTCCTTTTTGTCTGATTCCCTTATGCAGATGATCGTAGGTCACGGACCTGCCGTGATAAACGCCACGTTTGCCTGAGATCACTGCATGACTGTTATCCATTCCATAGACCCGCTGATCGTGATTATCATGCAGAGTCAGGTTATAGCGAATGCCGTGGGGAACCGTCACCGTTTTCGGTACGCGCCGGGCTTCAATTTTCCACCAGTAACCTGACGTGGTGTAGTTAATCCAGCCATTAAGTTCCAGTAAGTATTCGAGTCCGTTCTCAAAATTGGCTTCCATAATAGAACCTGTATGTTGTGAGGTGATCATAACTCTTTGTGCGAAATACAACCAGCACAATTCAGGTGCAAAATGCCGTTTTTCATCAAAATAAACCAATAAAAAAAGCAGCCTGGGCTGCTTTTCATTATTTTTCATCAGGTTCAGGAAGCAAGATCACTCTTCACGATGGACCTGCAATCCGGCGAGAGACTGGCTGACTGGCATCATTTCGATGCTGTTGATGTTGACGTGCGCAGGGAGCGTGGACACCCAGAAAACGGATTCGGCAACGTCAGTGGCGGTCAGCGGGTTGGTGTTGTCGTAGGTTTTGCTGGCTTTCTCATCGTCACCCTTAAAGCGGATGTTTGAGAATTCAGTACCGCCGCACAGGCCCGGTTCGATGTTGGTGACGCGAACGTGAGTGCCGTGCAGATCGGTGCGCAGGTTCAGGCTGAACTGACGCACAAAAGCTTTGGTCGCGCCGTAGACGTTACCCCCGGCATACGGCCAGTTACCGGCGGTGGAACCGATGTTGATCACATGCCCGGTATTGCGCTCAACCATGCCCGGCAAGACGGCGCGGGTCATGTACACCAGCCCTTTGGTGTTGGTGTCGATCATTTTGTCCCAGTCTTCCAGCGACGCTTTATCCGCTTTTTCCAGACCAAGCGCCAGACCGGCGTTATTGACCAGCACGTCGATGTTGCGCCAGTCAGCAGGCAGGCTGTCGATGGCATCCTGAATGGATGCGCGGTTAGTGACATCCAGCTCAACAGCGTACAGCGCGTCTCCCAGTTCGGCTTTCAGGTCGTCCAGACGCTCTTTGCGGCGGCCAGATGCAATCACTTTATGACCTTCTTTGACAAACCTGCGTGCGATTTCTGCACCAAATCCGGCAGTGGCGCCGGTAACAAAAATAATCATCCCGGTAATCCTCAATATTTAAGCAAGGTGCTCAGTGCACTCAAAAAGACCTTCACAGTATTAACACAAAAATAACACGACCGGCACTCTCTGCCGACCGTGTTACGTTTCATTTTATTGCCGTTACTTTTTCAGATAGGGCGCAATCAGCGATAAATCCGCTGCGGACAAACGATCCGGTGCCGTCTGCGCCTGGTGCCAATAAGGATACAACAAAGGCAACTGACTGACCTGATTAAGTCGTTCAATTTCTTCATTATTGAGAGTTAAACCGGCGGCGAGCAGGTTGTCCTGCAACTGAGCTTCGTTACGCGCTCCGACAATCACCGAGGTCACCTGCGGGCGGGCAATCAGCCAGGCCAGCGCAATCTGCGCCGCGGAAACGCCACGGGCTTCGGCGATACTGACCAGCACATCAACCACATCGTACAGCGCGCTTTCATCACGCACCGGCGGCTCGCCCCAGTCTGCCAGATGGCGCGTGCCTTCCGGCGCGGCCTGATTGCGGCGATATTTACCGGAGAGCAGGCCGCCAGCCAGCGGGCTCCAGACCAGCGTACCCAGCCCCTGATCTTGCGCGGCGGGCAGCAACTCGTATTCGGCTTCGCGGGCCTGCAGGGTGTAATGGATTTGCTGGCTGACCGGGCGGATATAATGATGGGCATCGGCCACGCCCAGCGTTTTCATCACATGCCAGGCGGAGAAGTTAGAGATACCGACGTACCGCACTTTGCCGCTGCGGACCAGATCGTCGAGCGCGCGCAGGGTTTCTTCCAGCGGCGTCAGGCCGTCCCATTCATGCAACTGATACAAATCCAGATAATCCGTATTCAGACGCTTCAGGCTGGCTTCGCAGGCGCGCAGAATGTGATGACGTGAAGAACCGCGATCGTTCGGACCTTCACCCATCGGGAAGCGGGCTTTACTGGCGACCAGCACGTCATGGCGTTTGTCGCCGAGCGCCTTACCGAGGATCACTTCTGATTCACCGCCTGAATAAACATCGGCGGTATCGAACAGATTGATGCCGGCATCCAGACATAATCCTATCTGGCGCTGAGCGGCCTCAACGTCGGTTTGCCCGGTTTTTGCGAATTTGCCCTGACCACCAAATGTCATGGTGCCGAGGCTTAAAACTGAAACTTTCAGGCCAGAGCGGCCTAACAGACGGTATTCCATGGTTTAACTCCATTTTTCGGATACGTAATTTCAGTCTGGCTGCGCCATTATTTTTCCGGTACAGCCGGTGGGGTTACAGATTCTTTTTTGCGTCGTATTTCATCGCCTGCCGTTTTGTCGAGCGTCAGGCTGTCGAGCGTACCGGCCAGTGAAAACAGGCCGATGATGATAAAAGCGATGTGTAACGTGCCGGTCTGCAACGTGTCGCTGGCGGGCAGAAAATGTCCGGCGATGCGCAGGGAAAGCGCGCCGATGGCGATACCCAGCCCGGTAGAAAGCTGCTGCGCGGTGTTAAACAGCGTATTCGCGCCCCCCATTTGTTCAGAAGGCACCTGCGAAAAGGCCAGCGTATTGAGGGCAGTGAACTGCATCGAGCGGCTCATGCCGCTGGCGAATAACAGCAGCAGCGTCAGCGCCGTCGGCACGTTTGGCGTTAACAGCGCACAGGCAAAAATGGTCGCAGAATTGATCAGGCCGTTAACCAGCATAATCGACTTAAAGCGGAAGCGGTGCAAAATCGCTGAGGTAAAAGGCTTCATCGCCAGATTTCCGGCAAAAACCGCGAGCACCAGCAAACCGGCATTAAAAGCACTCATGCCATAACCGAGCTGGAACATCAGCGGCAGCAGAAACGGCAGGGCGCCGATGGCGATACGAAACAGCGAACCGCCATAAATAGTGACCGCGTAACTTTTGATTTTCATCGCCGTCAGCGGCAGCAACGGGTGCGCCGCCCGGCGGGAATGCCAGATGGCCAGCGCTCCGGCCAACAGCGCGCCACCGATCATCGCAAAAGGTTTCCAGTCGATACGCCCTTCATTGAATTTATCCAGCCCGAAAATCAGCCCGAGGCAGGCAATCCCGGTCAGCACAAATCCGGTCACATCGAAGGGCACGCCTTTTTCGCCGGGAATAAGAGGGATCAGTTTCCGGCTAAACCACAGAGCAATAAACCCGAGCGGCACGTTGAGGATAAAGATCCAGTGCCATGAGGCATAGGTGGTGATAAATCCGCCGAGCGGCGGTCCGAGAATGGGGGCGACCAGCCCCGGCCAGGTGATGGTGGCGATGGCGCGGATCAAATCCGATTTCCGGGTGTTTTTCAGCACCACCAACCGCCCGACCGGCACCATCAGCGCACCGGCAAAGCCCTGCAACATTCGGGCAGCGGTAAACGTCGGCAGGCTGGTGCTGGCGGAACATAACGCCGAGGCGAGAGTGAACAACACCAGCGCCAGCGAGAAGACGTTGCGGGTGCCGAAACGGTTGGCAATCCAGCCGCTGGCGGGAATAAATACCGTGAGCGTCAGAATGTACGCCGACACACCGATATTCATATCCACCGGATGCACCCCGAAATCTTTCGCCATCTGCGGCAGCGCGGTCACGATCACCGTGGCATCGAGGTTTTCCATAAAGAACGCGCCCGCCACCAGTAATGGCAAAGCAGAACCGGGCGGCAGCGAGAATTTTTTGTTTGAGAAGAAGCTCATAGAAGATAAGCGCGCTAATGAAACAGGCAATGTCTGAGCATAGCGCATCGGGGTGTGGCGTCAACGGTAGAGAACATGAAAGGTTATCTGTTAATCATTCCTTTAACGCTAACGCGTTTTTTTCCCTCTGTTATGTCGCGCAGGGTTAATACGCGAGGCGTAAATACGTGCCGGCAATACTATTTCGCACATTTAAATAGTCATCATTGTTCAGGTGGAACATAATGCCCGGCCTGTTTATTAATAATGGCAATGATTCATCAGTGTGTTGAATTTTTTTGATATTCATATTTTATATGTCCTATCGATAGTTATTTGTTCATTCGATATTTTTACCTCACAGGAATGAAGTTAATCTCATTATGAATAATAAATTTATATACGCAGTGCTCTTTTCATCAATTCTGGTTGCGTTATCAGGTTGTGATGATAAAAAGGCTGAGGCTAAGCCTGCTTATGTGGCTGCCAAAGCGGCTGATACAGCTGAAAAATCCTCCACTGCGGCTGCCCCGAAAGCCTCTGCGGCAGAGGTTGCCGCAAAATTGCAGATCTACATTAAATGCTACAGCCTGCTGGATGCAGGAATTAATCATTCCTTTAACCAATATTCAAGCTGGGTAAAAGATGTTGATCAGGGGCCAGCAGGGAATGAAACTGAAGTGTCGGGAATGAGTCCTGTTAATAGCAAATTATTAGAGTTTTGTAATAATAAAATGCCACTGGCAGCTGAACGGCAACCGGGTATTCCAGGACTGGATCGTGCGGCGCTTAATTTCATAAAGTCAGCAAACAGTTTGAGTGAGGTGATGAATTCTCTGAGTCAATATTATCAGCAAGAAGATTATAAGAAATATGCCTTCCTGAAAGGAAAAACTTCACACGCTGAATTTATGAATAAACTAAAATCATATAATTCAGACTCTGTGACGTTCAGAAGTGCAATTGATACCGCTAACGATGCACAACAACTCGCCCGTTTGCAGGAAATCGAACAATCGGAGGGTAAAAATGCCCGCTATCATGCTTTGTCCGTCGTGATAAATGCTAAAAAGCTGAATGCGATACTGGTGCAGGATAAATTTTCAGCCGAATCTGCCACGCGTATTGTGAGCGAAATACAGGCCTCTCTTGACGTGATGAAGCAGCCTTCCGCCAACACCGGGGAAAAACCGCAGGACTACAGCAAGCTGATTAAAAATATTGAAGAATATGTGCTGGCCGCGCAACAGCGAATTAATCATGTGCGGGATAACCAGCCATTCACCGAAGCGGAAAAGGCACAGCTCACTGACCAGAAATCATCAGCGATGGTTGAAGGAACCTTTAATCATGCGATGAAAGCCAATAATGAAATGGTCGCGAGTTTTAACCTTCTGCAATAATTAAATTTTACCGTTATCGCACGAATAAAGACCCCGTTTTGTCGGGGTCTTGACCTTTTATTCCTCCGCCAGTCGTTCTCCCGTTTTCACATCAAACAAATGAATCGCTTCGCTGTTGGCCTCGAGATACAACGGCTGGTCGGCGCTGACGCGGGCGCGTCCGGCAAACTGCACGTGCAGCGGAAATCCACTCCAGTCGATGTGCAGCAGGCTGCTTTCGCCGGTGACTTCCAGCAAGCGCAATGTGGCGGCAGGCTGCGTGCTTACCGGAACAGGTTTTAAGTCGTGCGGACGCAGCCCCAGGGTGACCGGTTTTCCTTCGGCGTGCCGCGCCTGCAATGCCCATTTCTCCGGCAGGGCGAACCACAGTTGATCGCAGGACACGCCCGGCTGTCCGTCAATATTGCGGAAGACGCCGCTGAGCAGGTTCATGGGCGGCGAGCCGATAAACCGCGCCACAAAGGTGTTAACCGGTTTGTCGTAAATCGACAGCGGGTCACCCTGTTGCACGATAAATCCGTCTTTCATCACCACGATATTATCGGCCAGCGTCATGGCCTCGACCTGATCATGCGTAACGTACACGGTGGTGGTGCGAAACTGCTGATGCAGCGATTTGATCTCAGCCCGCAGTTCCATACGCAGCTGGGCGTCAAGGTTAGACAGGGGTTCATCGAACAGGAACACTTTCGGATTTCGCACCAGCGCCCGGCCCATGGCGACACGCTGGCGCTGGCCGCCGGACAAATCTTTCGGCAGACGTTTGAGCAGGTGATCAATCCCCAGAACTTTAGCGGCCTGTTGCACTTTGGCCTGCTGCTCGGCTTTCGGCACTTTTTTAACCTGCATGTGGAACGCCATATTTTCGGCCACCGTCAGGTGCGGATACAGCGCGTAACTCTGGAATACCATGGCGATATCCCGGTCGGCCGGGTCGAAATTATTGATTTGCTGTTTATCGAGCAGAATGTCGCCGTCAGACAGCGATTCCAGCCCGGCCAGCAGCCGCAGCAGGGTGGATTTTCCGCAACCTGACGGGCCAACCAGCACGGTGAAACTGCCGTCAGGGATGGTCAGATCCAGCGGTTTCAACACCTGCACTTTGCCATAATGTTTGGCGACTTTTACCAGTTCTACCAGAGCCATTTAGATTTTCTCCACAAGGCCAAAAAGCGATTGCCAGTCAGGATAACGGCGCGGGGAACTGCCAATCGCACAACCGGCGACGCGGACACCCCATTGCAGCGCCGTGGCAGGCGGCAGGCTATAAATCAGCGCGGATAAAAATCCGGCGTTAAAACTGTCTCCGGCACCGATGGTATCCACTACATCGACCGGTTCCGCGTGCTGATGCAGCGTCAGGTTTTTCGACCACAGCCGCGCGCCTTCCGGGCCGCATTTCGCCACGCAAAAGGCGTTTTCCGCCATCTGCGCAAGCAGCGTCAGCGCGGCGACATCCAGCGTGGCTGCATCCGCCAGCCCGAGGGTTTCCACTTCATTAAGCAGCAGCGCGTCGCAATACGGCAGCCATGTTGATGCCTGGTCACGCAGCGCATCGCTCCAGTCTTCCGGCGGCCAGCCGCTGTCCACCGCCACCTGATAACCGCGCTGCTTAAGCACGGCCAGCAGTTGCGGATAGTCAGCATAAAGCGCCGTACACAGCCAGGTGCCGCACAGCAATACCCAGTCACCGGCCTGCGCCGTTTCAGGGATTTGCGCCAGCACGTCCTGCATGGAAAGGCGCACGATGTGCCCCTGATTGCTGAAAAAGGTTCTTTCGTGATCAGGGTGCGTAACGCCAAACGTCAGCGAGGTTTCGCAGTCGCAGGTCGGCCAGCCTGGGGCGCTCTCAGGAAACATGCCCGCCAGCCAGCCGCTGAACTGGTCGTTGCCCTGATTGGCCACCAGCCGGAAAGGGGATCCGAGGGCGGAGAGCGCCAGCGCGCAGTTTCCGGCAGAACCGCCGGGGCGCAATGAACTGCTTTCGAGCATCGCTTCGGTGCCTTTTTTCGGCCATGCGTGCAGCGTGCTCATGATCAAATCCACGTTGATGTTGCCCGCCACATACAGCGTGGCGCGGGTCTGCGGTCTGGTTGTCATTGATGAGAATTCCCTGGTGTTCATAATCAGCCTTTGCTGCCGCCGGCGGTTAACCCGCTGACCATGGTTTTTTGCAGCCAAAGCGCAATAAAGAGCGGCGGAATGGCCGCGAGAATGCCGACGGCGGCGATCAGCCCGTCATCGGTGGCGCGCCCGGCGGTGAACCCGGCAATGGTGACCGGCAGCGTCTGGGCGTCGATATTGTTGGTAAACAGCAGGGCGTAGAAAAATTCGTCCCAGGCCAGCAGCCAGCCAAACATGGCCGAGGCGCCGAGCGCCGGTTTTGCCAGCGGCAGGGTGATGCGCAGCAAAACCTGCCAGTAGCGCAGTCCGTCGAGGCGGGAAGCCTGTTCGATATCCACCGGCAGCGCGTCGAACTGGTTTTTCAGCATCCAGGTCAGGAACGGCAGGATCATCGAGCAATACACCAGAATCAGCCCGAGGTGGGTATTGAGCAGCGTCAGCTGTTGCAGGATGAAGTACAGCGGCAGAACGAACGCCACCGGCGGCACCATGTAAATTGCCAGGCTGCCGAACAGCCAGCCGTCACGGCCCGGATAGCGAGAGAAGCTGTAAGCGGCCGGGATCGCCAGCAGCAGCGAAACCAGTGTGGCTCCGCAGGCCACCAGCAAACTGTTACCGAGCGCATGCAGGAACAGCGCGCCCGGCGTGCCGGCCTGTAAGGTCAGCAGGCTGGCATAACGGCTGAAATCCCAGTGACGCGGCAGCCATTCCAGTGGAATGCGGGTCAGATCTTCCGCCGAGCTGACGCTCATCAGGAACATCCACAGCAGGGGGGCAAGAATCGAGACGGCCAGCACCAGTGCGGCGAAATAGCGTAAAACGAGCCGGATTTTCTGTTTCATTCTGTGCTCCCTGAACGGCGCTGGCGCAGCAACATCACCATGTAAATCGTGATCAGCAGGGCGCAGATTAAGGTCATCAGTATCGCGTAGGCGGCACCGCTGCCAGCGCGCAGATAACTGAACGATTCCTGATAGACAAAGAAGCTGACGGTTTTGGTGCTGTCGAGCGGGCCGCCGCGGGTCATGACATAAATGATGTCGAAGACTTTAAAGGCATCAATGGTGCGCAGGATCAGCGCCACGGCCAGCGGTGCGGCAATTGCCGGTAAGGTGATTTTGCGAAAACGGCAGAAAGCCGATGCGCCATCAAGCCGTGCGGCTTCGAACAAATCTTCCGGAATGGTCTGTAATGCCGCCAGCACCAGCAGGGTGATCAGCGGGTAGTTTTTCCAGATATCCGCAAACATCACCGCATTGATCGCCGAAGAGGGATCGCCCAGCCAGCTGCGGTAGGTATCAATCAGCCCGAGCTGGGAAAGCAGGGCGTTGATGCTGCCGTAATCCGGATTGAAATTCAGCCGCCACAGGGTGGCGTTGACGATGGTCGGCAGTGCCCAGGGCAAAATCACCAGCACGCGCAGGGCGCTGCGTCCCCAAAATGGCTGGTTCAGTAACAGTGCCACCAGTACGCCGATGATGCCTTCAATCACCACCGACACCACGGTGAAATACAGCGTGCGCCAGAGTGCGGCGCGAAAATCAGGGTCGGTCAGCGCATACAAAAAGTTCTCGCTGCCCACCCAGTTGGGCGCAGAGCCGTCGCCAATCAGACCGGCATCGGTAAAACTCAGCCACAACGTACGGACAAGCGGCCAGGCGGTGAGTAAGAACATCATCAAAAGCATGGGCGCGAGCAGCAACCAGGCCTGACGTTTCTCACGTTGCGGTAATGTCAGCATTCAGTTTTCCCGTCCCGCCATAGTCAGGCTATGGCGGGTATTTTTGGTGTTGGTCGCGAAATTAACGTAAACGATCAGCGGCTTGGGTTGCGGCTTCCATACCGTCCTGTGCCGGGGTTTTCCCCTGCAATACCGCCTGAATATTTTGCTGCAAGATATTGGATAAACGGGAGTAATCCGCCGTGACCGGGCGCGAGAGCATTACATTCAGCGAGGTTTTCGCCGCCGCAATCAGTTGCTCCTGATCTTTTTGCACTGCCGGATCGTCATAAGAGGATTTCCAGATTGGCAGGCTCAGTTTGGCGTACTTGTTCTGCACCGGCTGCGAGGTCATGTAGCTGATGAATTCCCACGCCTGATCCGGATGCGCACTGGCTTTGGCAATGCCCAGCCCCATCGAGCCGTTAACGCCGGACGCGCCGCCTGCGGTTTCACCCGGTGCCGGGATCACACCGACGTCACCCGCCACTTTGCTCTGTTTCGGATCGTTGGCCATGTTGTACATGTAGGTCCAGTTCAGCGCGAAAGCCGCATCGCCGTTGGAGAAGGATTTACGCACGTCCTCTTCCAGATACTCGCGGGAGTTCGGGTTGGTCAGCCCTTTATCCAGCGTCTCTTTCATGTAACTGATGGCTTTCATGGCGCCGGAATTAGTGAAGTTCAGCTTGCCGTCTTTGTAGAAATCCCCCTTGAACGCGGAAACCAGGGTGGTGTAATCGCACAGCAATGCTTCGGACTGTGACCAGCTCCAGACCAGCGGATATTTGACGATGCCTTTTTCTTTCAGGATCGCAGACTGTTTCTCAACGTCAGCCCAGGTGGCGGGCGGCGTGGTGATCCCGGCCTTTGCCAGCATGGCTTTGTTGTAATACAGATATTTGGTGTCGAGGATCCACGGCATGCCCCAGCGTTTGTCTTTATAGGTCACGGTGGAAATGGCACCGTCAAAAATCTTGTTGCTTTCCTCTGCCGGAATACGCGCCGTGACGTCCTGCAACAGGCCGTATTTGTTAAATTCGGCGGGCCAGATCGCATCGAACAACACCACGTCATAACCTTTGTCACCGGCACCGCGCGCGGCGACGATTTTGTCGTGCAGCGCTTCATACGGCACGAATTCCAGATTCACTTTGATATCCGGATGCTGCTTAGTGAAATCAGCGGCCATGGCGCGGATATCCGCTTCGCTGTACGCCGCCTGTGTCATAAACAGGGCGCTGAGGGTGGTTTGGGCCAGCGCATTGACAGAATATCCAAGAGTCAGGGCAGAGAGGGCGCACAGGGTGGCCGCAGGGGTAAATCGTAGGCTCATCGTCATTCTCCGAAACAGGGTTAAGTTTATTAAATCAATTTGATTGCTTTAATCGGCTAAAAAAAATGGGAAGGCATAACTCTGCCAGTCCCTGCGTCCCTGCCGGATTGTGCTACCGGGTTTTAAGGCGAATATCAAAACAGCGTAAAGTGAATAGTGACTGACGATTATTATTAACATGGCAATAACATTCAAAGCTGTGATGCCACCGTCATATTCATACTCTGTTATTTATAAAATCAATTTGATTGCTGTAATCACTCGCCACATACTGCCCGCAAGGTCTTCACCGCGGAGAGGGATGTGATAACAACTTCTGGCACCAATCTTGAGCACGCCCGTGCACACAATCGTCGGGTGGTGATCGAAGCCATTCGCCTTAACGGTGAACTGACCCGTGCCGAAATTGCCCGGCTGACGTCGCTCACGCCGCAAACCGTCTCCAACATTGCCACCGAACTCGAGCAGGCGGGCATTTTGTCCTCCCACCTGCCGCGGCGTGCGGGAGGCCGTGGTCAACCAGCAACGCCACTGACACTCAATCCTGACAGCGCCTATTCCATCGGCATCCATCTTGATCATCAGTCGCTGCTGATTGTGCTGGTGGATCTGACCGGAACCGTTCGCTTTCGCAAACTGCTCCATGTGCAGAAACCGCAGCCAGAGCCCACGCTGGCTCTTATCGATCAGGTTCTGCAAGAAATGCGCCAACAGGTGAAAATTGACTGGCGAAAAATTCTGGGCGTCGGCGTGGTGATGCCGGGGCCGTTTGGCGTGGAAGGGATTTCCTCGCAGGGGCCGACCACGCTGCACGGCTGGGATAACGTTGATATTGAAGCCCGTTTAAGCGCCGCGACCGGCTGGCCGGTGACGCTGGAAAACGATGCGACGGTGGCGGCTATTGGTGAACGTTTTCACGGCGTCGCTAAGCAATTAACCTCATTTGTGTATCTGTATATCGGCACCGGCCTGGGCGCAGGCATCTTTACTGACGGGCGAATTTATACCGGCCATGCACACAATGCGGGCGAAGTCGGCCACATTGTGGTGCAACCGGGCGGGCGCGAATGCTATTGCGGCAACAAAGGCTGCCTCGAACGTTACCTTTCTTTGCAGGCCGCGTACGAAGCCTGCGGCCTGGATCCGGCCTCGGCGATGCCGGAAGATCTGCTGAGCGTGGATGAACAACGCTTTGATCAGTGGCTGGATACGGCGGTGGAACCGGCGTTGCAGGCCATCAATATTATGGAATGTGTGTTCGATGCGCAGTGCGTGATCATCGGCGGCACCATGCCGAAACCGCTGGTGGAGAAGCTGATTAAGCGCCTGACGCCGCTGTATAACTCGGTGCGCAGCCGCTATGCGCAGAGTGCGCGCATTCGCCTCGGCATGTCCGGCAGCGACACCCCTGCGCTCGGTGCGGCGGCGCTGCCGATCTTCGACGAATTTAACCCGCAATATGAAGTGCTGCTGAAGTAGCGTTGCTGTCCGAAGCAAAAAACATCCGGACGGTCTGACCGGTTGGTCAGATTTGGCATAAGCTTTGCAAATGTTCTGTTATCAAACGTGAATATGAATGTTGCAGAGAAGGACTATGCCATGAGTCAGATCATCACCCGCGCGGTACGCGGCAATTTCTTTGATATCCGCGAACCGGTGTTAACGCCGGAAGATGTTGAAGCGCAGGTGCGTTATATCGAAGACGGCCTGATGTTGCTCAGCGGCGGGCATATTGTCTGGCTGGGCAACTGGCAGGAAGGCGAGGGCAGGCTGGCGCAGGCGCAAAAAACCGCCGGTCTGGACATCGATGATTACCGCGACAAGCTGATCGTGCCGGGCTTTGTCGATACGCATATTCACTATCCGCAAACCGAAATGATCGGCGCCTACGGCGAGCAACTGCTCGAGTGGCTGACCCGCTACACCTTCCCAACCGAACAGCAATATCACTGCGCCGACTATTCAAAGCGCATGTCGAAATTCTTCCTCGATCAGCTGTTACTCAACGGTACCACCACGGCGCTGGTGTTCGGCACCGTACATCCGCAATCCGTCGATGCGCTGTTTAAAGAAGCGGCAGATATCAATATGCGGCTGGTGGCGGGCAAAGTGATGATGGACAAAAACGCCCCCGACGCCCTGCTGGAAACGCCGGAACAAAGTGAACGCGACACGCGTGCGCTGATTGCGCGCTGGCACAACCGTCAGCGCCTGAGTTATGCGCTGACGCCGCGTTTTGCCCCGACATCCTCGCCGGAACTGTTGCAGAAGGTGCGGCTGCTCAGGCAGGAGTTCCCCGACGTTTACATGCATACCCATCTGAGCGAAAACGTCGCCGAGCTGTCGTGGGTGAAAGAAATGCACCCCGAACATCAGCATTATCTCGACGTTTATCATCAGTACGGCCTGACTGGCGAACGCTGCGTGTTTGCTCACTGTCTGCATCTGGATGACAGCGAATGGGATTGCCTGCACGACACCGATTCGACCATCGCGTTTTGCCCGACCTCCAACCTGTTTCTCGGCAGCGGCCTGTTCAATTTGCAGAAATCCTGGCAGAAGCAGGTGCGCGTCGGCATGGGCACCGACGTCGGTGCCGGTACCACGTTCAACATGCTGGAAACCTTGTCGGAAGCCTATAAAGTCGGGCAGCTTCAGCGCTACCGGCTGTCCGCTTTCGAAGCCTTCTATCACGCCACGTTGGGCGGCGCGCGGGCGCTGCATCTCGACGACAAAATTGGCAATTTTAACGCCGGTAAAGAGGCGGATTTCGTGGTGCTCGAACCGGGCGTCAGTGCGCTGCAAAAACTGCGCGCCGGCAACAGCAAAACGCTGGCCGAAAAGCTGTTTGTGCTGATGACGCTGGGCGATGACCGCAATGTTTACAGCACCTATGTGGATGGCGAACAGGTCTATGCGCGAGATGCTTTGCAGGGGGAGCGTTCAGCATGATGAACAATGACACCGGCGGCAAAGTCCGCATTGCACGTGAACGCACCCTGGAGAATATCCACGCGGCGGCGATTGCGGAATTCAGTGAAAAAGGCTTTCAGGGCGCGACCACCCAGGCCATCGCGCAGCGCGCGGGGATCAAAAAAGCCCAGCTGCACTATTACATCGCGGGGAAAGAGGAGCTTTACGAAGAACTCTTGCAGAAAGTGCTGAAAGTCTGGGGCGACATCATTCAGTTCGACCCGTCTGTCAGCGAGCCGGAAGACGTGCTCAGCCGCTATATCCGCAACAAACTCAACTTCTCGTTCGATCAGCCGGAACTCTCACGCATCTTCACCAGTGAGGTGCTCGGCGGCGGTCACTATTTACAGAAATACTGGCCACAGGCGACGCAGAACATTGCAGGCAAAGAGAACCTGATCCAGCAGTGGATTGTGCAGGGCAAAATCCGCGCGCTGGATGCCCGTCTGTTCATCATGCACATCTGGGCGGTGACGCAGTATTACGCTGATTTCGCGGTGCAGGTGAAACACATGTACGGCAATTTCGAGGGCGATGAGCAGGCGCGCGAACACATTATCGATGAAGTCACGACACTGATTTTAAACGGCTGTAAAAAAGGAGGTGCCGTATGATCCAATTTCTGATGAACGGCAGGATCCACACGGAAAATCTGCCCGCCGATACCACCGTTTTACAGTACCTGCGCCGTGACGCCGGACGTTGCGGCACGAAAGAAGGTTGCGCCTCCGGTGACTGCGGTGCCTGCACCGTGGTGCTGGCGGAAAAACAGGGTGACCAGTTGCAGTACCGCACCGTCAACGCCTGCCTGACGTTCATGCCCGCCGTGCATGGCAAACAGCTGATCACCGTGGAAGATTTAAAGCATCGCGGCAAACTGCATCACGTTCAGCAGGCGATGGTGGACAATCACGCCTCGCAATGCGGGTTTTGCACGCCGGGTTTTGTGATGTCGCTGTTTGCGATGGAGAAAAATAAGCCCGCTTACACGGTGGAAGGCGTGCAGGAAACGCTTTCCGGCAACCTGTGCCGCTGCACCGGTTACCGGCCGATCATGGATGCCGCGAAGGCCATTTGTGACGCCCCCGAGCCGGATCAGTTTGATGCTGATGCCCTGCAAACGCTGGCAAAACTCGCCGCGATGTCCGCCACTGAACAGCCGGTAAGCCTTGACCAACTGGCGCAACGCTACCTTGCTGAGCCGGACTCCCGTCTGGTGGCGGGCGGCACCGATCTGGCGCTGGAAGTGACACAACGCTATCAGCGCCTGCCGAAGCTGATTTCACTGAGCCATATCCCCGAACTCAAAATCATTACGCTGACCGGTCAGGCTATTCATATTGGCGCAGCGGCACCGCTGAGCGAATGTATGCCGGTTTTACACCATGAATTCCCCGAATTTGGCGAGCTGCTTGAGCGTTTTGCCTCACAGCAAATCCGCAATCAGGGCACCTTTGGCGGCAATATCGCTAACGCCTCGCCCATCGGTGACGGCGGGCCGGTGCTGCTGGCGCTGGGCGCATCTTTATTGCTGCGGCGTGGCGCTGAACAGCGCGAATTGCCGCTCGATCAGTTCTTCCTCGGCTATCGCAAAACGGCGTTGCAGCCCGGTGAATTTATCGAACAAATCCGCATCCCGCGCAATACCTCGGCGGCGTGTCAGTTGCGGGTTTATAAAGTGTCGAAAAGGCTTGAGGATGACATTTCCGCCGTCTGTGCTGCTTTGCATATCGAAGTGCAAAACGGCGTGGTGATCCATGCCCGCGTGGCGTTCGGCGGGATGGCGGAAGTGGCGAAACGGGCCACCTGCTGCGAAGCGCAGTTGCTCGGCCAGCCGTGGCAGACCGCCACCGTCGAGCGTGCCTGTCAGGCGCTGACGCAGGATTTCACCCCGATCAGTGATTTCCGCGCCAGCCGCGAATACCGCATGCAGGTGGCGAAAAATCTGCTGCGCCGCTGCCATATCGAAATGACTTCTCCTGAAACACTGATGCGGGTAACTCACTATGTCTGAAACCAAACCTTCACTGTCTCAGGCGGAGATGGAAGCGCAGTTTCGCGCCGGGTTACAGAGCGGCGTCGGCAAAAGCCAGAAACATGAAAGTGCGGATAAACACGTCAGCGGCGAAGCGGTGTATGTCGATGACCGGCTGGAGTTCCCCGGTCAGCTGCAACTGGTGCCGCTGCTCAGCCCGCATGCGCACGCGGATATTCTGCATATCGATACTGAACCTTGTTACACCGTGCCGGGCGTGGTGCGGGTGATGACCGCAGAAGATGTGCCCGGCAACCCGGATATCGCGCCACTCACCGTTGGCGATCCGCTGATGGCGCAGGGCACCGTGCAGTATGTCGGTCAGATTGTGCTGGTGGTGGCCGCTACATCGATGGAAGCCGCCCGTGCCGCCGTGGCGCTGGCGAAAGTGGAGTATCAGCTGCGTGACGCCGTTCTGACCGTGAAACAGGCGCTGGCGCTGGAACATTACGTGGAAGAGCCGCATCAGCATAAACGCGGTGACGCGGAAATGGCGCTGGCCTGTGCGCCGCACCGTTTGCAGGGTGAACTGGAAATTGGCGGGCAGGAGCATTTTTATCTTGAGACGCAGATTGCCTCCGTGATGCCCGGCGAAGACGGCGCGATGCTGGTGTACAGCTCGACACAGCATCCGACCGAAGTACAGAAACTGGTGGCCTCGGTGCTGGATTTGCCGATGCACAAAGTGGTGGTCGATATGCGCCGCATGGGCGGCGGTTTCGGCGGCAAAGAGACGCAGGCAGCGGGGACGGCGTGTCTGGCGGCACTGGCCGCGCATCTGACCGGACGTCCGGCGAAAATGCGTCTGGCGCGTCAGGACGACATGCTGATCACCGGTAAACGGCATCCGTTCCACGTCAGTTATGACGTCGGGTTTACCGATGACGGCGTGATTCACGGTATCGACATCAAACTGGCCGCCAACTGCGGTTATTCGCTGGATCTCTCCGGTTCTATCGTAGACCGCGCCATGTTCCATTCTGATAACGCCTATTACCTCGGCGATGCGCTGATCACCGGTTACCGCTGTAAAACCAATATGGCGTCGAATACCGCGTATCGCGGATTTGGCGGCCCGCAGGGCATCGTGGCGATTGAACATATCGTTGATCACATTGCACGCGAGCTGGGGATGGATCCACTGACCGTGCGCAAAAATAACTATTACGGTCACGACAGCCGCAACGTGACGCATTACCACCAGCCGGTCGGGCAAAATCTGCTGCAGGAGATGACGCAACAGCTGGAAGAGAGCGCGGAATACACGGTAAGGCGTGACGTTGTCACGCAATTTAACCGCAGTAACCGCTATCTGAAAAAGGGGCTGGCGCTGACGCCGGTAAAATTTGGTATTTCGTTCACCGCCAGTTTTCTTAACCAGGCGGGCGCGCTGGTGCTGGTGTATACCGACGGCAGCATTCAGCTCAACCACGGTGGCACCGAAATGGGACAAGGGCTGAACACCAAAGTCGCGCAGGTGGTGGCTGAAGTGTTTCAGGTGGATATCAGCCGGATTCAGATCACCGCCACCGATACCGGTAAAGTGCCGAATACCTCGCCGACGGCGGCGTCCTCCGGCGCAGATCTAAACGGTAAAGCTGCGCAAAACGCCGCGGAGATCATCAAAGGTCGCATGACTGAAATGCTGATGCGCGTTCATGATGCGCAGGAAACGGACATTATCTTCAGTAACGGTCAGGTGCGGGTGAAAGATCTGTATTTCAGTTTTGAGCAGGTCGCCACTCAGTGCTGGCTGAACCAGGTGCCGCTCTCCAGCACTGGCTACTACAAAACGCCGAAGATTTTCTACGACCGCAGCAAAGCGGCCGGGCACCCGTTCTATTATTTCTCCTATGGCGCGGCCTGCGCGGAAGTGCTGGTCGATACCCTGACCGGGGAATACAAATTGCTGCGTGCGGACATCCTGCACGACGTCGGTGATTCGCTGAATCCGGCCATTGATATCGGTCAGGTAGAAGGCGGATTCGTGCAAGGCATGGGCTGGCTGACCACCGAGGAGCTGGTGTGGAACGACCAGGGGCGGTTAATGACCAGTGGCCCGGCAGCCTACAAAATTCCGGCCATTGGCGACATTCCGCAGGATCTGCGCGTAAAACTGGTGGAGAACCGCAAGAACCCGGAAGACACGGTTTTCCATTCCAAAGCCGTGGGCGAACCGCCGTTTATGCTCGGGATTTCAGTCTGGTGTGCGATCAAAGATGCCGTCGCCAGCCTGGCGGATTACCGCGTACATCCGCATCTGGATGCGCCTGCCACGCCGGAAAGAGTGCTGAATGCGGTCAATCAGTTGATGTTTCATGGTGACGTTGTCACTTATCCTGAGCCGGCCACCGCCCGCGTCACCGGTTAACGGAGGTTTTCATGCGTACAGATGACTGGATCACCCGTTTACAGGACCTGCAACGTCGCGGGGAACCCTGCGTGGTGGCGACGCTGGTGGAAAATCAGGGCTCCACGCCGCGCGATGCGGGCAGCAAAATGCTGATCACCGCCGGGCAGCAATTTTATACGTTGGGCGGCGGTAACCTTGAGTTTCAGGTCACGGCGATTGCCCGCGAGATGTTGCAGCAGGGCGCACAAACCAGCCGCTTTGAACTTTTTTCGTTAGGGGCGCGGCTGGGGCAATGCTGTGGCGGTATGGCGTCGGTGTTGCTCGAACCGCTCGGGCAACCGCAGCCGCATGTGGTGGTTTACGGCGCGGGGCACGTCGGGCGGGCGCTGGTGAATATCCTCAGCACGTTGCCTTGCCGCATTACCTGGGTCGATGCGCGCGCCAGTGAGTTTCCTGCGAAGGTGGATCCGCACATCACCTGCATCGTGGATGAAGAACCGGAAGGAACAGTGGCACAAATGCCCGCTGGCAGTTATTTCATGGTGCTGACGCACGATCACCAGCTGGATTTCGCCCTGAGCGAACGCATCCTGAAGCGGGGAGATTTCCGTTATTTCGGGCTAATAGGCTCCGACACCAAGCGTAAACGCTTCGATTACCGGTTATCGGGGAAAGGAATTTCGGATGAACAGCTGGCGCGAATGCGCTGTCCGGTCGGTTTACCGGATGTGCGCGGCAAACTCCCGGCAGAAATTGCCGTGGCAATTGCCGGGGAGTTTATCGCCGCGTATGGCGCGCACAATCAGGCGGTCAGCTGAGTTTTTTAAATTCAAAGGTACCGCCGAGCGCGACGGCGTAACGGCTGACGGTATTCAGTGTGGGGCAAGCAGCACCGTTTTCAAAGCGGCTGATATTTTGCTTTTTGATGCCGGTACGTTTTGCAATATCTTCCTGCGTCAGCGATTCGGCAATTCGCATGGCTTTAAGATCTGCCACCATCTTTTTATGCATTTTGTGAGCGGCGTACGCGGCGGCAAATTCGGGATTCTTCATCGCTTCCGCTTTCACAACGCTAAAGGGGATCAGTTCATAGTCATCATCATCGTCAATCATGGTTCATTCCTTTTGACAGTTTTCATGCGTTTTATCGCCAGCGCTAAATCGTTGGGAGGCGTCTTATCCGTTTTCTTATGCAGGATATGGACGACATAAATACGCCGCCCCTTCATAAAAAAGTAAAACGCTCTGCCCAGGCCATCCCGGCTGGTAACCCGAATCTCTCGTAATCCATTTCCAACATATCTGACTAAAGGTTCTTGCAGGTCAGCACCATATTTTTCCAGGTCTTCCAGTGCATCAACGACTGCGGCATAGAGCGTCATTGGCAATTTAAGGAGTGTTTTCTTAGCGCCGGGTAACAGGGTTACGTCGTACACAATCGCTTTCCTTGCGGTGAATTATGATGACTCTCCCTTTAATTGGAAAGTAATCATTTATGATTCTTTTTTTAACAGGAACCGGGTTCACATTTTTGCCGGGTTCCGCCGTTTCGTACGCTGACGAACGGGCATTCTGAACAGGTTTTTCAGGTTGTGAATGAGGAGAGCGTTTTCGTTCGCGATGTCTCGCAAAAAATCGGTGAGGGCTGGAAAACCAGTCTGATCAACGCAAAGCCTGCGGCTCTGGGCGCTAATAAACCGTGAAATTTGATGTGCTACAGTTAAAGGGAACTGAAATGAAAACGTCAGGAGGCGTAATGACTCAAGTTGCAATCGTGGGAGCACACGGTCAGATAGGCAAACTGATCATCAAACATTTGCGTGCGCAGGGCCTTGAAGCCATCGGGATTGTGCGTAAAACCGAACAGCTGGCGCAAATGGACGCGCTGGGCGCGAAGGGCGTTCTGCTGGATATCGAAAATACCACAGCGCAGGCGCTGGCGGTGGCGCTTAAGGGCGCAGATGCCGTGGTGTTTGCCGCCGGTGCCGGTGGCGGTTCGACGGCGGAGCGTAAACGCACGGTCGATTACGCAGGCTCGGTGTTGCTGGCGCAAGCCGCACAGCTTGCAGGCATTCGCCGCTATGTTCAGATCTCGGCGGTGGATGTGGATAAACCGCTGAAACCCGATACCGATCCGGTCTGGAAAGCGTATGTCGAGGCCAAACGTGATGCCGATATCGAACTGCGCAAAAGCGGACTGGACTGGACCATTCTTCGTCCGGGGCCGTTGACGGATGATCCGGCAACCGGCCTGGTGACGCTCAACGAGCACGCCGGAAGGGGCGACGTCAGCCGCGAAGACGTGGCGCTGGTGGTCGTGGCGGTGCTGAATGCCCCCTCGTCCGTTGGCAAACAGTGGGAACTTCGCGGCGGTGATACGCCGGTCAGAGACGCTGTGACGCAGTAAACCTCGGGTTCACCGCCACGCCAGCACTGCTTTTTTGATCGCGGGAAAGCAGTGCTGAGCGCATTTGTATGTTAAGAGCAATGCCTCAGGTGTGTTGTTTTGTTACAAGGTAGTGCATGATTTACGACTGAAATCGTTCAGGAAGAGTGCTAATTTACGCGCATAGACGGCGCAAATAGAAAGACAGGCACAAGAGGCAATATCCCATTCCATGAGCACTCACACTACAACAGCGAAACAGCTGGAAGTTCAGCGAATCACCGAAATCCTATCCAGAGCCATCGGGCAGCAGCGGCTGAGGCCGGGCACGCGTCTGGTGGAGTCGCAGCTGGTTGAAGCCCTCAACGCCAATCGTAATCACGTACAGGTCGCGCTTCAGCGTCTGGCGATGCAACGCATTGTGACGATTGAACCCAACCGCGGGGCGATGGTTGCTCAACCCACCGCACGGGAAGCGCGGGAAGTGTTCATTGCCCGCCGGGCTATTGAGCGGGCGATTGTGGAAAGCATTACGCCGGACATCCTGCGCTCACATCGTCAGCGGATCAGCAGTCACATGCGCAACGAACGTGATGCCACGGCATCAGAAGATCGCCGCGCCATTGTGCGCGAGCTGAGTGAGTTTCATCTGATCCTCGGTGAGATTTGTGGCAATAAGGTGCTGAGCGAAATCCTGTCGAATCTGATGGTGCGCAGCTCTCTGATTGTCGCGTTGTACCAGCGCAATGAAGTGCCTTCCTGCCAGTGCGATGAACATGAAGCGATCATTAATGCGCTGGAAGCGGGAGACACGGCTCAGGCGGCAGACATCATGCTGGAACACCTGGACGATCTCGAAGGCGTTTTAGACCTTGATGATGCCGCCAGCACAGAAGTGAATCTGCGCCAGGTGTTGTCCGATTTATAGCACGCAACACCGGCAGACAGCGCCCGCCGGACGCGGGCGCAACAGGGCATTATCAGGACTTAAGGCGGCGCAGCTGAGCGCGATCGTTGTAGAAACGCTGACAGGCAAGGTACCCGGCAATAATGGTCGATAAACTGGCGGTGCCCAGTAACATAAATGTCACCATAATCTGATACTTGATGGCTTTTACCGGGTCGATACCGGCAAAAATCAGCCCTGACATCATGCCCGGCAAACTGACAATACCCACCGTTTTCGCCGCATCCACGGTCGGGATCATCGCCGCACGGATGCTGTCGCGAATTATCCTCCCTGACGCAATTTTGGTCGAGGCGCCAAGGCTCAGCATCTCAAGAATTTTTTGCTGATTGTCGAGAAACCGCTGATTCAGATTGCTGTAACACAATCCCACCGCCACCATCGCATTCCCCGCCACCATGCCGGAAATCGGGATGACCTGCATGGGCAAAAATTCAATGGATCCGGTCAGGATCAAAATCGTCAGCGTCAGCGTGGTACCCGCAGTGATCGCAACAAACGAGATCACGAACCCGTTATCAATGTTGCGGCTGCGTTTTCGGGCATTCAGCGCCGCATTCACGCAGATAAACAACACCATCAGCACCGTCAGCCAGCCATTATTGAGATCGAAAATGTATTTCAGCACATAGCCGACGATCACCAGTTGCACGATGGCGCGGGCCACGCTCCAGATGATGTCCTTTTCCAGCCCCAGTTTTTCTTTACTGCTGATAAGCAGGGCGACCACCACCAGAACCAGCGCCAGGGCCAGAGATTCGTTAGTAATATTATGCTGATTCATTGACGGCGTTCTCGGGCGAAGTGTGTGACAGGGTGATGACGTTTTTGGCGTGGCGGATCTCATTCTGATCGTGACTGACCCACAGCACGGCGAGCTGTTTCTGTTCTGTCAGGCTGGCAATGATCGAGTTGATGTTTTCTTTATTGTCTTCATCCAGCGCGCTGGTGATTTCATCAAGCAACAACACATCCGGCAGAAATTGCAGGTTACGCAGCAGGGCGACCCGCTGTTTTTCGCCCCCCGAGAGTTCCTGAATATTTTTAGTCAGCATATCTTCAGACAGGTGGACGCGTTTAAGCCAGGCGCGAAGCAGTGCCTCGTCCACCTTCTTCTGTCTTATCTGGTACGGCAGCGCGAGATTGTCGAGCACGGTTTCACCGAACAGTGACGGCGTCTGAAAGCAATACGACACCCGCTGGCGGTACACTTCCGGTTTTATCCGGCTGATGTCTTCACCTTTGAAGTAAATGCTGCCGCCGGTCGGGTTTAACAGCGACGCTATGATTTTCAGCAACGTGCTTTTACCGCTGCCCGACGGCCCGGTCAGCAGGGTGAATTCACCGGGATTTAGTGTCAGCGAAACAGGCTCAAGAAGCGGGGTGTCATTGAGTGTGAACGCGACATCGTTCAGGCGAAGTAAATCCGGAGGAGCAGACATGGAAATATCCAGGGGTAATGTGTTGAATGTGTGAATAATATCACTGTTTTGAGTTTTTGTGGGGGAGCGGGGTTTGCTCCTCCCCCGGCGAAGAGGGAGGACGTTAGGAGGATTAACAGGCAATCAACTCGGATAGGGTACCCATCCGCCGCCGTTCAGGCGGATATAGATTTTCCCCTGATATTCCATCACCACGGCGTTTTCATTTTCAGACACCAGCGGCGTCTGCGGCAGGTTGGCGCTGAAGGTTTTCCAGTCCATGGACGGTGTGGTGAAGACCTTGCCGTCAACGGCGCGGGACACCATGTCGGCAATCGCAAGATAGCTGCTTGGCGTATCGATTTTTATCGGTGCTGACCCGTGCGGTGCCTGCATGCCGAAGAATTTCACACCCACCGGAATGTGCGTGATGCCAGGGCTGGGAATATCGCGCAGACCGGAAATCTGCATTTTGTCACCGACCAGCGCGGCGCCATGTTCCGGCACCACCACCAGCATCACTTTGCGGCCTGATTTATCAAGCTGATCCATAAAGGTATTCAGCTGGCTGAGCAACGTCTGGGCGCGGCTGCGGTAGTCGGCGCTTTTATTGCTGCCCACATAACGGTTGCCGTCGTGCAACGGGATCAGGTTAAAGAAGGTCGCAGTGCGCGCGGTTCCGGCTTTTTGCTGATTCTCCAGCCAGCGGGAGAACAACTGCCCGTCGTTGAAAATCGGTGAGCCGTCGAAAGAGGTCAGTTCATGCCCCAGACCGGCCTGCGACATCAGTGGCGATTTCATGTCTGCGTCGTCGCGCAAATTGCCGATGTAATTGCCAAACTCGCCGGTGTGATCCATCGCCAGCTGGGACGTGAAGCCCAGACGCGCCAGATCGTCAAACAGGTAACATTGCTGCCCGGCAGCCTGATACAAATTATGGTGCGACGACTGACCGCAGCTGGCGCGCAACAGACGGATAGACGCCGGGCCGCTGTAAGCCGTGGCGGAGTTGAAACGGCTGAACACGTAATCAAAGCGTGACCACAGCGGTGAGCTGGACAGGTTGACTGCATCCAGATCTGCCCATGCCAGTGAACAAATGTTGATCACCAGCAGATCAAACGGCTGAGCATCGGCCGGCAGGGCATCCGGGAAGCGGACGTTGCGGCGGCTTTCATTCTGGTAGAACTGCTCTAAATAGGCGCTGAGATTGGCATCCGTCGGCGGGCCACTGACCGTATTCGTCGTGGCGGAAGAGGCTGCCGGTTGCGCGGCGACCGGTTTATCCACCGCCGCCGTGACTGCGGCGGGCGTGAACAACGGCGTGACCAGGAAGCTGAGGTTTACCCACAGTAATGCCGCCACCGTAAAGGTCGTCAGACGGATCCACTGCGAGATGAACAGATAGCCCACCAGCAGCGCAAAACCCACACCAATCCACTGCCAGTTGATAAAGCGGTCGGCCAGCTCCAGCAGATAACCCATGCTGAATCCGGTGACATCTGCGCCCTGACTGACAATGGAACGCCAGCCCGGCAGCCAGGTGTCGTGATACAGCAACGCCAGACCAAACGGCAAAGCCACCCACTGCCGCCAGCGGTGCATCCGCAGCGAAGGCAGCGGGAAAAGGAGTACGGCGGCGAAAATCAGGTTGCTCAGCGCATCAAAATTCAGGTAGCCCTGGGCCAGCAGCACAAATTTGAGCAGAAAGTAGTAGTTCCATGCGCCAAGACCGCGCCAGGATTGCCAGACCCGCAGACGGGGTGCGGAAGGTTGTGATTCTTTCATAGTGACGATTTGGATTTCCCGGTGGCGAGAGAAGTATCAGTTTTTGCTGTGCGCTGGCGATGTTTGTTCACCGTGCTGAGGGTGATGGGGGTCAGATAGCGCGGCCGCAGGAACCGTGTGGCGAGCCTGTTTTTCCAGCGCGGTAAACGGCTGCGCAGGGCATAACCGAGCGGGATAAACAGGATCGCCGCTAATATAAAAATCTCAATGATATCGCTGACAGACATTTTATAACTCCGGCGTCTTGATGACGGGTGAATCACTGACGGCCAGCGTGACAGCGACGGGCTGATGGACAGGCGCGCGTTTCAGGGGTTCGGTTTTATGCGCCACAAAGGCTTCTGCGCCCGCTACCGGTTGCGCCATCGGCGGTTTGGCCGCGAGGCGACGCACCTCGGTCTGAATATCCCGTTCCTGGCTCCAGAATGTCTGGCTGGTGAACACTTCTTTCACCGGCAAAGTAAACAGGAAATCAGCGACGGGCTGATGGACAGGCGCGCGTTTCAGGGGTTCGGCTTTATGCGCCACAAAGGCTTCTGCGCCCGCGACCGGCTGCGCCATTGGCGGTTTGGCCGCGAGGCGACGCACCTCGGTTTGAATATCCCGTTCCTGGCTCCAGAATGTCTGGCTGGTGAACACCTCTTTCACCGGCAAAGTAAACAGGAAATCGAGCACGCTTGCGACATCACTGACCTGGCAGTTAGACAGGAACAGATACAGGTGTTTTTCTGTCACCGTCAGAATGTCGCCGTCGCGACGCAGGGAACACAGCGACATCGCCTGCTGCGGGCTGATGCCACTGGCCGGGCGCAGGGAGATCAAAATCCCGCGTGATTCGGTGGCCAGTGAGGCGTGCGTCCAGATATCTTTCATCACGGTGCAGAACGCCGGTAAGGGCAGATAGCCTTTGTGATGGGTAGGCAAGCGGCTGTCGAGCAGCACCTCGATATCTTCCGGTACGTGGCGGGTGAAACTGAGGTTTTGCAGATCATCGAGCAGGGTGAGGAAATTAGACAGCCGCGCTGCGTGAGGAACCACGAGATTGGCACCGCAGGCCTGCAACAGCCGCTGATCGACATACCGCAGCGAAGAGTTCATTTCGCGAATGACAATCTTCAGGCTGTTGCCGCGTTGCATCCGCAGACGGTGGATCTGGCGCGCGATCACTTCCACTTCATCATTGCCGCCGAGGGCAAAAACCACCGTCGCCGCGCGGGCATGCGCCGCTCTTTCGGCTAACGTCGCATTATCATCGAACAGGAACCAGCGCTCAGAAAGCGGCGGTGCGCCTTCCAGCACGCTGCGTTCTGCCAGCAACATCCACTGATCGTCACCGGTTTGCCCGGCAACCAGAGTGGGCGTATTTTTTTGAATTTCCCAGCCGGTTTCGCGTACGGTCAGCGGGTAGAGGGTATTGGCTTGTGAAATGACATTGTCATGCCACCAGGAAACGCCCCACTGATTGGGCTGAACGTCCGTTTTAATCTCGGCCAGGCCACATATTTGCCGGTGGTATAAATGCAGACGGGTTTTAACGGTATTAATACCGCTGCCATAGCAGATAATAAGACAGCTGCTGCGTTTATTATCGCAGGCTATACTCATTTCGCGTACCCAACGGGTGAGCTGTTTATCGTTTAATGCCAGGCACGAAGTCGCGGGGATCAATAAAACCAATAATGCCGAATTTGAGTTAGGTAAGCGATGAATATCAGACGGCAATGCCAGCAGGGCTTTCATTTTTTTGCCGAGCTGATAATAAGCCACCTGTTTGCGCGGCTTTGTCAGGCTGGTTAAAATAACATCGTCAGCCTCTAGCCGGTTTTCTTCATTCGTGCAAATTAAATTGTGCTCTGGAAACACCACGCTGACCGGCGCAACGTCATGTTGTGCCTCAATAACCTGCCCGCAGAGCCGATAGGCGGCCTCCTGGCTGTCTGCATTGACCCAGTAAAGACCGCGAATTTGCATTTCCGCTAATCCATTCCAGAATTGCGACATGCCTAAAGAAAAGGAGAGTGCCATAGAGTTATATCTGCTTGTATTCGGGTTCGATTAAAAGTCTGCTAGGGACACAATCTAAATGTGAGTATAATAAATTCTATCATTGCTACATTAAATAATCATAAATCTTCACAATAATGTTTTGATACTAAAATGCCTAACCCCGCAGGGCAATTTTTGCGTGGTGTGGCGTCAGTGCGAGATTGAATGCAGGGAGGGGGTCCATTGGGCGCCAATATTATAGACTCAGACGAATCCGATTCGAGTAAAGACAACGATTTTCATGCACTGAGTCACTATTTTTCTGTCTCTGAATTAAATTATGTCGATATCGGCCGCAAAGAAAAAATTCCGCAACTGATGTCGCGCTGGCCGCTGCTGGCCGAACTGGCAAAACTCGACGAGCTGTCGCCCCCTGACGCGGAGAAAAAATAATCATGGCCGTTATCGCGTTACAGGGTTTTCGGGGCGGCACGGGCACCACCTGCGTGACGGCTGCGCTGGCCTGGGCCCTTGCACAGCTCAATGAAAAGGTTCTGGTGATCGACTTCTCCCCGGATAACTTGTTGCGCCTGCATTTCGGTATGCCGTTTGAACAGTCCCGCGGCTGGTGCGCTGCACATCAGGCGGGGACCGCCTGGCAGGCATCGGCCCTGCGTTATCACCCCCGACTCGATTTTCTGCCGTATGGCAATGTCCTGCCCTCCGGCGATTCGCCACTACCTTTTGACTGGCCGCGCGCGATTCGCCAGCTGAAAAACACCGGCGTGTATGACTGGATCCTCATCGACTCACCGGCGGCGGACCCTCTGCCTGCGCAGGCGGTGGCCGACGCCACGCTGATGTTGCTGCACGCCGATACGCAGTCGCACGTGCGTTTACATCAGCACGCGCTGCCGGCCAATGGCCGTTATCTGGTGAATCAGTTCATGACCTCCAGCCAGCTGCAACAGGACATTTTATTGCTTTGGCAGGAAACGCTGGCGTCGCTGGTTCCGACCGTTTTGCACCGTGACGAATCGATGGCCGAATCGCTGGCGGCCAAACAACCGGTAGGCGAGTGGGACCCTAACAGTAAAATCAGCCGGGAACTCAATACCCTGGCAAGCTGGTGCCTGCTGAATTTGCGCAGCCATGACGATCGGCGGAGCGCCAGCGCATGAGCCGCCTGCTGAACGTTTTGCTGGTGCCGCCGGTGATCTCCGTGTTGCAGAGCCGCTATCGCCACTACCGCCATCATCACGCGTCACCGGTTGCCGCCGCGACCATGGTGTTTTGCATCGCCCTGAGCTGGCTGTTTTTACGGTTTGAATCGCCGTCGTGGCAACGGGTGAGCGGACAACGCGCCCGCTGGTATCCGCAACTTTCTGCCGACCGCCCGAAACTGGCCGACCCGTTACGTTACCTGCTGCAAAGCCTGTGGCTGATGGTCATCATTCCCTCCAACGGCATGCGCGAACGTTTCACTTACACCCGCTGGCCGCAGCGGCTGCGCGACCGCTTCTACGGCTGGCTGGAAGCGCTGCCGGTGAAGGTGGAACAAAATCCGCTGGAAGCCAGAGTGGTACGCCGCGTCAGCACCATGAACCGCGTGGCAAAACGGGTGCTGATACTGCTGGCAGGTCTGGTGGCGCTGACGCTGGCGATGTTTTGCATCTCTCAGCCCTTCGGTTACCCGGCGCAGTTTGTTTTCGTGGTGCTGCTGTGGAGCATTGCGATGATCATCCGACGTATCCCTGGCCGTTTCCCGGCGCTGATGCTGATTGTGCTGTCACTGACCATTTCCTGTCGCTACCTGTGGTGGCGCTATACCTCGACCCTGAACTGGGACGATCCGCTGAGCCTGACCTGCGGATTGCTGTTGCTGCTGGCCGAAACCTATTCGTGGACGGTGCTGGTGCTGGGTTATGTGCAGACCATCTGGCCGCTGAACCGCAAGCCTGTGCCCATGCCTGCGGATGTCAGCGTCTGGCCGACGGTTGATTTAATGATCCCCACCTATAACGAAGATCTCAGCGTGGTGAAACCGACGCTGTATGCGGCGCTGGGGCTGGACTGGCCGCGCGACAAACTGACGATTTATCTGCTGGACGACGGCAACCGGCCGGAGTTCGCCGATTTCGCCCATGAGATTGGCATTAAGTACATTGCGCGTGAAACCCATGAACACGCCAAAGCCGGGAATATCAATAACGCGCTGAAGCAGGCGCAGGGCGAACTGGTGGCCATTTTTGACTGCGACCATGTTCCGACCCGTTCTTTCCTGCAACTGACCGTCGGCTGGTTCTTTAAAGATAAAAAACTCAGCATGCTGCAGACGCCGCATCACTTCTTTTCCCCGGATCCGTTCGAACGAAACCTCGGACGTATGCGGCGCACGCCCAACGAAGGCGAACTGTTCTACGGGCTGGTGCAGGACGGCAATGACCTGTGGGATGCCAGCTTCTTCTGTGGCTCCTGCGCGGTGTTGCGGCGTGATGTGCTCAATGAGATCGGCGGCATTGCGGTTGAAACCGTCACCGAAGATGCCCACACCTCGCTGCGTATGCACCGCCACGGTTACAGTTCGGCCTATATCCGCATTCCGCAGGCCGCAGGGCTGGCGACGGAAAGTCTGGCGGCGCACGTCAGCCAGCGTATCCGCTGGGCGCGCGGCATGGTGCAGATATTCCGTCTGGATAATCCGCTGTTCGGCAAAGGCCTGAAACTCGCGCAGCGGTTGTGTTATGCCAACGCGATGATGCACTTTCTGGCCGGTATACCCCGTCTGATCTTCCTGACTGCGCCGCTGGCTTTCCTGCTGATGCATGCCTATGTCATTTACGCGCCTGCGCTGGCCATCGCGCTGTATGTTCTGCCGCACATGATCCACGCCAGCCTGACCAACTCCCGCGTGCAGGGCAAATATCGTCACTCATTCTGGAACGAGATTTACGAAACCGTGCTGGCCTGGTACATCGCCAGGCCGACGACTGTGGCGTTATTTAATCCTCACGCCGGCACTTTTAACGTCACCGCGAAAGGCGGGCTGAATAAACACGCTTACGTTGACTGGAAAATCAGCCGTCCTTATCAGGTGCTGATGTTGCTGAATCTGGCCGGGCTGTTCTTTGGTATTTATCGCGCGATTTATGGTCAGGCGGATGAATTGCTGACGGTGCTGGTGAGCATGGCTTGGGTGATTTACAACATGATCATTCTTGGCGGGGCGATCGCCGTGGCGTTCGAATCCAAGCAGGTGCGTCAGGCGCACCGCGTAGACGCCAAAATGCCCGCATCGCTGCTGCGCCCTGACGGCCATCTGTATGTGTGTACCGTGCAGGATTACTCCGACAACGGTGTCGGGCTGGAAACGGAGAGTGCCCGCTATTTCAATGCCGGTGACAATGTCACGTTAATTCTGCATCGCGGCCAGCAGGAGTATGCCTTCCCTGTGCAGGTCAGCCGTGTCTTCGGCCAGAGTATGGGGATGCAGCTTCTGCCGTTAACCACTCAACAACACATCGATTTTATTCAATGTACCTTTGCCCGGGCAGACAGCTGGGTATTACGCGAAGACAGCTTCCCGGAAGACAAACCGATGGAAAGTCTGCGGGAAGTGCTGGGGCTGGGGATCCGCGGATATATGCGAATGCTGGATATCGCCCCGCAGCGCTACCGGCCACTGGCCTCCAAAACCCAGACGTTTGGCCGCTGGTTGCTCTCGTTTGCGCCGCGTAACCCGCCGCTGTCCGTTCAGCCTGATGAATCAACCCTGATGATGACAAAATAATGAAAAGACTTCCTTTGACGACTTTGATGGCATCCGCATTGATGACACTGGCATTGGGCTCTGCGGCCTCTGCCTATGGCGAGCAGGCCACGGCGGCGGTATTGCCGCAAACGGCTGCGACGACGCCACAGGTGGCACTGCCGATGGTCGCGCCTGCGGTCAACCCGATGATCATCCCTGGCGCACCGGTGCGCAGCCTGACGCTGCCGTTTGCCGATGTGGCACCGACGCCGGGCGCGATAACCTTGCGCGGCATCCAGCCCAACGGCCAGATCGAGTTCGGCGTGCGCAGCGACGAAGTGGTGACGCAGGCGACGCTGAATCTGGAATTCACGCCGTCGCCGTCGCTCATTCCGGTCCAGTCGCATCTGAAGGTTTATCTCAACGATCAGCTGATGGGCGTTGAAGTCATCGATAAAGACCAGCTCGGCAAGAAAAATCATCTGCAAATGGTGATTGACCCGCGCTATGTGACCGACTTCAACCGCATCCGTCTGGAGTTTATCGGTCATTATCAGAATATCTGTGAAAACCCGGCTAACAGCACACTGTGGCTGGAGCTCGGTAAGGGCAGTTCGCTCAGCCTGCAATATCAGAAGCTGCCGCTGAGCAACGATCTGGCGCATTTCCCGGTGCCGTTCTTCGATGCCCGCGACAGCCGGCCGCTGGATTTGCCGATGGTGTTTGCCGCCTCGCCGGATGCCACACAACAACAGGCGGCGGCCATTCTGGCGTCCTGGTTTGGTACCAAAGCGCAGTGGCGCGGTCAGTCATTCCCGGCCCTGTATAACCAGCTGCCGGACAGCCATGCGGTGGTCTTTGCCACTAACGACAAACGCCCTGACTTCCTCAAAGAGATGCCACCTGTAAAAGGGCCGGTGGTGCAGATGATCAGCCGGGCGGATAACCCGTACGTTAAAATGCTGCTGATTCTGGGCCGTGACGATCAGGATCTGCTGACGGCGGTAAAAGGCATCGCTCAGGGCAATATTCTGTTCCGCGGGCAGACCGTCGGCGTAGATAAAGTGGAGCAGGTTCAGGCCCGTCAGCCGTATGACGCGCCAAACTGGGTACGCACCGATCGTCCGATGAACTTTGGTGAACTCAAACAGTATGCCGAACAGTTGCAGTCTGACGGCATTCAGCCAAACCCGATCACCCTGAACATCAACCTGCCGCCGGATCTGTTTTTGATCAACAGTTCGGGTATCGATATGCGTCTCAGATACCGCTATACCTCGCCGCAGCTGAAAAATACCTCACGGCTGAGCATCAGCCTGAATAACCAGTTTATGCAGGATCTGACCCTGAAAACCGGTCACGATGAAGATTCTCAGTTACTGCATTTGTCGCTGTTGCAGGGGCTGCTTGATGGCAGCAAAGACCTGAACATTCCGGCGCTGAAACTCGGCGCAGTCAACCAGATGCGCTTCGATTTTGATTACACCTCGCTGCTGGCGAGCGGCACCGAAGGACGTTGCGAAACCTATACCACGGTGCCGAATCACGTGGTGATCGACGACAGCTCCACCATCGATTTCTCCGGTTATCGTCACTTTATGGCGATGCCGGATTTACGGGCCTTTGCCAATGCCGGTTTCCCGTTCAGCCGCATGGCGGATTTGTCACAGACGCTGCTGCTGGTTCAGCCGCAGCCGCAGCCGGTGCAACTGACCACGCTGCTCAATGCGCTGGGGAATATCGGCGCGCTGACCGGTTATCCGGCGCTGAGCGTCAGCCTGACCGAAGATGCCGCGAAAGCCAAATCAACGGATGCCGATTTGCTGGTGGTAGGTGAATTACCGGCGGATTTACGTGATGACAGTATGCGCGATGATAAAAAAGCCAATCTGCTGATCAATGCGGCGCGGGATGCGATCAACACGCCAATCCGCCAGACAACGCTGCCGGACAACGCCGCACCGGCCAGCGATGCCCGCGTCGATGCCAGTGCGCAGATCACCGCCCAGGGCCCTGTGGCGGCGGTGGTCGGTTTCCAGTCGCCGTATTTCGAACAACGCAGCGTGGTTGCCCTGATGGCGAATGGTCAGCAGGGTTTTGACATGCTCAATCACTCTTTGCAGGACACCAAACAGCGCGCGCTGGTTTACGGCTCGGTGGCGGTGGTGCGTGATTCCGGTACCACCAGCCTCAAAGTCGGCGATACCTATTACGTGGGGCATCTGCCGTGGTGGGAGCGCGTCTGGAATGCGCTGGCGACACATCCGGTTTTACTGGCGGTAATGGCGGTTGTTGTGGTGATTCTCGCGGCTATTTTGTTGTGGAGTGGCTTGCGTGCCCTGAGCCGTCGTCGTTTGTATGAAGACGATCAGGAATAAGCCCGTGAACACCCCACACAAGACGCCGTTCACATTCAACAGACTGGCCCTGACCCTGGGGCTGGCGCTGCTGAGCGCACAGGCCGGGGCCGCACCGGTGGTTTCCCCTGAGCAGTGGCTGCTGGAACAGGTGCGCGTCGGTGAAGCCAGCCATCAGGAAGAACTGGTGCGTCAGTCGCTTTTTCGTCTGGAACTGATGGATCCTCAGAATCCGCAGGTGCTTTCCGCCCGTTTGCGGCTGTTACTGCGCGAAGGAGATCAGGCCGGTGCGAAACAGCAATTGCAAAAAATTCAGCAGGTCGCGCCAGATTCTGACGACTTCCGGCAGGCGCAGCTAAGCCTGCGGATCGCTTCGCCGGACATGCAGCAGAAACTCCAGCAAACGCGCTTACTGGCGACCGCCGGACGTCTCGACGAAGCCAAAGCGCAGTACGATGCGTTATTTCAGGGGCAGCCGCCAACGCTCGATCTCGCCGTGGAATACTGGCAACTGGTCGCCCGGTTACCGGGGCAGAAAGCCCGTGCGCAGGGGCAGCTTCAGGCACTCAATCAACAATATCCCGGTGATGTGCAGTTGCGGCTGCAACTGGCACAAATGGCGTTTGATGCCGGTGACAACGCCGGTGGGGTCGCGCTGGTGAAACAGGTTGCCACCACCAATGAAGGGCGGTCGCCTGCCGCAGATTTATGGCTGGCGCGCATCAGGGCGCAGCCGATGGCGAATGCCAGTGTCGATGCGTTGCAGGCGTTTATCGCCACCTTCGATACCGGCCCTCAGGTGATCGCCGCCCAGCAGGAACTCCAGAGACAGCAGGCGATGCTTGCCGATCCTCACTATCAGGCACGGATCAAAGGGCTGGCGCAGATAGAAAAAGGCGGCTCCACGGCGGCCATTGCGCCGCTGCGTCAAGCCTTGCAGGAAAAACCCAACGACGCTGAAGTGCTCGGGGCGATGGGGCTGGCGTATTCCCGTTCCGGCAACCGTCAGCAGGCACTGGTGATGTTCCAGCGCGCCAGGGCAGCCGAACAGGATGGCTATAACACCAGTAAATGGAACAGCCTGATCGACACCAACAGCTACTGGCTCAGGATTGAGCAGGGTGATAACGCGCTGAAGGCCGGGCAGTTAGATCGGGCGCAAAGCGCCTATCAGCAGGCTCAGCACATCGACGCCCGCGATCCCTGGGCTCAAATTGGCCTCGGTGATGTGGCCGTGGCACGTAAAAACGATGCGCTTGCCGAACAGGCATATCGCCGTGCGCTGGCGCTGGAACCCAACAACAGCAGCGCCGAACGCGGGCTGGTTAACATTTATCAGCGGCAGTCACCGCAAAAAGCGCTCGATTATCTCAGTACCTTGCCTGCCGCTTCCCGGCAAACGTTCAGCGATCGTCAGAAAAGCCTGCAAAGCGATGTGCTGACCGCACAGGCAGAAAAAGCGGTGGCAGCGCGTCAGTGGAATCAGGCCGCCACCCTTTACGCGCAGGTGCTGGCCCTGACCCCGGACGACGTCTGGAGCACGTATCACTACGCCGGTGCGCTGCGTGAAGCGGGGCATCCGGACAAAGCAGATGCCGCATTTACCCGGCTGGCGGCGAAAAAACCGGCCGATCCGCAGCAGGTCTATGCCTATTCGCTTTACCTCTCGGGTTCTGACCGCGACGAAGCGGCGCTGCGTCACTTACAGACGTTGCCGCAGAACCAATGGGACGCCAATATGCGCGAAATGGCGCAGCGCATCCGGCTCGATAAAACACTTTCAGGTATCGACACCGCCCTGGCGGCGGGCGATACCGCACTGGCGAAACAGCGTCTGCAACAGGCGGATCTGCCGGCTGACGGGCTGAGTCTTAATCAGCAGCGCCGGGTGGCGACGGCCTGGCTGGATGTCGGCGAAGCCAGCAGGGCGTATGCGTTATTGCAGCCACTTAAAATGGCCGCCCGCCAGCAACCCGCCGGGCAGGACAAGGCGCTGATTTACCGTAATGCGGCGAACGTTGAACAACAGCTCGGTCAGCCCGATCTCGCCCGCCAGGATTACGCGCAGGCGATGGTGGCCAGCGGCATTACGGCGCAGGTGCCGGAAGATAACGACGGTTACACCCGACTGACACGTCAGCAGGCCGGGGATGACTGGCTCAAACGCGGCATCCGCTCCGATGCCCATGATTTGTACCGTCAGCAGGACGTTAACTTCACGGTGGACACCGACTCCTGGGCGTCCAGCGGTACGCCGGGTAAATCCGATCTGACCGCCAATACCACGATGTTTCAGGCCGATATGCCGGTGTATCAGGGCAGAGGTTTCCTGCGCGCTGACTGGGTGCGGATGGATGCGGGAACGTTTGATCATCAGAACGGTAACTTTGAAGAGAGTTTTGGTACCTGTACCGATCAGGTTTGCCGGCGTTATCGCAGTCAGAACGCCAATGGCCTGAGTCTGGCGGCGGGCTGGGAAAATGAACAATGGAAAGGGGATCTGGGCACCACGCCGCTCGGCTTCCCGGTGGTTGACTGGGTCGGCGGGCTGGCATACAGCGGCGACTGGGATACTATCGGCTGGACCACCACCGTCTCGCGCCGCCCGATTTCCAGCTCACTGCTCTCCTTTGCCGGAGCGAAAGATCCGGGCACCAATACCACCTGGGGCGGCGTTCGGGCCACCGGTGCCAGCCTCGGCCTGAGTTACGATCAGGGCGAAGCCAACGGCGTCTGGGCAGACATCAGTGCGCATCAGCTGACCGGTAAGAATGTGGCGGACAACACCCGTGAGCGGCTGATGGGTGGCTATTACTATAAGGTCATTAACGAGGATAACCGCCGGGCGACCGTCGGCCTGAGTTCGATGGTCTGGCATTACCAGAAAGATCTCAGCGGTTACACGCTGGGACAAGGCGGGTATTACAGCCCGCAGCGCTATTTCTCGCTGGCGGTGCCGGTGAATTATCGGCAGCGCACGGAAAACTGGTCATGGCAACTGGGCGGCTCGGTTTCCTGGTCACAGTCATCGACAAGCAGCCAAAAACGTTACCCGATCCAAAGTCTGATCCCCGATACGTTAACGGATAAAAGTGCCGTTGAGTCCGGCAGCAGCGGTTCCGGTTTCGGCTACACCGTGCAGGCCTTGCTGGAGAGAAGGGTCAGCGCCCACTGGACGGTCGGGGCGGGTATCGACATTCAGCAGGCGAAAGATTACACGCCGAGCCATTATTTATTGTACGCGAGGTATTCGATGGGGGGCTGGCAGGGCAGTCTGGATCTGCCGCCGCAACCTTTAACGCCGTATGCTGATTTCAAATAAGCGAAAGGTTCAGGCATAAAAAAAGAGGGGAAGACATTCCCCTCTTTTTGTTCTTATCGCTTAACGCGACTGTATCAGAATTACTGTGCCGGAACCGGAGCGACTGGCGGTGCCAGAGGCGCAGGGGCTTCAGATTGTGGCTGAGCAGCCGGGCCGCCGAACAGGCCAAACATACCGGCAAATTCCTGCAACGTCATCTTCTGACCGTTCAGATCCACCTGATTATCCGCATAGCTGAAGCTGCTGGTCAGGGTGTCATCTTTCACCGTGGTCAGTTTAAACATCTGACCCATGGCTGCCAGACCCTGAACCTGCTGCTGTGCCAGCTTGGTGGCGTCATCGCCGCTGTAACCTTCCAGTTTAGCCACCTGAGTGGTGACTTCGGTCGCCATCGCCAGCGGGACATTCAGTTTAGCGTCGATTTTGCTGACCAGATTAGACAACATCTGATCCTGCGTTTGCGCAGGTGTGGCGGCCGGATCTTTCAGATCCAGATGCAGGTTGAAAGTACTTTCACCTTTGCTGTTTTTCCAGCTCAGCGGTGCAATGCTGATACTTGGATTGCCTTTGAGCAGCAGTGGCAGATTCGCCAGCAGCATATCAGCGGCTTGTTGCTGGTAAACCGCAGGATCGAGTTCACCTTGTTGCATCAGCAGGGCGCGGGATTGCTGATTGTAATTATCAGCAAACTGTTTCAGCGCCGGGCCATCCAGTTTGTCCAGCTTCAGCGTCAGTTTGGCAGAACCGAAATCAGCACCCTGAATTTTCAGTGCATCAATGGTGTAATCCTGCTGGCCGCCGATGTTATTGCCGTTTTCAGCAAATTTGCTCACCAGTTTGAAGTTATCCAGGGAGCCCGCGTCTTTACCGTCAACGTTCACCAGAATCTGTTTGATGCTCAGGTTCTGATCGCCCACGCCGACCTGGAATTTACCCTGCCGGGTATCGCTGTCCATGTTCAAACCGGCCAGCGTCACTTTTTCAAGCTGACCGAACTGGTTTTTAGAGGTGATCGCCAGGCTGTCGATGTCGGCTTTCAGCTTCATCGCCGTCAGCTCTTTATCCACATCCACATTGATGGTGCCGCCGGAGAATTGCAGCTGGCTCTCTTCTTTCTGGTAAGTCACCGGGATAATGTCGATGGCCGAAGCGCTCGCGCCGCTGTAAGAGACGCGGGTATCGGCGGTGATCAGCGAGCGGCCTTTGGTCACGTCAAACAACGGTTTGAGCGTTGGGGTATTTTGCAGTTCGGAATGCACCGAGGCCATGCTCGGGATCAGGTTGAATTTCTTCAGCTGAGCGGCAGGGAACGGGCCATGATCGACGGTTTCGATAAACGCGATTTCATCACCGGTTTTCAGTGCGCTGGTACCTGCGGTGGCCGCAGCGGCATCAGGTTGCAAAACGATGCGCAATTTGCTGCTGAACACGCCACGCTGGTAATCCTGATAACTGACTTTCAGGCCGGCTTTCGGGAAAGCAGTCTGCAGCTGGCTGTTGGCCGCCGCGACTTCTTCATCCATATGTTGTTCGATGAGTTTACCCGTGTACCACGAGACGCCTGTCCAGGCTGCGCCAAGGACGACAATGACGCTTACAGCGACTAACGACTTCTTCATATCTCTGTTTATCCTTATGAAATGTCCCGAAAACAAAAAACGCCTTGCGGCGTTATTAGTCTCCTGAGTGTAGCTCAATCAGTAAAAAAATCATCAAATTGAGGCCATTAGCCCCAATTTGTTTAATGACCGGATACTTAACTCAGGGTATTGAACACGCGGGCAATGCGCCCGTTGCCACTTATGCTGACCGGCGATTCACTGGCCGCAATATAGCCGGACTCACCCGGATTGAGCACCAGCGTCTGGCCGTCTTTCACCAGCACGCTCTGGCCTTCGATACAAAAGACAATCGCCGCGCTGTCTTGTTCAAGCGTTTGCGGCTCTGCAGACAGGCTGTGGATGGAGAACGCAAAATCTTCTACCGGGATCGGGAAGTTAAGTTCTGCGCCTTTTTCCACCGGCGTTGTCAGCAATTCACTGGCCGGTTTGGCATTGAATTTCAGGTTAGCCAGCAACTCAGGGATATCGATGTATTTCGGCGTCAGGCCTGCGCGCAGGACGTTATCGGAATTCGCCATCACTTCCAGCGACACCCCTTTCAGATAGGCGTGCGGTGTTTCGGCATACAGGAACATGCCTTCGCCCGGTTGCAGGGTAATCACGTTCAGCAGCAGCGGAGAGAAAAGGCCGGTGTCGTGCGGATAAAATTCAGCGATGCTGCGGATGGTGTCCCACGGCTCGCCGCGCTGATCGTTGAGGACGGATTTCAGCACATCCAGCGCCCGCGATTTATCGTCGCCTTCCAGACTCAGCAGCCCGGCGAACAGGGTACGCAGGTGGTCAACATCGGGATAAGACAGGAAGCTGGCAATCAGCGGATGGGCACCGGCGACCGGTTGCAGCAAGGAAACGGTTTCACGCAGCTCGCGAAAACCGTTCATGGCCTGGAACTCGGTCAGGGCATAGACCAGTTCCGGCTTGTGATTCGGATCTTTATAGTTACGTTCAGCCGCATCGAGCGGGATCCCGTTGGCGTTTTCTTTGGCGTAACCCAGCTCGGCTGCGCCTTTGCTTGGATGAACCTGAATTGACAGCGGCTGATCGGCACACAATACTTTGAACAGGAAAGGCAGTTCACCAAAACGTTTGGCGACTTTTTTACCTAACTGCCCCTCAAGATTGGCACTGATTTGATCGCGCAGTGAAATCGTCTCACCGGCGGCATTCTCAACCTGAGAGCTGCTTTTCGGGTGAGCACCCATCCACAATTCCGCCATCGGACGATCTTGCGGATCGGTAATGCCATAAAGTTCTGTCAGCGCGTCTTTACTGCCCCAGGCGTAATTTTGTACACCGTTATGCATCTTTTGCATTGCTTCATCCTGAATGGAAAATTCTACCCGCTAGTAAACAATGACGGGGCGGCCTTTACAACTGTGAAGGGTCAAAAAGTGCGGTGATGGCGCAATCTCTTCAATGTAAAAGGAACGGGTAATACGCTTGCCTTATATGTCACTATACTCGTCAGGCCGCTGATGAACGCGTGGGAGCGCACCTGGCGGCTGAAAATCCTGCACAAAACACAGACACTCATTCGAAAATAACTATCTAAGGAGACAACAATGACAGCGACTCGCATTGAAAAAGACTCAATGGGGCCTATCGATGTTCCGGCAGATAAGCTTTGGGGCGCACAGACGCAACGTTCGCTTGAACACTTTCGTATTTCCTCTGAAAAAATGCCCACGGCGCTGATCCACGCGCTGGCTCTGACCAAACGTGCGGCCGCCAGCGTCAATATGGATCTCGGTTTGCTGCCCGCCGAGCGGGGCGACGCCATTGTTGCCGCTGCCGATGAAGTGCTGGCGAATAAACATCCTGAAGAGTTCCCGCTTTCCATCTGGCAGACCGGTTCCGGCACCCAGACCAACATGAATATGAATGAAGTGCTGGCGAACCGGGCGAGTGAGATCCTCGGCGGTGAGCGCGGCGAAGCGCGTAAAGTGCATCCGAACGATGACGTCAACAAAAGTCAAAGTTCCAACGACGTTTTTCCGACCGCCATGCACGTCGCAGCGGTGATTGAACTGCGTGAAACGCTGCTGCCTGAGCTGAAAGTGCTGCACAAAACGCTGCAAGCGAAAGCCGAAGCCTATCGCGATATCGTTAAAATTGGCCGGACACATTTACAGGATGCCACGCCGCTGACCCTGGGCCAGGAGATTTCCGGCTGGGTGGCGATGCTGGCGCATAATGTCACGCATATTGAAAACAGTATTCCGCACATCGCGGAGCTGGCGCTGGGCGGCACGGCGGTAGGTACCGGCCTGAATACGCACCCTGAATATGCGGTTCGCGTCGCGAAAGCGCTGGCTGACCTGACCAAACAGCCGTTCGTCACGTCGCCGAATAAGTTCGAAGCACTGGCAACCTGCGACGCGCTGGTGCATGGGCATGGCGCACTGAAAGGCCTGGCGGCTTCGCTGATGAAAATCGCCAACGACGTTCGCTGGTTATCTTCCGGCCCGCGTTGCGGCATTGGCGAGATTTCCATTCCGGAAAACGAACCGGGAAGCTCGATCATGCCAGGCAAAGTGAACCCGACGCAGTGTGAAGCCATGACCATGCTTTGCGCGCAGGTGCTGGGAAATGATGTCGCTGTCAATATTGGTGGCGCTTCCGGTAACTTCGAGCTGAATGTGTTCCGCCCGCTGGTGATCCACAACTATCTGCAATCTGTCCGTTTACTGGCCGACGGAATGCGCGGTTTCAATGAGCACTGTGCCGTCGGCATTGAGCCAAATCGTGACCGCATTACGCAGTTGCTGAATGAATCGCTGATGCTGGTGACGGCGCTCAATACCCATATCGGTTATGACAAAGCGGCGGAAATCGCCAAGAAAGCCCATAAAGAAGGGCTGACCCTGAAAGGTTCTGCGCTGAAACTCGGTTATCTGACCGAAGAACAGTTCGACGAATGGGTCAGACCGGAAGCCATGGTCGGCAGCATGAAGGCATAAGTTTCCCTGATACCTGTGCACCAGAGAGGTCCGGCTTGCCGGACCTTTTTCATTTACAGCGGATGGTCGGTGTATAAATGCAGGCGTTTAATCAGCAGGCTCAGCGGCTGAGACTGCGGTTTGTACTTGTGTTTGATGGTGCTGACGTCGTAATCCGGCAATTCGCCTAGCTTCGGCACCTGCATCATCGGGGTACGCAGACACAATGCGATCAGCGGCAGCGGGCAGGGGTGTTGCACCTGTTTCTGGCTGTTGCGATACCACACGCGGGCAATGGGCTGAACTTTCACCGGACGTTTAAATTTCAGCGCGGCATGTTCCGGTAGCCGTTTCACATCAATCATTTCGCGGTTGATATTTTCCATCCACTGTTCACGGGTATACGGCGACACGGCGCGTCCGGCATTAAGGCTTTTTTCCAGCATCGCCAGCACTTCGTCCCGGCTGACATTCTTAATAATGTGCTTGTTGGCCCAGCCAAAGCGCACCGAATCCGGGTCATTTAAAAAGGTCACGGAACGATAGGCGTTGAGGGTAATCAGGCCGCGCAAATGGGTGTGCACAAACTCGAAACGCTGTTCGCGCGCCAGCCCGGATTCAACGGTGACGATGTGCTCAAGTTCAGCCTTGAGTTTGTTCACTTCTTCGATCAGCAGCAGGGCAGACTGGTGCTCTGCGGGGTCAACGGCATAGCAAAGCACGCCGGGCAACCGGACCGCGGATTTGCTGCTGATATTCTCGTTATTATGATGAATGAACAGCCGCTGGAAATGCTGCAACGCCATCTCCTGCGCGGCTTCACCGAGATAAGGGGTGACAGAAATCTTATCCGCAGGATTATGTTCTTCGCCTTTGGCGATGTCCGGCAAGGCAAACACCCGTGCCTGCAGTAATTCCAGCCTGCTCAGGAAATTCCCCAGGTCGTGCAACGCCATTTCCAGCTCGTTAAAACAGCCATTCATACGAGCGATCAAATCATAATCTGCCATATCCCCTCCGGTTAGTTACAACATACAGTGTAGGGTATTATAATTAAATGTGCACACTTAACCTTCGGGGAAATGTGCAGCGCTTGTTTTTAAGGCGCCTGGGAGGGAAATCAAGGGTGTGTAAAAACCGAAGTAAATGAGCAGGGTTCATGAATATTTGCTGAACCCTGCCGGTGGTTCATGAAACCATCATGAATATAATTCATAAAACCACAGAGGCGTACGAGGGTTATTTTTTCCCTGAATAAAGAAGACCGTTCTCGGGTAGACTACGCAAAACCCATCAGCCCGAGTTCCGCCATGACCCATGCTCCCGTCCGTTGTCCCTGGAATCTCCAGGACGATCTCATGATTCACTACCACGACACCGAATGGGGTAAACCCGTGCGCGACAGCCGTGCGTTGTGGGAAAAACTGATGCTGGATGGCTTTCAGGCGGGGCTGTCCTGGCGGATTGTGCTGAAAAAACGTGAGGCATTGCGTCTCGCGTTCTGCCAGTTTGAGCCGGAAAAAGTCGCTGAATTCACCGAAGATGATATCGAAAAGCTGATGAACAACGCCGATATCATCCGCTCACGCAGTAAAATTACGGCGGTGATAAACAATGCGCGGGTTTATCTGGCAATGCAGCAGGCCGGCGAAGATTTCGGTGAGTGGATCTGGACGCAGATCGGCGGTAAAGCCATTCAGCATGTGGGGCCGGTGCCCACCAAAGATGCGCTGTCAGAACGTATTTCGAAAGACCTGAAAAAGCGCGGTTTTAAGTTTGTCGGTCCGACAATTGTTTATGCCTGGATGGAAGCCACCGGCCTTATCAACACTCACCGTCCTGAGTGTTTCAGGCGGGCGCAGGTTGCCGCAGAGGCCTGATTTATTAGGCTATAGTGAGTCACACAAACTGTTTTTGATATTGTGACGGTGTCACGTTAAGTTTGCGCATAAAGGCCCGTCGTAAGATATCCACGCTGGAAAATCCGCATTGCGAGGCAATCTGTTTCATGGCCAGACCGCCGGTTTCGAGCAGCTGGCGGGCATGAAATACCCGTTGCTGTTCCAGCCATTCTGCCGGTGATTGTTTCATTTCCTGATTAAATAACCGCGTGACGTGGCGGGCACTCAGCCCCATGTGTTGTGCCAGCGTGCTGACATTGTGCGGCTGGTCCAGGGAACTCAGCACCCAGCGCTGAACATCCTGCAACGCGGCGCGGCCACTCAGCGATGCCTGACCGTGACGGCTGAACTGAAGCTGCCCGCCTGGGCGTTTGAAGAACATCACCAGCTGAGCGGCGACATTGCGCGCCGTTTCCCGCCCGAGATCTTCCTCAACCATACTTAACGCCATATCCAGCCCGGACGTCACACCGGCAGCGGTGCGCAGTTCGCCGTCAGCGATAAAAATAGCGTCTGCTTCGACACACACCCGTGGATATTCCTGACTCAGTATTTCCGCAACCGCCCAGTGAGTGGTTACGCGGCGGTTATCCAGCAGTCCTGCGGCGGCAAGCAACAAAGCTCCGCTGCACACTGAGCCAAAACGCTGTGCATGTTGGCTCCAGCGACAGAGATTGTGCTTTAAAGCATCGTCGCTCAAAAACGTGTTCAGTGAGGGCGCACCGGCGACCAGAAAGGTATCGAGATTATCGGGAAGCGGGGCGTCCAGAATCATGTCGGCCAGGATCCGGGTGCCTGAAGACGAAGTAACGATCGGGTCGTTTATCGCCATCACGCTGAGTTTATACACTTCGCGGCCACGCTGCTGATTGGCCTCAGCGAAAACATCCATCGGGCCGGAAACGTCCAGCATCTGTACGCCGGGGACGGCCAGAATAATGATGTGTTTGGGCATTGATCGTTTTCCTGTCGCAGAACGGCGTAATGTCTTAAATCGTATTACTACGTCGATTGATGACATTCATCCTGCGGCTTACGCTGGGTTTATGCAATCCCACAGGAGAAATATCATGAGTCTCACAATTAATGGCATCCGTATTCCTGACAGCAAAATGTGCCGCGACGCCACAGAACGGGTTCGCGATAGCGAATCGGAATTGCTGTTTCACCATTCCAGCCGGGTGTATTACTGGGCCGCGCTCGCCGGGCAGGCTCGTCAGTTAAACGTTGATCACGAGTTACTTTATATTGGCTGCATGTTCCATGACATGGGGCTGACCCACGAACACTGCAGCTGTGATAAACGTTTTGAAGTGGACGGCGCCAATACCGCGCGGGAATTCATGCAGCAATATGGCATCAGCGGGCAGGACATCGACAAAGTCTGGACCGCCATCGCACTGCATACCACGCCCGGTATACCCGAGTTTATGGAGCCGGTGATCGCGCTGGTTACGGCAGGAGTGGAAATGGACGTGCTGGGCATCAATTATCAGGCGTATGAAGATGACGTTCGCCATGCGGTGGTGAATACACATCCACGCACGGCGACATTTAAAGAAGATATTATTCAGGCATTTTATGACGGCATAAAAAATAAGCCGCAAACGACCTTCGGTAATGTAAAAGCAGACGTTATTGCAGATAAAGAACCTGAATTTATCAGGGGGAATTTCTGTTCCATTATCCGTCAGTCACGCTGGCAGGGCTGAAGAAGAGCAGGGCGCGCCGGTTTCAGCACGGCGCGTTTTTAGCGTCAAATAAGGCGAAACTCGAGCATAAACAGTTCTTTCAGCCCCGGATAAATCTCGCCGATGACCTGTTTCAGTTCCGGCAACGTCATATTTTCCTGCAACGCATGGGTATCATTTAGCGCGTCAAATTGCACCGGCGTCACATTGATAATCTCGATATTGCAGAAAAAAACATTATCTTCATAACGGCTTACCCGCACCTTATCACCGGCTGAAAAGTTTGCATCGCTGGCTTCGCGCAGTGTAATCGTTTTACGGCCTGCAAGAATATCCGCCTCAAAGCGACCATAAAAAGTGATGTTTTTCATAAAGTTTCCATTAGGGTGTGAAAAGGTGTTGTTGATTTTATACCGGCTGCTGCGTCCGCCCGCGGCGGTTCTTGTCAGACAGCCCCGCGCAACGAGATCAGCCAGATGGCGGGTAGCCGTCGCTTTACTGACTTTCGCCACTTTCTGATACTGACCCGCGTTGATCCCTTCGGCAAACCCGTTTTCGCCTCCGTCCAGCAGACGATTCAGAACGTTAACCTGTTCAGCGGGCAGTCCGTTACTGTGATGCAGTTGCCAGAAAAGTGTTTTAACCAGCGTCTGATCAATGCGCATGATCGCCGTATCTACGCTGGTTTCGAGCATTTTCAGAAACCAGCTAAGCCAGACCGTCAAATCCATCGTTCCGCGCTGTGTAGCTTCGAGCACGTCATAATACTCTTTACGGTGGTTCAGAATGGCTTCCGAAACGGCATACAAACGCACACTTTCATGGTCAGCCTGAAATAACGCCATGTCGGTCAGTGCCCTGGTGATCCTGCCGTTTCCATCTTCAAAAGGATGCAGCGTAATAAACCAGAAATGAGCCAGCGCAGCGCGAAGAAGGGGATCCAGTGCGGCGCGATATCGTGACTGATTATACCATTGCAGAAACGCCGTCAGCTCAGCGGAAAGTTGTTGGCGCGGCGGAGCCTGAAAATGCACCTTTTCCTTGCCAATCCGTCCTGAGACAACACGCATTGTTGCGTCACCGCGCCAATCTCCACGTCTTAAAAAAGCCGGGGCCGGCTCCGGAAATAACCAGGAATGCCATTGAAAAAGAAGGGTTTCAGTCAGCTCGCCAGCGCCGGGGTCGAACGCATTCATCATCATTTTGGCTAAACCTTCTGATCGTTCCGTGGTGGTTCCCGGAGCATGCCAGGTCAACCCAAAACGTTTGGCCAGCGAAGAACGGACAGAATGGGCATCAAGCCGCTCATTCTCGATGGCGGATGATGCAAGAATGTTGCTCAGCATTGCATCGAGAGAATATTCAGCAGCATCTTGCCCGGGGCGTGATTCCGCTTTACCGACCAGTTTGCCCATTTTCAGGCGTGTCTGACGCAGTTGTGGTTGAATGACATCGTCATCCCAGTTGAACTGAGGCCAGTCAGGTGATTGCCAAATCCATTCCCGGTTATCCATTGACGTTCCTGTGAGCCGATGAGTGACGTTAATTGGCTCATTATACGAGCCGAATAAGGATTGTAAACGGCTCATAAATGGGTCTGAAAAACACATGTTCCGGTAAACACTCATGGCTTGTACGAGAAAAGTGACTTTCAGATCAGCCGATGACCCTCTTTATCAACAACTTTTTCGCCGTCTTCTTTTGTGAACGCTGCTTTTTGAAATTCCGGAAGTATGTCGAGTACCTTCTCTGATGGTCGACATAACAATGTCCCAAGTGGCGTGACCACAACGGGACGATTCATCAGAATTGGGTGAGCGAGTATGGCGTCGATCAGTTCATCATCAGTGAGTGTATTTTTATCAAGTTCTAACTGTTCATAAGGCTCTGTATTTTTACGCAACAAAGCCCGAACCGTGATCCCCATATCTGCAATCAGTTTTATAAGATCCTCGCGGGTGGGTGGTGTTTCCAGATACAGAATAATCGAGGGTTCAATCCCACTGTTGCGGATCATCTCAAGGGTATTGCGTGATGTCCCGCAGGCAGGATTATGATAAATAGTCACATTGCTCATAGTTATGATCTCTGGTTGAACCCCGGAAGCGACTCATTCCGGGGTTATGAGTTAATAGTCAGTGTGATACAGACAACCGCAGTGCCAGTGCTACCAGCGTGACAAACAGTACGGGGATCGTCATGACAATTCCCACCCGGAAGTAATATCCCCAGGTAATTTTGATGTTTTTCTGCGAAAGAACATGCAGCCACAGCAATGTTGCCAGGCTGCCGATAGGGGTGATTTTAGGCCCCAGATCGCTACCGATGACGTTGGCGTAAATCATCGCTTCTTTGATAACACCGGTTGCTGTACTGCCGTCAATCGACAGTGCCCCGACCAGCACGGTCGGCATATTGTTCATTACAGAGGACAGAAAGGCTGTCAGGAAGCCAGTACCCAGCGTTGCCGCCCATAATCCTTGCTCTGCCAGCTGATTCAGCACAGATGAAAGATAATGGGTCAGTCCGGCGTTTCGTAATCCGTAGACCACCAGGTACATACCCAGCGAGAAAATAACGATTTGCCATGGCGCACCTCGTAACACCTTGCCTGTGTTAATGGCATGACCTTTCTTCGCCACTGCAAAAAGGAGCAGGGCACCAACAGCCGCGACCAGACTGACAGGAACGCCCAGCGGCTCCAGCCCAAAGAACCCCACCAGAAGCAAAACCAGAACCAGCCAGCCGGTTTTAAAAGTCCCGAAATCACGGATCGCATCTTTCGGTTCTTTCAGCAGGGAAACGTCGTAAACGGCAGGAATGTCTTTGCGGAAATACAGATGCAACATCACAAGCGTAGTCGCAATGGCCGCCAGGTTTACCGGCACCATCACGGCTGCATATTCAGAGAAACCAAGCTTAAAGAAATCCGCTGAGACGATGTTCACCAGATTCGAGACAATCAGCGGCAGGCTGGCCGTGTCAGCGATAAACCCTGCGGCCATGACAAAGGCTAAGGTTGATCCCTGGCTGAATCCCAACGCAAGCAGCATCGAGATGACGATAGGCGTCAGGATCAGTGCGGCACCGTCGTTGGCAAACAGTGCGGCGACCATCGCGCCAAGCAGAACAATCCAGGTAAAGAGCAACCGGCCCCGGCCATTTCCCCAACGCGCAACGTGCAATGCGGCCCATTCAAAGAAACCGGATTCATCGAGTAAAAGACTAATGATGATCACGGCAATAAAGGTGGCAGTCGCATTCCAAACTATCTGCCAAACCACCGGAATATCCCCCAGGTGAACGACGCCAGTCAGCAATGCCAGACCTGCGCCCAGCATGGCACTCCAGCCAATCCCCAGTCCACGGGGTTGCCAGATAACCAGGACGAGCGTAAACAAAAAGATAACTCCAGCCAGTAACATCAGAAACCCCATTCATATTTGCTTATTCGTATATATACATCGACTTTAGCACGAGGCCGATGCTGCGTTATGGAGCTTGTTGCGTATGTGTTCGCGTTCACAGTTCCAGGCTATGTCAATGATTCCGGCAGCCCATGCAGGCATATGGGGTGACAGTCGGTAATGCACCCATTTTCCTTCACGGCGGTCAATGACCAGCTCTGACTCACGCAAAAGAGCCATGTGGCGGGAAATTTTCGGCTGAGACTCGTTTGTGGCACCACAGATGTCACAGACGCACATTTCTCCTGATTCCCTGAGGAGCAGTAAGATAGTCGAACGGGTTTCATCGGCGAGCAGTTTAAAAAGCTGAACAGGCTGTAGCATGCTTAACCTCGATAAAATTAATAATACATATGATATTTCATATGTGATAAATTTTAAAGCATAGCTTACAAAAGGGAGAGTTTTTTATGACGCACTTACCAGCAATAGAACCAGGGTGCTTTGATGAGGCCATTGCCAGTAATCTACTGGACGGCGCTGAGACCATGCCGCGTATTCTTATCCTTTACGGATCGGTACGAGAACGCTCCTACAGCCGTTTTGCAGCAGAAGAGGCGGGGCGGTTGCTGGCAAAGATGGGCGCTGAGGTGAAAATATTTAATCCATCTGGCCTGCCGTTACCTGATGATGCGCCGGACAGTCACCCTAAAGTGCTTGAACTCCGCGAACTGGTCAGATGGTGTGATGGAATGGTCTGGAGTTCTCCGGAAAGACATGGAGCCATGAGTTCGGTGATGAAGGCCCAGATTGACTGGATACCCTTGAGTGAAGGTGCTGTTCGTCCGTCCCAGGGTAAAACGCTGGCCGTGATGCAGGTTTGTGGCGGCTCACAGTCATTTAACACGGTAAATCAGATGCGGATACTTGGCCGCTGGATGCGTATGTTCACCATTCCCAATCAGTCGTCAGTGCCAAAGGCATGGCAGGAATTTGATGATGAAGGACGCATGAAACCCTCAGCCTGGTATGACAGAATTGTGGACGTTGCCGAAGAGTTATTCAAAATTACGTTAATCCTGAAAGGACATGCAGGTTATCTGGCGGACCGCTACAGCGAAAGGAAAGAAAGCCATCAGGAACTTTCTACAAGGGTCAATCAGGCAAAAATCTGACAGGCATGCAGGCCCGGATGAATTACCGGGCTTTAGGAAGAACGACAATAAAGCGGACATTTGAAATGAAACATAAGCGGACATCTCAATTTAGCTACTACAGCTTCGGTGCGCATAATCATGATTATGTTAAATAGGAACTGCATTATCGCTTTCCATCCTTTAACCCGTTACCGTGACACCTCACCTGCCTTATTCACTGGCTTTTCATCACCATAATGAATGGCCAGCCAGATCGTGGTTTCTTTAGCGTCTGTCCATTCGACGCGGTGTTTGCAGTATGCGGGAATATTCATAAAGTCCCCGGCTTGTAAAACACGTTCATCCGGTTCGTGCTCAAGTCGCAAACCTGCCGAACCTTGCATCAGCATCACCCACTCGCTTTGTGGCTGGCAATACCAGAAATCCGGCGGACTCGACTGACCGGTTGAAATGATCCGCTCGATGCGTACGTCTTGATGCGTTAACAAGGTTTCAAAGGATTCGGCATTTCGGCTGGCGACATCATGGGGAAAATCAGCAAACATATTACCTGTCATGAGATTTCCTCTTTATCGGCAAAAATTCGCCATGTGAAATGATCGCGCTACGTGAAATCTGATAAATGAGCAGTACCATAATGCTGCAGATTTTACGTAGCGCACTCTCTGATGTGATGTGTTATTCGCTATAAACCCGCGTAAACTTTTTCAACTTTCGCCATGTATCTTGGCGCCTGAGCTGCCGGATGGTACTGACGGACATGCCAGTGAAATGCTTCCGGTGAAAGCTGGTTGATCAGGCTGATGGCGGTCTGGCGGTTGCTGGAAAATGTCCGCAGCAATGCGCCCGCACCATTGGCATAAGCCACTTCTGTGGCGTAACGGCGTGTGACCGGATCATTGATCCAGTTTAGTTGCTGATGCTGTAATGCGCTGATATATGCCGTGCCCAAATCAATATTGGTTTCAGGATCCAGCAAATCATCATCGTCCGGGCAACCCCGTTTTCCTTTATAACGGTAAGCGTCGCAGCCGCTGGTAGAGGCTTTCAGTTGCATCAAACCGATGGCATTTGAAGGGCTTACCGCTTTCGGATTGTAGCTGGATTCGACCTGAATAATGGCTTTCACCAGTTTTCGGTCAACTTTGTATTTGTCAGCGGCATCTTCAATTTCATCGTCAAAAGCGTGCGAGTCATATTTTTTATAGTGTGGTTTTCCCGAACAGCCAGCCAGGATCATCAGCATAATCAGTATGCCTGCGCGGGTCGGATTTTTGAGTAATGACGTCATGAAATACCCGTGTTTAGCTGGAGGGATTAATGGCGCAGACAAGATACCTCTATCGACACGGAGGGTCATGTATTAATTGGCGTTTTTACAGAAATTGCGCCTGACTGACGGATGATTGCCCGAGAAATGCACCTCGCTGCGCCCTGCTCTTTTTGATTTTCAGGCAGCGTTCCTTGACTTATTTAGTACAGAAAGTATTTTTAATGCCATGCATACATTTCTGATTATCGTCCCCGACGGGGGCATGTTATTTGAAGCGGCCGGTATCGCCGATATTCTGATGCAGGCAAATCGCCTGAGGTCTGAAAACGATCCAAAACCGGCTTATCAGGTCACGGTGGCAACAACGCAACCGCACCGCGTCGTACACGGGGTTTCAGGGCTAAATCTGCTGGCCGATCATCGGTTGTGCGATCTCGACCCGCAGGTTCCGCGCGATACTGTCCTTATCACCGGCAAAGGCCTGACAGAAGAAGAAGGTTCGGATGTGGTTCAGTGGCTGAAGCGTGCGGCGCCTCATGCCGGACGCGTGGTGTCTATTTGCGGCGGCGCAATGTTGCTGGCTCAAACCGGGCTTCTTGATGGTCGCCACGCAACCACTCACTGGCGGCTACTCGATACTTTACAATCGACATACCCTTCCATCACTGTCGAACGCGGGCCGATCTATGTTCAGGACGGCAACGTTTGGACGTCCGGTGGCGTCAGTTCAGGATTTGATCTCACCCTCGCTCTTATCGAGGATGATCACGGTTTCAGCCTGGCTCGCGACGTGGCACAGGATCTGGTGATGTTTCTGCGCAGGCCCGGCAATCAGGCTCAGTTCAGCCGGTACTTGTTAAACGAGGCCGCTGAAGGCCCTGTCCGCGATCTTCAATGTTGGTTACCGGAGAATCTTACGGCGGATTTGTCCGTGGAGAAAATGGCTGAACGTGTCGCCATGAGCCCGCGTAATTTCACCCGCGTCTTTACCCGTGAAACCGGCATCACGCCGGCCAGATATGTCGAGGAGATCCGCCTGAATGCCGCCAGACAGAAACTGGAACAAACCACGCTGGGCATTGAACAGATTGCCCTGATGACCGGTTTCGGTGGCGGGTTGAATCTGCGCCGTGTTTTCGAACGAAATTTGCAACTCACCCCTTCTGAATATCGCGACCGTTTCTGTTCGCGTAAATTGGCGTAAATAGATCTTTTATTGTCATTTACGCCATCGTACGACCGGCATACAGTGAATGCAGTTCCGTAAACTAAGGAGTGCATCATGGTCAACGTTGGTATCAATGGATTCGGCAGAATTGGTCGAAATGTCTTGCGCGCCGCTCTGGGACGCGATGACTTTCAGGTGGTGGCGATTAACGATCTCACCGACAGTAAAACCCTTGCCCATCTTCTTAAATATGATTCTCTCGCAGGCACGTTAAACGCCACCGTCGAAGCAGGCGAAGGCGAGTTACGGGTGGACGGCAAAACGGTTCGCGTATTCTCAGAAAGAGATCCGGCTGCGATTCCGTGGAGCAGCGCAGGGGTGGATATCGTGATTGAAGCCACCGGTTTCTTTACGGATAAAGCCAAAGCCGAAGTGCATATTACCCATGGCGGCGCTAAGCGCGTGATCATTTCCGCACCGGGTAAGGATGAGGACATCACTCTCGTACTGGGCGTTAATGATGATCAGTATGACCCGGCTAAACACAAAGTCGTCAGTAATGGCAGTTGCACCACTAACGGTCTGGCTCCGGCGGCGCAGGTTCTTCATCAGACCTTCGGGATTGAACATGGTTTGATGAATACCACCCACGCTTACACGAACAGTCAGGCGCTTCACGACCAGCCGGAAAAAGATTTACGCGGTGCGCGTGCCGCGGCTGTTTCGATTGTGCCGTATTCCAGCGGCGCGGCGAAGGCAATCGGTAAAGTGATCCCGGAACTCGCCGGGCGTATGACCGGTTATTCCCTGCGCGTACCGGTTCCGGTGGTATCGATTGTCGATCTGACGGTGAACCTGAAACGTGAAGCGACGGTTGAAGAAATCAATGCGGCGTTCCGTCAGGCGGCTGAATCCGGCCCGCTGAAAGGCATCCTTGGGTACAGTGATGAACCGCTTGTCTCGAGCGATTATCGTGGAGATCCGCGTTCTTCCATCATTGATGGGCTTTCCACCCTGGTTATCGGCGGCAAACTGGTGAAAATTTTAGCCTGGTACGATAACGAATGGGGATTCTCAAACCGCCTGGTCGATCTGGCGGTATTGATGGAAAAACGAGGTTTATAACCCTCTGTTTCTACTAAACTTTATCAGGCAACATCATGGAATAAGCGTGTTGCCTGATATCACAGACGACGAGGATATTTTTAAACGCCACAACTTGTATGTTGTAACTAAGCAGGTGCATTTTCTTCAAATGCGCTGATGAAAGCCCTGCCCATTTACTCTTCCTTCGGCCCGATATTCATAAACGGGTTATAGGCTATTTCCCACAGATGTCCGTCCGGATCGGCGAAATAGCCGGAATATCCGCCCCAGAACACTTTCTGGCCTGGTTTGATTAGCGTGCCTCCGGCTTTGACTGCCTGCCTGAGGATTGCATCCACCTTCGCTTCGCTGGCAACGGTTTGCGCCAGCGCCATACCGCGAAAACCTTCACCGCTGGCACTCACCTGTGCATCTTTCGCCAGCTCCTCCCACGGAAACAGCGATAACCACGCCCCTGCCAGCTCAAAGAAACTCACTCCGTCGGAATCGATAACGACTTTTGGAAAGCCTAATCCGTGTTGATAAAACTCCGTGGCGACGGCCAAATCTTTAACGCCAAGCGTGATCATATTGATGACAGGTTGCATGATTTATTCTCCAGAGTAGGTCATATGTGTTTTTTTATTGCTTTAAAAATAATACCTTTCTGAAACTGATAAACACAGATTATCGTCGCGGTTTTATGCCTTCCTGTTGTCTCAAATTTTCACCTCATTCCTCTCTTTTGTGGCAAAAGTCACATATCCTGCTAACCTGACGCCATCAAAAGTACCGACTGTGAGGATCCTGTGACCACATTACACCCCCGCCCGGAAGCCGCTTCGCCTACCCTGCGCTTCCTCCCGGAAACCATTCATATTGGCCGTCAGTTACGCACTTACTGCGATGCCCGCTTTAAAACCATCGGGCTGACTCTCGCGCGCGGGCAGGTTTTATTGCATCTCGAAGCCGCCAAAGGACGTTTGCCACAGGGCGAGCTGACGGCGTTGCTGGAAGTTGAGCACCCTACTGCAATCCGCCTGTTTGACAGCCTTGCACAACTGGGTTTGCTGGAACGTTGCCCTGGCGAAAACGATCGCCGTTCAAAAGACATCAAACTGACCGAAACCGGGACCGAACTGGCGAATCAGGTGCGCAGTATGACGGATGACATTTTAATTCGCGTGATGGAAGGCATTCCTGAAAACAATATCGCCGTCGCCCGTGACGTTCTCGCTGCTATTACTGCCAATATCGCCGCGCTTTGAGTGGCGTTTTCCCCTTTCCGGCCCCGTCGTTTTCTTCGCAATAATCACGCCTGTCATTGATTGGTTATTCGCTATTCGCATTTGTAAATATCACTGATATGAATAATTGAGCTAGACACATTTGAAATGCCTCACTACATTATGTAGCAAGCTACAAACTAGTTGGGTAACGACTTACATGGCACAACGATGACGACGCGTTCTGATTCTGATATCCGGCAGGACGCCGGTGAATTGACTCAACAGGATGCCTCCGCCGCACAAGAGACGCCTGCGCCACCGGAAACCGCCTCGGTTCCGCCCTCCACGCACCATCCTTTTGCGGTGCAGGTCAGCCACTGGCTGATGCGTTTTCCGCGTCTGCGGATTGCGGTTTACGTGATGGCGTCGCTGATTATCGGTATGACGCAGGGGCTTGGCATCAATCTTGTCGGCTCCAATCTGCCGGGGATACAGGGATCGCTGGGCATTTCTAACGTGGAGAGTTACTGGCTGATCGCCGCGTATACCGCCACCAGCGTCACCGGCACTATTCTGCTGTACAAAATCCGCACCCAGTTCGGGTTCCGTCGTTTTGGGGAATACGGCCTGTTGTTCTTTGCTTTTGCGTCGATGGCGCAGATGTTTACCCATGACTTTCAGACAGCCGTGGCCGTGCGCGCCGTGATGGGTTTTGCGATGGCGTCGCTCGGGCCGCTGGCGTTGTTTTACATGTTTGAAATTTTCCCGCCCGCCAAAAAGCTTACGGCGGGATTATGTTTCGGGCTGGCGGGCAGCCAGATTTCGTTGCCTATTTCCCGCATTATTTCGCCACATCTGCTCGATCTCGGGCACTGGCACCAGCTGACGATGCTGGAATCCGGGCTGTCGCTGATCTGTCTGGCGATCATCTGGATCCTGCCGCTGACGCATACGCCACGGGTGAAAGTGTTCGAGCGCACCGACTGGATCAGTTATCCGCTGATTGCCACCGCCGTGGCCTGTATGTCGGTGGTGCTGACCATGGGCCGCTATTACTGGTGGCAGGAAAAAGCGTGGATTGGTGAAGTGCTGGTGGTCGGGATCATTGCGCTGACGCTGTCGTTTATGGTCGAACTACGCCGTAAGAATCCGATTATCGATTTACGCTGGCTGATGACGCCGGAAATGTTGCTGTTTACCGGCTCAATGCTGTTCGTGCGCATGCTGCTTTCCGAACAAACCACCGGCATGGTGGGCTTTCTGAATCTGTTCGGATTGCTTAACGATCAGCTGGTGACGCTGTTCTGCATCATTCTGGCCGCGACCTTTGCCGGTCTGGTGTTCGTCAGCATCATCCACAAGGCGAACCGGATTGTTTACATCCATCTGTTTTCAATCGCGCTGATTGCCGTTGCGGCCTGGCTGGACGCCCATTCGACCACGGATACCCGCCCCGAACAGTTTTATCTGACTCAGGGCATGATTGCGTTTGGCGGTGCGATCTTCCTGCCGACCTCTTTGTGGCTCGGTTTTATCCGCGCACTGCAATACGGTCAGAGCCAGATCATCAGTTTCGTGCTGGTGTTTCTCTCGACGCAAAACGTCGGTGCGCAGGTGGGCGGCGCGTTTCTGGGGACGATTCAAATTCTGCGGGAGAAGTTTCACTCCAGCGTACTGACCGAAGGAATATCGCTGCAAAACCCGCTGGTGGTCGAGCGGCTTTCGCAATACAGCCATTTGCTGAAACCGTCGCTCAATGATGGCACACAACTGAGCGCCGAAGCGGTGATGCAACTGAGCCTGAAAGTGAGCCAGCAGGCCGGGCTGCTGGCCTACAACGATGTGTTTATGGTGGTGTTTTATATGTCGCTCGGCTGCTTTGCGATTCTCTGCGCGCACATTATTGCCGGCCGGATCCAGGACAAAAAACGCGAAGCCGCTGAAGCGGTGGCGTAATTCATTCGTTTCTATTATCGAACTATAAGAGTAATGCGGGAAAAGTGATGAAAAATGTATTTCGTTATCCGTCGATTTGGGTGGTGCTTTGTCTTGGTATGGCGGGCGTGATGCTGGTGTTGTACAGCTGGCAGTTGTTTCCGTTCAGCTCGCAAGTGGAATCCACCGATAACGCCTACGTGCGGGGCAATGTCACCCTGCTCAGCCCGCAGGTTTCGGGGTACATTACCGAGGTCAAGGTACAGGATTTCATGCCGGTGAAAAAAGGCGATCTGCTGTTTATGATCGACGACAGCACCTACCGTCAGGAGTTATTGCAGGCTGAGGCTGCCGCCGCACAGCAACAGGTGACCTTGCAGAATTTTGAGCAAAATCGTGCCTCCAGCGCCGCAAGCCTGCAACTGGCCGAGGCCGAACTGCAAAGCGCAATGGCGGGCGAAAGCAAAGCCGCGCTGGATACCGGCCGTAACAGTTCCCTGCTGGCAAAAGGTCTGGTGTCCAAAACCCTCGGTGATGAGTTACATGCGGCCCTGCTGACCAGCAAAGCCAGCGTCGCCAAAGCGCGGGCATCGGTCAATATCGCCCGTCAGGATCTGTCTCTGGTGGATGCTAATAAAGCGTCGCTGGCCGCCGCCCTGAAGGCCGCGCAGGCTAAGGTGGAAGTGGCGAAAATCAATCTGCTGCACACCCGGATTGTTGCGCCCTCTGATGGTCAGCTCGGCGAGATCAGCGCCCGTTTAGGCCAGTATGTGACAGCCGGGACGCAAATGACGTCGATCACACCGAAAATGGTCTGGGTGACAGCTAACTTTAAAGAGCGTCAGCTGGCCGCGATGACGGTCGGCACGCCGGCTTCGTTTACCGTGGATGCGCTTGACGATCATGCGTTTAAAGGCCATGTGGTGCGCATTGCCCCGGCGGCGGGGTCGGAATTCAGCGTGCTGAAAGCCGACAACGCGACCGGTAACTTCACCAAAATCGCCCAGCGCATCGCGGTGCGGATTGAGCTGGAGCCTGGTCAGCCACAGAGCGATCGCCTGCGGCCTGGGATGTCAGCGGTGGTCAGTATTGATACGGCACGTGCCCCGAAAATCTGATCAGCCCGTGACGTCGGCATAATAGCGCTGCGCCACGTCGGGATGTGAGCGCAGCCGCCCTTTCAGATAGTTGAAGCCCACATCGCGGAACAGCGGATTGAGGGGATCGCTGGCCTCACCGCGCGCTTCTTTCGCCAGTTCCGCAGGTAACGGAAACAGCGGTACCACGGCATCAAGCTGCGCGCCGAGGAAAAAGGCCAGCGATAAACGCTCACCGGCAGCAGGCGGAGACACCACGCGGTGCACCGTGGCGCGCAGATAGCCGTTAGTGGCGAGTTCGAGCAGTTCGCCGATATTCACCACCAGCGTACCCGGCACCGGCAAGGCGTCTACCCACTGATTTTCTTCCACTTCGACCTGCAATCCGCGCTGATCGTCCTGCAATAAGAAACTGAGAAATCCTGAATCTTTGTGTGCACCGACGCCCTGATTGCCCTCGCCCTCCGGACGCCCCGGATAGCGGATAAGCTTAATATGCTCATTGGGTTTTTCGCCATACAGCGGATCAAACGCGTTTTCCGGCAGTTTCAGCGCCAGGGCAAAAGCACGCAGTAAACGCAATGACATGGCCGTCATTTCACGCTGCCAGCGCAGCAGCAACGGCCTCAGCTCAGGTAACGCCTGCGGCCACTGATTCGGCCCCTGCAATCTGGCCCATGCCGGCGTGCGTTCACTGACCGGCAATACTGGCCGCTCTGCGCCGAGATCAAACTGTTCCCGCCAGTCCGGCTGGCCGCGGGTAATTTCAGACGCCGCGCGGTTATAGCCGCGAAAATGTGAAGAGTTGATCATCGCCACGGAGAGCTTTTCTTCTTCCGGCAACGCAAAGAACTGGCGTGAAGCGTTTTGCACATCACTCAATAACGTGGCATCAACGCCGTGGTTTTTAAGATAGAAGAAGCCGATCTCGCGGGCGGCATAACGTAACTCTGACAGAAAGGTTTCGCGCTGTTCCGGTGAGCCGGAGAACTGGCTGAAGTCGATCAGAGGGATAGTGCTTGAAGGCTGGCTCATTGCTCACTCCGCATCAGTGAAAAGAAGATATCTGTTTGTGACGCTAACACAGCGCTGTTGCGGGTGACCAATAGCCAGATGCTCTGATTTATACTGCGAAGTTATGATTCAAAAGAGTGATTGCCGAGGTAACGGTACACCACCGCCAGATCCTGATCGCCGTAACCGGCACCCACCGCGCCCTGCCAGGTTTCGCTGATGCGTTTCATCACCGGCAAATTCAGCTGACTGCCGGCGTCCAGCGCCAGATTGATGTCTTTCAGCGCCCAGGTCAGTTGCATCTGCGGGGTGTAATCGTCGCTTTTGAACATGTCCATTTTGCCTTTGATGTACGGCGCAGCCAGCGGGCCGCCTTCCAGGACGTTCCACAAATCGTCGGTAGAAAAGCCCAGCTCTTCGGCCAGTTGCGTGGTTTCGGCGATGCCTTCCATCATGGCAATCAGCCAGGCATTCACCACCAGCTTCATTTTAGAGGCGCGACCGGCTTCTCCCAGCCATTTGGTGGCTTTAGAGATCGCCGCAAATACCGGTTCGATCGCCGCGCCTGCTTCCCGGTCACCGCTGGCCAGCACCACGATTTGCGCCTGCTCTGCCGGGCCTTTGGTGCCGGACACCGGCGCGTCAAAGAACACCACGTCAGGGCGAAGCTGTGTGATCAGGGCGATCAGGCTTTCGGTGGCATCCACGCCGAGCGTGCCCATCTGCGCGATAATCCCGCCCTGCTTCAGCCCGGCAAGCACACCGTTGTCCCCCTGATAGATGTCCAGCGACGTCTTGCCGTCGGACAGCATCGTGATAACGACGTCTGCCCCTTCCACGGTGTCACGGGGCGTTGCACCGCGCGTTGCTCCGGCGGCCACCAGATCATCCCCGCGGGATGGAGTACGGTTCCAGACGCGGGTGGTAAACCCTTTTTTGATAAGGTTTGCGGCAAACGCATGGCCCATCGCGCCCAGTCCAAGTACCGCAACAACGGTGGATGGCTGAACAACAGGTTGCTGACTCATGTGTAACTCCTTGTGCTATCAATGTGTGCAATGACGGTATGCTCAAAGGCTAACACCGCGAAGGGTGTGGCGGGACCGGCTTCTGTAACGGAATGCAACAGAAGGGCTGATAATACTTAACCTCTGCTGACCAACTGGCGTAACATACGCGCTTTCCTTCGATAAATAACATCGAATGTTCTGCGCAGTCTATGATTTGGCTGAGAATTTTCAGGAGTAGGAAGCACTATGAGTAAAGTTGTTTTGATCGGAATTATTTCAGTTATCTTCCTGATGATGGTCGTGATGCTCGGCTCAGTTTATGTCTATCCGTGGTGGATGCAGCGTTCAACGGAAGGCGCCTGCGCCCAGATCAGCAAGAGCAACGCCATTGATACCGTCACCCGTGACTATATGGAAAACCGCATCCCGAACTGGGGCAACGATAAAGACAATATGGGCACTTCCGTGCCGGTGCTGAGCTTTATCAGTGATGATGCGAAAGAGGATAAGGGAACCTATCACATTCCGTTCAGCGCGAAAGGTCCGAACGGAACGCTGAGCTATGTGGCGCACTTCAACTGTTCAAATCACTATGTGAAGTATTCGACGGTTGACTGAGTAAAATCCTGCGGGGCGTGTGATGGCGCCCCGCCTGATACGGCTTATAACGCCGGTGCGTTAAATCTGATAATCGATCACCGTCTCGCTCTCCTGCCCCGATGCAAAGACCTTCTCCTTAATGTCATTCACCGACAAGCCCGGATTACAGAGTTCGATAAACCTCCAGACATAATTACGCTGAAGCTGCGCCCTTTTCAGCCCGAGCCAGACCGTATTGGCTTCAAACAAATGCTCGGCGTTGATCAGTTGCAGCCCGGTGTCACGCGCCGCTTCGTAGGCTTTATCGGCTAAAATCCCCACGCCAAGCCCCAGTTCAACGTAGGTTTTGATGACGTCAGAATCCTGCGCACTGAGCACAATATCCGGGCTGAGCGCCGCGCGGCTGAAAGCCTCATCAAGACGCGAACGGCCGGTAATGCCCTGACGATAGGTGATCAGCGGTTGTTCGCTCAGATGCTGCAAGGTGATCGGGTGCTGTAAGGTCAGCGGATGCCCCTGCGGTACCACGATGGCGTGATGCCAGCGGTAATACGGAAACGCGGCAACTGACGGATCGTTCATCAGCTTTTCGCTGGCGATCGCCACATCCGCCTGCCCGCCGAGCAACATCGCCAGCACTTCCTGAGGAGAACCCTGATGCAGTTCCAGCCGGACGCCCGGATAAATAGCGCGAAAGGCCTTGATGACTTTCGGCAAGCTGTACCGCGCCTGCGTATGTGTGGTGGCGATGGTCAGTACGCCTGCGTCCTCTTTGGAGAACACATCCGCCAGCCGCCGGATATTCTGCGCTTCATTGAGAATACGCTCGGCTACGGCCAGCAACTCTTTCCCCGGCTCGGTCAGCCCCAGCAAACGCTTGCCGCGACGGATGAAAATCTCGACGCCCAGCTCGTCTTCCAGCTCACGAATATGACGGCTGACCCCTGACTGCGATGTGAACAACATGTTCGACACTTCGGTCAGGTTGTAATTGCATCGCGCTGATTCCCTGATAATTTTGAGTTGTTGAAAATTCACCGCCGTCGCCTCTGTCTGTTCTAAAACCCTATTGTTACGGTCTCGGGCTATGCCAGCCAAATAAGAAAAAGCGGTTACTTATGCTTTTTACGACTATAGAGCGCGGCGGCGCAGGGGCGGATTTACTCAGGCACGGCGGTCAGCACCGGTTTTCCGGCGAAATGCGCGTTCAGGTTAGCGAGCACCAGCGACAGCATGTTTTCGACCGACTCCGGCGAACGTCCCGCCACGTGCGGCGTGATCACCAGATTATCAAGCCGCAGTAATTCAGGCGGCACCTGCGGTTCACCCTCCACCACGTCGAGCGCCGCACCGGCGATGTGATGGTGTTTCAGGCTGGCGATAAGCGCCGCAGTATCCACCACGCTGCCGCGTGCAATGTTAATCAGAAAACCTTCAGCCCCTAACGCGTGCAGGACATCCGCATCCACCAGCCTGACGGTATTCTTTCCCCCCGGCGTGGCCACTACCAGATAATCTGCCCAGCCCGCCAGTTCGCGTACGCTGCTGAAATAGTTATACGGCGAATCTTCCACCGGCGTGCGGTTGTGATAACCGACGGCCATATCAAATCCGGCGGCGGCACGCCGCGCAATCAGCGCACCTATATTGCCAAGCCCCACCACGCCGAGCTTTTTGCCCGCCATGCCCGGCACGTTCCAGCGTGACTTGTTCCATTCTCCGCCGCGAACCGCCGCATCAAACTGCGGAATGCGCCGGGTGATCGCCAGCATCAGCGCCAGCGTGTGGTCAGCCACTGACGCATTATTGGTGCCCGGCCCGTGGGTGACGTGAATACCGCGCGCGTTCGCCGCCGCCACGTCGATGTGCTCATACCCCACTCCCTGCGCACAGATGATGCGAAGTTGTGGCAACGCCGCCATCTGGGCATCACTCAGGCCGATACTGCCGATGGTGAGTACGGCGCGGATCTGCTGCGCGATATGCGGATCCAGCGTCTCGCGCTGTGCGGGCGTGGTGGCGAAATGCAGGGTAAAACCGGCAGCTTCAAACCGTTCAGGATAACCAGCATCCAGCGGGACGTGGCTGAGCAACGCGATAGTCATTAAGGCTCCTTTCTCTGCGGCAAAGACGACAAAAAGTGTCAGCGCCCGCCCTGTTGGCGGCGGGTCAGCATGAATATCAGCCAATGCTGCGGCCATGTACAGCAGTTAAGCTTTGCAGAATGATGCAGACAAAAAAAGCCGGTGTGAAGAGTTCACACCGGCGAAGTTACACTGCACAGAAAAAATGACTGACCTCTGACCTGACTGGCGGATTAGACCGCCTTATGTTGATACGTGGCAATGATCTTGCTGTAGGCGTAAGACTCGGTGCCTTCATAAGTACATTGATACAGGTTGTTGTGATCGCTGGTATGGCACATTTCCAGCCCCTGGTTGTAATCGCGGGTCGCATCCCAGCCGGAGATGGTGCCAAAGTTGTATTTCTTCGCCAGCGTGATCAGCTTTTTCATGTGATCGACAGTGAAGCTCGGGCCGGTGTCGTTAATGCCAAACATCGGGGTGACACCAATGCGACGCCACAGTTTGGCATCCGACCATTCGGTGAACACGGTTTTGATCTGACGGTGCATTGCCAGCATCGACATTTCCACGCCGGTATACATATCCGGTGGCGGTGCCACGTCGCCGAAGTCCATCGACATGGCGTTGAACAGGGACGGAGAAATCCCGTTTTCATGCACCATCCGGACGAAATCAATACCGAACGACGTCAGGCCCTGTGAATCATCAGACGTCTGCCCGTCTACCGGCAGCGTGAACGCAATCTGCAACTGCGGATTGTTTTTCTGCACCACCGCCATGGTTGCCAGCAGGCGTTTGAGCATTTCAGTCTGCTGTAACGCGCCGCCTTCGATATCGAAATCGATATGCGTCACGGCATAGTTATCCAGCACGCCCTGATAGAGTTCAGCCAGTGCACCGACATCCGTGATGTGCTCTTCGAGGAAGTTGGAGTTCGCCCCGCCGAAGGAAATCGCGACATCGCCACCTGCGGCGCGGAATGCAGCGATATCTGCTTTGCCGTAATCAGACACAGTGGCATCACCGGTAAATTCCTGACCGTAATCAGAGACATTACCATCGGTGATGGTGACCAGGCCGCCCCAGCAAGGACGGTAATTTGGCGTACCCTCACCGGCATTCATGTCGGCAGCCGTGATAAAGCCCAGCGTGTAAGCTTTCAGGCCGGAGTCTTTGCCGAAAACGCTCGGACGCGGCGTTGGCCAGCCGGTGAAATCCATAAACGGAGCGTGGTTGAAGGAGTAATCTCCCGCATCCGGCAGCGTTTTATCCGTGGTGACATTCAGTACAGAGGATTTCGCCGAGAAGTTACCGGCCAGATCGTAAGCACGAACCTGAACACTGTAAGCCGTTTGCGCGGTCAGGCCGCCCAGGGTGATGGAGCTGCTGGTGGTTTTTTGCGTTTTGGCGACTTTGGTTTTGGTATCGGTATAAGTGACTTCGTAACCGCTGACCATCACGTTATCCGTAGAAGGCGTCCAGACCAGGCTCAGGGTAACAGCCCCGGCGGCGACGGCTTTCACGTCAGCCGGCACCGTCGGCGCCTGAGTATCCGCCACCAGATCGGCAGCTTCGCCGTTCACTTTAAAACTGCGCGGCAGATTACCGATGCTGACACCGGTATTACAGCCAATCATGATAGCAAAACGGCCCTTGCCGCCCGCCGGGATCACGCTGCAATCGTCAATCAGCTTGCCTTTGATCGGGCTGCTCCAGGTTTCAAATTCGAAATTTTGGTTTGCCGAAGCGCTCTGTGTATTGTCGATGGTGAATTCTACTTTTCCGGACGCCAGATCGGTGTCCGTCATATTAAATACGTCAATGAAACATGCCGATGACCAGACATCATCTGCATTTTCCCATGCAGCAGAAACCATATATTTTTGTTTGGTGGTGCTCATAAATCATAACTCCGATTATTAATGAAGATGGGGGTAAGTGACGGAAAGCAAACGGCAGGCGCGGGGTAAAATTCGTTGTCTCATCGCTCACCGCTGCTTTCTCTGAGGCCAGTATCGGAGCCTGATTTCAAAAGAGAAAATCACACTTCATCAAAAATTTTCGTGAGAAATGAAGGCTTTAATATCAGTCAGTAAAGCCTCTGTAAGTGATTGCCGGTGAGAGGCAAAAAAACCTCAATCAGGAATGTTTGCCGCACGCTGATGCTTGCGCGCAGGACGTGATGCCTCTCTTTTTTGTCACGCCGCGGTCACTGATTTTGCGGTTAATCGGCCACCGGTGGGGGAAATGCCGCAAGTGCAACTACACTGGTTTGGTAGCAACAGACAAGCAGCCCCTTGAGCTGCGGATATTTTTCGCTCAATTTTTCAGGATTTATTCTGACTGACCTGCTCAGGAGTGTGAAACGAATGGCAAAACCTCGATCCGGCAAAGTCACCCAACCGACGGCCACCACGGAAGAAGTCCGCAGCGTACCCTCCAATGCTCAGGTCAACATCGCTGTTGATGAGCTGGGCGTGCGCATCATGCATCCTTACAGCGACGGTGAAATCGTCCGAAGCTTTGATTCCGGCCATACCACCCGCGTGCGCGAAGGATTACCGGTTCCGCTCGGCGCAACCTGGGACGGCCTGGGGGTGAACTTCGCCTTGTTCTCCGCCAATGCCACCAAAGTGGAACTGTGCCTGTTTAATGATGAAGGAGAGCAATACGACGTCATTGAACTGCCGGAATATACCGATGAAGTCTGGCATGGCTATCTGCCGGATGCCCGCCCCGGCCTGCTTTACGCCTATCGCGTGCATGGGCCTTATGCACCACACGACGGCCACCGGTTTAACCCGGCCAAACTTCTGCTCGACCCGTACGCCAAACAAATTGTCGGCGACCTGAAATGGGATGACGCCCTGTTCGCCTATGACATGCAAAGCGACAAGAAGGATTTGCACCTCGACAATACGGACAGCGCCCCTTTCCTGCCAAAATGCCGGGTGATTGACCCCGCATTCTCCTGGGCGCGCTCGCGTAAAAAGCATATTCCGTGGGAAAAAACGCTGATTTATGAAACGCATTTGCGCGGTTACACCATGCGCCATCCGGCGGTGCCGGAGCATCTGCGCGGCACATTTTCCGGGATGAGCACCCCGCACATCGTCGAGTACATCCGCTCGCTGGGGGTAACGTCCGTTGAACTGATGCCGATCCACGCCTTCACCGATGACCGGCACCTGCAGGATAAAGGTCTGCATAACTTCTGGGGCTATAACACGCTGAGCTTCTTTGCCCCGCATCCGCAATATATGGCGACGCACACCGTCAATGAATTCAAGCAGATGATCGCCACTTTCCACGCGGCGGGTATCGAAGTGATTCTGGACGTGGTCTACAACCATACGGCGGAAGGTAATGAGCTCGGCCCGACGCTGTCCTTCAAAGGCATCGACAACGCCAGTTATTACCGGCTGATGCCGGACAATAAACGCTATTACATCAATGATACCGGCACCGGCAATACGCTCAATCTCAGCCACCCGCGCGTGTTGCAGATGGTCACGGATTCACTGCGCTACTGGGCGACAGAAATGCAGGTGGATGGGTTCCGCTTCGACCTGGCGACCATTCTCGGGCGTGAAAGCTATGGTTTTGATGAAGGCTGCGGTTTTCTCGATACCTGCCGTCAGGACCCGATCCTCAGCCAGTGTAAACTGATTGCTGAACCCTGGGATTGCGGCCCCGGCGGTTATCAGGTCGGCGGTTTTCCGCCAGGCTGGATGGAGTGGAATGACCGTTTCCGCGATACAGTGCGTAAATTCTGGCGCGGTGACGAAGGCCAGCTGGCGCAGTTCGCCACGCGGCTTTCCGGTTCTGCCGATCTGTTCAATCATCGCGGCCGTAAGCCTTACGCGTCAGTCAACTTTATTACCGCGCACGACGGCTTCACGCTCAACGACTGGGTGTCGTACGAGAAGAAACACAACGAAGCCAACGGGGAGAACGGCAAAGACGGCAGCGATAACAACATTTCTGCTAACTATGGCGTGGAAGGCCCGACCGACGATCCGGAGATCAGCGAACTTCGCCTGCGCCAGATGCGCAATATGCTGGCGACGCTGTTGTTCTCACAAGGCACCCCGATGCTGCTGGCCGGTGATGAGTTTGCCCGTTCGCAAAACGGCAATAACAATGCCTATTGTCAGGACACCGAGATTGCCTGGGTTAACTGGAACATCGGCGATAAAGGCCAGTCCCTGCTGCTGTTCACCTACCGGCTGATCGCCCTGCGCAAGCGATTCCCGATTTTACATCGCGGGCGCTTTCTGACCGGTGCGATCCATGAAAAGCTCGACGTCAAAGACGTGAGCTGGTTCCAGCCACAGGGGCCGGAAATGACCGATGCCGCCTGGAAAGATCCACACGCAAAATGCATCGCCATGCTGCTCGATGGCCGCGCCCAGCCCACCGGCCTGCTGCGTCACGGTTCCCTGAGTACCGTGCTGCTGCTGTTTAACGCGTCTCACAAAGACGTGATGTTTGTGTTGCCTTCGGTGGCGCACGGCGAGAGCTGGCGGCATATTTTCGATACCTTCCAGCCAGATGATGTAAACGAGCATAATTTCGATTTCGGACGCGAGTACATTTGTACTTCGCGCACGGTGGTGCTGTTTGAACTGATCAGTACCGTGAAACACTGAACCACGGCGCTGCTTCAGGCATTGAGGATTTGAAGCAGCGTCTTCCTCGCTGCGTGCATTTCTCGCTTATCTCAGTGAAAAAATGCACGGCACGCTTTAAGACGATAACGCTTACTGCGGATCTTTCAGATAGGCTTTGAACTGCGGCGACATATAGCTTTTGAAGGTGTCGCCCTCTTTTGTGATCAGATACACCGCAAGATGTTGCTGTTCTGCCAGCGCCAGCGCTTTCTTCGTACCAAGCACCATCAGACCGGTGTCCCAGCCGTCGGCTTCCAGCGCGGTCGGGGCGATCACCGTCGCCGATACCAGCTTATGGGTGATTGGCGAACCGGTGGCCGGATCGATGATGTGCGAAAGACGTTTGCCGTTCAGCTCGTAATAATTGCGATAACTGCCGGAGGTACTGATGCCCATGCCCTGCAAATCAACAATCGCCTGCACCGCAGTTTCTTTGTCCGTTGGTTTCTGAATTGCCACCTGCCACGGATTTCCCTGCGCATTATGTCCGCGGGACACCACCGCGCCGCCCACCGACACCAGATAATTGCTGATGCCGTTGCCCTCAACCAGCCGCGCCAGATGATCGGTCGCGTAACCTTCGCCGACCGTAGAGAGATCAACGTACATGCCCGGCAAGTCTTTTTGCAGATACTGCCCGTCATTTTGCTGGATCACTTTCAGATGCTGTAACCCGATACGCTGACGCGCTGCGGCGATCTGTTCCGGCGTCGGCGTTTTCACCGGCTGTTTGTCCGGGCCAAATCCCCACAAATTGACCAGCGGGCCGACGGTGATGTCCATCGCACCACCGGTTAAGGTGCCGATACGCATTGAGGTGACGATCGCGTCAGCCATCCCGGCACTGATCGGCTGGGGCACGTTGCCCTGATACTGATTGAAACGCGACAGCACCGAATCCTCTTTGTAAGTCGATAACTGATGGTCGTCCTCTTTGAGCTGCGCTTCAATTTGCTCCCGCAGCGCCGCTTCCCGGTTTTTATCCACGCCCGCAAGACTGACACGATAAAACGTGCCCATGGTTTTACCTTCAATGACCAGCGCACTCTCCTGCGCGGTGGAGCTGCCATCGCAGGCAGATAACAAACTGACGGCGCAAAGCACAAAGGCGGTGCGCGTTAAAACCGGTGTTAAAGACATGAGGAAAGACTCGTCTGACTGCCCGAAACCGGGCAAAAAAAGAAAACGCAATGGTAAAGGATGATATCTAAACTGCAGTGGAACTGACGTAAATTATCCGCATAAACCGCCTGCGGGTAAAGCCGTCTGCGGCTCCGATCTTGCCCGTTACCCTTGCCGGTAAATAATCCTGAAATGGTTAGCCAAGTCATAAAAATCATTTTTGAATCTATACTTAGCTGCTGGAGCAGAAGTGGGTTAACAAAAATGCACGTCTGTTCTGCCACAAAATTGAGGAGAAAGAATGCCGTACCTTGATGATCCCTTAATTATTTTTACTGACCTCGATGGTTCGCTGCTGGACCACCATGATTACAGCTGGCAACCGGCGAAGCCCTGGCTGGACAGGCTTGCCGCGGCGCAGATACCGCTGATCCTGACCACCAGTAAAACGTCCGCCGAAGTGGCGGCATTGCAGTCAGATCTCCAGCTGACGCATCTCCCTTTTATTGCTGAAAACGGTGCCATGATCCATCTTCCCCCAGACTGGCGAGGTCAGGGTCAGATGATGGGTGCGCGCTATGCGGATATTCGCCGCACCCTGGAGGAATTACGCCACCGCTACGATTTTGAATTTCGCGGTTTCGGGGATGTCACGCCAAAGCAGGTCGCCCTCTGGACCGGACTTTCCGAAGCGGATGCTGCGCTGGCGATGCTGCGTGAAGCTTCCGAACCCCTGATCTGGTTTGGTAACGATCTGGATTTCGCACATTTCAAAAAATGTCTCACCCGTGAAGGGCTGGCGCTGACGCGTGGCGGACGTTTCTGGCACGTGATGGGCGTTGATGCGGGGAAAGGCCCGGCGGTGCAATGGCTTTCCGCTGAGTATCAGCGCCAGCGCGGTAAACCGGCGATCAGTATCGGGCTGGGGGACGGGCCTAACGATCTCTCGATGCTGGAAGTGGTCGATCACGCCGTGGTCATTAAAGGCCATCACCACCACGAGATGCCGCTGAGCCGTCATCACCCCGCGCAGGTTTATCGCACCACGGAATTTGGCCCGCACGGCTGGGTTCAGGGTTTAGATCATTTTATTTCGTCCCGCCAGCGGGAAATGCTAAATGAAAAATAAGGGAAAGAGTGTCGCGGGAGTGCGTTTCAGATAATTGTTTGTTTCCAATAATTTTATCAATTCTAAAATTGGAGAATATCGTATGAGTGATTTTTATCAGGATGGTGTGATTACTAATTTCCATAATTTGACCAACCGAAAAGTGGAAGAACTGGAATACGATTTACAGGTTTTTTCGGGACGCCGCTCAATGGGGTTAATATTGCCTTCATTATTTTCAGAACTTGAAGGTCCGGCGCTGACCAAAATTGTCGATGAGCTGACAAAAGTCCCCTATCTGGAAGAAATTGTTATTGGTCTGGATCGCGCAGACCGCGATCAGTTTTTATTTGCCCGCGAATTTTTCTCCCGGCTGCCACAGCGCCACCGTATTTTATGGAACGATGGCCCGCGTCTGAAAGCGCTGGATGAAGAGCTTAAAAAAGAAAATCTTTCGCCAATGGAACCGGGTAAAGGCCGCAACGTCTGGTTTTGCGTCGGATATACGCTGGCCTCGCGGCGCACCTCGGTCGTCGGGCTGCATGATTGTGACATTGTCACCTACAGCCGCGATATGCTGGCGCGCCTGATGTACCCGGTGGCAAACCCTAATTTCCATTATGATTTCTGTAAAGGCTATTACGCCCGTGTGGCAGACGGGAAATTCAATGGCCGCGTTGGCCGCCTGCTGGTGTTTCCTCTGCTGAAATCCCTGCAAATTGTCTACGGCCACTCCGATTTCCTTGAGTATCTGCGCACTTTCCGTTATCCGCTTTCCGGCGAATTCGCCATGCGTACTCACGTTCTCAATGATCTGCGTATCCCGAGTGACTGGGGGCTGGAGATTGGCGTGCTTTCCGAACTGCACCGCAATACGGCGACCCGACGCATCTGCCAGGTGGATATCGCCGATAATTACGATCATAAACATCAGCCGATGTCAGAAGATGATGCCACTAACGGTTTGCAGCGTATGAGCATCGACATCACTAAAGCGCTGTATCGTAAGATGGCGATCCTGGGCGTGAATATCACCAGTGAGTCTTTCCGCATTCTGAAAGCCACCTACTATCGCAATGCGCTGGATATGATTGACGGGTTTGAGAATGACGCGCGCATGAACGGTTTGTCTTTCGACCGGCACAGCGAGGAATCCGCCGTGGAGTTGTTCTCCGGCGCCATTATTGAAGCCGGTCAGGCGTTTGTGGATACGCCGAGTGAAAAACCCTTTATCCCAAGCTGGAGTCGCGTGCAGTCGGCGTTTCCCGATATGCTGGATCGCCTTCATGAAGCGGTGGAAAAAGATAACGAAGGTGACGTGTAACCGCCCTTGCTTCAATAAAAAACCAAAATCTCAACGCTGCCCTGGCAGCGTTTTTTGCTTTCAAATCCTCGGCTTTATTCGCGAACTAAACAAACAATCGGGGGTGCGCAATAATCGCCGGGTAGCCGGATTTATGGCATAATCCGTGCGCATTTGTCAGTATTCTTAAAGATTAAGTTAAGACGCAGATAATCAAAAAACGGCCTGCAGATAACTCTGAGATGGGTTTGTTTAGATTCAAACAAATTATTCTTAAAAAAATTATATAATTTTTATGAATAAATTGACCCACATCTAAATCTCATTGATTCTCAATTCGTCGAAATACCTCGTTCAGATCAAAACAATTAGAAAAAAAACCCGTTAAAAATCGTGGTTTTTTAACATTTCGCCCTTTTAGCCCCATTCTGCTACTTATCACTCGCCGCAAAAGATGTTAAAATTGACCCATATCAATATTGCCTAAGTGACTCTTATGATCCCGGAAAAGCGTATTATTCGACGTATCCAATCTGGTGGCTGTGCGATCCATTGTCAGGACTGTAGCATTAGTCAGCTTTGCATTCCTTTCACGCTGAACGAGCATGAACTCGACCAGCTCGACAACATCATCGAAAGGAAAAAACCGATTCAAAAAGGCCAGGCACTGTTCAAAGCTGGCGATGAATTGAAATCCCTTTACGCCATCCGTTCCGGCACCATCAAGAGCTACACCATCACCGAACAAGGTGACGAGCAAATCACCGGTTTCCATCTGGCGGGTGATTTAGTCGGCTTTGATGCGATCGGCGGTTTGCAGCACCCGAGTTTCGCACAGGCTCTGGAAACTTCCATGGTGTGTGAAATCCCGTTTGAGACACTTGATGATCTCTCCGGGAAAATGCCGAATCTGCGTCAGCAAATGATGCGTCTGATGAGCGGTGAGATCAAAGGCGACCAGGATATGATCCTGCTGTTGTCGAAGAAAAATGCCGAAGAACGTCTGGCTGCCTTCATCTACAACCTTTCCCGCCGTTTCGCACAGCGTGGTTTCTCTCAGCGTGAATTCCGCCTGACCATGACCCGTGGCGACATCGGTAACTACCTCGGCCTGACCGTGGAAACCATCAGCCGCTTGTTAGGCCGTTTCCAGAAATCAGAAATGCTGAGTGTGAAAGGGAAATACATCACCATTGAGAATCATGAAATGCTTTCTCAATTAGCCGGTCAGTCTGCTCCCGTCTCTGCTTAAATTTTTGTGTCGGATCATCAGTGAATAATTTGTTGATCCGACTCAATTTCTCCGCTGTCCGATTGCTTAATCTTGGTTTACTCTGTACTTAATACAGTGAAATGCTGTTCTCTCACAGGTGTTAAGGAGTCCCCATGGCTAAGTATCAGAATTTACTCGTTGCTATAGACCCCAATCAGGATGATCAACCCGCACTGCGACGCGCCGTTTATCTGGTGCAGCGTAACGGTGGACGGATCAAAGCTTTCCTGTCTATTTATGATTTCTCCTATGAGATGACCACCATGCTGTCGCCTGATGAACGGACGAGCATGCGACAAAGTGTGATCAACGAGCGGGCGGAATGGATTAAAGAGCAGTGCCGCTACTATATTGAGGCCGGTATCCAGATTGAAGTTAAAGTGGTCTGGCATAACAAACCCTTTGAAGCGATTATTCAGGAAGTCATTTCTGCTCAGCACGACCTGCTGTTAAAAATGGCCCATCAGCACGACCGCCTCGAATCCGTTATCTTCACCCCTACTGACTGGAATTTGCTGCGTAAGTGCCCGTGTCCGGTGTGGATGGTGAAAGACCAGCCGTGGCCAGAAGGCGGTAAAGCCGTCGTCGCGGTGAACCTTTCCAGCGAAGAGCCCTACCACGATCCGCTTAATATCAAACTGGTGAAAGAAAGTATCGAACTGGCCTCTCACGTTAATCAGACGGAAGTCCATCTGGTCGGCGCGTACCCTGTCACACCGATCAATATCGCCATTGAACTGCCGGACTTTGATCCCAGCGTTTACAACGACGCCATCCGTGGTCAGCATCTGATTGCCATGAAAGCGTTACGGCAGAAATTCCAGATCGATGAAAAATTCACTCACGTAGAAAAAGGCCTGCCGGAAGAAGTGATCCCCGATTTGGCTGAACATTTGCAAGCCGGTGTGGTGGTGTTAGGCGCGATTGGCCGTACCGGTCTGTCAGCCGCCTTTCTCGGTAATACCACTGAACAGGTGATCGACCATCTTAAGTGCGATTTGCTGGCGATTAAACCTGATGATTTCGAATGCCCGATCACGCAGGACGATGATGAAGAGGACGACGACGAGTAACGTCAGAGCCGCCGGGGTTCCACAAAAAAATAAAGGCCAGTCATCTGACTGGCCTTTTTCATTACTGTTAACGATAGAACTGATAACTATCAGAGCGCGCGAAGAATCTTCTCAACGCTTTCTTTTGCATCGCCAAACAGCATCTGCGTATTTTCTTTGAAGAACAGCGGGTTCTGTACGCCGGCATAACCGGTGTTCATGGAACGTTTGAACACGATCACGTTCTGCGCTTTCCACACTTCCAGCACTGGCATACCGGCGATCGGGCTGCGCGGATCTTCCTGCGCCGCCGGGTTCACTGTGTCATTGGCACCGATAACCAGCACCACGTCGGTATCGCTGAAATCATCATTGATTTCATCCATTTCCAGCACGATGTCATACGGCACTTTCGCTTCTGCCAGCAGAACGTTCATGTGGCCCGGCAAGCGCCCTGCAACAGGGTGAATACCGAAACGCACTTTAATGCCCTTCGCACGCAGTTTCGCAGTGATGTCGTGAACCGGATACTGAGCTTGTGCCACCGCCATGCCGTAGCCAGGGGTGATGATCACTGAGCTGGCATTTTTCAGCATGTCTGCCACGTCTTCCGCGCTCGCTTCGTGATACTCGCCCATCTCTTCCGCATTGCCGGTTGATGAACCGTCTGTGCCGAAGCCGCCTGCAATCACGCTGATGAACGAACGGTTCATCGCTTTACACATGATGTAAGACAGGATCGCACCGGAGGAACCGACCAGCGCACCGGTCACGATCAGCAGGTCGTTGCTGAGCATAAAGCCCGCCGCCGCCGCTGCCCAACCGGAATACGAGTTCAGCATGGACACCACAACCGGCATGTCCGCACCGCCAATCGACGACACCAGATGCCAGCCGAAGCAGAGTGCAATGAGAGTCATGATCAGCAGGGCCAGCACTTGCAGACCCACGCTTTCGGTACGCACGAACGTCACCATCAGCAGGAAAGACACCACCAGCGCAGCCAGATTCAATTTATGACGATGTGGCAACGCCAGCGGTTTGGAAGAGATAATCCCGCGCAGTTTGCCAAAAGCCACGATTGAACCGGTGAACGTCACCGCACCGATGAAGATACCGAGAAAGACCTCCGTCAGATGGATGTTTTCCATCACACCTTCCATCGGCACTGAACCGTGATCCAGATAGCTGTTGAAGCCAACCAGAACCGCAGCCAGACCGACGAAGCTGTGCAGAATCGCCACCAGTTCCGGCATTTCAGTCATTTCGACTTTGCGCGCCAGATAAACACCGATTGCGCCACCGATCACCATCGCAACGATGATCCAGCCAACGTTACCGGAATCAGGGCCGAGAATGGTCGCGATTAACGCGATCGCCATCCCGGTAACACCGAAGATGTTCCCCTGTTTTGACGTTTCATGTTTAGAGAGCCCCGCAAGGCTGCAAATAAACAGAATAGCGGCAACAATATATGCTGCTGTAACTAAACCCCCAGACATATGCTACCCCTTAATTCTTACGAAACATCTTCAGCATGCGCTGAGTGACGGTGAATCCGCCAAAAATATTGATACTGGCGATCAGTACGGCAATAAAGGACAGGAAGCTGACCCAGCCGCCGTGACCGATTTGCAGCACTGCGCCCACCACGATGATCCCGGAAATGGCGTTCGTGACCGACATCAGCGGTGTATGCAGGGCATGGCTGACGTTCCAGACCACGTAGTAACCCACCACGCAGGACAGCGCAAATACGGTGAAGTGAGACAGGAACTCTTTCGGCGCAACGTTCGCCAGCCAGCCAAACAGCACAATGGCCACGGCCATAATGATGAACTTGGTCCACGGAGAGGCCGGTTTGGCTTCCACTTTGGCGACAGGTTCTGCGGCTTTCGCCGCCTGAGGTTGCGCAGACACCTGAATGGCTGGCGCAGGCCAGGTCACTTCACCGGCTTTCACGACAGTCACGCCGCGAACAACGGTATCTTCGAAATCGATCTCGATTTCACCGTTTTTCTCTTTGCACAGCAGTTTCAGCAGGTTGACCAGGTTGGTTCCGTAAAGCTGGGAGGATTGCGTCGGCAGACGGCTGGGTAAGTCGGTATAACCGATGATCTTGACACCGTTTTCTGTCGTGGTGATTTTATCCGCCACGGTCAGTTCACAGTTACCGCCCGTCTGGGCCGCCAGATCGACGATCACACTGCCCGGCTTCATGGAAGCCACCATGTCTTTGGTGATGAGCTTCGGTGCAGGACGGCCAGGGATCAGCGCGGTGGTCACGATGATATCCACTTCTTCAGCCTGAGCGGCAAACAGCGCCATTTCTGCTTTGATGAAGGCTTCTGACATGACTTTGGCATAACCGTCGCCGCTGCCTGCTTCTTCTTCAAAATCGAGTTCGAGGAACTCTGCGCCCATGCTCTGTACCTGCTCTTTCACTTCAGGGCGGGTATCAAAAGCACGAACGATGGCACCGAGACTGCCTGCTGCGCCGATGGCAGCCAGGCCAGCCACGCCGGCACCGATAATCATCACTTTGGCCGGTGGCACTTTACCGGCGGCGGTGATCTGCCCGGTGAAGAAACGACCGAATTCGTGAGCGGCTTCGACAATCGCACGGTAACCGGCGATGTTAGCCATTGAACTCAGGGCATCCAGAGATTGTGCGCGGGAAATACGCGGCACGGAATCCATTGCCATGGCGGTGACCTGACGGTCAGCCAGTTTCTGAATAAGCTCAGGGTTCTGTGCAGGCCAGATAAAGCTGACCAGCGTGGTACCTGCCTGTAATTTATCGATTTCTTCGTTTTCAGGTGCATTCACCTTTAAAACGATATCTGAATGCCACACTTCTTCGCCGCTGACCACAGACGCACCCGCTTGTTCATAAGCGGCGTCCTCAAAGCTGGCTAACTTCCCGGCACCTTGTTCGATAGCGACCGTAAAGCCGAGTTTCAGCAACTGCTCCACCGTTTTCGGTGTGGCTGCGACTCTGGCTTCATTGGTCAACCGCTCTCTTGGTACACCAATACGCATAGTATTCCCTTCACCCTTTTCATTGATGATTTGTGTCATCGTCATAACATTTTATTTACCAGCCTGCTGGCTTATGAAGAACGCCGGAGAGTATTTTTTCAGGCTGGTTATAACCTACTGAATATCTAATCAATAATCTACGTATCGCAGCGATAGTCAGGTAATTAATAATAAAAAAATTGATATGGGCCGCAAACCTGCTGCAAACCCTGAGAAACACGTGTTTAATTCTCTTTAATCCGCCAGTGAAACCAGATCTATCACTCTGCCCTTCACGCTTGCGAACCGCGCCGGGTGGGCATAAAAGTTAGAAAATAGTGAATAATTAACATTAATTTCACTACTTGGATTATTCCTTAAACTTATATAAGTTATGGTCAGCAAAAAAAGAACCGTGTCACCGCGTTGACGCTCGCATAATTGCCATAAATTACTGAGACACTCAGCATTGTTACATGCAATAATCGGCCGCTAACCTGTTACACATCAAGAATTCAGCACGTTTCAACATTACTGCGCAAGGTGAAAGGATTTTTTATGAAGCTGACAAAAACGATCATCGTATCGGCCCTGTTTTCTGTTTCTGCGCTGTCTGCTGCTCACGCCGCGCAGGAAATAAGCCCGCAGAAAGCAGCAGCCATCAAACCCTTTGATCGCATTGTTATTTCCGGGCGTTTTAACACGCTTGGCGATGCGGCTGATGCCGTATCACGCCGCGCCGATACACTGGGTGCGGATTATTTCTATATTCAGGACACCAACTCTTCTAACAATAGCGGCAACTGGCGCGTCGTTGCAGATATCTATAAAAAAGATGCGCCAGAAGTGAGCAAGAACACAAATTACCGTGTGATCAACGGCGTGGTCGAGCTGCCTAAAGATGTGGCCTATCAGCTTGAGCCTTTTGACACCGTGACAGTCAGCGGTTTTTATCGCAGCCAGCCAGACGTAAATGATGCCATCACTAAAGCAGCGAAAGACAAAGGGGCTTACTCCTTCTTTATCGTTCGCCAGATTGATGCCAACAGCGGCGGCAACCAGTACATCACCGCGTTCATCTACAAAAAAGATGCCGCGAAACGTGTTGTTCAGGATCCGGATGCTATTCCTGCAGATTCTGAAGCAGGTAAAGCCGCACTGGCCGCCGGTGGTGCAGCCGCGAAGAAAGTAGAAATTCCTGGCGTTGCCTCTTCAGGCAGCCCAAGCCGCGAAGTGGGTCGTTTCTTTGAAACCCAGACGTCTACCGGTAAACGTTACACTGTCACCGCGACTAACGGTGCCAAAATTCAGGAAGTGAATGACGTTACCGCAGCACAGATGGTTCCGTTTGATTCCGCTACCTTCACCGGGCACTTCAACAGCACGACGGATGTTTCGCAGGAAGTCGCGAACCGTGCTGCGGCGAAAGGTGCCAAGTTCTACCACATTACCCGCCAGTGGCAGAACAAGAGCGGTGGTAACCTGACCGTGAGCGCTGACTTCTTCAAATAAGTCTGACGCCAGCACACAGCAAAAAGGCAGCTATTGATAGCTGCCTTTTTTATACCTCATTGTCCGATACGGACGTGATGCCGATGCCGGGGCATTACTCGCCCCAGGTTCTTTCCAGCACGTTGATCCAGTTTTTGTAGCAAATCTTCTCGAGCAATGCCTGCCCGTACCCTGCTTTTCTTAATGCCTCCACCAGCACCGGCAGACCACCAACGTCAGACATAAACGGCGCCATTGACGCACCATCGAAATCTGAACCAAAGCCCACACCGTCCTCACCCAGATGTTCCACCAGATAATCCACGTGTCGCACCATGATCTCGGTGCCGGTGTCATCACTGCGTTTGCCATCTTCCCGCAGGAACGGCACAGCAAAGTTCAGCCCCACAAAACCCTGGCTCTCCCTGATTGCGCCGAGTTGTTTATCGGTCAGATTTCGCGATTGCGGACAAATGCTGAACGCATTGGAATGGCTGGCGACCAGCGGCGCATCGCTGAGTTGCGCGACCTGCCAGAACCCTTTTTCATTCAGATGCGAGAGGTCAATCATGATGCGTTTCTGATTACAGGCTTTAATCAGGCGGAGGCCTGCATCGGTCAGGCCCGGCCCGATATCCGGCGAGGTCTGATATTTGAACGGCACACCGTGCCCGAAGATGTTCGGGCGGCTCCACACCGGCCCCAGTGACCGCAATCCCATGCTGTACAACACGTCGAGATTGTAGAGATCGGCATCAATCGCTTCCGCGCCTTCGATATGCATAACCACAGCTAATGCGTGGTTATCGATTGAATGTCGAATATCCCGCGCCGTGCGACAAATTTTCACCTTTCCCTGTGACTGCTCTTCGATGCGCAACAGAAACGCCATCATGCCAAACGTGACGTCGCGTGCAAAATCGAAAGAAGGTGTCGGAGAAAAATCGGGATGTTTTTGAGTACCTTCCAGCAGAAATTGCGTATCCACCGAGCGATCGGGCACGGTCTTTGCAAGATCGACATCAGGAGTCGGTACCCAGGCGGCGAAAAGCCCGCCAGCAAAGCCTGCTTCACGGCAGCGAGGCAGATCCATTTGTCCGCTGGCCGGGCCCTGGAGGAATGCATGCTCAGGATTTTGACGATGTTCTGTCCAAAGTTGTAGCAAAACGTCGTTATGTCCATCAAAAACTGGCATTAGCTCTTCAGATCCGTGCGCTACGTTATTCATAAAAAAGGTCTACCTTTGATTGAGCGTGACTAAGACAACGGCGAGTTGCCCGCAGGAAGTGCATCACCACTGCGATGTTGCACTAAAGAGGAACAAGTCTGTCGTCATTCACATTAGATTTTTCGATATGAAACGTCGAAGGGTGCAAAGCAACGGTTTTTCATTTAAGCCAGTTGCCTGCGGTGAAGTCAAGGGTTAGCCACTGTAATATTTAATTTTACTTTTATATATCAACACGATGGGAGTAGTTATGGTTACCAGGCGTCAATTCGTTACCGGTTTTTCCGCAATACCCGCTTTGTCTTACCTGAAATTTGATTCGGTGTTTGCTGCCACCCCAGCCTCGATACTGGTGATGGCTATCCAGCTCGACATCATTACCAGTCTGGATCCGCATGAAAGCTTCGAATCTGTTGGCAGTGAAATTACCGGCAATATGTATCAGCAACTGGTGAAACCAAAGCTGGCCTCCCCGGACGAAATCGAAGGCGATCTGGCCCTGTCCTGGACCGCGTCTGACGACAAAAAAACCTTCACCTTCAAACTGGATCCAAAAGCCAAATGGGCTGATGGCAAACCGGTCACCGCAGAAGATGCCGCGTTCTCCCTGCAACGTGTGGTGAAACTCGACAAGAGCCCGGCCTATATCATCAATCAGTTTGGTTACACCAAAGACAACGTAGACAGCATGGTCACCGCGCCTGATGCCGAAACGCTGGTGATCAAAACCGCTGAACCTGCGTCTGAATCTTTCCTGCTGTACTGCCTGACCGCCAACGTCGGCAGCATCGTGCAGAAATCGGCCTGTCTGGCGAATCAGGCAGGTGACGATTTGGGCAACGCCTGGCTGAAGAAAAACAGTGCCGGTTCAGGTGCTTTCAAGCTGCGCGACTGGAAAGTCAGCGAATCCGTCATTCTGGAAAGCAATAAAAACAACCCGCACGCGGGTAACATCCAGCGCATCATCATGCGTCATATCGTCGATCCTTCTGCGCAACTGCTGATGTTGCAAAAAGGTGATGTGGATATCGCACGCAACCTGACCACAGAACAGCTGCGTCCGCTGATGAACGACAAAAACTTCACCCTGGTGCGCAAAGGTATCGCCGGCACTTACATGCTTTCTGCTAACACGGCGCACCCGAACCTGGCTAAACCGCAGGTCTGGCAGGCGCTTAAGTGGGCCGTGGATTACGAAAACATTCAGCAGCACATCGTGCCGCTGACGCACAAAATCCATCAAAGTTTCCTGCCTGAAGGTTTCCCGGCGGCGGTGAACACCATTATGTACAAACGTGATGTTGCTAAAGCGAAAGCCCTGCTGGCCGAAGCCGGTTTCCCGAACGGTTTTGAAATCACGCTGGATCACTATTCCGCTTCACCTTCCTCAGACATCGTGCAGGCTTTGCAGTCGAATCTCGCCGAAGTGGGCATCAAAGTGACCTTACTGGCCGCCGAGAGCCGTCAGGTGCTGACCAAGATGCGTGCGCGTCAGCAGCAACTGGCGCTGACCCAATGGGGCGCGGATTACTTTGATCCGAACTCAAATGCCGAAGCGTTCTGCAGCAACCCGGATAACACCGATGCTGCCAAGAGCCGCACGCTGGCGTGGCGTTGCAGCTGGCAGGACAAAAGCATTTCCGATCTCAGCACCAAAGCTCTGAAAGAGTCCGATCCGGCCACCCGTATCAAACTCTATGAAGAATTGCAGACCAGACATATGGAAAACAGCCCGTTTATCATCATGCTGCAACCGACCAATACCGCCGCCTGCCGTAATGTCATTTCCGGCGTGGCATTAACTGTCATGAACACCAGCCCTTACGAGAAGGTTGTGAAAGCGTGAGCAAGAGACTCAATGGCTATCTGAGTACCTGCATCAGCGTTTGTCTTACTTTGTTTGGTCTGTCGGTGGTGACGTTTTTTATCGGTCGCGTGATGCCGACAGATCCGGTTCTGGCTGCGGTTGGCGATAACGCCCCGCAGGCAGTCGTCGAACGGGTTCGTCATGAAATGGGGCTGGACCAGCCCCTCTGGTTGCAGTTCTTCCATTACATCAGTCAGGTGTTTCACGGTGACTTAGGCCGTTCCGCCCTGACCTCCAATCTGGTCACCACCGATATCGCCCGGTTCTTCCCCGCAACGCTCGAACTGGCCACGGCAGCGATCATTATCGCCGCCGTGATCGGCATTCCTCTGGGCGTCTGGGCTGCAACCCGTCAGGGCAGCTGGATCGATCAGACCATCCGTGTGGTATGTCTGGCCGGTCACTCGCTGCCGGTGTTTGTGCTGGCCCTGCTCAGCCTGCTGATTTTCTACTCGGTGCTCGGTATCGCGCCGGGGCCGGGACGTCAGGATATCATTTATCAGGACATGATCCCTCAGGTCACCGGATTGTTAACCGTGGACTCGCTGATTGCCGGGGACATGGGGGCGTTCCGCGATGCGCTGGCGCACATGGCGCAACCGGTGCTGATCCTGGCGTATTTCAGCATGGCCTACATCACCCGCATGACCCGCACCTTTATGCTCAACGCGCTGAGCGGCGAGTATGTGATCACCGCCCGCGCCAAAGGGTTATCGGCGCAGCGTGTGATCTGGAAACATGCGTTTCCGACCGTCGGCGTTCAGCTCATCACCGTTCTGGCACTGACCTATGCCGGTTTGCTGGAAGGTGCGGTGGTCACTGAAAACGTCTTCTCCTGGCCGGGTCTTGGACAATATCTCACCGTCTCACTGATGAATGCGGATATGAACCCGGTGATCGGCTCCACGCTGCTGATTGGCGCGATATATGTGCTGCTCAACCTGCTGGCCGACCTTCTCTACCGACTATTGGATCCCCGCGTAAAATGACCTCACTCCCTGTTACATCGCCACCCCGCGCTGGTAGCCGCGCCTGGCTGCTGGCGGATACGCCGCTGACCCGCACGCAGGCCGTGTGGGGACGCCGTTACCGCATCTGGCTCGGCCTGCGCAAAAATCCACTCGCTGTCACCGGTCTTTTCACGGTGCTGATTGTTCTGCTGCTGTCCATTTTTGCGCCCTGGCTGACGCCGTATGATCCGGGCGCACAGGATCTGGCGCACCGTTTAGCCAAACCGTCCTCCCTGCACTGGCTGGGCACCGACGAGCTGGGCCGCGATACCCTGAGCCGGATTCTCTACGGCGGTCGCATCACGCTGGGCATGGTGATCATCGTTGTGGCGATCGTCGCTCCGCTCGGCCTGCTGATTGGCTGCGTGGCCGGTTATGCGGGCGGATGGGTAGATCGCCTGCTGATGCGCGTCACCGACATTTTCCTCGCCTTCCCGCGTCTGATTCTGGCGCTGGCATTTGTCGCTGCACTGCGGCCGGGGATTGAAAGCGCCATTCTGGCTATCGCCCTAACCGCCTGGCCGCCGTACGCCCGTCTGGCGCGCGCGGAAACCATGCAGGTGCGCGGCACTGATTACATCGCCGCCTGCCGGCTGACCGGTGCAACGTCGGCTCGTATTGTACTGCGTCATATCATGCCGCTGTGCGTTCCGAGCCTGGTGGTGCGTATCACGCTCGACATGAGTTCTATCATTATCACCGCCGCCAGCCTGGGCTTTTTGGGCATGGGCGCACAGCCTCCGTCACCGGAATGGGGCGCGATGATTGCCACCGCCCGCCGGTTCCTGTTCAGCGAATGGTGGGTGCCGTTAATTCCGGCGATTGCCATTTTTGTGACATCTCTGGCGTTTAACTTCCTCGGCGACGGGCTGCGTGACGTTCTCGATCCTAAGGAGCAATGATGCTGGTTGATATCAAAGATCTGCACATTACGTTTAAAACCAACAGCGGCAGTTTTGATGCCGTGCGCGGCGTCTCTTTGTCACTGGGTAAAGAAAAATTTGGCATCGTGGGCGAAAGCGGTTCAGGGAAATCCCTGACCGCCCGTTGCCTGATGAACCTGCTGCCTTCCAGCGCCCATTGCCGGGCCGAAACGCTCTCTTTCGATGGCATAGACCTGCGCCATGCCAGTGAAAAGCAGATGCGGCAAATTCGCGGTAAACGCGTGGGCTTTATTTTACAGGACCCGAAATACTCGCTGAATCCGGTGATGCCGGTGGGGAAACAGGTGGCGGAAGCCTGGCTGACTCACAAAGGCGGCACAAAAAAACAGGCGATGAACGCCGCCATCGAACTGCTCGATCAGGTGCGCATCCGTGATCCGCATAAAGTGGCCGAACGTTATGCGCATGAAGTGTCCGGCGGCATGGGCCAGCGCGTCATGATCGCGATGATGCTGGCCCCCGACCCCGAGCTGATGATTGCAGATGAACCCACCAGCGCGCTGGATGCCACGGTGCAGGCCGAGATTTTACGCCTGCTTGACGATCTGGTGTCCAGCCGGGGAATGGGGCTGATTCTGATCAGCCACGACTTGCCGCTGGTGTCAAAATTCTGCGACCGGGTGGCGGTGATGTATGCCGGACGCATTGTGGAAACCTTACAGGCCGGTGACTTACTCAACGCGCAGCATCCGTACACGCGCGGGCTGCTGGAATGCCTGCCGTCTCTGAAACATCCGCGGGACAGGCTGCCGGTGCTGGTACGTGATGAAGCATGGAAAACCTCATGACAGAACACGCCTCAACACACATTGATTTTTTCGATAACAGTAAGATTATCCTCAACAATCTGCGCATTGCGTTCGGCGATACCGAAGTGGTGAAAGGCGTCAGTTTCAGCGTCGCCCCCGGCGGATGTTTTGGCATTGTCGGTGAAAGCGGCTCGGGGAAATCGACCATTCTGCGCGCGCTGGCCGGGCTGAATCAGTCATGGTCCGGCGAAATGGTCATCGGCGGTGAAGACCAGACGCCCGTCCGGCAGAAGCGTTTTTTCCGCCGCGTGCAGATGGTTTTTCAGGATCCCTACGGCTCCCTGCATCCGCGCCAGACCATCGATCGTATTCTCAGCGAACCGCTGATCGTTAATGGTTTTCTGAATATTGAGAAGCGCATTGCCGACGCACTGAGCGAAGTCGGTCTGCCGCAGTCCGTGCGTTTTCGTTTCCCGCATCAGCTCTCCGGCGGGCAACGCCAGCGCGTGGCCATCGCCCGGGCAATGATTTCAGAACCGGAAATTTTACTGCTTGATGAGCCGACCTCCGCGCTGGACGTCTCGGTGCAGGCGGAAATCCTCAATCTGCTTTGCGACCTGCGTGAACGCCGCAACCTCACTTATATTCTGGTCAGCCACAATCTGGCGGTGGTAACGCACCTTTGCACCAGCATTGGCGTGATGATTGGTGGTGAAATGGTCGAGCTTCTGAGCGCAGACGATTTACGGACGGGCAACGTCAGCCATCCGCATACCGCAGAATTACGATCGTTGAGTCTCAGTTTAGAGGAACCCGAATAACCGTTTTCCCGCGGCACAGGTTCAGGTTTCACGGGCAGCTCCGGCTGCCCACTTTCTCACTGATAGACAGTTTGTGGAGACGCAAATGACCTCTGATTTACAGTGGCACGCCGCAGAAGCGACGGCTAAACGTATTACCGGTAACTGGAATAAACCCGGCGAACCGGGCGGCGCCATCACCCTCTTCGACAGTAAAACCCTGCGCGGTTTTGCCACCGGCGGCCTGGAAAACCTCACCACCGCAACCCCTTTCAGCATTGACTCCGTTGTCCGCTACGCCTCGGTCACCAAACATATTTTCGCCACACTGGCGTTGCTGAAAAGCGATGCCGGTCTTTCGGTGAATGACCCTCTGGGCAAGCATTTACCGCAGCTGAAAACCCCGATGGCTCAGGTGACGATAGGTCAGGCACTGGACATGACCGGCGGTCTGCCGGATGTCCGTGAAACCCTTTCGCTGCTTGGCGTGTCGGTTTATAACGTTAGCGACGCAGAAGCGATCATGACGTTTCTGGCACAAGATGGCGCGCTGAATTTCCCGGCCGGCAGCGAGATTTCCTACAGCAACACCGGCTACCGGCTGGTGGAAGAAATCCTTAAACAGAAGGGCATCTTGTTTGAAGATCTGCTGCAAAAGCATATCGCGCAACCGCTGGACATCGCGCTTCACGCGCCGGAAACCTGGTTCGATATTGTGCCCGGCCTGGCACCGGGTTACTGGCTGGACACCAGCGGCTGGAAAACCGCCCTCGCCGGTCTGCATCTTTCCGCTTCCGGCAGCCTGACCGGCAGCGTCCGTTCGCTTTCCGTCTGGTTGCAGAGCCTGCTTTCGCAAACCGGCCCCGGCGCGGGCGTATTAAAAACGCTGACAGCGCAACGTTACCTGCACGGCGATATCCCTTCCGCTTACGGGCTGGGCACCACCTCGACGCAAATAGGGCCGTATACTGTTTACGGGCACGGCGGTTCTCACGCCGGTTACAAAGCCTATTTCCTGCTGCATCCTGAGCGGGATGCAGGGGTCGCACTGGTGTCCAACCGTGAAGACACCGCCGCGTACAGCCATGCGCTGGACGTTATGTCAGCGCTGTTAGACGCCCCGCTTCCGCCGCGCAGCCACGCTCTGCCTGACGGGCTGTATGCCAGCACGGCGGAACCTTACTGGCTGAAAGTCAGCAACGGCACTGCCAGTTATCTGGGTTCGGCAGATAATCTGTATCAGGGCGCAGACGCAGATGAAGCGATCACCCTTTCCGCGCATATGCCGATGCGCCTGCGCTGGGACGGGAAAGCCATCAAAGGAGAAATCGGCCATGCACCGCGTTACTTCACGCCGGTTGAGCCTAACGATTGCCTGAAAATGGTTCAGGGCCGCTGGTATCATCCGGCGTCAAAAGCGGCGTTTGATATTGAAGGCGATAAGTTCCTGATGGGTGTGGGGACATTGCGCGCCAGCGGTCAGCTGACGTCTCTGGGCGCGGGACGGTTGCTGGTCGAATTGCCGGACGGCCCGTGGAAAAAGAACTTCTGTCTGTACTTCCAGGGGTACAACGTGAAACTGATTTCTAACCGCAGTCGCGTTCTGAATTTCCGCCGTGATGAATGCCGCAGCAGCTGGCAGCCCCAGAGTTAACGACACCGGCTCAGTCCAAAACCTCCCGCTCAGGGAGGTTTTTTTTGTTAACCCGATCACATTGCATTAATACAAACGGATCATCTGGTTCGTAAAAGCACAAAATGTTCACCCCTTATGTCATAAGGCCTGCCAGCCTGATTTGTGCATAATCTCCTCTCTAAACTGCCTGAAAATTAATTTCCTGCCGCAATCGTCACTTTTGCCGTTTTGTTAATTGAATTAACATCCGCGAAACAAAGAGCAATAACGCCCCAGTTAGTGTGGCAATAAGAAACACCGCTGAGTGTTCCGCCCGTTAACGTTATTGCGATTTAATCTTTCTGATTTAACACGTTTATTTTTGAAATCTTATTCGAAAAATACGTCAAGCCATGTTTTTCTACTGCTACAAGGGATGAGTCTATGTCTGTTAAAAATATCACCGCACAAGCGTTACTGTGTGCCAGCACGCTGTTATTTTCGGCCACTTCCGCCTTCGCCGCTGAACACCCGCAGCTGGATAACGCGCAGGCCGCCAACGTGATTGACAGTGTGAAATCCACTCTTGCGGAACAACACAGCACGGGTTGCGTGGCGGTTGTTGATGCATCTGGTTCATTACTGGCCTTCCAGCGCCTTGACGGTTCTCCGGCGGGGTGTGTCGATGCCTCGATCGGTAAAGCGCGCACTTCTGCGCTCTATCACGCCCCCTCATTGAAATTCATGCAACGCCTCGCCGGTGGCGAAACCACGGTGCTGGCGATCCCGCATGCTGTGCCGCTGGGTGGCGGATTCCCGCTGACACTTAACGGTGAAGTGGTGGGCGCAGTCGGTGTCAGCACGCCGAAACAGGAAATCGATAACCAGTCTTCTGAGAAAGCGGCAGCCGTCCTGAAATAACGACGTAACACTCATAATAATTCGTTCACGGAACATCACGTCATGATCAATCTTTCTCGTCGCCGGCTGGTTATCGGCACGGCGGGCGCACTGGCTGCGGGGATCGGCAGCCAGATACTTGGCGGCGGCGTCTTCGCCACCCTGGCGCATGCCGCCCCGCCACTGGCCTCGGCGGTGACTATGCCGGCCAGTTTTATGACACTTTCAGCACAGCTCACCGGCATGAACTCCCTTGAACCGCATCTGGCTCAGGCGCTTTACAGCTGGCTGCATCAGTCACAGCAAAATGCCCAACTTGATACTCAGCTCGACGCGCTTTCCGCACTGCTCACCGCGCACAGCGGCGTGGTCGGTGATGATTTGCATCAGTTGCTGGCACAGCAACCGGCCGAACTGGCGCAGCTGTATCAGCAACTGGTCAGCGGCTGGTATCTCGGCGTGGTCGGTCAGCCCGGCAGCCAAAAATGTATCGGATTCGAAAATATCGTCAGCTATCAGTTGCTGAAAAATAACCTGCTGCCTCCGAGCTACGCACCGGGTGAACCGAACTTCTGGGTCAATAAACCTGCTGCTTCGCAACAACTTTCCACGGAGGTGATGGCTCATGGCTGATGCACTGAATGCAGATGTCGTTGTTATTGGCGCCGGTATTGCCGGTTCTCTTGCTGCACTGAAAATGGCGAAAGCCGGGGTTTCCGTGCTGATGCTGGATTCCGGACCGGTCATCAAACGCGATGAAGCGGTTGAGTTGTTCCGCCAGTCACCGCTCAAAGGCGACTTCACCGAACCCTATCCGCCTAAGCCGTGGGCGCCGCAACCGAAATTCCAGCCAAAAGATAACAACTATCTGATCCAGAAGGGCCCGGATATTTATGCCGCCCAGTATCTGCGCGGCGTCGGTGGCACCACCTGGCACTGGGCCGGACAGGCGTTCCGCTTGCTGCCTAACGACATGAAGATCAAAACGCTTTACGGCGTGGGCCGCGACTGGCCGATCGGTTATGAGGATCTGGAACCCTATTACACCGAAGCCGAAATTCAGATGGGCGTTTCCGGTGACGATGCGCTGGATTCCCCGCGATCGCAGCCCTATCCGTTGCCGGGCATTCCGCTGCCGTACGGGTTCGATCGCATCAGCAAACGCATCGCCAAACTCGGTTACGTGCTGGGGATTGGCCCGCAGGCGCGTAACAGCATTCCTTACGACGGCCGCCCGGCCTGCTGCGGTAACAATAACTGCATGCCGGTGTGCCCGATTGATGCGCAGTATCACGGTGGCATTTCCGCGCGCAAAGCCATCGACGCCGGTGTGCGGGTGATTGCCAACGCCGTGGTGTACAACATCGAAGCCAATGACAGCGGCGACATCGTCGCCGTGCATTATCTCGATGCCGATAAAGTGGCACATAAAGTCACCGGTAAACGCTTCGTGCTGACCGCAAACGGCATCGAAAGCCCGAAACTGCTGCTGATGTCCACCAGCGATAAATACCCGAACGGTATCGCCAACAGCTCCGGTATGGTCGGCCGTAACCTGATGGATCATCCGGGCACCTCGGTGGAGTTTTATGCCGATGAACCGGTGTATTTTGGCCGCGGCCCGATGCGTCCGGGCAGTATCAATAACCTGCGCGACGGCGACTTCCGCAGCGACCGCTCGGCCTTACGTATCGACGTCGCCAACACGTCGCCGGTGCGTTATCTGACCGAGCGTCTGGTGCGTCAGGGCTATTACGGCAAAGCGCTGAACGACAAACTGACCTATCAGTCGGAGCGTTTTATTCAGCTGAAATGTCTGCTGGAAATGCTGCCGGAGCCGGAAAACCGTGTGGTTCTCAGCAAAACCGAAAAAGACGAATGGGGTATTCCGCGCCTCGAAGTGCACTACAAATTCCCGGAATACGTGCACCGCGGTTATGACCAGTCGATGCTTGATTTCCAGAAAATCGTCAAAGAAATGGGCGGCACTGAGGTGGTGTACAGCAAGCGTGGCGTGTACGACAACAACCAGCACATCACCGGCACCATGATCATGGGCAGCGATCCGCGGGATTCGGTGGTGGACGGCGACTGCCGTACGCACGATCACCCGAATCTGTTTATCGCCGGTACCGGCATTATGCCTTCCGCTTCAACGGTGAACTCCACGTTGTCGGGTACCGCTCTGGCATTGCGTATGGCTGATACGGTGCTGAAAAGCCTGGCCTGATTGATTTTCTGAGGACTGAGTAATGAAAATGAAATTCATGCTGGCATTGCTGCCGTTACTGGTAGTGGCTGGCGCACGGGCTGATGACGCCGCGGGTCATACCGATTTAATCAAGCGCGGCGAATATCTGGCGACAGCCGGTGACTGTACCGCCTGCCATACCGCGCCGGGCGCGGATAAAACCGCGAAATTCGGCGGCGGTTATCCGCTGGCATCGCCTTTTGGCGTGATTTACGGCACCAATATTTCTTCTGACAAACAGTTTGGCATCGGCAACTGGACGGACGACGAATTCGTGCGTGCGGTGCGTGACGGTGTGGGCAAAGACGGCCAGCAACTTTATCCGGCCATGCCTTATGACTCCTTCACCAAAATGAAACGTGAAGATGTGCTGGCGATCAAAGCCTACCTGATGTCGCTGCCAGCGGTGAATTCCGCGGGGCCGCAAACGGATCTGTCATTTCCGTTTAACCAGCGCTGGGGCATGCGCGTGTGGAAGATGTTTAACTTTGACGAAGGCGAACTGAAAAACGATCCGTCAAAATCTGCTGACTGGAATCGCGGCGCGTATCTGGTGGAGGCACTGGAACACTGCGGCACCTGCCACACACCGCGTACGCTGACCATGGGCATGGACACCGACAAAGCGTTTTCGGGCGGTGATTTGGGCGCGTGGGTAGCTTTCAACATCACGCCGGATAAAAATGCCGGGATCGGCACCTGGTCGCAGCAGGATCTGGTGAATTACCTGAAAACGGGCTTTGTGGCCGGTAAGGCGTCGGCGTCCGGGGCGATGGCAGAAGCCATAGAGCACAGTTTGCAGCATCTTTCCGACAGCGACCTGAATGCCATCGCCACCTATATCCGTTCCGTTCCGGCCATCGGTGATGACAAACAGACGAAACCGCGTGATGCGTGGGGCCGTCAAAATCAGGATGTGTACCCCCTGCGTGCAGAGGGGCTGACTATTGACCAGTCGGCAGCGGCACTCTTTAATGCCAGCTGCGCAGCCTGTCACGGCAAAGGCGGCGAAGGCAGCGGTGAAGGGTTCCATGCGTATCCGTCGCTGTTCAGTCATACCAGCACCGGTTCATACGACAGCCGTAATCAGGTGTCCGTTATCCTCAACGGCGTGCAGCGCCATATGGATAAAGGCGAAATCATGATGCCGTCGTTTGCCGATCAGCTTAATGACCAGCAGATTGCCACGCTGAGCAATTATGTCAGCACGCAGTTTGGTAATCCGGCGGGCGCGACGGTCACGGCAAAAGAGGTGGCGAAGATGCGTGAAGCCGCTGATCTGCCCTCTCCGCCAAAAATCGAAGAAGGCACGCAGAAATAATCTGTCAGGGTAAAATCAATTCAGGGAGCCGTTGTAAGGCTCCCTTTTACATTCCGGGATAATCTCGTTTAGCGCCCAGCGACGAGAGTGTCAGTATCGAGCTGGCCACCACACGGTTTTTGCCCTGCCGTTTTGCCTCATATAACGATAAATCAGCCAGTTTCAGCGACTTGCGGATAATCATACCCGGCAGGTAAAGGGATACCCCCAGTGACACCGTCACGTTAAGCACCCGTCCATCCTCGAGAATGATGGCGCAATCCTCCACTTCCTTACGGATGCGTTCGGCAATCGCCATGAGCGTGCCGGGGTCGCAGGTCGAGGTCATCACCAGAAACTCCTCACCGCCGTAACGCCCGGCGAAATCATCGCTGCGCGTCAGATGGCGTAATAACCGCCCCACTTCGGTCAGCACTCTGTCTCCGGCCAGATGACCAAAAGTGTCATTAACCTGTTTGAAGTTATCAATATCCAGCAAAATCAGTCCGCAGGCTTCGCGCTGTAACTGCCTCTGATCCAGCCAGTAATCGAGACTGGCACGGTTGTTTATCTGCGTCAGTTCATCGGTCGCCGCCTTCACGCGGATAGTGAAGACTTTGCCCATATAAATTTCTTTATAATTGAGGGCGTGATAACACAGGATCATGCAACCGGCAGAAATGAGCTGATAAACCAGCAGTTCTGACCAGGGAACCTGAATGCCATGAATGCTGGAAATTAACGCCAGCCGGAAAGCACCGATCAGGATAATGGTGATATACAGTTCTCGGTGTTTGCGCCTGCGCCAGACGCGGAATAAAAACAGCGTGCCAAGAATGATGGCGATAAACAGATTGTTCAGCGTAAACATGCCGTTGAACACAAAAGACACAATAAAACTGCACAGCCCGCTCAGCCAGCCGCCGAAAAACGTCACTAAAATCATCGGCAACATTTCAAGACTGAAAGGTAAATCGTCGACCAGTACCAGGCGATTACTGCGTAAATATAAGGCAGTCATCCCGGCCACCACGCCGAAAACCACCCGCTTCCAGTGTGAGCCTTTGAAGGTAAAGGGTTCGCTGCGGCTCAGGAGAAAAAAGATGATCGACAGCGTGGCATAGGTAACACAAATATCCCCATACAAGCTTCTGAGCGATAAGATATCCGGCATAGATAAATGCGTCCCCTTACGGTTTTCCCTCCAGATTACGGGTTTTAACTTAAATATAGATGATCAATGCCCCGAAAGTTCCTCACCGTGAAATATAGCGGGACGTGTCACATTGTCGGGAATTAAACTGGCGCACAGACTACACACCAAAGGCCGTTCACTCCTTGATTTATATCTAGATACCCTCAGGCGAATCGGCGTAGGCTGAGTGCTTTCGGGTAAAGGAAGACCTGTGTTCTTTTCAATCCTTTTTCGTCAGGTGGTTTACGTCGTATGAATACCTCAGGAAGTCGCCGTGTCAGGCTGTTCAGTGCGCTGATTGAAGCCTGTATCCTTGAAAAATACTCTCTCCCGCGTTTACTTAAAGACGCCATTGCCGGTGTCACCGTCGGGATCATCGCGATCCCGCTTGCCATGGCGCTGGCGATTGCCAGCGGTGTGCCGCCGCAGTACGGGCTTTATACGTCAGCCATCGCAGGGATTGTGATCGCCATTTGCGGCGGTTCGCGTTTTAGCGTGTCCGGGCCGACCGCGGCTTTTGTCGTGATCCTGTTCCCGGTGTCGCAACAGTACGGCCTTTCCGGCTTGCTGCTGGCGACGCTGATGTCCGGCTTCATGCTGCTGATGATGGGGCTGGCGCGTTTTGGCCGGCTTATCGAATACATTCCCCTGCCGGTGACGCTGGGTTTCACCTCGGGGATTGCCATTACCATCGGGACCATGCAGTTCAAGGATTTCTTCGGGCTGTCGATGGCTTCAGTCCCGGAACATTATCTGAGCAAAGTGGCGGCGCTGGTGATGGCGCTGCCGACGCTGGATTACGGTGATGCGGCCATTGGCATCGTGACGCTTGCCGTTCTGATCGGCTGGCCGAAACTCGGTTTACGCGTACCGGGGCATCTTCCTGCGCTGCTGGCAGGCTGCGCGGTGATGGCGATTTTCATGCAGGCCGGGCACCCGGTGGCCACTATCGGCTCACGCTTTCATTATTTGTTGCCCGACGGTTCACAGGGCAACGGCATTCCGGCGATCCTGCCACAGTTCACGTTGCCGTGGAGTGCGTCCGGCGGCAGCGGTCTGAGCTGGTCACTGGTTCAGGCATTGTTACCGGCAGCCTTTTCGATGGCAATGCTTGGCGCCATTGAGTCGCTGCTCTGCGCAGTGGTGCTGGACGGGATGACAGGCAAAAAACATCATTCCGACAATGAACTGATCGGCCAGGGTATCGGTAATATCGTCAGTCCATTCTTTGGCGGCATCACAGCAACGGCGGCCATTGCCCGCTCGGCAGCCAATGTGCGTGCCGGTGCAACCTCACCGGTATCTGCGATTATTCACTCATTGCTGGTGATCCTCGCCCTGCTGGTGCTCGCGCCGTGGCTGTCCTGGCTCCCGCTCGCCGCCATGGCGGCGTTGTTGTTGATGGTCGCCTGGAACATGAGTGAAGCGCATAAAGTGGTGGATTTGCTGCGCCGCGCGCCCAAAGACGACATTCTGGTGATGCTGACCTGCATGAGCCTGACCGTGCTGTTTGATATGGTGATCGCCATTACTGCCGGTATCGTGATGGCTTCGCTGCTGTTTATGCGACGCATCGCCAAACTCACCCGTCTGACCGAGGTGCCTGCGGAGGCGGCGGAAGATACTCTGGTCATGCGCATTAACGGCCCGCTGTTCTTCGCCGCCGCAGAGCGTATCTTCAGCGAATTGCAGGTGCGCAGTGCCGGTAAAAAAGTGATCGTTCTGTTGTGGGATCGCGTTGCGGTACTCGATGCCGGTGGCGTGAATGCATTACGTACCTTCATCGCGAATCTGCCCGAAGGCACCGAATTGCGTATCGCTGAGATCCCTTACCAGCCGCTCAAAACCCTGGCCCGCGCCAGAATGCAGCCGGTGGCAGGAAAACTGAGCTTCCACAGTTCATTGCAGGACGCGCTGTAATACTCACGCTGTAATACTCACGCAGAAATGCAAAAGGCGACCCTCGGGTCGCCTTTGTTGTATCTGATTGCTGCGCTTATTTGCTGGTATCGAGCGCCGGGAAGCTTTTCACCAGATCGTCGATGGCTTTCATCTGCACCAGGAAAGGTTCCAGTTTATCTAATGGCAACGCAGACGGGCCGTCACATTTCGCGTGAGCCGGATCTTCGTGCGCTTCGATGAACAGACCTGCGATACCTACCGCCATGCCTGCGCGCGCCAGTTCTGCTACCTGAGCACGACGGCCGCCGGATGCTGCGCCAAACGGGTCGCGGGTTTGCAGTGCGTGAGTCACGTCGAAGATCACCGGATGACCGCCCGTGGCGTTAATCATCACGTTCATACCCAGCATGTCGACGACCAGATTGTCGTAACCAAAGTTGCTGCCGCGATCGCACAGAATAACCTGGTCGTTGCCGCCTTCTTTGAATTTATCAACGATGTTACCCATTTGCCCAGGGCTGACAAATTGCGGTTTTTTCACGTTGATGACGGCGCCGGTTTTCGCCATGGCTTCGACCAGATCAGTCTGGCGCGCCAGGAATGCAGGTAACTGGATCACGTCAACCACTTCTGAAACCGGCTGTGCCTGCCAGGATTCATGCACGTCAGTGATGATTTTCACGCCGAACGCCTGCTTCAGCTCCTGGAAAATCTTCATGCCTTCGTCCAGACCCGGACCACGGTAAGAATGAATCGACGAGCGGTTGGCTTTATCGAAAGACGCCTTAAACACGTAAGGAATACCCAGTTTCTGCGTCACAGTGACGTAGTGTTCGCACACGCGCATCGCCATTTCGCGCGACTCGAGTACGTTCATCCCACCGAACAACACAAACGGCAGATCGTTGGCGACTTTGATGTCCTGAATGCTAACCACTTTATGTTTCATGCTTTGGCCTTTTTAGTGATAAATCCTTCATCTGAGGCAGCCTCAACAGGCAGTTTCTCAACACGCATCAGATGATAATGTAAGGTAATAATAAATTAATGCAGCGTAACCTGCTTGTGTTCAATCGCATGGATCTGCACTTTGATGACTTCTGAAATCGGGTCTTCCGGGCATTGTTCGACAAAGTAGCTGAGATCGGAAATAGCCACCTGATTACAGTCGAGCTGAACGTAAATCAGACCGCGATCGCGGATTTCATAAGGATCTTCCGGGTCGAACTGCAACACGGTTTCACTTGCCCGCAGAGCCATTTCAAACTGCTTTTCTTCCATCAGCGCGGCTTTCAGCGTATCGAGCATTTTGCGCACGATCACCGTGTTTTCCGCTTCTTCGAGCTCGTCGTCTTCGATTTCTGCCGTCACGCCCAGATTGCCTTTCAGCCAGACGCTGAGCATGTGCTCGTTGAGCGTGTCGCCGTTGATGGGGTTGAGCAACCACATCTCTTCATCCAGCCAGTCAGCGCGTAAAATCAGCTGAGTCGGGAAAATCACCGGCATCAGTGGCAGATTCAGTTCATGGGCGATATGCAGGAAAATCACCCCCAGCGACACCGGCGTGCCCTGCCGTGAAGCCAGCACTTTGTCGATCCAGATAGCATCCGACAGGCGATAGACACCGCCCGCGCCACCAAATCCCCAGGTGCGATAAAACAGTTCAATCAGGACTTCCAGTTGCTGATCCTGATCGAGATTTTCAGGCACGACGCTGCGCGCTTCATCCACCAGCACTTGTAACTGGCGGCGGACATCCTCCGCGTTGAAATCAAAGCGCACGGATTCCGTCACTTTGATCACTCCGGTACTTAGAGGGGCCGTGTTAAATTCAAAATCAGCAAGCGTACTCATAGTTATCCCAATAGCAGCGGTATTTTCGTCAGGGCCAGTTTGAGAACCAGATAGAGACAAGCGAGCGCCAGAATAAAGGCCAGCCAGCGTGTTTTCTGGCTAAGAGGTCGCTTGCTCAGGGCTACAAAACCCAACGCAATATAGATAATAACGCCGAAAAGCTTTTCGGTCAGCCAGGTTCCCTGTGGGCTGAACGGATAAAAGTGGGTGATGAAGATAAGTGAAATACCGCTTATTAACAACAGCGTATCCACCATGTGCGGCACGATCTTCACCCAGCGTTTCTGCATCATAGCAGAACCCGCCCATTTCCAGAAAAAACGTAAAACAAACAGCGTAATACTCAGCGTAATAGTGATCAGATGCAGATTTTTCATCCAGACGTATGCCATTACCCGCTTCCTCAGATAGGGTTCATTATTATGCGGTCAGGCGATCACAACGCTGGCAGCATCCACTGTCCAAGCGTGACACGATCGTTATCACCGTAATCTTTCACGGTGGAAATCTGCTGATAACCGGCCTGGTGCAACAACGCCTGAACGTCATTCGCCTGCTGCCAGCCGTGTTCGAGCAGTAACCAGCCGCGATCCTGAAGATACGCGGGTGCGCTACGAATAATATGAGCCAGATCAGCCAGACCGGCATTATCTGCCACCAGCGCGCTTGCGGGCTCAAAACGCACGTCACCTTGCGCCAGATGAGGGTCGGCAGCATCAATATAAGGAGGATTACTGACGATCAGCGCAAAGGTTTCACCGGTGACCGGCGCAAACCAGTTGCCCTGTAAAAATCGCGCATTCGGGATAGCCAGTTTTCGGGCATTGTGTTGCGCCAGGCTGACGGCATCGGGTTGCACATCAACGCCGGTTAACTGGCAGTCGGGGCGTTCGCTGGCAACAGCCAGGGCAATGGCGCCGGTGCCGGTGCCTAAATCCAGCACGCGTACCGGCTCAGGCGGTAAATGCGCCAGCGCCTGCTCGACCAGGCATTCAGTATCAGGACGGGGAATTAAGGTAGCGGGAGAAACCGAGAGTGGCAGCGACCAGAATTCACGTTCACCGGTCAGATAGGCAACCGGCTCACCCTGCTCGCGTCGCGCAAGCAGAGTCTCCAGTTGCTGAAGTTGTTCAGCGGTCAGCAGAGTTTCGCCAAACGCCATAATGAAAGTTCTCGCCCGGCCAGTCACAAAACCGAGCAAGATTTCCGCGTCGCGTTTCGGGCTTTCACCCGCCGCGAGACGGCGGGTGGCATCACGCAGCCAGCACTGAAAATCCATTAATCCTGCTCAGAAAGCGCGGCGAGCTGATCGGCCTGATATTCCTGCACGATCGGCTGGATCAGCGTGTCCAGCTTGCCTTCCATCACTTCATCCAGACGGTAAATCGTCAGGTTGATGCGGTGATCGGTGACCCGGCCCTGCGGGAAGTTGTAGGTCCGGTTACGGTCTGAACGGTCGCCGGTGCCCAGCAGGTTACGGCGCGTTGACGCTTCTTCGGCATGGCGTTTAGCCACTTCGGCAGCGCGAATACGCGCGCCCAGCACAGACATCGCTTTGGCTTTGTTTTTGTGCTGTGAACGTTCATCCTGACATTCCACCACGATACCGGTAGGAATGTGGGTGATACGGATGGCGGAGTCAGTGGTGTTAACGTGCTGACCGCCCGCGCCGGAGGAACGGAAGGTATCGATACGCAAATCACCGGCGTTAATTTCCGGCAATTCGGCTTCCGGAATTTCCGGCATCACGGCAACGGTACAGGCCGAAGTATGAATACGTCCCTGCGACTCCGTTTCCGGAACGCGCTGAACGCGGTGGCCGCCCGATTCAAATTTGAACTGACCATAAACGCCGTCGCCGCTGACTTTCGCGATCACTTCTTTATAGCCGCCGTGCTCGCCTTCGCTGGCGCTCACGATTTCCACACGCCAGCGGCGCGATTCCGCGTAACGGCTGTACATGCGGAACAGATCACCGGCAAAAATTGCCGCTTCATCACCGCCGGTTCCGGCGCGAATTTCAAGGAAGCACCCGCGTTCATCGTCAGGATCTTTAGGCAATAACAGAAGCTGTAATTGTTGTTCGAGCTCTTCGATGGTGGCTTTGCACTCTTTGATTTCGTCCTGCGCCATTTCGCGCATCTCGGGATCATCGAGCATCATTTCAGCGGTTTCTAAATCGTCCTGCGCCTGACGCCAGGCCAGAAAACATTCGGAGACGGACGTTAACTGAGAATATTCGCGGGAAAGACTGCGGAATTTATCCTGATCGGCGATAACGCTGGCATCGCCAAGCATCGCCTGCACTTCTTCGTGGCGCTCTTGTAACGCTTCCAGTTTGGCAACAATAGAAGGCTTCATGCGTGGTGTTTAACCCTGTGAAAAAAGGAGGAACTATTGCTGACCCAGCCCCAGGCTGTCGCGTAAAATTTGCAAACGCTCCACATCACCGTCGCTGGCTGCCTGTTGCAGAGAACGGGTTGGCGCGTGAATAAGGCGGTTTGTCAATTTGTGGGCTAATTCATGGATCACCGCTTCGACGTCAGCGCCCTGCGCAATCGCTGCGATGGCTTTGGCTTCTGCGTCGGCGCGAATAATATCAGCACGCGAGCGATAATCACGAATAATTTCAACGGCTCCCTGCGAACGCAGCCAGGCCATGAAGTTAGAACTCTCCTGCTCAACGATGGTTTCCGCCTGGATGGCAGCCGCTTTGCGTTGGGCAAGATTGTTTTGAATGATGCTGTGCAGATCATCAACGCTGTACAGATAGGCGTTGGCCAGTTTGCCGACTTCCGGTTCGATATCGCGCGGAACGGCAATATCCACCATCAGCATAGGCTGGTTGCGGCGGGCTTTTAACGCGCGCTCCACCATGCCTTTACCGATGATCGGCAGCGGGCTGGCGGTGGAACTGATGATAATGTCGGCTTCGGCCAGGCGGGAGTCGATATCCTGCAGGCTGATGACTTCTGCATTCACTTCTGTCGCCAGCGCCTGCGCCCGTTCACGGGTACGGTTGGCAATCATCATGTGGCGGACGTTATGCTGATGCAGATGACGCGCCACCAGTTCGATGGTTTCACCGGCACCGACCAGCAACACACTGACTTCCGAAAGGGATTCAAAAATCTGACGCGCCAGCGTACAGGCGGCAAACGCCACAGACACCGCGCTGGCGCCGATATCAGTTTCAGTGCGAACACGTTTTGCCACGGAGAAGGATTTCTGGAACAGACGCTCCAGTTCGCCGGAAACGGCCTGACCGTTTTGCGATTCCGCGAAGGCTTTTTTTACCTGCCCGAGGATTTGCGGTTCACCGAGCACCAGAGAATCCAGGCCGCTGGCGACGCGCATCAGGTGGCTGACGGCTTCGTTGCCGTGATGCCAGTACAAGCTTTTACGCACTTCATCTTCACTGAGATGATGATAGTCGCATAACCATTTCACCAGCTGGTCCTGCAAATTTCCCTGCTGTTCAACGCTGAGGTACAACTCAGTCCGGTTACAGGTAGACAACACCACACCGCCCTGCACCAGCGGTTGCTGGAGCAGACTGGAGAGCGCCTGATCAAGTGTCTCGGGTGAAAATGTTACCCGTTCACGCAGAGACACCGGGGCCGTTTTATGGTTGATACCTAATGCAAGCAGGGTCATATGGGAGGCGGTTATCGGCTTATACTTTATATTAGTATGGGTTTACGTCTGCTGCGCATTCTACAAGATGCGCGAGATCAATAAAAGGCATACAGCACCATCGGTTAAATATGATGTAGGTTTATTTCTGAGTCTGCGGAAAAACCGCACAGGATGCGGGTTGGAGCCCGATCTGATAGATCCTTACCACCTCCCTATTTTCCAGTAATTCATCTGTTTTCAGCTTCGTATTGCCCCAAAAATGCCCCCGACGAATTCTTATAGCCCACCGTTATTACTAAACCTCTGAAAATTATTACCTTCCACTTTTCGTCATTGTCTCCTGAACTCAGTGGGAATAAGGTAATTCCTTACATTTATAAAGGAATTATGAATATGGCAATCCCTGCTTACTTATGGCTCAAGGATGATGGCGGCGCGTTGATCAAAGGTTCAGTCGATGTCAAAGACCGCGAGCACTCCATTGAAATCACCAGCTTCAGTCATAACCTCTACATCCCCACGGAGGGTAATGCCGGTAAGCTGACCGGTACACGTGTCCACGGTGCACTTATTTTCGAGAAGGAATTTGATAGCTCTTCACCGTATCTGTTCAAAGCTGTTGCTACCGGTCAGAGTCTGAAGTCAGCAGAATTTAAGTGGTATCGAATCAATGACGCGGGTCAGGAGGTCGAGTATTACAACATGCTGCTTGAGAACGTTAAAATCGTCTCAGTAACACCGATGATGCATGACACGAAAACCGTTATTAATGTTGGTCATTTGGAGCAGGTGCAGGTCAGGTATGACAAAATCACGTGGCATTACCTTGATGGAAATATTAAATACAGCGACGCATGGAATGAACGCATAACAGGGTAAAAAGTATGGATACGGTTGAAGAGCTTAACGGCACGTATTTCTATCGGGGATTCTCTAATCTTTCATCAGGAGAATTGCTGTTCTGGATTTTCCTGGACACTACAGCTGAACACTTTGATGTTGATGACTACCTGACAATTGGTTTGATTCTATTAGGCCAGCCAACGATAGACACGCGCACTAAGCCAGGAACTGCAACGAAAGGGACTTCACCACTTAGTTCACAGTTGCGCCATTTACTGAATGTTAAGACCATGCGTTTACCCACCCTGACGTCAGGAAGTATTAAGCGCCTTAAGTTCAGCTATGTGACAAATCTGGGTGCTTTCGTTGGTCGGTGGATTCCGATTCTGGGCATTATTATCATTGCTTCTGATGTCTCTACGATAGCGTACAAAGCCACGAATAAGTACAACACCCTGGCGCGGGGTAATGACAAACTATGGTAAGCAACGAAGACGTCATAGAGTGGTACAGCAAGCGGTTCAACAAGCCTGTACTGTTCTCAAAAAAACAGATTCCGGTCACGATTGAGACGAGCCTTTCAACTGGTCGCTATGTGTGGGCGAGTGAAACGGGTGCTGAAATCATGGAGGAATATTTTGAGAAGTTCGGGGTAGATCCGGCAGGATTCGATTTCTATAAATACTGGCCTGCAGAGACCTTTATCTTATTTGCACTGTGTACGTCAGGTGCTGATGACGATGAGCCTCAACCGCTCACGCTAAGAATGCTCGCTGAGTCTGCGCGTGCAGGTAAATGGCTCTATGACTGACTCAATCTGATACAGATCGTAGGATATTAATCTTAACCCAGCTAAAAACCGGGCTTTTTAGATGCACGGAATATCGTCAAATTCATCAGTCGTCGCATCATTGATGTTAGACAGATAGGTAATCATCGGTTAAATCCAATTACAAATCAGCATTGTCCCAAAACGGATTGATCGCCGATCATCTGCGCAGGGTTGAGATCACCCGCCTCGCTGGCTGTGCTAAACTGACGCACGCCATTATTGCCCTGGCACCTCATTCAGCCATCGCACAAAGGATTTAATCTGTTATGCCAATGCGTAAAGCCCATTTTGTTCGCCTTCTTCCTCTCGCAAGTTTAGTCCTTGCGGCGTGTTCTTTTAATACGCCGAAAGGCCCGGCGACCAGCCCGACGTCCCCGCAATGGCGTGAACACGAAGCGCAGGTCAAGCAACTGGACCACTATCAGACCCGCGGGTCTTTTGCCTATCTTTCCGATAAACAGAAAGTGTACGCCCGCTTCTTCTGGCAACAATATTCCCGTGACAGCTACCGTTTACTGCTGACCAATCCGCTGGGCAGCACCGAAATGGAGCTGAAAGTGCAAAGCGGTATCGCACAGCTGACCAATAATGAAGGCAAGCATTACACCAGCGACAATCCTGATGACATGATCCAAAAACTGACCGGTATGTCGATCCCGCTGGATAATCTGCGTTTATGGATGCTCGGCCTGCCGGGTGACGGCACCGATTTCACCCTCGACAGCCAGTACCGTCTTTCTCAGGTGAAATTCACTCAGGACGGCAAACCGGGCACCGTGGTCTATCAGAGTTATGACGACGACGCGAAACCGTCCCTGCCGCAGCGTCTGGAAATGACCCAGGGCGAGCAACGCATCAAACTGAAAATGGATAACTGGACGCTGAACTGAGATGACGCAGCAATGGTGGCCGTCTCCGGCTAAACTCAATTTGTTCCTTTACATCACCGGACAGCGTCCGAATGGCTATCACGACCTGCAGACGCTGTTTCAGTTTGTCGATTATGGTGACAGCCTGAGTTTTAACGTACGCGACGACAGCGCCATCGTGCTGACCACGCCAACGGACGGCGTCGCCGATGAAGATAATCTGGTGGTGCGCGCCGCCCGTTTGCTGCAAGCCCATGCAGGTGTTTCGCAGGGCGCGGAGATATCGCTGCAAAAACGTATCCCGATGGGTGGCGGTCTGGGTGGCGGTTCATCAAACGCGGCGACCGTCCTTATCGCCCTCAATGCGTTATGGCAGTGCGGCCTTTGCGATACCGAACTGGCACAACTGGGCGTGACGCTGGGTGCCGATGTGCCGGTCTTTGTCATGGGGCATGCCGCGTTTGCAGAAGGCATCGGCGAGATTTTGCAACCGGTTGAACCGGAAGAAAAATGGTATCTGATTGCCCATCCCGGCGTGACCATTCCGACACCGCTGATTTTCGGCGATCCTGAACTGACCAGAAATACACCAAAACGTACTGTTAATGTGCTGTTGGACACGCCTTACGCAAATGATTGCGAACCGATTGCGAGAAAACGTTTTTACGAGGTTGAACAGCTACTTTCTTGGCTGTTAGAATACGCGCCGTCGCGACTGACCGGGACAGGTGCTTGTGTGTTTGCTGAATTCGACACCGAGTCTGCTGCCCGTCAGGTTTTAGACAAAATGCCAACATGGAGTCGGGGTTTTGTCGCGCAAGGTGTTAATATCTCGCCGTTGCATCTTTTTCGCGAAGTCTGGTTGAGAACTGCGGGCAAAGCGTAGAGCGTCACAGTGGTTTTGTGTCTGTTCTTTGCCAGCCAATTATTCAACAGATTTAAGTAGTAAGATTTAGAAGTATCGTGAGCATAATGCTTTGGTACCGCTCACCGCCCGGTGGTACCAAAAGCCAATGTCTTCCCTGGACGCAAGCCTGAGGTTCTTCTCGTGCCTGATATGAAGCTTTTTGCTGGTAACGCCACCCCGGAACTAGCACAACGTATTGCCAACCGTTTATACACCAGCCTTGGTGACGCCGCCGTCAGTCGTTTCAGCGACGGTGAAGTAAGTGTGCAAATCAACGAAAATGTACGTGGCGGAGATATTTTCATTATCCAGTCCACCTGCGCGCCTACTAACGATAACCTGATGGAACTGGTCGTAATGGTTGATGCCTTACGCCGCGCCTCGGCCGGTCGTATCACAGCCGTTATTCCTTACTTCGGTTACGCACGTCAGGATCGCCGGGTTCGTTCAGCCCGTGTCCCTATCACCGCGAAAGTGGTGGCTGATTTCCTCTCCAGCGTTGGCGTTGACCGCGTTCTTACCGTGGATCTGCACGCAGAACAAATTCAGGGCTTCTTCGATGTGCCTGTAGACAACGTATTCGGCAGCCCTATCCTGCTCGAAGACATGCTGCAACAGAACCTGGAAAACCCAATCGTGGTTTCTCCGGACATCGGTGGTGTCGTTCGCGCCCGTGCCGTTGCCAAACTGCTCAACGATACCGACATGGCTATCATCGATAAACGTCGCCCGCGCGCGAACGTTTCTCAGGTGATGCACATTATCGGTGACGTCGCTGGCCGTGACTGTGTTCTGGTTGATGACATGATCGATACCGGTGGCACGCTGTGCAAAGCGGCTGAAGCACTGAAAGAACGCGGTGCTAAGCGCGTATTTGCTTACGCTACCCACCCGATTTTCTCCGGCAATGCAGTAGAGAACATCAGAAACTCCGTCATCGACGAAGTGATTGTGTGTGACACTATTCCGCTGTCCGCTGAAATTCGTGCGTTGAAGAAAGTGCGTACCCTGACCCTGTCAGGCATGCTGGCTGAGGCTATCCGCCGCATCAGCAATGAAGAATCCATTTCTGCGATGTTCGAGCATTAATCATTACGCCCCTGTTTACAGGGGCGTTTTGTTTTCGCCCGGCAGATGTTTTAGCTTGTGCAGAAATGAAAAAAAACCGTTGTGGCGTGAGCGACAACGGTTTTTTTATGCCTGCCATCCGGATAAATCAGGAATGGCGATGGGACTTATTGCAGCGTGAATCATAATGACGTACCCACCAGTAGCGGTCGGCAACGCGTTCGCGTCCGCCTACTCTCGCACCGGTCAGCCATAAGATGGCACCGATGAAGATACTGCCGATTGCGCCGTGGGCCAGAAATTGTGGCAGGCCCAGTTCTGGCAGCTGATTTAAAATTGAATAACCAACGCCACCGACCATTGTGAGCAAACCGAGTCCCATCAGGGCATTGCCCAATACTGTTGCGGTTTTACGTTTCATTTGTCACCTCCAGTCGTCGATAGTCTTAGCATCATTGCTGTCTTGTCTTTTTCTGCCTTAACTATAGACGTCCCATCTGGTTCACTTTGAGGCAACGATCACAGACAGAGAACATTGGATGACAAATCTTTACGTTTTCCAGTCAGATACATTCGAAGGGTGAATAGTTATCCGACTGCATTATTCATTTACAACGGTATCTATGGTTTTTCCCCTGCCCTTTATTTGGCATGGCACTGACAGGCAGGTAAACTGTGCGCCTAAACCTCACCCGATAAAGAAGCGAAAAACCGTGAGCAGCATTAAATTAATTGTCGGCCTGGCCAATCCTGGTGCCGAATATGCCCAGACCCGCCACAATGCCGGTGCCTGGTACGTGGATCTCCTCGCCCGCCAGCACAACCAGCAACTGAAAGAAGAAAGTAAGTTTTTTGGTTATACCGCCCGTCTGTCACTGGCCGGTCAGGACGTTCGTCTGCTGGTGCCGACCACGTTTATGAACCTGAGCGGCAAAGCGGTGCTGGCGATGGCGCAGTTCTACCGCATCGAGCCGGATGAAATTCTGGTCGCGCACGACGAGCTGGATATCCCGCCGGGCATGGCGAAAATCAAACTGGGCGGCGGTAACGGCGGCCATAACGGTCTGAAAGACATTCAGAGCAAATTCGGCAATAACCCGAACTTCTACCGTCTGCGCATTGGTATCGGCCATCCGGGCGATAAAAGCAAAGTGGTCGGGTTCGTGCTCGGCAAGCCGCCTGCCAGCGAACAAAAGCTGATCGACGATGCGATTGATGAATCCCTGCGCTGTACTGAACTGCTGATGAAGGAAGGCCTGGAAAAAACCATGCGCCGCCTGCATACCTTCAAAGCTGAGCTGTAAATAAGAGTGACGTGGCGCGGAAAACCGCGCCCTTTTCTTTCTTCCCTTCTGACTAACTCAAATTCCGTTACCTGCCCTGCAATTCCTCCGTTCCCTGTTGCCAACTGCAACTATTCATGAGCATTATGCGAATCTCATTTACATTCAGTTACGCCTAATGATTAACGTTGCTTTGATTGACGACCACGTGGTGGTGCGTTCCGGTTTTGCCCAGTTGCTCGGCCTTGAGCCGGATATCCAGATTGTCGGCCAGTATGCGTCGGCGGCGAATGCGTGGTCGTCGCTGCTGAAAATGAATATTGACGTCGCGGTGATGGATATCGCCATGCCCGATGAAAGCGGATTAAGTTTGCTGTCGCGTTTACGGCAGCAGCGCCCCGATTTCCGCGCCATCATTCTGAGCATTTACGACACCACTGCGTTTGTACAAAGTGCGCTGGATGCCGGTGCGGGCGGCTATCTCACCAAACGCTGCGGCCCTGAAGAGCTGGTGCAGGCGGTCCGCACCGTGCACGCCGGTGGCCGCTATCTCTGTTCCGATGCCCTGCTGGCGCTGCGTCAGAGTCAGCAAACGCCGAAAGCCTTGCAGGCGCTGACACCGCGTGAACGCGAGATTTTCGATCTGCTGGTCAACGGGCTGAGCGTGAAAGCGATTGCCGAACAGCTCGAACTCAGCCACAAAACCGTGCACGTTCACCGCGCCAATATCCTTGGCAAACTCCAGTGCGATACCACCATCGAGCTGGTCCATTTCGCCATACAGCATCACCTTCTCGCCTGATGCGCCGGGCTGGTCTGACGCTGTTTCTCGCCATTTTCTACAGCCTGTGCTGGCTGGCGTTGTGGTCGATCAGTTTTTATCTCACGCAAAATGGTCAGCAGGCGATGCTGCTCCTGCCGCAGGGTCTGCGCCTTGCGCTGATGACGCTGCTTTCGCGGCGTTACTGGCCGGTGATGCTGGCGTCAGAATTAGGCATTGCCGTCTGGCTGCACAGCGAACAGTTGCAGACGCACTGGATCATCCTGCTTTCGCCCCTGCTCAGCCTGATCCCCGCCGCACTCGTGCAGCATTTCTGGCGACGGTTTACCCTTTACTGGCAACGGCTTTTGCTGTTGCTTGGCGCGGTGGCCGGTAACAGCCTGTTGCAGATGGCGGTACCCGGCCTGTGGCTGAATTCACCGCTGAGCCAGACGCTGCTGGCCTCCTTCACCGGCGGCATTCTGCTGACGCCGTTTATCTATCTGATTTATGAATATCTTAAACAGCAGCATCTGCAAAACCTGCTGGCGCAGGAAATCCCCGATCCGCCGCTGCGCACGTCGCTCCTGATCTGGTGTTCGCTGTTCTTCGCCCTCGCCGTTTGTCTGCAAATGACGCTGGCGCCGGAAGTGGAACGGCTGCTGATCATTCTGGTTTTTCTGCCCAACGTGGTGATGGCTTACGCCTTCGGCTGGCAGGGTGGCGTGCTGGCGGCGGTGCTGGGCAGCCTGATGATCACAGTCACGCGGCAGATGAGCGGCGCGTTTCACGATTTGCTCGAGCTGGAACTGTTTCTCTCCACACAGGCTCTGCTCGGCATCGGGCTGGGAATTGCCATCAGCCGTCAGCAGCAGCTGGCGTCGCATCTCAACCGTTACCGTTTGCAGCTTGAGCAGGAGTTGCACACCCGTCGCCAGCTGACGGAGCGGCTGGTGCATACCGAAGAAGCGGTGCGCAAGGAAATCGCCCGCGAGTTGCACGATGAAATCGGGCAGAACATTACCGCCATTCAGATCCAGGCGATGCTGGTCGATCGCAGCCCGCCCGGTGCGGCCACCCACGCCGCCGCCAGACAAATTGGCGAACTGTCGCAGCGCATTCACCACACCACCCGCCAGTTATTGCGCCAGCTGCGACCGCCGGTGCTGGATGAAATGTCGCTCGACGTGGCCCTGCACCATCTGGCGGATGAATTTGCCTTCGCGCAACAGGGCGTTGATTTTCAGCTCGATTACCGCCTGACCGACGCGCCCTCCGATGACACCCTGATTTTCACGCTGTACCGGCTGGTGCAGGAACTGCTCAATAACATCAATAAACATGCCGGTGCGACGCAGGTGCGCGTCAGCCTGACCGTGCAACACAACATGCTGGTGCTGACGGTCAGTGACAACGGCGTCGGCTTTGCCCTGCCGGTGAAAGAAGGCTTCGGGCTGCGCGGCATCGAGGAACGCGTGCGCGCACTGGGCGGCGAATGGCTGGTTCATCAGCAGGATGGCACCCGCATAATTGTTAAGTTGCCCACAGATTTGCAAAGAACATCGCCCTGACTAGGACTAATTCCTAGTCATCTAAAACCTAGTCTCATCCGCCCGACAAAACACCCGCCTACACTCGCCTCATCAAGTTGGAGAACACCATGACAGCAACGCCGTTATCCGCCACTGACGTGGATAAAAATTACCGTTACTGGCGCGTGCATTTATTGCTGTCGATGGTCATTGGCTACGCCGCGTTCTATCTCACCCGCCGCAGCGTGAATTTCGCGATGCCGGTGATGCAGCTGGAACTGGGGCTGACCAAAGGCGATATCGGCCTGCTCGGCACGCTGTTTTATCTGGCCTACGGCGGCTCGAAATTTATCTCGGGTATTTACAGCGACCGCACCGGTGCCCGCTGGTTTATGGGCGTCGGATTACTGATGACCGGCGTGCTGAATATTCTGTTCGCCTTCTGCCATTCGCTGACCGCGTTGCTGATTGTCTGGACGCTGAACGGATTCTTTCAGGGCTGGGGATGGCCGCCGTGCGCCAGATTGCTGACCCACTGGTATTCGCGCAACGAACGCGGTTTCTGGTGGGGCTGCTGGAACACGTCGATCAACATCGGTGGAGCGGCGGTTCCGCTGCTCTCGGGTTTACTGGCCGCCACCTGGGGCTGGCAGGCGGCGCTGCTGGTGCCGGGCGCGGTCGGGATCGTTCTCGGGTTATGGCTTTGCCGCCAGCTGTGCGGCACACCGCAGCAGGAAGGATTGCCCACGGTGGGCGTCTGGCGGCGTGACCCGCTGGAACTGCGGCAGGAGCAGCAAAGCCCGCCGATGAGTATGACGCAGATCCTGCGCCAGACGATTTTGCAAAACCGGACAATCTGGCTCCTGGGCGTCTCGTATGTGCTGGTGTACCTCATCCGCATTGCGCTCAACGACTGGGGGAATATCTGGCTGGCGGAGAATCACGGGGTCAATTTACTGAGCGCAAACGCGACACTGTCACTTTTCGAGCTCGGCGGCCTGCTCGGCGCGTTGTTTGCCGGATGGGGGTCTGACCTGCTGTTTCGCGGGCAGCGCGCCCCGATGATTTTACTGTTTTCACTGGGGCTGTTTCTGACCGTCACCGCCCTGTGGCTGGCACCGGTGCATCATTTCGGGTTGCTGGCGCTGAGTTTCTTCAGCATCGGATTTTTTGTGTTCGGGCCGCAAATGCTGATTGGTCTGGCGGCTACCGAATACTCACACAAAGACGCGGCGGGCACGGTGACCGGATTTCTCGGGCTGTTTGCCTACCTCGGCGCGGCGCTGGCGGGATGGCCGCTGGCGGTGGTGATGCAACACTACGGCTGGTCCGGATTTTTTGCCGTGCTGACGATGGCTTCGGCGTTCGTCGGGCTGCTGCTGATGCCCATGATGATGGCCGGGATCAGCAAACGCGAATTACAGTCCGCTCCGCCGGACAACTGACAAGGTTCTCTGTCCTGCAACATAACTAAAAAAAGGTAAACACCATGAAAACGACTCTGACTTACTCTCTTCTCGCCGCGGCGGTCGCCATGACGGCGTTCACCGGTGCCGCTCAGGCTAAAGGCCGTCTGGTGGTGTATTGCAGCGCCACCAACGCCATGTGTGAAGAAGAAACCAAAGCCTTCGGGGAAAAGTACGACGTCAAAACCTCCTTCATCCGCAACGGTTCCGGCAGCACGCTGGCGAAAGTGGAAGCCGAGAAAAAGAACCCGCAGGCTGACGTCTGGTACGGCGGCACCTTAGATCCGCAGTCACAGGCCGGTGAAATGGATCTGTTGCAGGCGTATAAATCCTCTAACCTCGCGCAAATCATGCCTGCCTTCCAGGACCCGGCAAAACGTAAAGGTAACTACTCTTCCGCCGTGTACATCGGCATTCTGGGCGTCGGCGTGAATACCAACCGCCTGAAAGAGAAAAATCTGCCAGAACCTAAATGCTGGAAAGACCTGACCAACCCGATTTATAAAGGCGAAATCCAGATTGCCGATCCACAAAGTTCCGGCACCGCCTACACCGCGCTGGCGACCTTCGCGCAGCTGTGGGGCGAAGATCAGGCGTTCGATTACCTGAAAAAACTTAACAGCAATATTTCCCAGTACACCAAATCCGGTATCGCCCCGGCGCGTAACGCCGCACGCGGTGAAACCGCCATCGGCATCGGCTTCCTGCACGATTACGCTCAGGAAAAAGAGAGCGGCGCACCGCTGAAACTGATTTCCCCGTGCGAAGGTTCCGGCTATGAAATCGGCGGCGTCAGCATCCTGAAAGGCGCACGTAACCTGGATAACGCCAAACTGTTCGTTGACTGGGCATTGTCCAAAGAAGCGCAGGAACTGGCATGGAAAAAAGGCCAGTCTTATCAAATCCTGACCAACACCACCGCAGAAACCTCCCCGAACTCGCTGAAAATGAGCGACCTGAAGCTCATCAATTACGACATGGACAAGTACGGCGCATCCGATATGCGTAAAGAGCTCATCACCAAGTGGGTCAACGAAGTGAAGATGGGCAAAGAGTCTCAATAAAAGCCCGCGTACTTATTGAGTGAACGCGCTTTGCGCCTCCCCCTGCAAAGGGGGAGTTAACGCACTCAGCATTATTTTCGCCAACACCTTTTTTCTCTTAATAAGGAGACGCTATGTCTCATTCATTAACCCTGCCTGACACCCGACGCCGTGACCCGGTTTTCGGCTGGCTGGGGCTTATTCTGCTCGCTTTTGTGCTGCTGCCGTCCTGGAGTCTGGACTACGGTCTGCTGGAATCCACGCAGGATGAAATTCTCGCGGCGTACGGCTGGTCGGGGCTGAATCTCAGCCTGCTGTGGCTGATCCTGCCGATGGCATTACTGTTCCGTCCGCGCCATGCACAACGGCTGGAAGCCCGCCGCCGTCATCAGTTTGATGCCGCCTGGTCGGTGTTTTGTGCACTGTTTATGATCGTCAGTGCCACGCTTATCGGACGCGGGCTGGGCTACGGCAGCATAGTGATGTTTATTGCCCTCGGCGCAATTTGCTCGCTGGCACTGTCACGCCTTGAGTGGCTGGGCGGCGACCGCTTCGTCCTCGGCTCGCTGATTTGCATCATCGCGCTGATCGGCGTGTTTATCATTTATCCGAGCATTGCGATTTTCATCCCGATGTTCACCAACGACGCCGGAGATTTCGCGCCGCTGGCCTTTATGGCGGTACTCGGTCAGTCGCATATTTTGCAGGTGATCTTGAACTCATTCCTGCTCTCTGTGGCCGTCGGGATCGGTTGTACCTTCTTCGGGCTGGTGCTGGCGATTTACACCACGCGCATCGCCAAACGCTCGGCGATTATCGGGCGTATTTTCTCGATTTTGCCGATTGTCACCCCGCCGTTTATCGTCGGGCTGGGCGTCACCCTGATGATGGGCCGCTCAGGCTATGTCACCGAACTGATGGTCGACGGGTTCGGGCTGACTAACACCAACTGGCTTTACGGTTTCACCGGCATCTGGCTGGCACAGGTGCTGGCGTTCACGCCGATGGCGTTTATGATCCTCGACGGGGCCATCAAAACCATTCATCCGTCGCTCGAAGAAGCGTCGTATACGCTGCGTGCCAGCCGCTGGCAGACCTTTCACCGCGTGTTTCTGCCGCTGCTGAAACCCGCGCTGGCGAACGCCTTTCTGATTGTCATCGTCCAGTCGCTGGCGGACTTCAGTAACCCGCTGGTGCTCGGCGGCAATTTCGACGTGCTCGCCACGCAAATCTACTTCTACATCACCGGCGCACAGCTGGATTATCAGGCCGCCAGTACGCTCGGCGTGATCTTACTGGTGTTCTCGCTGCTGGTGTTCTGCGTGCAATACATGTGGATCGGCAAACGCTCGTACGTCACCATTTCCGGCAAAACCTCACGCGGCGACGTTCAGCCGCTGCCGGTCACATTGGTCTGGGGCGTGACCGCGCTGCTGGCGGTGTGGATAGCCTTCAACGCCCTGCTTTACGGCAGCATTTTCTACGGCAGTTTTACCGTCAACTGGGGCGTGGATTACACCCTGACCTTCGACAACTTCACCAAACTGTTCGGACAGGGCTTCTCCGACGGCGCATGGCCTTCGCTGCTCGACACCCTGCTCTACGCCGGAATTGCCGCGCCGATCACCGCGCTGTTTGGTTTGCTCATCGCCTACATCGTGGTACGCCAGCAGTTCCGTGGCAAAAAAACCATCGAGTTCAGCACCATGCTGTGCTTTGCGGTGCCAGGCACGGTCGCGGGGATCTCCTACATTCTGGCGTTTAACAGCGCGCCGGTGTATCTGACCGGTACGGCGGCCATCGTGATCATTTCCATGGTGATGCGTAACGTGCCGGTGGGTATCCGCGCCGGGATCGCCGGGCTGGGTCAGCTGGATAAATCGCTGGATGAAGCCTCGCTCAGCCTGCGCGCCGGATCGATGCGTACGGTGATGTACATCCTCCTGCCGTTATTGCGCCCAGCCATTTTGTCGGCGCTGATTTACAGCTTCGTGCGCGCCATCACTACCGTCAGCGCCATTGTTTTCCTGGTCACGCCGGACACCCGCGTCGCCACCGCCTACATCCTCAACCGGGTGGAAGACGGCGAATACGGCGTGGCAATTGCCTACGGCTCAATCCTTATCGTCGTGATGCTGGCGATCATTTTCATCTTTGACTATCTGGTTGGCGAAGCGCGAATTTCCCGCTCAAAAGCCAAAACCGGCCAATAATTCTGGAGCGCTTTGACATGACAATGACCACTGAATACCCGGTTAACACCGCACCGGCAGAAACCACCAAAAGCTTTGTTGAGCTGAAAAACGTCGCCAAACGGTTTGGCAGCAATACGGTGCTGGAAGGCCTGAACCTGGCGATCCCGAAAGGAAAAATGGTCACCCTGCTCGGCCCGTCCGGCTGCGGTAAAACCACGGTGCTGCGCATGGTCGCCGGGCTGGAAAAACCCTCTGAAGGCCGCATTTTTATCGACGGCGAAGACGTCACCGACCGTTCCATTCAGCAGCGTGACATCTGCATGGTGTTTCAGTCTTACGCCCTGTTTCCGCACATGTCGCTGGGGGAAAACATCGGTTACGGGCTGAAAATGCTTGGCCGCCCGAAAGCTGAAATCCGCGACCGGGTGCGCGAGGCGCTGTCGCTGGTTGATCTCGAGGGCTTTGAAGATCGCTACGTCGATCAGATTTCCGGCGGTCAGCAGCAGCGCGTGGCGCTGGCCCGTGCGCTGATCCTCAAACCGAAAGTGCTGCTGTTCGATGAACCGCTGAGTAACCTCGACGCCAACCTGCGCCGCAGCATGCGCGAGAAAATCCGCGAGCTGCAACAGCAGTTCAACATTACCTCGCTGTACGTGACGCACGATCAGAGCGAAGCCTTTGCGGTTTCCGACACCGTGCTGGTGATGAACAAAGGCAAAATCATGCAGATTGGCGCGCCGCAGGAACTTTACCGCCAGCCCGCGTCACGCTTTATGGCCAGTTTTATGGGCGACGCCAACGTCTTCCCGGCGGATTTGCACCGCAATACCGTGGAGATTTTCGGCTATCACATCCCGAAACCCGCCGCGTTCGCACCGGGCATGCAGCAATGTACAGTGGGCGTCCGCCCTGAGGCGATCACCTTGGGTTTGCAGGGCGATGACAGCCAGCGCTGCGTGATCACCCACGTGGCCTATATGGGGCCGCAGTATGAAGTGACGGTGGAATGGCACGGCCAGTCGTTGCTGTTGCAGGTCAACGCTACACAACTGCAACCGACCGCGGGTGACAATTTCTTCCTGCAAATTCATCCTTACGGCATGTTTGTGCTGGTGTGATAAATCCAAAAAAGTCAGAAGAAAGGTGCCGTTTTCAGCGGCACCTTTCTTTATTCAGCGGCAATTTTCTTTATTCTGACGCAATAATGTTCAGAGCGGCTCGTCGAAACGCAGTAACCGCCCGGCGTTGCCCAGTACCAGCAAGGTACTGAGATTGTGCAGCAGTGCGGCGATCAACACGCCCGCCACGCCGAGCAACCCCATCGCAGCCGCCGCCATCACCACCAGCGTCCAACCCAGCCCGATGAACACATTGATTTTCAGCGTTCTGCGGCACGCCCGGCTCAGCCGCACACAGGTGCCGAGACGGCGCAAATCGCTGCCGATCAGTACCACATCGGCGGAAGCCAGCGCGATATCACTGCCGCCCGCGCCCATTGCAATCCCCACCACACCCGCCTTCAGCGCCAGCGAATCGTTAATGCCGTCACCGACCACCATCGGGCGATAGCCCTGCGCAATTTCAGCAGACACCTGATGCAGTTTATCTTCCGGTAAAGCCTGAGCGACAACGTCGCTGATGCCCAGTTCACCGGCAATACGATGCGCCACGCTGGCGCGGTCGCCGGTCAGTAAAAGCTGGCGTTGCAGCCCGAGCTGACGCAGTTCAGCCAGCGCGGTCTGCGCTTCTGGGCGTAATGAATCCGCCAGCAACAGCCAGCCGAGAAAATGCCCGTTCAGCGAAAGCCCGACCAGCGGCCCGTCATGTTCAGGCACATCACTCACCGCGATAGTGTTCTGGCTGAAAAATGCCGGACGTCCCAGCAAAGCCTCGCCCTGTGCGGTGTGCGCCCGCACGCCCATGCCCTGTTGTTCTGACACCTCTTCCAGCGGCAAATATTGCTCACGCGGCAGTAACTTCGCCAGCGCGCGGCTGACAGGATGGCTGCTCGCCGCGCCGAGACTGGCCGCCAAAACAAGCACCGCTGCCGGGGATTCGTTTTCCTCCAGTACCGTGCGTTGCAGATGCAGTTCACCGTGGGTCAGCGTGCCGGTTTTATCGACCACAATGGCGTTGAGATCGGCCAGCTCTTCAAGGAATGCAGAGCTTCGGATCAAAATCCCGTGGCGCGCGGCGACAGCAATACCCGCGATGGCCGTCGCGGGCGCGGAAAGCACCAGCGCACACGGACAGGCCGCCACCAGCACAGCCAGCATGGCGTGGGCATCACGTGTAATAAACCAGGTCGCCGCCGCGATCAGCAAAATCAGCACCAGATATTGCCCGGCATAACGTTCGAGCAGACGGGTGATCGGCGGTTTGGCATGTTCGGCTTTTTGCATCAGCGCAATCACTTTACCCAGCGTGGCATCCGCGCCGGTTCGCGTGACTTCGACAGACAACAATCCGTCCAGATTAATGGCACCGCCAAACACGTCGTCCCCTGCGCGGGCTTCCTGCGGCACGGATTCACCGGTGATTGGCGCGGTATCCAGACTGGCGCTGCCGGACAACACGCGGCCATCAGCGGGCAAACGGTCGCCTGCGCGCACTTCCACGCAATCGCCGGTTTGCAGCTGATGATTATCGATTTCTTCAATTCCGCCATCCGGCAGAATGCGTCGCGCACGGCTGCGGGTCAGACGGCTCAGTGCATCAATGGCTTCCTGCGAACCGATCACACTGCGCTCTTCCAGAATATGACCAAAAATCATGATGCCCGGCAGCAAGGCGGCGGTCATCAGGTCACCGGTCGCCCAGGCACCCAGCATCGCCAGCGCGATCAGCTGATCGGTCACGCCATGCAAACTCGGGCTGCGCAGACTGTACATTGCCGAGCGCAATACCGGCACCGCCACCAGCAGGGACGCCACGCCAAACAGAATCTGCCCGACGTCGCGCTGTTGCGGAAACACCCACTGCCAGATCCAGCCGCACAGCAACAGGCCGAATGCGGTCATCGCCAGAAGCAGCTGCACCGCCATGTTTCGCTGCTCATGGCGCGTGAGCAGCACGCTTTTCGCTGACGGTTCTTCAGAAGACATCGAAGTCACAGGGTAAATACCTCAGGGTTGAGAGGATGGACGGTCTGGCCCCGGCAGGATCAGATGCGCGTCGTCGTGAGGATTAACGGCAGTCACGCTGCCAGCCTGCGCGAGGATCGGCGGCATCCGTTCACGCCATAAACGCCACAGCAGTTCGGGCGAATGATCGTTCGCCAGCTGCACAATGGTCGCGGTATCGGTGGAAGCCCGGGCAATCTGTTCGCTGGCTCTGGCATGGGAAACCTGTAAGGCACGGTCCGCAGACTGCACGGCGTCCTGATGCACGCGGGCAGCCTCATTGCTGGCGCTGGCGATGTTCTGTTCCGCCTGCTGGCTGGCCGTCAGCACTGCGTTAAACGCATCCACCGCTGAAGGGGGCAGCGATGACTGCACGTCAACGCGGCGAACTTCGATACCCGGATCGCTGCCTGCCGCTCTCAGGGCGGCGAGCTGCTGATTGATCCCCTGACGTAAATCCCCGCGCAACCGCTCACGGCTTTGCGCAATCTGGCTGCCGTTTCCGGCCATTTCCGGCCTGGCGACCAGAATGGTATCCAGATCCCGTGAGGCGCAAATCGCCACCGCCGCGTGCTCGGTTAACCTGTCCAGCGCAGGCAGCACGTGCGCGCCCTGCAACACATACGCCACCGGATCGGTGATGACGTAATACACCTGCACATCCAGCTGAACCACACCGGCATCGCCGGTCAGTAAATACCCCGCACCGGCGACGGCGTCACTTTTCTCGCTGCCGGTATTGTTCCAGGCGGGGATAATGTCTGAGCGCAGCAAGGCGGTGACGTGATGTTCAATCACCCGGTCAGCGGCGGGCAGGATGTCCACCTGCTCCAGCGGCTCCGGCCACGCCAGTAAAAGCCCGGCGCCCGCCGTGCGCGAAACCGCTCCAAAACGCATCACCACCGCGCGTTTATCCGGCTCAATCTGCCGGACATTGGAGAACAGCCAGTCAGCGGCAGCAATCAGGGTCATGGCAAACAGCGCCAGATACGCCAAGCGCCCCGCCTGAAACCAGGCATTCCCCTGAAAACGGGCTAACGGATTCATGGCTGCGGCCCGTGAGTGGCGGCGGGTAAAACCGGCGGACCTTCCACCAGCTGTTTGAACGGCGCGGCATCGGTGCGCAGCACCATCTGGGTGCCCGGCGTGATCACGCTGCTGAGCGTGTCGAGCGAGCGCAGCAGATCGTACAGTTCGGGGTTACCGGCACGGGCGCTGGCGTAGATCGCTGCACTTTGCACCTGCGCCTGCGCGTCGATATTGGCGGCTTTCACGGATGCATCGGCCTTCATCACGCGGGCTTCGCGCTCGGCGGAAGAACGAATTTCTGCCGCCTGACGTTTACCTTCGGCTGAACGTTCGGTGGCGATGGTTTCACGCTCTGCCCGCATGCGATCCACGGTGGCATCTAACGTCACCGACGGCAGCGTCAGGCGTTCAACGCCCACCTGCACCAGTTCGATGCCGTAGCTGTCGAGCAACTGGCGGGCAATCTGGTCATGCAGATGCTGTTCAAAACCGGAGAGACGGATTTTGCTGGCGTCAGTGTTCACCAGATCGGCCAGCGCAAACCCGCTGGTGGTGGTTTCCAGCGCCGACCCGATGAAGGTTCGTATTTGCGCAGCCGCCATATCCGGCTGATTTTGTACCGCACGGATAAACCGCTGCACATGCTGAGGATCGTTTTTCACCTGCCAGACGGTATACGCCTGCACGATAATCCGCAGGCCGTCGCGCGTGCCGACATCCTGTAAACCGCTCGACGTGGTGCGGATCCGTAAATCCACCGGGATCGCGGTTTCCAGCGGCACCGGAAGATGCCACGCCAGCCCCGGCTGCAACAGCACACGCACCGGGTCACCAAAGCGGGTGATCACCATCGCTTCACCGGAACGCACCTGCACCAGACAGGCCGTGGCGACAATCAGCGCCACCAGCACGACGGCCACCGCCGCCCGCCGCCAGAGTTTGGGCGCGGCCGGGCCGCCATGATGATGATGATGATGTCCGGCAGCGTGGTGATGCCCGCCATGTGCGTCGTGATCGTGGCCGTCAGGGTGTTGGGAATCACTCACCGGGTAGTCTCCGCTTTAACAGGATGTGCCGCTTTATCCGCTCCGGGCGTAAATGGCAGGGTAAAATTTCTCAGATCCAGCACCGGCGGCGTCCCGTCACCGATACGGTGATCGATAATCAACACCTTCGGATGTGGCTTCATCGCCAGCGTCAGCTGGCTGAAATAACGCTCGGTGAGGAAGGATTGCCCGCCCGCCTGATACGCCTGATTATCGGCGTTCGTGCGCAGCGCCATCACCTGCGCCCGGACAATATTTTCGTGGCTTTGTGCGCTGGCGGCATCGAGCGCCAGACGGGCAAATTGCTGCGCGGCATTGAGCTGCTGCGCGGCCTGTCCTTTCTCACCGGCAATCGCGCTTTGCGCCAGAATTTGCGCTGCCTGCACGCTGTGATACGCGTCCGCCGCGCCCGCAGGCGGATGGATCGATTCAATCACCGTCGCCAGCAGTTCCACGCCGCTGTGAAGCTGATCCAGCTGGCGTTGCACTTTCTGGCCGATGTCAGCGGCAAGTCGGGTCTGCTCGCTGCCCAGCAAACTGTCGAGGGTGCGCGAGGAGAAATCATGCACCAGCACCTGATTAGCGATACTGCGGATCAGCACCGGCATATTTTCGGTGTGATACAGGTTCGCCATGGCCGCGTCGTCGTTCATCGCCACGCGGTAAACGAAGCGGACATCCATATCCATGATTTGAAAACTTTGCCGGTCGCTGGCGGCGCTGGCGATGATTTGCGATTTGTCGCTGCTGTGGCCGGAATCCCATAACCGGTTGGCGCTTTCCGGCGCCGGGCCTTCGGCGGTGTCAGCCACTTGCGCAGGCACCGCGGTTAACGGCTCTTCAGAACCGGTGGTCAGTTCATGTACTTCGCCGTTATCGACAAACTGCGTGCGGCCAAACGGCCACGGCAGCCCGAGGTGTAAACCGGGTTGTCTGACCGCCACCGGTTTACCGAAGGATTCATAAATGCCGCGCTGGGTCAGCGGCACTTCGCTGATGCCGGTCAGCAGCCAGCCGGTCAGCATCAGGAACGCGGCCAGCGGCAACAGCGCGCGGCGGATAAAATGGAATGCCCAGATCTGGCGCAAATCGATACCGAAATGCTGATGCAGTTCGTTTTGCACAAACTGTAACGGACGCGGTGGCCAGCAAATTTGCGCGGCCAGCAGGCTGCCCGCAATAAACTCCGGTTCTTTGTCCTCACGCGGCGGCGAAAACATCGCCATCAGCGCACGCAGCAAAAGCTCGAGCGCCACCAGCGCCGGTAACAGCCCGGTAAGCCGCAGCAGCTGTGCCGGCCATACCGACGGGCCACGGGCGAACATCAGGGCCAGCGCACTCAGTAAAAAGACGGCAATCATCATGCGCATCATCAGCGCCAGTTTTGCCGCCTCCGGCCATTCCAGCGGATTTTTTAACGTCCAGTGGCGTTCCAGCACCAGCACTGCAAAAGCGCAGAGTAGCAACACCGAACCGGCGAAATAGCCCGCGTCACCGGTGTCACTGATCGGCAGCGGCAGTTGCCATAACAGCGCGATAAGCAGCAAGGCGGCTGCCGCGGGGAATGCCTGAAAGAAGACGTGCGCGTCGATATAACGCAAAACCGGGCGCATCCACGGGCGGGAAATCAGACGTTGAGAAAATCCGGCGGGCGTTGGCGGCGTGACATCTTCCACCCCCGGCGCAAACTGTTGCGCACGCCAGCGGGAGATACGCCGCGCGCATTGCAGGGAGGCGGCGCATACCCACATCGCCGCCATCATATTGCCGGTCACCCACGGCCACACCGACGCCGGCGCAACCATATACAGCATCAGCAATATCAGGTACATCACGCTGCTGATCACCATCACGCCGGTGATCAACCCGTTCAGCCAGCGCGTATGGGAGGCGGCGGCCTGAAAGCGCAGCGGTTTGCTGGCATCATCAGCAGGAGATGTTGTGTTTATGCTCATGTCCGCTCCGGCAGAGGAAATAATCAACCGCAGCGCGGGCGGTGAGCCCTGTGTGCGGAATGAACCGGGCGTAACGGTATAACATTACAGAATTTTCAGCGATATGAATTTGGTGGCTTTTTTGGCACGAATTGTAAGCGTTTATCTTAAAGGCGCAGCGACGGGACGCATGATGAAAAAAGGTGCCGTGATTAAGCGGCACCTTCGGGATTTCAGAGACTGTCTTCTGCGACGTAATACTGCGGATCGTCGAGTTCATGAGAACAGAACGGCCCCGCTTTCTTCAGCAGACTGACGCAGTCATTGCTCAGATGGCGCAGACGAATGGTTTTACCGGCGTCGAGATAACGCGCGGTCAGCTTATCGATCGCCTCCACGCCGCTCGAATCCATCACCCGCGTACCGGCAAAATCCAGCACCACGTTTTGCGGATCATTTTCAGGGTTGAACAGTTCGGCAAAGGTCGCGGCAGAGCCAAAGAACAGCGGCCCGTCCAGCTTATACACCGCCAGATCGCCTTTGGTTTTGTGCTCACGGATACGGATACGCGCCTGTTGCCAGGCAAAGACCAGCGCCGAAATAATCACTCCGCTGATCACCGCCACGGCCAGATCGGTAAAGATGGTGATGACGGTAACAATCAGCATCACCAATACATCGGCTTTTGGCATACGGCGCAGACGACGCAGCGAACTCCACTCAAAGGTGTTGTAGCAGACCACCAGCATAATGCCCGCCAGCGCCGCCACCGGCAGCAGGCCGATGTAACCGGAAAGGCTGACCACGAACAGGATCAGCAAAATCGCGCCGACCGTACCGGAAATCCGCCCGCGACCGCCGGAGGTGAAATTGATGATCGATTGCCCGATCATCGCGCAACCGGCGAAACAACCGAACAGCCCGCAAATCGTATTGCCCGCGCCCTGCGCGATACTTTCGCGGTTGCCGTTGCCTTTCTGATTGCCCATTTCATCGAGCACCGTCATGGTCAGCAGCGATTCAATCAGCCCGACCAGGGCGATAACCACGGCGTAAGGCAGAACCACTTTCAGCATCTCCACGCTGAACGGCACCACCGGCAGGCTGAAGTGCGGCAAGGCACCGGAGATATCCGCCAGATCCCCGACGCGCAGCGTATGCAGGTTAAAACCAATCGCCACGGCGGAGACAACAATCAGCGCCGCCAGCGAAGACGGGATAATTTTGGTCAGTTTCGGGAACAGCACGACGACGGCAATCGCCAGCAGCACCAGCCCGTACATCAGCGGCCCCTGCCCGGCAATCATGTGCAACTGCGCCAGCATAATGACAATCGCCAGACCGTTCACAAAGCCGTGTACCGCAGGCAGCGGCACCAGGCGGATAAACTTCCCGAGGCGAAACACACCAATCAGAATTTGGATCACACCGGCAAAAATCGTCGCCCACAGCACATATCCCATGCCGTGCTGCGCCGCCAGACTCATCAGCACAACCACGATGGAACCCGCCGCGCCCGACACCATGCCCGGCTTGCCGCCGAACAGCGCAGTCACCAGCCCGATAATAAACGCCGTGTGCAAACCGACAATGGGAGACAATCCGGCCACCAGCGAAAAACCCACCGCTTCCGGGATCATCGACACGGCCACCACAAATCCGGCCAGCGTTTCATTCTTCACTTGCGATAACTTCAGACCACGCGGGCTAAACATAAAACATCCGGTACATTTCCAGTTCAGTTAAAAAATTGTGACAAGTATCTAAAAATGACGGAACCGAGGCAAGGTTTAATCCGCTCACCGCGGCGGGCCGGTCACAAGCGGATCGAGATAAATGTGGTTCTCGTGTATAATGCGGGGAATTGTGGTCATTACATCGTGCGGTTATACTTAATCGTTTGATTATTAAGATATTAAGGTGATAAAAACATGGGATTCAAATGCGGTATCGTCGGCCTGCCGAACGTCGGTAAATCAACTCTGTTCAATGCGCTGACCAAAGCGGGTATCGAAGCAGCAAACTTCCCGTTCTGCACCATCGAACCGAATACCGGTGTGGTACCAATGCCCGATCCGCGTCTCGACCAGCTGGCCGAGATTGTAAAACCGCAGCGCATCCTGCCAACGACCATGGAATTCGTGGACATCGCGGGCCTGGTGAAAGGCGCGTCTAAAGGTGAAGGCCTGGGCAACCAGTTCCTGACTAACATCCGCGAAACCGAAGCTATCGGCCACGTGGTACGTTGCTTTGAAAACGACAACATCATTCACGTTAACAACAAAGTGGATCCGGCTGATGACATCGACGTCATCAACACAGAACTGGCGTTGTCTGACCTCGATACCTGCGAACGTGCGATTCACCGTGTGCAGAAACGCGCCAAAGGCGGCGACAAAGATGCGAAAGCAGAACTGGCCGCACTGGAAAAATGTCTGCCACAGCTGGAAAACGCGGGCATGCTGCGTGCGCTGGATCTGTCCGAAGAAGACAAAGCGGCCATCCGCTACCTGAGCTTCCTGACGCTGAAACCTACCATGTATATCGCGAACGTCAACGAAGACGGTTTCGAGAACAACCCTTACCTCGACATCGTGCGCAAAATCGCAGACGCCGAAGGTTCAGTGGTGGTAGCAGTGTGTGCCGCTGTGGAGTCTGACATTGCAGAACTCGACGACGCTGACCGTGAAGAATTCATGGCAGAACTGGGCATCGAAGAGCCGGGTCTGAACCGCGTGATCCGCGCCGGTTACGAACTGCTGAACCTGCAAACTTACTTCACCGCTGGCGTAAAAGAAGTTCGCGCATGGACCATCCCTGTCGGCGCAACCGCCCCGCAAGCCGCAGGTAAAATCCACACCGACTTCGAGAAAGGCTTCATCCGCGCACAAACCATCGCGTTCGAAGACTTCATCACCTACAAAGGTGAACAAGGCGCGAAAGAAGCCGGCAAAATGCGTTCAGAAGGCAAAGACTACATCGTCAAAGATGGCGACGTAATGAACTTCCTGTTCAACGTCTAACCTCTGCTTCAGGGCAACATAGCTCTGATGCTCCGACAAAAATCCACGCAATTGCGTGGATTTTTTATTTCATAGAGTCTCAACTCATCTCGTATTGAAGTTGGATATCCGAAAGTGATTTCGGATGGCACTTTTTACATAATATTCGGCAGTCCAAAAATCATGGGAAAGAACAAATGCTGAAAGTGGCTACGCTTACTGTTTAATGCAACTTCTGACAGGGCAAGAAAGACGGATTAGACCCAGCCATTAAAACGTAACGTTAATAAGTGGCTTACGAAGCGGCTTACCTTCGAGATCTGCATAGCGGGGATCGGCTTTTGCCTCATCGGAGAATCTGACGCAGCCCGTCTCAATTTGCATATGGCCTTTATCAAGAAGCTTGTGCAAATCGGCCGCAAGGCAGACGCCGTTTTCTACACTTGAAGACCCTCCACTCGCGTAGCTGATAATATGTGCCGCTTCAAGCGCGAGTCGTGTACCTGAAATTGCGCATTGATTTTCCCAGTTGGTCAGGACTGCGCACCTGAATCGTCCCTGAACTTGCCTGACTTCAGCCCGGGTATATTTTTTTTGACCGGAATAATGAGGTACGTCGAGCTTTTCCCGCTCAAGTTCACTCTTGTACTCAAGCCAAATCTCACCATCATCCATTTCATCAAGTTCATCGTCCGGCCAGCCAGCGCTTTGAAGTTTCTTCCGTGCAGCTGCGTAATCACGCACGGATTTATCAGAGAGATCCTTACGTCGCTCAAGCACGACGGTATATTTTCCTCTCTGGACGGGCGGAGTCCGATCGCCAATTTGCATTGACTCACCGCCTGAACTTGCAATTAAGTTCGCTCTCCAGGCAGCATGAAAGATGCGTTCACCTACGTGTTTATTCGCTGCACCTGCACTGCTGAATCGCTCACCATCAATGTAAAACCAGTATCGTCTTTTACGCATCCTGTCAGCTTGTTCTGGTGTGTATCGCCTCGTCACAACGGTCTTCCTTAATAGTTAAAAATCGATATTGCATTCATAGTCTGATCTGAATAAATAGGGCGTTAAATTGCCAATCAGTGAAGTATTTCGCAATACTACACCATTGAAAAAACGTCCGCTTTTCGCTCTTAGCAGACCTTCAGCGTCACGTTTTTGTCTGCTGAGTGCCAGAAGCTGAATTTGCAAAGTCCGCACTGAATTAATTATTGGGGGAGAGGTTCACGGGTTTTCGTTTTGGAAAAAATGCAAAAAATGAACGGTTTGTTGATTCATGGTTTCAATGGCCGCCAGATGATCAGGCTTTTTCCACTTAATACCGATAATATGCAGCAAGTCCCGGTAAAAAATACTGAATTTCCCCCAAGGGTAAAGAATCGCTAACCCATTATCCATTTGTTCAAACCATGTATGGCAATGGCGATTTAATTGAACGGTGTACGCTAATACGTCGTTATATTGCTTCTCAAGTTCAGGTTTTAGTGCGCGCAGTTTTTCATGCTCTTGCTCAACGAGTACTTCTTGGTCATGAAAAGCGCGAGCTTTGGTCCAGGCACCTTTGGCTGCGAAATAGATAATGGGTGCCGCGACGATACCCCCCAGTACCAACATACCGCCGCTCATTCCCGCTCCGCCCGCAGCAAGCGCACCACCTCCGAACCAGGCAAGTGTCGCATTGGTTGCTGCGACACCGGACAACGCGCCGATGGCCGTACCGGTAGACGCGGTGCCAATGGCTGAAACAAGCGCCCACGCGCCCAATGCCATTGAACCACCCACAACCCCACCAAATCCCATACTGAGTACGCCGGAATACTGTTGATTAAATCGCTCAATACTTTGCGATGCACATACAATTGGCCGTGACTGTTTATCTAGAGAGAGGGGCGCGGTTTCTAGCACTTGCTCGATATGATCCAGTCTGGCTTTTACGGTTTTTAGCATGTCACCCAACTCACTAATGTGATTATCAATCTTGGTTTTTATTTGCGTTACTTCGTCATGCGTTATTTTGTAGGTAGCATGAGTGGATTCGAAACTTGCTTTCGCATGCTCTAATTCCAACGATCCACCGAGTGTGACGATGGCATTCGCGGTGCGAAGTCCTGCTTTTAATAATCCCATGTTGTGCCTTGTCTGTTTAAACTTAGATTGATTTATTATCAGGTGGGAAGGGCATGCTTGAGGCGCCATAACCGTAAGGATTAACACCGCGTGAATTCATAGCAGATAAAGCCCCGCGATCTGGTGAAACTATGACCTACTCCCCGTTAATTAAAACACGACAATATAAGAACAATTGCGAACTTCCGCTCCTCACTCATAGTAATCGCTCCTAAAGGTTTTCCATGTAATGAAACGCTTTCATTAACTCATCTTCTGTAAGCGGCGATATCAGACTTGCGCCTGTATCTTTCTCAACCTTCATCAATAGCTCGCTTCGGGTGATTCCCAATCTATTCGCTACGTGGTTAGCGCAACTCCGTGCGTGTGACGCCCTGTGCGCAAGAAGGCCTTCTATGTCTAAAACTTTTCTTCTTGATGATGAATGTGACATTAATTCTTCCTTTAGTCGAAATTGCTGCCCATTCAGAAATGATGCCAATTGATGTTTCTTGCCAGCTTCTGCCGGGAGGGCACCGTAAGCACAACTTCGTAAACCAAATAGCTAATTGAGATTGCTGCGTAAACGCGCAGCACCCAATGAAAATGCGTTTCAGCCGACACGTCGCAATCCGCGAAGCAGCAGGTTGAGCGCGGTAATGCCCTGTTCCAACCTCGTCTTGCTATCATCACCGTCGGCAATCCAAAACGCTGCTTCTTCCAGGCTGCCGTAAATCAGCGAAGCCAGTCCCTCCGGGTCAACGTCCTCAACGACACCTTGCTGAATCAGATTGCGAATCAGGCTTTGCATGGATTCAACACAATGGCGTTGCGATTCAGGTGAGGAACCGCCCAGCACCGCTTTTGCATCGCGCAAAACAATGCGCTGAAATTCAGGTTCGAGCGCCATCTCAAGGTAAGCCCGGCAGCGGTGGCAAAAACCCTCCCACGGCTCCCCGGCATTATTAGAAATCGCCTGCAGGCGTTGATCCATCTCGTCATCAATCTGCTCCACGACCGCCGCCAGCAACCCTTTTTTGTCACCAAAGTGATGATAAAGCGCACCACGGGTCAGCCCTGCCTGCGCAGTCAGATCATCCATCGAGGTTTCAGCATAGCCATATTCGCAAAAGACTTTACGGGCCGTCGCTAACAATGTGGCTCGTGTCTCTTCCATCTCGGCACGGGTACGGCGAACCATGTTTTGCTCCTTACATACGGAATGAATGATTATTTACAAACACCGCGTATGTATATAGGATTCTATTCATACGCGCTGTATGTATTGTCACTGCGCGTGGTTGTCATGGCAAGCAAATACTACCGGAGAAGAAAATGGCTACTCTGTACCGACACCTTTTTACTGAACCTGGAACCGGCAATTTTGTCATTGCCGGACTCCTCGCACGGATCCCGTTGCCGATGGCGGGGATCGGCATTATCACGCTGTTATCCCAGCAGCGCGGCGGCTATGCCCTGGCGGGTGCGGTTTCCGCCACCTTTGTTTTGACCTACGCCCTTTTGTCTCCGCAGATCTCCCGGTATGTCGATCGTTATGGGCAACGCCGCGTTTTGCCTGCGGCTACGGTGATCAGCATCACCGGGTTATTTATCCTGATGGCGGGTTCTCACTGGAACGTCACTGATGCGCTCCTGTTTTTAGGCGCTTTACTGGCCGGATTTATGCCCAGCATGTCTGCCATGGTACGGGCCCGCTGGACGGCGCTGTACCGGGGGCAGCCCCGTTTGCAGACAGCCTATTCACTTGAAACGGTGCTTGATGAACTGACGTTCATTGTGGGACCGCCCCTCTCAATCGGCCTTTCCGTTACGCTGTTTCCCCAGGCGGGTCTGATGCTCGCTGCGCTCTTGCTGTTTGTCGGCGTGTTTGCTCTGGTGATGCAGCGCAGGACAGAGCCTCCCCTTGTCGCGGCCGGTTCCGCCATATCTGGCTCGGGTTCGGTCATCCGAATGACAAGCGTGCAACTGTTGACGCTGCTTATGGTGGCGATGGGGGTCATTGTCGGTACGGTTGATATCGTCAGCGTCGCTTTCGCGGAACAGCTCGGCCGCCCGGCTGCGGCCAGCCTGGTGTTATCAGCCTATGCAGCCGGGTCGTGTGTATCCGGGTTGCTGTATGGCTCAGTCAGGCTGAAAACCCCACTTCACCGGCTGTTGTGGCTGGGCGGGCTGGCCACCGCCGCCACCACTCTCCCGCTGATACTGGTCACGAATCTTACGGCGTTAGCGATGGCCCTCCTGATGGCAGGCCTGTTTTTCGCCCCGACCATGATCGTGGCCATGTCGCTGGTTGAACGCCAGGTTTCAGAAAATCAGTTAACAGAAGGCATGACCTGGCTGCTGGCCGGGCTGAACGTGGGCGTTGCGCTGGGGGCCGTCATTGCCGGTCAGGTGGTGGATAACGCCGGAGCGCGGGCTGGATCCTACGTCGCCTTATGTGCCGGAGCCGGGGTGGTGCTTATGGCACTTTTAAGTCATTTAACCCTGCCAAAGCAGGACAGTCGCGCCTGAGCGCGGTGCACATTACAGGATCTGAATGATGAATACATTTTCCACCATGACATCTGTTCGCGCATCGTGGACGCCCGTTCTCGCTGTGGGTCTGGCGACATTCTCTGTGGTCACGACCGAAATGCTGCCGGTGGGTTTACTGACGTCTGTCGCCGGGACGCTCAGTATCACCACAGGCCATGCGGGTTTGATGATTTCCCTGCCAGCATTGCTGGCTGCTTTATTCGCGCCCTTTGTGGTCATTGCCTCGGGCGCAATAGATCGTCGCCGGATACTCTGCGGTCTGCTGGCGTTGCTGGTGATAGCAAACCTTGCCTGCGCGCTGGCACCGAACCTGATGATCATGCTGGCCGCCCGGATATTGGTTGGCTTCTGCATGGGCGGAGTATGGGCCATCGCGGGCGGTCTGGCATCGCGTCTGGTTCCGGAGCGCGCGGCTGGCCTGGCGACATCCATTATCTTTGGCGGTGTTGCTGCGGCTTCGGTACTGGGCGTGCCCCTGGGGGCGTTTATTGGCGACGTCATCGGCTGGCGCTGGGCATTTGCCATCATGGCAATGTTCAGCGCACTGGTGCTGGCACTCCACCTTGCGGTCATTCCGGCGCTGCCCGTGGCGGGTTCCGCTAACATCAGCCAGTTCATGGATCAACTTGGCAACCGCAAAATACAAGCGGGCTTGCTTCTGACGTTGTTGCTGGTGACAAGCCATTTCATGGCCTTTACCTTTGTGCGCCCGCTGCTGACCGACGTGTCAGGATTTGATGCGCAATGGACAGGAGCCATCCTGTTTGCCTACGGTATTGCCGGTATCGCCGGCAACTTTCTGGCGGGTATCACCGCCGCACGCCATACGACTATCACGCTGATGGTGATCGCGACAGGACTGGTGTTAACACCATTGCTGTTCATTACTGCGGGGCAATCAGTCACGGGCGGAGGTGCCGTCCTCGTCTTCTGGGGGCTGGCTTACGGCGGGCTTTCTGTCGGACTGATGACCTGGATGATAAAAGCCGCACCCCGCGCCATGGAGATCGCGGCTGCGCTGTATGTCGGTGTATTTAATGCAGGGATTGCGCTGGGAGCATGGGCCGGAGGCCACATCGTCGATACATTCGCGTTAACAGACACCCTTTGGCTGGCCTGTGCCTTAGCGATTGCAGCCTTACTTTTGGCCGTCGTTACTGGCCTGAAACGCAGACAGGCATAATCAGATCGGGGCGGCTATCTGCCTGGCAGTAAACCGCCCCGGTGCCTGCTGTTTTAGTTCCCTGCGACAGATTCGCGTACGAAGTCTTCATAGGTGCGCAGCAGATGCCCTGTGATGGATTGTAACTTTGCCGTCGTTCCCTCTGCTGAGTGCATGCCGTGCATCTGGATACCCGCCATCATCAGGCGCATGTCGTAGGCCAGCCAGCCCGGAGAATATGAGGTGAGCTGTTCTTCAAAAGCGGCGACATCATCACCGCCATAGGTGATCTCTCTGCCCAGAACGGAACTCCAGATTTGCGCAACGGATGCGCCGGTGAGCGGCTGCGGCCCGGTCAGTTCCAGCGTGACGCGTTCCAGCGCAGACGTGGCTCTGTCGCGTCGCAGCAACTCAGCCACAGCGACATCCGCGATATCCCGTGCATCAATCATCGAGACGCCAGCCGATCCGATCGGCATTGGATAGAGTGAATAGCTCTGAATGGTCTGCTGCACCATAAGGTCGTTTTGCATGAAGTAAGCCGGACGCAGAATGGTGGCAGGTATATCAAGGCTTTCTATCATGCGTTCAACCGTATGCTTGCCGGTGAAATGCGGCACGTTAGTGAACTTGTCAGAATGAATGACAGACAGGTAGACGATACGTTCAATGCCCGCCTCGCGAGCCAGATTGAGCGCGATCAGGGCCTGCGTCACCTCGTCGGGCGTGACCGCATTGATCAAAAATAGCGTGCGTACGGATGACAATGCCGCGCGCATTGAAGCGACATCGCTCAGATCTGCAACGACCTCCGTGACCCCTGCGGGGAATTCACGTTTTCCTGCCTGACGGACAAGGGCTTTAGCGTCGACACCGGCCTCAGCCAGCCTCTGAATGATCAGTGAACCCACCGTGCCCGTGGCACCTGTAACGAGAATGCTCATAGTTGACTCCTGTAAATACAAAGAAAGATTAACGTGAAAAATCTGCAACGACTTTCCCGGTCCGGGAGGCCGTGCGATGACGTTCGATGGCGTCGGGAAGATCGGCGAATCCCACGATGCCGCCAATTCTGGACTGAAGCGTGCCGCTGGCGACTTCTTTCGCCAGCGTCTCGAGCAATACGGGGTCGGGCTTGTTCATAAACCAGAGTCCCCGGCGATTAGCCGGTTTGCGGGAAAGAATGTCCGGTGAGGTGGTGCCCGTGATGACGCCATCCGCGGCCAAAACCTGCCAGGAGCGATCCAGCACGTCTCCCCCGACATAATCCAGCACCAGATTTATGTTCCGGGCAACGTCCTCAAAACGCTGTGACTGATAATCAATGACATGATCAGCCCCAAGGCCGCGCACGAAATCCAGATCTGCCGGGCCCGCCGTGGCAAAGACCTCGGCACCGGCGCGTTTGGCAAACTGCACTGCATAAGCCCCCAGTCCGCCGGCTGCGCCGTGAATGAGGATCCGTTGGCCCTCATAGAGTGATCCTGCGTGATGTAAGCTGTTCCAGGCCGCGACCGCGGCGACAGGGATGCCGGCAGCATGAACATCTCCCAGACCTTCCGGTGTCGGGGAAAGGCTTGCTTCATTGATTGCCACGAATTCCGCGTAGGCGCCCAGCCCTCCCATTGCGCCCATGACCCGATCGCCGGCATGAAAGCGAGAGGCACCGCTTCCGGCAGCGACGACAACGCCCGCCATTTCAGCGCCCAGAATAATAGGGAGCGGGAGCGGAAAGGCATTCCGGACCTGGCCTTCGCGAACTTTCCAGTCAATGCCGTTCACGCCCGCGGCCAGAACCCGAACCAGAACCTGACCTTCTCCCGGTTCTGGTATGTCGATCCCGGCCACTTCCGCCGCCTCAGCCCCGCCGAAGCGTCTGATCAGTACAGCGCGTTGTGTGTTGTTCATTGCAATTCCTCGTTGCCAGTGTTGATAACGAGACAGTATTCCGTTGCAATAAATAAACAAAGACCATAAAACAGAGATACCTTGTCTCATAAATGGAACACCATGAACCTGAACGCGCTGTCCGATTTTATACTCGTCGCCACCAATGAGGGGCTGGGGAAGGCCAGCCGTGCGAGCGGCATTTCCAAAGCCACATTATCGCGACGCATCGCCGATCTTGAGGAGCAACTGGGTGTGAGGCTGATTGAGCGCAGCGCTCGCGGTCTGAAGCTTACCGAAGCCGGCGCGACGCTGATGTCACGGACTGAAGGCCTGCTGAGTGAGATGACCGAAGCCATGACGGCGGTCGGTGACGGTGTTTCGACCCCTCGTGGACGTTTGCGCGTCGCCGCTCCCGCCCTATTTTCCCACCTTGCAATGGGGCGCATTGGAGCCGAATTTTGTGCGGCCTACCCTGAAATTGAAATTGAAATCGTGGCGGAAGATCGCATGGTAGATCTCGTCGAGGAACAGTTTGACGTCGCGATCCGCATCAACCCGAGCCCCGACAGCAATTTAGTCGGAAGGTGTTTCGCCAGAGACAGGTTAGTTGTCGTGGCAGCGCCCCAACTCACCAGGCCGCTCCCCGGTGCAATAAGGTCAGTGCCCGCCATTGTCACGTCGGGTTTTCAGCCCACTCACTGGGCGCTGGATGAAGGCGAACTGATGCTGGAGCCGGTTCCCAGACTGCGATTCTCATCATTACTGATGGTCCGGGATGCGGCTATCGCCGGCGGCGGTGCGGCCCTGATCCCGCAGTCCATCGCATGGAGCCAGCTTGCCCGTGGCGAATTGGTTCAGTGGGGCATCGTGTCGGGTCCGGATCGGGCACTCTGGGTATTGCATACCTCAAGGCGGCTTGCGGCCCCAAAGGTTCGCGCATTCGTCGATTTTATGTGCGCCCGGTACCCGGACATGTCTCTGGTTCTCAACGGATAACACCGCACAGACAGACACTTCGTCAAATTATCAGGCCGTCTGGTAAAGGGAAGCAGCCTCCGCTAAGGCTATTTTTTACGCTACTTGCCTCCTCCCGGCGGGTTGTCACTTCACTGAACTCAAATAAGTATCGCTTCAATAATAATTTTCATTATCATTGCGAGCGGTAACTATCACACCATTCAAATAAATGATTTCAGTGAAGGAATATGTTGCATGAAAAGAATCCTCTGCGCTGCGGGTATGCTGTGCGCCTCGTTAAGCCCCGCTTTCGCGACCACCTACCCGTTAACCCTCGACAACTGTGGTTATAAGCTCACTTTCACCAAAGCCCCTGAGCGCGTTGTCGCGTTAGGTCAAAACACCGTCGAAATTCTGCTGCTGTTAGGGTTACAGGATAAGGTCATCGCAAGCGCATTTTGGCCATCGAAAGTCCTGCCGTCGCTGGCTGAAAAAAACGCTAAAGTGAAAACCCTGACGGTCGAAATCCCTACACTGGAATCCATCCTGGCTCAGGATCCTGATTTTGTCCCCGCACAGTTACCCTTGTTGCTGGGGCCGGAAAGTAAAGTCGCCAAGAGAGCAGATTTTGATGCCGTCGGCGTAAATAGCTATATGTCTCCGGGAATGTGTGCGACCAAAAAAGACATTGGCGATATGTATGGCAGCCGCCAGAAGCTGTGGGACATGACCTATCTGTATAAAGAAATCGAGGATATGGCCACTATTTTCAACGTTGAAGATCGCGGTCAGGTGCTCATCGCCGACTTTAAAAACCGGGAAGCCACCCTGCGTCAGGCATTCAGTAAAAACCCTAAAAATCTCTCTTTTGTCTTCTGGTTTTCCAGCGCCTCACCTTCCTCTGATGCGTATGTTGGCGGTAAAAACAGTGCATCAGGATTTATCGCCAATGTGTTAGGCGGTCATAACGCCATAACATCGGAAACGGAATGGCCAACCGTCGGCTGGGAAAGCATTATTGCGGCAAACCCGGATGTGATTGTTGTTTCAAGCCTCGACCGTAACCGCTGGGCGCTTGATAACGCACAGGAAAAAATCAAATTCCTCAAAAGCGATCCTGCCGTCAGCCAGCTGGATGCCGTGCGAAAAAATCATATTGTCGTCATGGACGGGCAGGCAATGAACCCGACTATCCGCACGCTTTACGGCGCTGAGCAGGTTGGCGAACAGCTTAAAAAAATGGGGCTGAATTAATGGCCTCAGCAGTTCATCCCACACGACAAAGGCTGATCCTGACGTCCTCGTGTGTTCTCTCCGTGCTGCTTTTGGTGTTGGTGATTGCCTTTGGGGTCAGCGTCGGCGAGCTGTCGATCCCGATGACAAGCGTGTTCCAGGCTATCGGGAATAAAACCGGGATGACCGATGTCCCGCTGAGTCGCATTTATGAAAGCGTCATTTGGGATTTTCGTCTGAGCAGAGCCCTGGTGGCTGCCTGCTGTGGGGCCGGGCTGGCCATCTGCGGTGCGGTACTGCAAAGCCTGCTTAAAAATGCCCTGGCAGAACCTTATGTGCTGGGGGTTTCAGCCGGAGCCTCAACCGGCGCGGTGTCTGTGGTGGTGCTCGGCATCGGCACCGGGTCCATCTCCCTTTCCATGGGCGCCTTTGCCGGGACCTTCGCGGCCTTTGCCTTTGTGACCTTTCTGAGCAACGGCGCACGTGGTGGCAACGATCGCACCATTCTGGCGGGCGTAGCCGCTTCGCAGCTTTTTAACGCGATTACCGCTTACACCATCAGCACTTCCGCCAGTGCTCAACAGGCACGCGACGTCATGTTTTGGTTGCTGGGCAGCTTTAGCGGCGTGCGATGGCCGGAGTTTCAGTTAGTGCTGATCGTTGTCATGCTGGGTTTAGCGCTCTGCCTCTTCTATTCCCGCGCGCTGGACGCGTTCACTTTTGGTGACGACGCTGCGGCCTCGCTGGGGATCTCTGTCCCGCGGGTTCGGTTTATCCTGTTCACCACCACTGCGCTTATCACTGCAACCATTGTCAGTATGGCGGGCTCCATCGGCTTTGTCGGCCTGGTTGTCCCCCACGTTATGCGATTCTTCTTTGGCCCGCTGCACAGAGTATTGCTGATTGCCAGTGCGTTAGCAGGCGCCATTCTGATGGTGCTGGCGGACATCGCCTCGCGGCTGCTGATTGCGCCGCAAAGCTTGCCTGTCGGCGTGGTCACTGCGTTGGTTGGCGTGCCGTTCTTTGCCATTATTATCTACCGCTCGAGGAGTAAGTGATGAGTATCAGCGCGGAAAACGTGACCTGGAAGGTAGGGAAAAAAATCATCGTCAACGACGTTTCTCTCAGGGTTAACCGTGGCGAAACCGTGGGTCTGCTTGGTCCGAATGGTTCGGGGAAATCATCACTGTTGCGCCTCCTGGCAGGATTACGCCGCCCTCACTCCGGATGTGTCGCGCTGGATGGCAAAGACATCAGTCAGACAGCTAAAAAGCAGCTGGCCCGCCGCATTGCCTTCGTAGAGCAGCACGGGATGACGGAAGTGAATATGCGCGTTCGCGATGTCGTAAAACTGGGCCGTATCCCCCACCACACACCCTTTTCTAACTGGAGCGCCCATGATGATGAAACCGTCAATGGCGCACTGGAAAGAGTGGGCATGCTGGATCACGGTGATCAGGGCTGGCAAAGTCTGTCCGGGGGCGAGCGCCAGCGCGTACATATTGCCAGAGCGCTGGCGCAGTCACCCACCGAAATTCTGCTGGATGAACCGACAAATCATCTGGATATTCACCACCAGATTCAGCTGATGAAATTGATCAGCGAATTACCGGTGACCAGCCTTGTTGCTATCCACGACCTCAACCATGCGTCGATGTTTTGTGATGCACTGATTATTATGCAACAAGGCGAAATTGTTGCCAGAGGAACACCGGATGAAATACTGACAGAGTCACTTCTGCGGGATGTTTTTCGGGTGGAAACCAAAATTGAGATCTCCCCTTATCATGGCAAAAAACATATTCATTACATTGTGTAGAATAAGATTTTTCTGTTGCCATTCTGCGGCCTGAATTCGAAGAAGCCCTCTTCCTGGAAATGCTGAATAAGGGACGCGGAGCCCGCGCTCATCATTATTTACGGCATACCCGTCTGGGGAAGGGAAATAGTATGCGTGCTGGATTTTGAGGACGTAAATTCAATTAGCCGGGCATTTCCGTCCAGGACGGTAATGCCCGCTCAGACAGTGCGAAACACTGCTGAGTCACGCTGACGTTCAGAAGATGACATATCCAAACGTTTGGTTGGGAAGATTATTTGCCATCAAAGAAATCGGCAGGCATTTGCCCCGGTGGCATGTTGATAACAGCATCGTTATCAGGGCCTTCATTTTTCATGTAGGTCACCGTGGCAAATTCCGGGATAACGACGTAAGGATATGCCGGGCCTTCATCACGGAATACCGCCGCAGGGCTCAAATTCATAAAATTTCGCCATCGGATCATGCGATTATCTTCCACGCGCTGGGAGACTGAAACCCCCATCGTATCAACGCACTGCTTCTGCATTTATCCTTCAGGAAAACAAGATGACGACCTTAAACGAAAGACTGGAATGGCGCTACGCGACCAAAAAATTTGATGCGACGAAAAGTGTCTCTGACGAAAAAATCGACCGTATTGTAGAAGCCGTGCGCCTGGCGCCAACCTCAAGCGGGCTGCAACCCTTTGAACTCTTCGTGGTGACCAACCCGGATATCCGCGCAAAAATCAGAACCGTGGCCTGGGATCAGGCGCAGGTCACCGACTGTTCTCACCTGCTGGTGTTCGCGGCGTGGGACGATATCACCGCAGAGCGGGTGAATATGATGTTCGATCTGACCAATGACATCCGTGGATTCAAAAATGAAGGTTGGGAGAACTATCGTCAGATGTTGTTAGGCATCGTCGCCGATCGTGGAACCGAAGCCAACTATCAGGCTGCTGCCCGTCAGGCATACATCGGGCTGGGTGCTGCGCTGATCGCCGCCGCGTTTGAAGAAGTCGACGCCACGCCGATGGAAGGGTTTGATCCTACCGTCGTTGATGAAATCCTTGATCTGAAATCGAAGAACTTACGCAGCGTCGTCATGCTGCCGCTGGGATACCGTGCCCACGAAGGTGACTGGCTGGTAAACCTGAAAAAAGTCCGTCGCAGCCGTGAAAACTTCGTGACTGAAATTAAGTAAACCAGAGCACAGGTTAAAAATAAAAATCCACGTTTAGGCGTGGATTTTTTATTAAGCTAATGAATTAAGAACCCCGGTAATAACAACGCACATCACTGCCTGCCCGGCACACTCTCCCTCATTTCCCGTTAAACCGGCTCTGGCCGCTGCGCATTCTCTATGGCTTTTTTCAGTTCCGTTGTGGTCATCCGCACGCAATAACACGGCATGCCGCGCTGAAAGCGCCAGCCTTCGGAAAGTGCACCTGCATCGAAGGCGTCAAAACCAAATTCATCGTAAAGCCCGGCGACCAGACGTTTCGTTGCCTCATCGTCACCGGCCAGTGGCAATGCGCGACGTGCCGGGTCACCGGCAGGCAGACCGTCGCTTTCAAGATCCGTCATCTGAATGGCGTTGAAGGCCTTGGTGATGTGAGAAAGTGGCAGAAAACTGTGCAGGTATTCACTGGTCGTCGTGGACTGCGAATCAAGTTCAGGCACCTGCCCGTCGCGTTCAGGATAATAATTCACGGCTTCAATGAGTGATTTCCCCGCAAGCTCTTCCGCCGGAAGTTGCCCGATGGCGGTCAGCGGCACGGCAATCACCACAATGTCACCAAAGAGCGCGGCTTCCGTGGTTGTGCCAATTTCGCATCCGAGCATCGGCCTGAGACTGAACAACGTCTGTGGCCCCCGTGAATTACTGAGCATGACCTGATGGCCGGCCTTGATCGCCAGTTTTGCCACCGCACGTCCTACAAACCCTGCGCCGATAATGCCGATTTTCATGATTTCACCTTTCAATTGTTGGTCAAAAGGTTAAGAATAATTCGACACCCGGAGTTGATAAATACTCTTTATCGCCACAGACAAACAACAAACAGGAGTGAATCGTGGACCGACTGACCAGCATGAATGTTTTCGTCAAAGCCGCCGAGCTGGGGTCGTTCGCTTCGGCGGCGGAGGCATTGCGCCTCTCCCCGCAGATGGTGGCGAAGCATATTTCCCGGCTGGAGTTGCGGCTGGGGACCACGCTGCTCAATCGCACTACCCGTCGCCAGAGCCTGACGGACATTGGCCGCAGTTATTATGAACGCTGTAAAATCGTGCTCGCGGAGGCCGAGGCAGCAGATGCCATCGCGATGGAAATGAAGGCCACCCCCTCCGGTATTATCCGCGTCAATGCTCCGGTGACGTTTGGTGCCTCCATGCTGGCGCCTTTTATTACGCAATATCTGGATCAGTATCCCGGCACACAGGTCGAGCTGACGCTGACCGATCGCCGGGTTGATCCGATCGAGGAGGGTTATGAGGTGATTGTGCGCATCGGTGAACTGCAAGACAGCCCGCTGATTGCCCATCCGCTGCGGCCTTACCGCCTGATTGCCTGCGCCTCGCCGGAATATCTCGCACAGCACGGCACCCCGGCGACACCGGATGCCCTGGCGCTTCACGCCTGCCTGGTGTATGGCGTCTGGTCGCCGCAATCGCCCTGCCGCTGGCTGTTTTTAAAAGACGGAAAAACCTGGGAAGTTCACCCCGAAGGCCGCTTCCGGTCCAACGACTGGCGAGCGCTTTTGCACGCCGCAATCAAAGGCTACGGCGTGACGCAGGGGCCGGAAGACGTATTAAGAGGTGAAATCAGTGCCGGACGGCTGATTCAGGTGCTGCCAGATTACGCATGCCCTTCGCGCCCGATGCACGTTCTGACATCACCCGGCTTACGGCAGACGGTAAAAATACGCAGTTTTATCAAAGCATTAAACGCTGCGTTTGGCTGATCCCCGAAAGCGCCCGGCACGCTGATATGCCGGTAAAATAAGAAGGCCAGCCCCGCGATGTGCCGGCAGTATTTCAGGGGAAATTGCACTGCATAATATAATTCCTGTCACCAAATGAGTGCGTGGTAATAAAAATCTCACCACTTCGGTGCGTTATTTTAAATAGCCGACGCCGATTGTTTCTTTTTTGAACGCAATCGATTACCTGTGCGCAACGGAATGAAAAAATAGAATGAGTTTTGTGAGGTTGCTGTTATAGTTCGCGCTTTAAAACACCACTCACATCCATTGGAATCTCGATGACGTCAAATATATTGCATTTTTTACTTAGCCTTATAATGATATTCGGTATTGGCTGGTTGATTAGCTACAACAAACGCGGTGTTAAGCTGCGCTACGTCGTGCAAATTTTGGTGATCGAAATCGTGCTGGCCTGGGTTCTGCTGTACAGCCAGGCGGGCGTTTACCTGATTTCCGGCCTCTCCGGCGTGTTCACTAACCTGATGAGCTACGCGCGTGTAGGGACTGATTTCGTCTTCGGCGGTCTGGTTAATGATAATCAGTTCAGCTTCTTCTTATTCGTATTATGTCCAATCATCTTTATTTCCGCGCTGATTGGTATTCTCCAGCACCTGCGTATATTACCGCTAATGATTAAAGGGATCGGTTATCTGTTATCTAAGATTAACGGAATGCCACGCCTGGAATCATTTAATGCCGTGAGTTCTTTATTGGTCGGTCAGTCTGAAAACTTTATCGCTATTAAAGATATTGTTCCGCACCTGAATGAACGTCGCATGTATACATTATCGGCGACCGCCATTTCCACCGTGTCCATGTCGATTGTCGGTTCCTACATGACCCTGCTTGAGCCGCGTTATGTGATGCTTTCGCTGATCCTGAATATGCTGTCCACTTTTGCCGTTTTACAGGTGGTGAACCCGTATTCCGATGAAGCGGATAACGAAATGCCTAAACTCAATGTACCGAAACACAGCTTCGTAGAAATGCTGGGCGAGTACATCATGGCGGGCTTCAAAATGGCGATGATCGTGGCAGCCATGCTGGTGGGTTTCAACGCCCTGCTGGCGATGATCAATGCCATCTTCATGGGCGGTTTTGGTAAGAGCTTCCAGGACATCATCGGTTATCTGTTCTACCCGATCGCCTGGTTAACCGGCATTGTCAGCCAGGACTCCCTCACCGCAGGCAGCATCATGGGGACGAAAATCGTCGCCAACGAATTCGTGGCGATGTTGCAGATGAAAGATTTGGTTGCGCATCTCGAGCCCCGCACCGTGGCGATCCTGTCCGTCTTCCTGGTGTCTTTCGCTAACATTTCTACCGTCGGTATTATTGCCGGTGCGGTGAAAAGTATCGAAGAAGTTCAGGGCAACATGGTGGCCCGTGCCGCTTTCCGCCTGCTGGTCGGCGCGACGCTGGTCAGCCTGCTGTCGGCGTCCATCGTGGGTCTGGTCTACCGTTAAGCGGTTAAGATAAACGCCCGGAACGTCTGAAAACGTCCGCCCTTCCGGGTGGACGTTTTTGTTTGTGCGGCGGGCACAGGCAGTTTTGCCCCGTCATAAAAAAACCACGCCGGAGCGTGGTTTTTCATTGTTCACCTTATCAATTTATCCCCGCGCCAGCGCGGCCGCGTTTCGTCCCGCCAGAATACCGAAGATGATAATATCGGCCACCGCGTTACCGCCGATGCGGTTTGCACCGTGGATACCGCCCGCCACTTCACCGGCCGCCCAGGCCCCGGTAATCGGCTGTTTCTGGCTATCAAGCACCGCCGTGTCAGTGTTGATGACCACGCCGCCCATCGTATGATGCACGCCCGGCGCGATGCGGATGGCAAAGAATGGCCCCTGATTAAGCGGATGACGCAGCGCAGTGGTACGACCAAAATCTTCGTCTTTTTTGGCCACCACGAACAGATTGTAGCGTTCCAGCGTTTCGGCCAGATCATGCGGGTTCATGTTCAGCTTCACCGCCAGCTCTTCCGGCGTCGGCGCGCTGAGTACAAAGCCTTTGGCGATATACTCGTCAGCCGCTTTGTTGTTTGCCCGCACCTGTTCATCAAAGATCACCCACGCGCTTTTCTCCGGCAGCGCGATGATTTCTGCCGAGACTTTGTCGCGGGTTTCCATTTCATTGTAGAAACGCTTGCCCGCCTGGCTCACCAGGATCGCCCCGCCGCCGCGAATGGATTCAGAAATCAGGTATGACGTGGTTTGTTCAACGGTCGGGTGGATCTGGATCTCGCCCATATCGACGGTATCCGCCCCGATTTTTTGCAGCATGGCGATGCCGCTGCCGGTGGCGCCTTTATGGTTAGTGGTCACAAAGCCGTCCAGCTCAGGGCGATATTTCACCACCATTTCGCGGTTAGCACTGAAACCGCCGGTCGCCACAATCACGCTTTTGGCATTCAGAATACGGCTGTCGTTGTATTCATCGACCACTTTCACGCCGGTCACTGCGCCGTTTTCATACAGGATTTCGGCCACGGAGGTTTCGAGCAGCACTTCGATATCGCGCTTATTGACGTTTTTCACCAGACCGCTGATCAGGAAGCCGCCGACGGCCGAGCGGTCCTGCGGACGGTGGGTACGGTCAATGCTCATCCCCCCGGTGATGGTGATATCGTTCAGCTCGATCTCTTTCGCCGCCAGCCACTCGATGGCTTCCGGTGCCAGCTCAACGAACTCCCTGAGCAGTTCCGGGTTGTTCTTGAACTTGCCGCCTTTCAGGGTTTCGTCATAGAACAGCTCTTTGCTGTCCTCGATGCCTTTGAGTTTCTGGAACCGGGTTTCTGCCGCATTCATCCCCACAGAGGCTTTGATGGTGTTGCCCCCGATGGTAGGCATTTTCTCGATAATGACGACGTGCGCGCCTTCATCATGCGCCTGGATCGCGGCCGCCAGACCTGCGCCGCCGCTGCCGACAATCACCACATCGAAGTTCTGCGGTGCCTGAGGGTTGCCGCCTTCTTCAATCACGTGCTCTTTGCTGGAGGTGGTTAAGGCGCGGGAAACGGCTTTTTTCAGCGCCTCACTCTGGGTGGTCGCGCCGGTGATGGCATCAACGTGCGGGCTGTTGGCAACCAGAATACGTGTGCGCAACTGTTCAAAGGTGGTGGTGAAATCGACGTCGAGGGTGTCATCTTTCACCAGAGTAATATCGGTAATACGGTCGGTATCGAGCGTAACGCTGATTTTCAGCTTCAGCGCTTCGGCTTCCACTTTTTCCTGATATACGCCGGCTTTATATTTACGGCCTGTCACGCTGGTGTCGCGGATCATGGCGTCAACCAGTGAGAAGCGCCACAACGGCTCAGGAATGTTCAGCGCCTCGCGTTTATTGCTGTCGATGAACAGTTCCAGATGGTCGTTGTTGATAATGCGGTCGGCCCAGTCCGGATAGGCGATGCACGCTTTGCCTACCGCGACCAGATCAAAACCGTACTCCAGCCCTTTCTCCGCATCCGCTTTGTTAACCACGCCGCCAACGCCAATCACCGGCACTTTTGCCAGCGTTTCAGAACGCATGGCGCGGTATTTGGTGATGAGCGGTGTCGGGTCGGTGGTGTCTACGATAGAAGGACGCAGCAACTGGCCGACGGAGAAATGCACGTAGTCCAGCCCGCGCGCAGCGAGTTTTTCCAGCAAATACATAGTGTCGTCAAACCGGATGCCGGGCACTTCCAGCTCTTCCGGCGAGAAACGGTAACCGATAATGAAGTTGTCGTCGGCGAAACGCTTCGCCATTTTGTGGGTGATCTCGAGCACTTCCAGCGGGAATGTGGCTCGCTTATCGCGGTCGCCGCCCCATTTGTCGGTGCGCTGGTTGGAGTTCGGCGAGTAAAACTGCTGGATCAGGTAAGTGTTGGCGCCGTGGATCTCCACGCCGTCGAAACCGGCTTTGATGGCGCGGTTCACCGCATCACCAAATTTGGTGATCATCACATCAACTTCTTCACCGGACAGCTCTTTAGGCGTGGTCGCGCCTTCACGCGGCGCGGCGATGGCGCTGGGTGCGACGGGCGTTCTGCCGCCGATAAGCTCCGGCTCCACCATTCTGCCGCCGTGGTAAATTTGCAAAATGGCTTTAGAGCCTTTTGACTTGATGGCGTCGGCGATTTTTTTCAGACCGGCGATTTTGTTGTCGCTGTCGATGGCAATCGCGCCGGGAAACGCCGGTCCCAGACGATCAATGAAGCAACACTCAACGATGATAGTGCCGATGCTGCCAGCGCGATCGCGGTAATACTCGACCAGCTCACTGGTCACCGTGCCGTCGTAGAAGCCGGTACAGGTGGTCATCGGTGCCATCAGTAAACGGTTTTTCAGCACAGCGCCGTTGGGCAACGTGAGCGGTTTAAGAACCGGGGTGAGCTTATTCATTGTAATCAACTCCAAAATGTAAACGCCTGGATTTCTTTTCGTGGGCGAATGACTTACCGCTAAAATAAGTTATCCGGTGCAGGTGATAAATATAGAAATGCTTTGCTGCTTTCTGCTCATATAGCAGAAATAATGTGATGTAAAAGGTCTGATGGACGGGAGTTGTTTAATTACCCAGCGTTAATGCAAATATCCCCTCCAATTGTTAACCATGAGTTGACAAAAATCAACTTTTGATTAACATGGAAAAACCCACGAACAAAATCAGCAGGTTATGCCCTCAGTTTGGCTTTTGCCAAAATTTACTCTACATTTCATAGAGCAGGTTTTCTGGTCAAAATAATAACCCTACACAATGTAATACTACTGAGTTAAATAGGAATTCATCCGGGCGTCATTCTGGCTGAGGATAATATCCGCCGGGTGCCATAACGCCTGAATGAGAGTATTACGTCTCCCTGTTCGCGAAGAAACATTAATGTATTTCAATTGTCATTGTGAAATATCCACAGCAGTCATTTATTACCAAAACGCAAGCGTAAAAAACATCATAGATATCCGGGGGCGCGATGCTCACTTTCAATAACTGGCAGAAAAAACTATGAAACCCACATCCACTTTGAATGACCCCGCAAAGGCTGCTCCTGCCTCTGCCGGAGTGAAAAAACGTTTGATCATGCTGTTCCTTCCGGTGCTGGTGGCAATTATCCTGCTGCTCACGCCGGTGCCTTCCGGCCTTCAGCCCTATGCCTGGCATTTCTTTGCCATCTTTGTCGGGGTCATTGTGGGGCTGATTTTTGAACCCCTGCCTGGCGCGGTGATCGGCCTGACCGGTGTGGTGGTGATCGCCCTGTTCAGCCAGTGGCTGTTGTTCAGCCCGGCGGAAATCGCCGATCCTAAATTTAAGATGGCGAGCGAGTCGTTTAAATGGGCGGTGAGCGGTTTTGGTAACTCCACGGTCTGGCTGATCTTCGGCGCATTTATGTTCGCCGCAGGCTATGACAAGACCCAGTTTGGCCGCCGTCTGGCGCTGATTCTGGTGAAATACCTTGGCCGTCGCAGCCTGACGCTGGGTTACGCCATCACCTTCGCCGATCTGCTGCTGGCACCGTTCACGCCGTCCAACACCGCGCGCAGCGGCGGGACCATCTACCCGATCATAGCCAACCTGCCGCCGCTTTACGGCTCCAAACCCAATGACCCGAGCGCCCGTAAAATCGGTTCCTACCTGATGTGGGTCGCGATTACCGCCGCCTGTATTACCAGCTCGATGTTCCTGTCGGCGCTGGCACCGAACCTGCTGGCGCTGGCGCTGGTGAAAAGCATTACCGGATTTGAAATCTCCTGGGGCATGTGGTTCCTCGCCTTCCTGCCGCTCGGCGTTTTGCTGATCCTCACCATGCCGTTACTGGCTTACTGGTTCTATCCGCCGGAAGTGAAGATCAATGATGAAGTGCCGCGCTGGGCCAAAAGTGAACTGGAAAAACTCGGCAAGCTGTCGCGTAACGAAATCCTGCTGCTGGTCTTCGTCTGTTCTGCGCTGCTGATGTGGATTTTCGCCGCCGCCTGGATCGAACCGGCGCTGGCCGCGCTGCTGGTGGTGGTGCTGATGTTGTGGACCGGCGTGCTGAACTGGAACGACATTATCAGCAACAAACCGGCCTGGAATACCTTCGCCTGGTTTGCCACGCTGGTCGCGCTGGCGGATGGTCTGGCCCGCGTTGGCTTTATCGCCTGGCTGGGTAAAGAAGGCGGGCAACTGCTCGACGGTTTCGACCCGCAGGTCGCCGCCGTCATGTTGCTGATTGCCTTCTTCCTGTTGCACTATCTGTTTGCCAGTACCACCGCGCACACCACCGCCCTGTTACCGGCGATGCTGACCATTGCGGCGGCGATCCCCGGCATCAACATGCCGGTTTACTGCCTGATGATGGTGACCTCGCTGGGTGTGATGGGCATCATCACCCCTTACGGTACCGGCCCGAGCCCGATTTACTACGGCAGCGGCTACCTGCCGACGAAAGATTACTGGCGTCTGGGCACCATCTTCGGCGCTATCTTCCTCGGCGGCCTGATGCTCATCGGCTATCCGTGGATGGTGCTGATGTTCTGATCCGACAACGGGTTAATCCCTTGCACTGTTTAACCTGATATTTAAACTGATATTTAAACTGATGTAAAAAAACGGCCTCCCTTTCGGAAGGCCGTTTTGCTGTCTGACTTGCCACTCAACACGTCAGTGCGCCAGTGTTTTACGCACTTCGCTCACGTCTTTCGCCGATACCGCTGGCGCCGAGTTGCTCCAGCCCTGACGGATAAAGGTCGCAAGCTGCGCGGCTTCTTCGTCGCTCAGACGCGCTGCAAAACCAGGCATCACCAGCGTTGAAGGCGCGCGGGCCGTGGACGGCTGTTGTGCACCGGCGAGGATGGTATGGATAAGCCCGGTCGGATCCTGTGAGTTCACAATCGTGGCCTGATCCAGCTGCGGGAACACGCCCGGCGCGCCCTTTCCGGTCACAAAGTGGCAGGCACCGCAGTTATCCAGATAAAGACGTTCGCCTTCGCTGAGGTTTTTCGCCGCCGTCAGTTTCGCTTCGGTTGCGCTGGCTTTCTGCGTGTCTACTGCCGGAACCGGCGGATTGCCGCCCAGGAATTTGAGGTACGCGGCAATGGCTTTGAGATCGTCATCGGTCATGTGCGCGGTACTGTTCTCCACCACCGACGTCATTTCGCCACCCACTGCCGCTTTATCGTTACGCCCTGTCCCGAGATAATCGACGATTTCCTGTTCGTTCCAGTGCGCGACGCCGCGCAGGGAAGGCACATCCCAGTTGTTCAGGCTGCCGCCCGCGAGGAAATCAGTGTCGCTGCTGTCGAGCGCTTTTTCGTTCATGCCGAATCCGCGCGGCGTGTGGCAACTGCCGCAGTGCCCCAGACTTTCCACCAGATACGCGCCACGGTTTACCTGCTCTGATGCCCCACCGATTGGCTGGAATGGCTTATCAGACGCAAACGCCCAGTTCCAGAAACGCATGCCCCAGCGCTGGCTGAACGGGAAACTCAGATCCGTTTCCGGTGGCTGTTCTGCGCTCGGTTTTACGCCCTGCATAAAGTAAGCGTAGAGCGCGTGCATGTCTTCATCATTGATTTTGGCGTAATCAGGATACGGCATCGCCGGGTACAAACGGGTGCCGTCCGGCAGAACGCCTTTGCGCACCGCATCCGAGAACTGCGCTTCGGTGTAGCCGCCAATACCGTGGTCTTTGTCCGGGGTGATATTGGTGGAATAAATCGTGCCGAGATTCGAATTGATCGCCAGGCCACCGGAAAACGCCGGTTTGCCCGCCGCCGTGTGGCACGCGCCGCAGTCGCCGAGACGCGCCACATATTCGCCCTGTTTAATCAGCGCCGCGTTGTCAGGCGGTGAACTGTTATCCGCCTGCGCATTCGCCATAAAACCGACACCCAGCAGCAAGGCGTTAGCGATAAATAAACGTTTGAGTTTCATTTTGTTCATCTCCGCTTATGCCTGAACCAGTGGGCCAGGATTTTTAAGATACTGATCTTTGATCGCCTGCGCCGCCATCAGGGTGATCGCGCCGATGGTGTCCGTCGGGTTGGCCTGGAAGTTTTGCGGGAACGCGTTTCCGCCCGGCACAAAGACGTTATGCACGTCCCAGCTTTGCAGGAACTTGTTCAGCGCCGAAGTTTTCGGGTTATCGCCCATCACCGCGCCGCCCACGTTGTGCGTGGACACGTATTTGGTCAGGTCAAAGTGCGCGTCCATCGGCAGGAAGCTTTCGCTGTAGCTGTCCGGGTTGAGCTCTTTGGTGATATTGCCGACGATGCCTTTCAGGTATTGCTGCAATTTGAGTTCGTTCTGTTTCCAGTCGAACGTCATGCGCAGCAGCGGATAACCGTATTCATCTTTGTAGTTCGGATCGAGATCCAGATAAATGTCGCGATAAGACTGGCAGGTGGTGGTGATGCTGATTTTCATCGAATGGCCGTACCACTCTTCCATCCCCTCTTTCCAGCCGGTGCCCCACGCAGGCGTGCCTTTTGGCAGCGAGGTGCTGATGGGCGTGCCGGTGGCCTGAGAACTGTGGATCTTCGCGCCGCCGATAAAGCCCAGGGATGCGCCATCGAAATTGCCCGGAGAAATGTCGTTGAACATCTGGCCGGTGGCGCCCGCGGTGGCAAACGGGTTGAAGTTTTTGTCTTTGAAGAACAGCGTCGAACCGCCGTTACTCAGGAACGCATAGTTACGCCCAACCACACCTTCTTCGGTGATCGGGTTGTAAGGTTTGCCGATACCGGAGAGCAACATCAGGCGCACGTTGCAGAACTGGAAGCTGCTCAGCACCACGATTTTGGCGGGCTGGAAACACTCGTTGCCGTCGGCATCAATATAGATCACGCCTTTGGCGGTTTTCTTGTCATCGTGCAGCTCGACTTTCATCACGTTGGCGTGAACTTCATACGAGAAGTTCTCCATACGTTTGAGCGCGTCCATCACGGCGGTTTGCGGCGAGGCTTTCGAGTAGTTCAGGCACGGGTATTTACTGCAATAACCGCAGTAGTTACAGGGTGCGATCTGATTGCCGTACGGGTTGGTCCAGGCGCGGGAGACGCAGGCCGACGGGTTCGGGAACGGGTGATAGCCCATCTTCTTAGTGACTTCGGCAAACATGCTGCTGTTGAGCGTATCTTCCAGCGCCGGCAACGGGTATGGCTCAGAACGCGGACCTTCGAACGGATCGCCGCCTTCCATAATCTGGCCGCGCAGGTTGCCGGTTTTACCGGATTGCCCGCAGATGTGCTCAAACTTGGTGTAATACGGCTCGATTTCATCCCAGCTGAACGGGAAATCCATGATCCGCATGTCTTCCTGCAAAATGCCGGGTTTATAAGCTTCGTCGGCGTAGGTTTTGAGTTTTAAATCGGTCGGTGTCGGGCGGATCAGCACCGCAGTCCAGTGCAGACCCGAGCCGCCAACGCCGGTGCCTGGCGCAAATGCGCCCCATTTACGGGTCGGCAGTGCGGTTTCACTCATGTTGTAACGCACGGTCACCGCGGCCTGCGCCGGGGTCGCCATCACTTTGTTTCGTACCGCGTAGGCGTATTCATCCGCCGGCTTCGGGTAGGCAAATTCTTCATAGCCGCGGTCGCCGCCGCGTTCCAGCGCACGCACCGTCAGGCCCGCCATCGCCAGCTCGATGCTCATCAGCGAGCCCGCCCAGCCGAGGCCGACAACCACAACGTCGACTTCTGGTTTAGTTACTTGTGCCATCTTTTATCCTGTCATTCATCAGAAACGGTAATAAGACGCGGCCCTCAGGCACGCGCGCCCTGCAGGCTCACAGGCCCCAGCGGGTAAGGGACGTTGTGCTGTTTCACCCATTCCGTGAAACTCGCGCGCGCGCCGGGGAACCCGATGGCGATCCACGCCTTCATCCCTTTATTACCGCCGTAGATTGGATCCGCCAGATAACCGTGTTTGGTGTCTGACAGCAGTTCGCTGAAGAATTGCGAGGCCACGAGACTCTCTTCGCCCAAATCGGCAAAGCGGATATCGTTCTTCTGCAACTTCGTCAGCACCTGCTCTTTGTCCTGATCGGAAAGTTCATGGAAGGCTTTCTGATGATTTTGCTGGCACCAGCTGTTCGCCAGGCGAATACCGGTTTTGTAGATTTGCTGCGGACGGAACGGGATCTGATACCCCATCGTGGCCGGTGCATGGACGTTAAACGGCCCCTGCATGTAGATTTCCTCACCGAAATCGCCATGCATTTGCTGATCGATAAAGATCGGCACATTGGTTTCCAGCGCGCCCGGCGCTTTGCCTTTGCCACCTGCGGGGATCAGACGGTCAGCGGCGGCCATAATGAATTGCCATTCCTCTGCGCTGAAAAACACGGGTTTATAATCGAGTAAATCCGGGGCAGCCATCTCAGCCGCTTCTGCTGCTGACAGCCCTTTCATCATGATGGTGCCGACAGGCAATGCCATCAGCGACCCAAGTAAAAACTTGCGACGGGTAGTTTTCTTTTGAAGGAGCATAGAATTACGACTCTCACATGCCTGATGTTAAGTTTGGGTTGGTATTTATTATTATTTAGGTACAAATTTATAATATCACCGCAACATCAAAAATAAACGATAATTTCCTTACCGAATATGAGGAAACCTTTTTCACATCAAACGCAATGACTTAAAAACACTTAATAAACAGTGATTTAATTTAATTACTCATTTATCAAAAGCCTAAGATAATTAGCATTAAAAGCCTGAAATATCTTATGTAATCTCAGACCATGATCGGCGGGAATATAATTTCAGCAGGCAATGTCCTGTTATATTTTGTTGGAATTGGTAGCTAACATTCCTAACATTGAGATTAATTTAGAGAATTAAAGGAAATTACCTGTCATTCCGGTCGCCAGAAAAGTCACGGTATCAGGCTGATCATTGACTTGCATTGGTGCCCTTTCCCTCTCCCTGCGCGTTCAATTGTAATTATTGTCATCATCAATTTGATTCCCTTTACCCGCGCCACAAATTAGAATGCAAACCGTTATCATTTGTATTTACTTTGTTCGACTTTCTTTCAGGGAATTACTCACATGTCTTACCAGCACGCCCCGCGCGGGGCTCACGGCGGATTCAAAAAATCCGTCATTGCGTTAGCTATGCTCCATTGTTCGCCGCTGCTGGCGGCGCAGCCTGCTTCTGAAGATTCCATTACCGTCAATGCGCAGGCGGATACCCCGGACACCACCGATTACAGCGCCACGCAGAGTTCCACCGCCAGCAAAAGTGAGACTCCGCTCAGTGAAACTCCGCAGTCAGTCAGCGTCGTCACGCAGTCTATGATCCAGGATTACGACGTCACCTCGCTTAACGACGCGATGAAGTTCGTCAGCGGCGTGGCTCAGGGGAATACGCTGGGCGGCACGGAAGACGGCTTCGTCAAACGCGGATTTGGCGCCAACAGTGACGGTTCAATCCTGATTGACGGCGTGCGCAGTAATCAGGGGCTGGGCTTTGATTCCACCATCGATCACATCGAGGTGCTCAAGGGTTCCGCTTCCCTGCTTTACGGTATTCAAAATCCCGGCGGCGTGATCAACATGATCAGCAAAAAACCGCAGTATGAATGGAATACCCGCGTCAGTGGCCGGACCGGCGGATTTGGCGGCGGTGCAGGCACGCTCGATGTCACCGGCCCGCTGGGGAACGGTTTCGCGTTTCGCATGATCGCCGAACGTCAGTACGAAGATTACTGGCGTAACTTTGGCAGCGATTCGCACACCCTGCTCGCCCCTTCGCTGAGCTGGTTCGGTGAAAAAGCCAGTTTTAACGTCAGTTATCAGGAATACAAATACGACATTCCCTACGATCGCGGAACGGTATTCAGCAACGGTAAACCGCTGGATATCCCTTACAACCGTCGTCTTGACGAACTGGCCAACCACGCGTGGGGCAAAACGAAGCGCCTGAACACCACCTGGGAATATCAGCTGAACGAGGACTGGAAAACCCGTCTGACCTACGCCTGGCAGCAACGCCGCTATGACAGCAATGAAGTCCGCGCCACCGCCGTCAACACCGATACCGGCGCAGTGACGCGTCGTGCGGATGCCAACCGGGGATTCAACCATCAGACCAGCTATACTTCCTGGGACTGGATCGGCAATCAGGAGATCTTCGGGATAATGAACGACCTGCTGATTGGCGTCGATTACGAGAAAAACGAAACCTACAAACAGTATTCTTACCGTGGCAAAACCTTCAGCACCTTCAATATGTATGCGCCGGTGTACGGCGTTGAGCCGATCACCAACAGCAGCACCTATTCCGACAGCAACAGCAATCTTCGGAACACCCTCTACAACAAATCAATTTATCTGAAAGACAGCATTCATCTGACGGATAAATGGATTGGCGTGGTCGGCGGGCGTTATCAGCATTACAACCAGAAACAGACCTCCGGTTTCGTTAATCCAACCCAAAGTCTGGACGATACCGATGATAAATTCCTGCCGCAGGTGGGCGTGGTGTACAAACTGACTGACGATCTGTCGTTCTACGCCAACTACAGCCAGTCGTTTACGCCGTCCACCGATGTGGATGACAACGGTAATGTGGCTTCGCCGGAAAGCGGCACAACCTATGAAGTCGGCACCAAATGGCAGATTTCACCGCGTCTGGACGCGACGCTGGCGGTGTACCGCATTGATGAAGAGGACATGTCGGTGTTCATCAACGGCGTGACGCGTAACATTCCGAAAGCGCGTTCGACCGGTGCGGAGCTGGAGATTAACGGGGAAGTCGCTAAGGACTGGGATCTGACGGCCAGCTACAGTTATGACAAAACCGAAATCACCGAAGATGACGTGAATTCCGCCAACGTCGGTAACCGCCTGGTGAATGCGCCAACCAACATGGGCAGCCTGTATCTGAGCCACACTCTGCGCTGGTCGCAGGTGCCGGGTGATTTCCGCATCGGTGGCGGTGCGCGTTATATGGGCTCCCGTGCGGGCGATCCGGAAAACAGCTTCACCCTGCCGGATTACACCGTGGCGGATGCGTTTGTCGCCTGGGATAATCAGTTGCTGGGCAAACATACGCAGATCAAACTAAACGTGAATAACCTGTTCGATAAAGAGTATTACTCTTCCAGCGCCGGTAATTTACGCGTTATCGAAGGCGAACCGCGCAATGTGGTGCTTTCGGCGGCAGTGGATTTCTGATCTTTTCACGCAGGCGTCAACCACACCAGGCGCCTGCGTGTTTTCTCACTTTCCGCTTACGAGACAGACCCGGTGGCCGGTCGCACGTTAAACCAACCGGGGGTATTTTCGATGACGCGCCACAGCTTTTCAGGGATGGCGAGTGGCACGACGTCCGGGGCGGCAACGTCCAGCGCAATCGGGCTTTGCGCCTCGCCTTTGGCATATTTCACCCAGTCCGGATTCATCACCAGCCCCTGCCCGATTGCCGCGAGAGAAACGCCGGCAGCCAGCGCCTGTTCTGCCTGTTCAGGCGTTCTCATCTGACCCGCGGCGATAAGCGGGATCCGTCCGGCGAGATGATCGTGCACGATAGCAATAATTGCCGGGCCTTGCGGCGCATCAACCGGGCGCGCCTCTAATGCATTGCCCAGCGAGACGTGCAGATAACTGATCCCGCTGTCGATCAAACTATCCACCAGTTTCAGTGACTCCCCGATGCGCAGCCCGTCCTCTTCATGTTCATCAAGCGTGATCCGGTAACCCAGCTGGAAAGGTTGCGTGGCATAGCGGGCAATGGTTTCACGCACTTTGGAAACAACGGCCAGCGGGAAGCGCATCCGGTGCGCCAGCGAACCGCCCCAGCGATCGCTGCGCTGATTAAAATGGGGAGAAAAGAAATTCTGCAACAGAAAACCGTGGGCACCATGAAGCTCAACGCCGTCAAAACCAGCGGCAATGGCGCGACGGGTCGCCTCGCCGAATGCCTCAACAATGTCTTCCACTTCGTGATCCGCCAGTTCACGCGGTATCACCGCAGGCGCAAATGGCCCCGCCTCACCGGCAACGGCGCTTGCGGCCACAATATCGGATACCAGGTCCGGATGGGTTTTCACACCGGCATGGAAAATCTGCAGGATTGCCGGTGCGCCCCCGCTTTTCGCCGCCGCAGCCAGCCGCGTTAAACCGGGAATAAAAGTGTCATCATACGCAGCAAACTCGCCGGTGAAGCCGATCCCGTTTTGCTGAACATGGGTACAGCCGGTGATCACCAGCCCCACGTCTTTTACCCGCAGGCGGTAATAAGCCTCTTCTTCAGCAGAGACGGTGCCATCATCGTTACCTGCCCAGGTAGTCATCGGCGCCATTACAATACGGTTGCGCAGGGTAAGCCCCGGTGCAAAGGGAAATGCTTCAAGCAGAGCGCGTGGTGTCATGAGAGGTTTACCTTAGTCGATAGAAATGTGGATATGCACGGCGCCGCGGCACACGGGGCCGTGACGGGTTCAGGGGGCTGATCATAATCTCTTTGGTATTAAGTGATTAGAGGGATAAATCTGCATGAGCTTAGAAGGCTATTTTCTTAATCAGGAGGCATTGAGCTGAAACCATCAGCCCAATGGGTTTGCGGGAGGAATATTACGGACGGTAGCGCAGTGCCTCGAGCACCAGCGCAAAAGCAGGAGAATGCTGGCGACGGCTGGGGTAATAAAGGTGATACGCCGTGCGCGGCGGCGACCAGTCGGCCAATACCTGAATCAGCTGACCGGATTGCAGCGCCGGTTCCACCACATCTTTGGGCAGATAGGCCAGCCCCAGCCCGGCCAGTGCGGCCTGTCGCATCAGCCCGATGCTGCTGAAAGTACACCGCCCGTCAATGCGCACCTTAAGTTCGGTGCCCTGCTTGCTGAATTCCCAGGCATAAAAGCCGCCGTGGGTGGGCAGCCGGAGTTTAATGCAGCTGTGTTCATTCAGATCCCGTGGCGTAACAGGCCGCGTTTTGCCTTCGAAATAAGACGGCGATCCGACCACCGCAAAACTGAAGTTCGGGGCAACGGGCACGGAAATCATGTCTTTATCCACCTGTTCGCCGAGCCGGACACCGGCGTCATAGCGTTCAGCGACAATATCTTTCAGCCCGTACTCACTGATGATCTCAATGTGAATATCCGGATATTCGAGCAGCATTGGCGTCAGTTTCGGCCAGAGAATGGATTCGGCGGCATGTTCAATTGCGGTGATGCGGACCGTGCCTGCGGGTTTTTCGCGCATCCCGCTGATGGCGGCGATCTCGTTTTCTATTTCGTCAAAATGAGGCCCGATGCGGCTGAGCAAACGTTCACCCGCCTCGGTGACCGAGACGCTGCGCGTTGTGCGGGTCAGCAACCGCAGCCCGAGATGGGCTTCCAGCGTTCTGATGGTGTAGCTCAGCGCCGACTGCGAAACGCCGAGCTGGGCTGCCGCTTTGGTAAAGCTTTGCTCACGCGCGACGGCGATAAAAGCCTGATAATCATTCACATTTTTTCGACGCATTCAGATTCCTGTGTAATCAGTCCGTGCAGGGCTTGGGGGCAAGGTTCACTGAACTCAGGGTAGCCTGTCTGCACATCCTTGTGGACTTAAAAATCCTGCGCGTCAGGGAAGGTTTTCAGATGGCGTCATCTGGCTGGCAAGGAACTCCAGTAAGTGCCGCTGAAGGGCACCGGCAGGAACTGAGCGTAGAGATCCTGCATCGTCTGTTGCGGGTCAACGTCTTTGAACAGCTGCGGATACATCGCTTTAGCAAAGATCTCGACATCCACCAGGTGGTACGGGCTGAGGTAGAAATTATGCCAGACGCTGTACGCACGCCCTTCCCGCACGGCTTTCAGCGTGGAGAGCACCGGTTGTTTGTCCATCACCTGACGGAAACTCTGCGCGGCTTCCTCCTGCGTCACCTGCGGCCCGAGCATCAGGTTTGACACTCTTTTGCCTTCCGGCCCCGCCATGCCGGTGGTGATATACACATCCGGATTGGCGACGATCACCGCTTCCGGGTTCAGATCGCCGTAGACGCTTTTGAACGCCCCTTTCGCAATATTATCTCCGCCGGCGAACGCCAGCAGATCTGCCAGATTGCCGTGTGACACCGTGGTGCAGCACGTCTCGCGGCGGCCAAGATGCAGCTGCAACATCACCGTGGGTCTTTTTCCGTGATACGCGGCTATTCTTTCTTGCACGCGGTTCATATGTTGCTGATAAAAAGCGATAAACCGCGCCGCTTTTTCCGGGTGATTCATCACATCGCCCAGCAGTTTCACACTCGGCAGCGTGTTATGCAGTTGATCGACACGCAGATCGACGTAGATCACCGGGATCCCCGCGCGGGTCAGCGCTTCCTGCATCAGATCCTGGTTATCCTGCTTTTTGGCGTAGATCGGCAGAATCACCAGATCCGGTTTGAGCGCAATGACCTTTTCTACACTCATCTGGGTGTAGTTGTTCTGCCCCAGCAGCGGGATATTGCCGATTTCAGGAAAGGCTTTCAGATAGATTGCCCAGCTTTGCGCATCGAGCGTCGCCATATCCCCCGGCCACCCCACCACATGCTGAGCCGGGTTGCCGTCCTGCACCAACGCCAGCGTATATAGCATACGGCTTTCCCCCACCACAATCCGCTGCGGGTTATCAGGCACCGTGACCGTACGGTTGGAAATGTCCGTAACGGTTTTAGCCTGCACGCCAGCGGCCATCAGCAGGCACGAAATCAGTAATAAAGGAGAGAACTTACGCATAACACCTCGGGGAGAAACGGAATGCGAGGATGATAATGATTATCGTTAGGTTCCGCAAATAAGAGCTAAATGTGGGTTGCCGCCCACACCGGACTTAATGGCTGCGAATGCGTTTTAACGTCAAGACCTTGGGCTCGCCGCCCAAACGGGCCCAAAGGGTTTTAAACGGTATAGACCGGTCACATGGGTAACACTTTAGACCGGCCACATGGGTAACAGTTATAAATGGCATAGCAGAGGAGAACCGCTATGCCCTGGACTGAGACTGTTACCATGCAACGACTCGAATTTATTCACGCCGTTCAGAACAGCGGAGAGTCATTCTCCGCTGTTTGTCGTCATTTTAAGATCAGCCGTAAAACGGGATATAAGTGGCTTCAACGCTTTCAACCTGACGACCCATTTTCTCTCAACGATCGCTCTCGCGCCCGCCTTACTCATCCCGAACGCATGACTGACGAGGTTATCCAACGATTAGTCGAGATGCGGCGCAAGCATCCAGACTGGGGACCGGTTAAAATTCGTCACTGGTTACTCAATAACAACGCACCTTTCGACGTCCCTGCAAGCAGCTCTATTGGCGATATTCTCAAAAAAGAGGGTCTTGTCACCCCATTTAAAAAGCGACAAAACACGCCGGGTAACGTCTTGCCACTGACAGATATCCGCGAAAATAATCAGGTTTGGAGTGCTGATTTTAAAGGAAAGTTTAGACTTCTTAGCCAGCACTATTGCTATCCATTTACGCTGACAGATAACCACAGTCGCTACCTTTTAGCCTGCGAGGCTGGCAAGGGCGAGGGGCGGCCGTTTGTGCAAACATGTTTTGAAAACGCCTTTCGCGAATATGGTCTGCCCAGCGTAGTAAGAACCGATAATGGTTCACCTTTTGCCGGTAACGGCATTGCGGGTCTCAGCCAGCTAAGTGTTTGGTTAATAAAGCTTGGCATCCTGCCGGAACGTATAAAAAAAGGTCATCCTGAGCAAAATGGCCGGCACGAAAGAATGCATCGCTCCCTGAAGGCAGGACTGCGTTGCGGGAATATTTACGCGACGCTGGAAGAACAACAAGTCTGGTTCAATCACTACCGCCATGAATTTAATCATGAACGGCCTCATGATGTGCATAACGGTCAAACGCCGTCCTCACAATGGACGACCTCCAGCAGAGAATGGGATGGGAAAGTTCCAGAAGTCATTTATCCAGATAAGGCCCGGTTATATAAAGTTCAGCAGAATGGAGATATCTATCCAGGTACTCGACTCTTTTTAAGTGAGGCTCTGCGAGGTGAATATGTGATGATGAAAGAGGTAGATGACGGATTGTATATGGTGTTGTTCGACCGTCTAATACTTGCGTATTATGACAAAGCCGAACACTGCATTTTACGCATAGACTAATCGAAAATGTGTTACCTATGTGGCCGGTCAGATCTGTAACCCATGTGACCGGCTATACAAAACGAAACCCTTTGGAATCCTGCGTTTTTTTAACTGCGCGCTGCCGCTCGCCGGCTATGTTTCAGCGGCTTGCGTTATTGCCGCAAAATCCCGCCGCTTTGCGGTGCCCTCCGGTCGGGTTACAACCCGCGCAAACTGACGCGCGGTTTTCCACCTCTCCCTTCTGCGTGATTTTTGAGCGCGGCCAATGGCATTTTTAAAGTCGAACGATGTGTATGGTTTTGCTTTTCTCTTCCCACTTCGCGGGGATGAGAAAATAATCCTGTTTACATAGCCTTTGGCCGCGCTCAAAACGACGTCGAATGAACGGTGAGAAACCGCGAGGGTGTTTTTCCTAGCGGGTCCGAACCTGAAATGAGAGGACCGCGCAGCGGCGGCGTTTGCGGCAATAGCCGGAGTTTCTGAAACATAGCCCGCGAGCGGCAGCGCGCAGTGAAAGAGCCCGGGATTCTTAAGGGGGGCGGCGATAAGCCCCCCTTAAGGCCGGTGTGGGTGGCAACCCACGGTCTTGACGTTAAAACGCTTACACAGAACCCTTAAGCCCGGCGTGGATGGCAACCCACGGTTTTGACGTTAAAACGCATTCTGCGGGCATTTCCCCCCGTTAACGACTACACTGGTTGCCACTTTCCTCACTGGACGCGTTAAAAATGAAAAGACTGACACAACAAGATATGACGGAAAGCGAACAGCGCGAGCTGAAAACCTTGCTGGACCGGGCTCGTAAAGCACAGGGCCGTGAGTTGACCAATTCTGAAAATAACCGCATTAAAGATGATTACATCGATAAGTTGATGGAAGAGAAGGAAAAGGTCGCGGCTAAAGCGCGTGCGGAAAAACGCCGTAATAAAGCCGTGCCAAGTACCTCTGCAACCTATGACTGGACTGCCCGCACCCATCCGCGTGGCCGTCGTTAAGCATTAACTGATCCTCTGCGTTCTTCACGCAGAGGCGTCAGCCCCGCGCTGCTTTATGTCATTTCACGACGTCAATAATACAAAACCGTGCGTACCGTCTTTTTCCAGTTGCGCCACCAGACCATATTCCCAGTCGAGATAATCCTGCATGGCCTGCGGGCTCACATCCGTCCCTTCGTACGGGCGGCGATAGCGATCCTGTGGATTTTCCAGCCAGACCGAATCACCGTGCTCAAGCGGCAGACCGGCATCAATCCAGCCCACCGTTCCTTTCTCCAGCAAAAAAGTATTTTTACCCGTCAGCGCAGCTATTTCTGTGACAGCGTAACGTGCGAGCAGGCCGCTGGTGCACGTCACCACCCAGCGCTGTTTCTCAGGCTGTGAAGCGATGATCTGGGGGATGTTGCCGCGTGTGGTCCACACTGCGCCCGGAATGCGGCGGTTGCGAAAATTCGCGCTGGTGGTGAGATCAATCACCCCGGTGTCGCCCTCTGCCAGCCAGTGTTGCACTGTCTGCGGAGTGACCGATTCCACCGCCGGCGCGGGGGCAACGCTGGCCTTCCAGTCGCCTTGCCCGGTGAAGTCTTCCGCGCTAACGTCCGCAACGTACACTTCCCAGTTCATCTGCGCCAGCCAGGATGCGGCCATATTGGCCCGCACGCCGTCGTCATCGGCCAGCACCACCCGCGCACCGCGCACGCTGGCGTAATGATCGGTTTCCTGAATCAGCTGACCGCCCGCAACATGTCGCGCACCCGGTAAATGACCGGCGCGAAACTCCTCTACCGTGCGGACATCAAAAAGGTATAACGTGCGGGAATCGTCCTGCTGCCAGTCGCGGATTTGTGACAACGTCACAGCGCGAACGCCCGCACGAATTCCCAGAGCCTGCGCACCTTCCCGCGCCGCCTGGCGTGACTTCTCACTGAGCGGCGGAAACTGCGCCTGTTGCTGATGCGCCAGTGTCTGGCCCGCCAGCGTCCAGCCAATGGTGCCGTTGCGTAAAGCCGCTACCGGCTGACTGAAACCGGCATTGATCAGCGATTGTGTACCGATAATGCTGCGTGTTCGGCCTGCGCAGTTAACAATAATCTGTGTACTTGCATCAGGTACGACATCACGCAAGCGCAGCACAAGCTCCCCTCCCGGTACGCTGACGCCGCCGGGAATGCTCATGGTCTGAAATTCATCAAAACGACGCACATCCAGCACCGCGATATTCGCGCCCTGCTGTTGCAGTGCCAGCACCTGTTCTGCACTCAGTGAAGGCGTGTGGTAATGATGTTCCACCCATTCACCAAACGCTTTGCCCGGCGCATTCACATCAATGAAGATTTCCCCGCCGGCCTCTTTCCAGCCAGCCAGATCGCCCGCCAGCACGGCGACATCCTGATACCCCAGCGCGCGCAGCAACGCCGCCGCCCGCGTGGTTTTGCGCTCGCCGCGCGCGACGTCATAGAACTCGCCGTTGTCATAAAGCGTCACCGCCGTTTTACGCTGCGGAATGCGATCCAGCACTTCCAGCTCCAGTTTTGACAGTGCCAGATTGACCGCAAACAACGGATGGCCGGTAGCAAAGGCGGCTTCTTCACGAACATCAACCAGCGCGACTTCCTGCCCGGCGATCAACGCCTGTTGCAGCCACGAAAAATGACGCAGCGGTAAGGTTTGAGCATCAGACATATGGATTCTCTTTTGACAGATCCCAGACATTGGGCAGGAGTGAGTTGGAATAGCCGGAAATAAAGGTTTTCTCGCTGCCGTCGGGCAAGTAGACCGCCCGTGACACTGCGCCGATATTGCCGCCATAAACGTGAATACTGACCGAAACGCGATCGGCGTAAAGATTGCTGACCTGATGAATATCCAGCACATCCGGCGCGATTTTCTCTACATCGCCCGGATGCAGTGTCACGGCTGGCCCTTCGGGTTGCAGGGTGCCGTCGCGGTGGCGCACATAATTCTGGCTGGTTTCTCCCCCGCGCAGCATCCCGATCAGCCCCCAGACGCGGTGGTCATGCACCGGCGTGGTTTGCCCTGGTCCCCAGACAAAACTGACCACTGAAAATCGCGACAGCGGATCGGCATACAGCAAATATTGCTGATAGTGTTCGGCATGTGGCTCAGCAAAGGCTTCCGGCAGCCAGTTATCCTGGCCGATCAGTGTCGCAAGCAGTGTGCTGCCCTGCGCCAGTACCTCGGTCTGACCATGCGGTTCCTGAATCAGCCGCGTGAAGTCGGCCAGAAACTGGCGCAGTGGCGCGGTATGTAAAGCGGTCATCGCCTTCCCCTTTTGATCAACATTCAGGACAGGCTAGCACTGGTCAAACTCAACCAAAATTCATTTTATGGATAAGCTAATATGCATTTAACACATAAAAATGTGCGGTGCGATCCAGCGTCATACTTCAAATTGTTTTATGCTGCGCGGACTGTTGTTGATTCTCTGACGGATACCGGATGCCATGAAAATTGAAGATTTAACCGCGTTTGTTGCGGTCATTCGCCTGCAATCGACGCGTCTGGCCGCCGATGAGCTGGGGCTCACGCAACCGGCCATTACCCGCCGCGTACAGAATTTCGAAGAATCACTGGGCATCCCGTTGCTGAACCGGCAAACCAAACCGCTGAAACCGACGCTGATGGGTAAACGTGTTTATCAGCAATGCCGCCATATTTTGCGCGAAGTGGATGCACTCAGCGATCTGGTGGCTGCCGACAGCCCGCCGTCCGGCCTGCTGCGTCTGGCGGTTCCGCAAAGCCTGAGCGAAAGCAGCCTGCTGCCCGCGCTTAAGATGCTTTCCAGCCAGTTCCCTGAAATTCAGCCACGCTTATCCAGCGGCTGGGGCGAAGAATTATTGCTGCGCGTACAGCGTCAGGAGCTTGAGGCGGCGGTGGTGCTGTTTCCCGCCAGTAAACAATTTCCGGCAGGCATTGAGAATCAGCCTCTCGGCGCCGTAGATCTGGTGGTGGTCGGCCCGAAAGCCACGGCAGCGTTGCCGCAGCGGCTGGAGGAGTGTTATCAGCACGGGTGGATCCTCAATCCGGAAGGCTGTGGTTTCCGCGCGGCGCTGCAACGGGCATTAATCGAACAGGGTTTGCCACTGTTGATCAATCTCGAAGCCTTTGGCGTCACACTGCAACTCTCCCTCATCGCCGAAGGCCGCGGCCTCGGCCTGATGCCACGCGCACTGGTGGAACATCACCCCCTGCGCCCTGAGCTCGCGCTGTACGCCCTGAAAGATTTCGCCCCGCGCAGCCAGTTATGGCTGGTCTATCCCAATGTCCCTGCCAGCCAGATCCCCGCCATTGATGCCTTCGCCGCCGCCATCGCGCACGGCCTGGATTTACCGGTTCAGACGGGGATAGAGTATTAGATTCTCGTGGGCGAGGTGGGAGGATTTCAGGGGATTTTAACGTCAAGACCGTGGGTTGCCACCCGCACCGGCCTTAAGGTCAAGACCGTGGGTTGCCACCCACACCGGCCATAAGGGGGGCTTATCGCCGCCCCCCTTAAGAATCCCGGGCTCTTTCACTGCGCGCTGCCGCTCGCTGGCTATGTTTCAGAAACTCCGGCTATTGCCGCAAAATTCCGCCGCTGCGCGGTGCCCTCCGCTCGGGTTACAACCCGCGCATACAGACGCGCGGTTTTCCACCACTCCCTCCGGCGTGATTTTTGAGCGCGGCCACTGGCATTTTTAAAGCAGAAACGATGTGTTTGGTTTTGCTTTCCTCCTTTCACATCGCAGGGGGAGGAGAAAAACCTCCGTTTTACATAGCCTTTGGCCGCGCTCAAAACGACGTCGAATGAACGGTGAGAAACCGCGAGGGTATTTTTCCGAGCGGGTTCGAACCTGAAATGAGAGGACCGCGCAGCGGCGGCGTTTGCGGCAATAGCCGGAGCCGCTGGAATATAGCCTGCCAGCGGCAGCGCGTTGTAAAAAGAGCCCGGGATTCTTAAGGGGGGCGGCGATAAGCCCCCCTTAAGGCCCGTTTGGGCGGCGAGCCCAAGGTCTTGACGTTAAAACGCATTCGCAGGACCCGTGTGGGTGGCAACCTACCGCCCCAATCTTAATGCACATTTTTCATATTAACTTATCCACATAATGAATTTCTAACATAGTAAAAACCCGTTTATGGTGATAACTCCTGCCAGCGCAGTCTTGGTTCGCTGGCCTCTGACCTGAGGAGTGACAGCTCATGAGCGTGCAATTTATTGGTATGATCGGCCATCGGCTGGCGTCTGAAATCATTCCGCCAACTGGCCCTGTTTTTGATAAAAAATACATCGCCGATTTCGCCAAAGCCCACGAAAATGCCGGTTTCGACCGCATTCTGGTGGCCTATGCCTCCGACCAGCCGGATGCCTTTCTGGTCACCGCGCATGCTGGCGCAAACACGTCCCGTATTCATTTCCTGCTGGCCCATCGCCCCGGCTTTGTTGCCCCGACGCTGGCGGCACGTAAACTCGCCACGCTCGATCACTTGCTGGATGGCCGCGTGGCAGTGCATATCATCAGCGGCGGCAGCGATGCAGAACAGCGTCGCGACGGGGATTTCGTGCCAAAGTCAGGCCGCTATCAGCGCACGGATGAATACATTGATGTTCTGAAAAAAAGCTGGTACTCGGAAAAAGATTTCGACCATCAGGGTGAGTTTTATCAGGCGGAGAAAGCCTTCTCAGCCATCAAACCCTCTCAGCAACGGCTGCCTGTGTTCTTCGGTGGGTCGTCGGAAGATGCCATCCGTGTTGCCGGTAAACATGCCGATGTCTTCGCGCTGTGGGGCGAACCGCTGGCAAGCGCGGCAGAAACCGTGGCCGCGGTGAAAGCCTCGGCCGCACAGCATCAGCGTGACATCGACTTCAGCATCTCATTCCGCCCGGTCCTCGGTAAAACAGAAGAAGAAGCCTGGGCAAAGGCCGACGAGATCCTGGCGAAAGCCACTGCACAACGGGCGACCAGCGGCCAGACTCTGGCAGCAAAACCACAGAGCGTCGGGGCTCAGCGGTTACTGAATGCCGTGGCGCAAGGCGCTCGTCTCGACAGCTGCCTGTGGACCGGTATTGCCGGGCTCATCGGCGGGGGATCGAACTCCACTGCGCTGGTCGGTACGCCTGAACAGGTGTCTGACGCGCTGCTGAAATATTATGACCTGGGCATCACCACTTTCCTGATCCGCGGTTTTGACCCGCTCAATGATGCCGTTGAATACGGTAAATCCCTGATCCCGCTGACGAAGCAGAAAATCGCTGCACGTCAGGCCGCTCACCACCCTGCCCGTGCCAGCCTGGTCTGAGGAATTGCAATGCGAGTCAATGTAAAAAATCTGCTGTTGATGGTGTCTCTTATCGCAAGCACGTCTGCGGCATTGGCCGACTCCGTCACCCTGCGCGTGGCCGATCAGAAAGGGAATATGCGCGCCCAGCTGGAAGCGGCGGGCAAACTGGATAATCTGCCCTACAAAATTGAATGGTCGGAGTTCCCGGCTGCGGCTCCGCTGGCAGAAGCGCTCAATGCGCAGGCCGTAGATGTCGGGATTATCGGCGATGCGCCGCTGCTGTTTGCCGAAGCGGCGGGTGCGCAGGTGAAAGCCATTGCGGTGGATAAATCTGATGCTTACGGCACGGCGCTGCTGGTCAGGCCCGACAGCCCGATCAAAACGGCTGCCGATCTGAAAGGCAAAAGTATCGCCACCAACCGGGGATCTATCGGCCATTTTGTGGCGCTGAAAGCACTGGCCTCTGCCGGGCTGAGTGCCAAAGATGTCACCTTCCGCTTCCTGCCACCCAGCGATGCCAAACTCGCGCTAACGCAAGGTTCGGTGGATGTCTGGGCGACGTGGGAACCTTACACGGCATTCGCCGAAACGCAGGATCATCTGCGCGTGCTGATTAATGGCCGGGGGTTGTGGTCAGGGAACAGTTTCCTCGCCGCCACGGACACGGCGCTGAAAGATCAGGGTAAACGTCAGGCGATTGCTGATTATCTGCAACGGCTGAGCGATGCGCAGATCTGGGCGTATAAAAATCTGGATGCGTACAGTGAAAAACTGGCGAAGATTATCGGCTTCCCGCTGGATGCGGCGAAACTCTCTTTTGAGCGCCGCAAATCCTACTGGCAGCAGATCGATGCGGCGACTGAGACGCAGCAACAGCAAACCGCTGATTTTTATCATGCTCAGGGATTGCTGCCGGTGGCGCTCAATGTCAGTGGCACCTTTGATCACAGTTTCCTGCTGAAACCATCCCTTTAGCGCTGCGGGCACCGGGAGTTTGCCGGTGCCCACTGCGCTGCGCGCTTATTCTTCAGACCTTTCAGCCAGCTGGCTGAACAGCCACTCCTCGAACACCTGCATCGCGGCAGACATGCGTTTCGATTTAAGCCGGGTCAGCCAGTAACTGCCGAGCGTGATTTCAGTGGCAAACGGACGAACCAGACATCCGGCCTCCATTTCACGGGTAAACATCGACACGGGAACCAGCGCCACGCCTTCCCCCTGCATAGCCGCTTCGGCCATCAGCCGCGAAGAATCAAACACCGCCCCGGCAGCACGCCAGGGGTCCAGACCGGCGGCGATCATCCATTGATCCCATTCGTCTGGCCTGTACGAACGCAATAGTATTTCTTTGGTCAGCGCACCCGGTGTCGAAAGTCTGCGGGCAATGTCCGCAGAACATAACACCGTGTGCGGCGCGTCAAACAACAGCCGGTTTTCCGTCGCCGCCCAGTTGCCGGTTCCAAAACGGATCGCGTAATCCAGCCCTTCGGACGCCAGATTAACCACGTTATTGTTGGTCAGAATTTTGAGTTCGATAAAAGGATGCTGCTCCCGGAAGGCTTTCAGCCGTGGCAATAACCAGCCTACGGCAAAAGTACCCACCACCGCGATAGTCAGCACTTCATGAAAATACCCGCCCTCAAAGCGCTTGAGCACGGTTTGAATCTGGCTGAACGCTTCGGATAACACCGGCAATAACACCAGCGCTTCATCGGTCAGTTCCAGCCCGCGCGGCAACCGTTTGAACAAGGCAGTGCCCAACTGATCTTCCAGCAAACGCACCTGCTGGCTGACCGCCGCCTGCGTGACGCTCAGTTCAAGTGCGGCACGGGTAAAGTTGAGATGTCTGGCCGAGGCTTCAAAAGCACGCAACGCATTGAGAGGCAGCGAGGTCCGCATAATGACTTATCCATAAGTTTTTCTTTATCCTGCGCGAAATTATTCTCGCTTGTCAATCCTGCGCCAAACAAGGATATTGCCGGCTTCCACACCAACACCGATAAGGATTTCTATGTTCATGAATACATTTCGTCAGAAAGCGTGCCTCACCGTGGCGCTGATGCCTTTGTTATTTTCCAGTGCACCGCTGTGGGCTCAGACGCCCGCACAGGCAAAAGCCGTGCAACAAAAACTCGCTGAACTGGAAAAAAGCACCGGCGGGCGGTTAGGCGTGGCGATGATCGACACGGCCAGTAACACGCAGACGCTTTACCGCGCGGATGAGCGTTTCGCCATGTGCAGCACCAGCAAAGTGATGGCAGCATCAGGCATTCTGAAAGCCAGTGAAACGGATAAAAACCTGCTGAATAAGCACGTGGATATCAAAAAGTCCGATCTGGTGAACTACAACCCGATCACTGAAAAGCACCTCGATACCGGCATGACGCTGGGTGAACTGGGTGCGGCGGCGATTCAGTACAGCGACAACGTGGCGATGAATAAACTTATCGCGCAGCTCGGCGGCCCGGCAAAAGTGACGCAGTTTGCACGTTCCCTCGGCGATGAGACTTTCCGCCTCGACCGTACGGAGCCAAGCCTCAACACGGCGATCCCCGGCGACAAACGTGATACCACCTCCCCGCTGGCGATGGCTGAAAGTCTGCGTAAACTGACGCTGGGCAATGCGCTGGCTGAACCGCAGCGCGCGCAGCTTGTGCAATGGTTAAAAGGTAACACCACCGGCGCAGCCAGCATCCGCGCAGGCCTTCCGGCAACGTGGCAGGTCGGCGACAAGACCGGCAGCGGCGATTACGGCACCACCAATGACATTGCGGTGATCTGGCCCGATAACCATGCGCCGCTCATTCTGGTCACCTATTTCACCCAACCGCAGCAGGATGCCAAAGCACGTAAAGATGTGCTGGCGGCGGCCGCCAAAATCGTGACGGAAAACCTGTAATCTTCGCCGCTCATGGCCTGAGAACGTCATGAGCGGTGTTCCTGCTACCGTATTCAGCTATGTTTTCCGTGCGTTGCGCAAACTGTGAACTTCCGCCCTGTGTCAAATGGCCGAACGTGGTTAATAGATGAGGTCGCCCGTTATCAGGCTTAGCTAACAGGATGCAGCATGGAAAATTACGCCAACAAAAGCGGTGATTCACAGGTTGTCAGCTTCCAGATAGATGCCAACTCGATCAAAGTCCGTTTCAAAAATAATCACGTGTATCTGTACGATATCCGTCACCCCGGCCCCGAGCATCTTGAAAAGATGAAAGAATTAGCGCGCGCCGGATGGGGTTTAAATACCTATATTGAAAGCGAAGTAAAAACGGATTTTTCTTCCAAAGTGTTCTGAATAAATATGCTGAGATATCAGAAATAAAAAGCTCCTCCGTGAAAACAGAGGAGCTTTTGATATTTACCGCACTACATTATTTCGCGGCGTCGAGATAGGATGAAACACTGACAGAGTTCATAAAGCCTGTTTGCTGATCTGCTGCTGATAATTCGCTATGCGTTGCGGCAAACGTACTCATCGCTTCAACCAGTTGCTGCACCTGAGCTGCATCAATTTCATAGCCATCGTGCGTATGAATGATTTTATTTTGGCTGTCAGCATTGGAATACCAGTTAATCACTTCTACGGAATCCTGAGATCCTGATTCGGTAATAAGCAGATTACTGTTATTTTTCGAGAACCAAAGGTCGGTAAGATTGAGATCGCTGAATTCAATAATATCTTTGCCCTCAAGCTTACCTGCGTAATCAGTGACCCTGTCATTACCGTGTCCGTTAGCGAACAGATAGGTATCCTGTCCCGCTCCGCCGTTCAGCACGTCATTACCCGCGCCGCCGTTCAGAACGTCATTCCCGGAACCGCCACTCAGCGAATCGTTGCCGCCGCCACCGTTCATGAGGTCGACGCCGTACCAGCCAGTAATATTATTACCAACGTCCGTTCCGTTGTACGTTATCCCCGATCTCGCCAGATCCGACTCCGTCAGCGTCGCATCGTCGAAGACAAAGCTGAACTGGCGGTAAATCCCTCCGGGTTGATCAGTACCAGCAAAGTAGTTACTGACCGTCACGCTGTCATCGCTTCCGTAGGCCTTTATAACCAGACTGCGACCATCGCGACTGAACAGCGCTGAACCAGCGTTAGCCCCGGTAAAGCGTAGGATATCGCCGTGTTCACCCGCACCGGTGTTGTCATACACGTAATCATTACCGTGGCCTACAGTAAACTGGTAGGTGTCCTCACCGCTGTTGCCATTAAGTGAGTCATTGCCCACACCGCCGTTCAGCACGTCATTTCCGCCCCCTCCCTGCAGCGTGTCGTTACCGCCTGCGCCGTACATAAGATCAGCGGCATACCAGCCCGAGGCATTGTTACCAGCGTCCGTTCCGTTGTACGTCATCCCCGACCTCGCCAGATCCGACTCCGTCAGCGTCGCATCGTCGAAGACAAAGCTGAACTGGCGATAAATCCCTCCGGGTTGATCAGTACCGGCAAAGTAGTTGCTGACCGTCACGCTGTCATCGCTTCCGTAGGCCTGTATGATAAGGTTGTTACCTTCGCGACTGAAACGGGCTGCGCCCGATGCCGCACCAGTGAAGCGTAAAATATCACCATTTTCACCGCTACCCGCTGAGTCAGACACATAGTCTTTACCGTGCCCGGCAGTAAACTGGTAGGTGTCCTCACCGCTGTTGCCGTAAAGGAAGTCATTGCCCGCACCGCCGTTCAGCACGTCATTTCCTCCCCCTCCCTGCAGCGTGTCGTTACCGTCTGCGCCGTACATAAGGTCAGGTGCATACCAGCCTGTGGCATTATTAACAACGTCCGTTCCGTTGTAGGTCATCCCCGACCTCGCCAGGTCTGACTCCGTCAGCGTCGCATCGTCGAAGACAAAGCTGAACTGGCGATAAATCCCTCCGGGTTGATCAGTACCGGCAAAGTAGTTGCTGACCGTCACGCTGTCATCGCTTCCGTAGGCCTGTATGATAAGGCTGGTACCCTCGCGACTGAAACGGGCTGCGCCCGATGCCGCACCAGTGAAGCGTAAAATATCACCATTTTCACCGCTACCCGCTGTGTCAGTCACATAGTCTTTACCGTGGCCGGCAGTAAACTGGTAGGTGTCCTCACCGCTGCTGCCGTAAAGTGAGTCATTGCCCGCGCCGCCGTTTAGCACGTCATTTCCGCCCCCTCCCTGCAGCGTGTCGTTACCGTCTGCGCCGTACATAAGGTCAGGTGCATACCAGCCTGTGGCATTATTAACAACGTCCGTTCCGTTGTAGGTCATCCCCGACCTCGCCAGGTCTGACTCCGTCAGCGTCGCATCGTCGAAGACAAAGCTGAACTGGCGATAAATCCCTCCGGGTTGATCAGTACCGGCAAAGTAGTTGCTGACCGTCACGCTGTCATCGCTTCCGTAGGCCTGTATGATAAGGCTGGTACCCTCGCGACTGAAACGGGCTGCGCCCGATGCCGCACCAGTGAAGTGTAAAATATCACCATTTTCACCGCTACCCGCTGTGTCAGTCACATAGTCTTTACCGTGGCCGGCAGTAAACTGGTAGGTGTCCTCACCGCTGCTGCCGTAAAGTGAGTCATTGCCCGCGCCGCCGTTTAGCACGTCATTTCCGCCCCCTCCCTGCAGCGTATCGTTACCACCGCCACCGTTCATCACGTCGACGCCGTACCAGCCCGTAGCATTGTTGCCAACGTCCGTTCCGTTGTACGTCATCCCCGACCTCGCCAGATCCGCCTCCGTCAGCGTCGCATCGTCGAAGACAAAGCTGAACTGGCTATAAATCCCTCCGTGTTGAACAGTACCGGCAAAGTAGTTGATGACCGTCACGCTGTCATCGCTTCCGTAGGCCTGTATGATAAGGTTGGCACCCTCGCGACTGAAACGGGCTGCGCCCGATGCCGCACCAGTGAAGCGTAAAACATCACCATTTTCACCGCTACCCGCTGAGTCAGACACATAGTCTTTACCGTGCCCGGCAGTAAACTGGTAGGTGTCCTCACCGCTGCTGCCGTAAAGGTAGTCAGTGCCCGCACCGCCGTTCAGCACGTCATTTCCGCCCCCTCCCTTCAGTGTGTCGTTACCGCCTGCACCGTACATCAAGTCAATGCCGTACCAGCCTGTTAGAGCTTCATCTGCATCTCCACCATTAGAGGTGAATTCAAGTTTTAGAAGATCAGACTCCGTCAGAGTAACGTCGTCAAATTCAAAACTGTAGTTACGAACACCGCTGGTATTGGATTCGCCATTCAAGAAGTAATTGTTTATCGTTACGCTGTCTTCGCTTCCGAAGGCATGGATAACAAGGTCATTCTTCTGGCGTGAGAAATGTGAGGCTTCTGCTTTGACACCAATAAAATGGAGGTTATCCACTTTACTACTGACTCCAACATGCTGAAAAACATCTTTTCCATGTCCCGCCGAAAATATATACTGATGACTTACACCCAGATCATTTTTGAAAGTATCATTCTCTACTGAACCTATGATATATAATTCCATTCGCGCATTTATTTTTTGTATTTCTGCTGTGGGATTAATTAAGTAGGACGTTAGCATTGAAAATGCCTTTCCTATTTCTACAAAATGCAGGACGTTATTTTTTTCATTTTGGTCAAGATATGCTGAAAACTCATTTAAATTTAAAGACGCTTTGCCCTGACTGAACTGTAATGTAATAAGGTCAAACTGTTCCTTATACATCGTTTGAGCCAATAATCTAGCAAGCGAAAAATCATAATACTGCTGATATTCTTGTTTCACTTCTGTCAAAGCATTTGGTCGATTATCAATATTAGAACCATTTAGATGATCACCGGTTATGACCTCTAGAAATGCAATTTTCCTTGCATCATAATTCTGCCCCCAACTTTTAGGATCCACATCAGAAACCCCAGCCCATTCAAAAAGGATAGTTTCAAGCAAGTCGGACTGCTTTGCAGCCTTTGGATCCGAAACAAATTGCTCCACCATGTTTCTAAGATTTTCATTCTTACTCATTGAGATATGTAAATTCGCCATATTGCCTGACCCATTCATATTAGGTAATGACAATATATCCACGCTGAGTAAATACTCACCATCGTATCGAGCATCAGCGGCATTCACATCAAACCAGACATCTTCTGATATACCTTTACCTCCATTCTCAAACGTTATAGTACTTTCCTGCTTATGTGAATTTCCATTAGCATCAACTGTAGTGGAATTCGTATACCCTGTGGCTATATTTTTTATTTCAAGCTCATCCAGTGACTTTAGTTCACCATGATCAACAACACCGTTTTTGTTTTTATCCTGCCAGATGCTTAACTCTTTCCAAATTGAATCTTCGGCATCAATCATGCCATTTTTGTTATCATCCACATCTTTTAAGGCTTCATATCCGTTTCTGGCGAGCATTCCGTTTTTTAGCAATGTATTATTACCGAACAATTCCCCTCCATTGTCAATAAGACCATCACCATTAATATCGCGAACTAATAATCCATCATCAGATGACACCCAACCTGTTTTTTCGGCAAATTGATTGTTATCCAAATCAAAATAAACGCCATTATTCAGGCTTAACGTTTCAATACCATCTGCATCCAGATCTAGAATAATTGGGCTGCTCTGAGCATTCGCCTCATCTAAACTCGGGTCTTTTCGCATATATGGCGGTATATAGCGTCCATATTCATCTATCAGCTGATCCAGAATCATTTTCTTATAAGCATTCATTTCAGGATAACCAGCTTCCATAACATCAAATCCAGTTTGAACCATTACTGCCTCATAATCCCCATAATGATACTCAACAAGGGTAAGCAGGGCATCTTTTGCTGCTTGTTTATAAGCTTCCTGAGGATCTTCTTTGTACATTTTATTAAGGTCTGACAGATATCCCAATTTACTTAAAAATCCTGCGACGTCTGAAGCCCTTCCTGCGAACTGAATATCACCACGCGTTGCAGCTTTAAAATCCCTCAGTGATTTATTCGCGTTTTGCTCATGGTAGAGTGCATTGCTGAGTGCTGTATTACGTTCATTAACCAAATTTCTATAATCGACAGTGCCGCTTTGCCCCATAGCGTTCATATTGGCAATCTGAACATCCAAGTTTCCTGCTCTGGTATATTCACGGGAACTGTTCGCGCACGATGCCATCGAGTTCGCCAGTGACTCTCTCGCCACAGTATCAATGTCAGAACTGCCAATGTTTAACTCAATGTAATAATCAATTTTTTCTTTTATATCTGAATAAAAGTCACTACTTTCAGAGCCGAGGCTATTTAAACCTAAACCTGATGCATTATACTCACTCATTATATAACTCCATTTATATACATTAAAAAATAATTAATAATCATGCTAATTTGTTTCATGAATAAGTTATCTTTACTAATAAAAAATAACCATAATTCATACTCACTATTAATGCATTAATTCAAAACAAAAACGAGCTTAATTGAGAAAAAGCAGAAAAATTACGCCAATTACATTTAAAAACAATAACTCCGTCATATTTTATAAATTATCAATACTTCAAATTTATGGCAAAAAAAAATCCCCGGTCATTTCACCAGGGATTATTAATACTTATTATTAAGGAAGTTATTTTAAATTTTCAGTTTCACATAATCGATCGCCCGACTGATGATTCCGCCCTCGGCGACATCTTCTAATGCCACCAGCGGCACGGTTTTAATTACTTTGCCGTTATCCACGATATTGATATTGCCCAACTCCTGCCCTTTTTTCAGCGGTGCTTCAACCTGCGGGTTGGTCAGAACATACTGTGCTTTCAGTTTATCGGCATCCGCCTGCGGTACGCTGATGAATACATCGCTCAGCGACCCGACTTTCACCTGCGAATTCGCACCGTACCAGACATGTTCATCAGAGACAGTCTGACCCGCTTTGAAAATCTGCTTGCTGGTGTATTCGCGGAAGCCCCAGGTCAGCAGTTTACGTGCCTGCTCTTCACGCCCTTTTGAACTTTTCCCGCCCATGACGACGGCAATCAGACGACGGTCACCCTGCGTTGCCGAAGCAATGATGTTGAAACCGGCGCTTTCGGTATGACCGGTTTTCAGGCCGTCTACCTGCAGGTTTTTATCCCACAACAGGCCGTTACGGTTTTGCTGAGTGATGTTGTCATATGTCAGCGATTTCTCGGCATACATCTGATATTCCTCAGGCTCGCCGCCAATGATGGCTCGGGAAAGCTTGGCGAGATCGTATGACGTCGTGAACTGCCCCGGCGCATCCAGACCGTGCACGGTTTCGAAATGGGTGTTGGTCAGGCCCAGGCTGACGACATATTTGTTCATCATGCCGACAAAACTGTCCTGGCTGCCCGCCACATAGTCAGCCATCGCCACGCAGGCATCGTTACCGGAGGTAATGATGATCCCGCGGATCAAATCGCGCACGGAAACACGGTCGCCCGGTTTGAGGAACATCAGGGAAGAACCATCGAGACTTTTATTACCCGCCACCCAGGCTTCCTGAGGCACGGTCACCACGTCATTCATGGTGATTTTTTTCTGATCCAAAGCACGGTCAATCACGTAGCCGGTCATCAGTTTGGTCAGGCTGGCCGGGTTACGGCGATCGTCCGGATTCCCTGCCGCCAGCACATCACCGCTAGCGTAATCCATCAGGACAAACGAGGCGGCATCAATGCTCGGTGGCACAACCGGGAAATCGAGTGGCGCGACAGCGTGGGCGCTGCCCGCAGAGAACATCAACACACAAGACAAAACACTTATTACACTACGTTTCACTGAGTCTTCCTTAAACGTGCCGTATTGACCTGCGCATAAAAATGCACAGGCAATATACAAAAAAATCATAGATTGAGATCTGCGGCATAGGGTGCCTTAAATCGGCGTACAGAAAAACCCTTAGTCTTTTGCTAAGCATTTCATAATGAAACGGTTCAGTTACAAGTTGGACGCTTTTTCAGCAAAACAGTCAGTTGCCCGCGCAATCAGTTTTGATTATCACAACCTGCTGTTTTTTAACCTGATGAAACGGACTTTAAGCCCCCGTCAGAACTGGGAAATGTGGATTTCGCGCCGAACTTTTTGCGCCATAGAGCTTATCTATCACACCATCACGGCATTCGATTAGACGTATTCCCCTCGCCCTCCTAAACTTGTGACATAAAATTAACAATCCGATTAACATTTTGCCGATCCGATTGTTTCCAGACCAGAATAAAAACCACCTGCGAAGCATAATTATGAAATTCAAAACTGAGATCAAACCCTACCACGGCGCGGCCGGTGGCTGGGGTGCATTAGAATCCACCACCCGTTTCGTCTTCGACAGTAAAAAAGTCCTCTCAAACTTACGTAACCTGATGCGTGTTAACAAAGGTCGCGGTTTTGACTGTCCGGGCTGCGCCTGGGGCGATGATAATCACAGTACGTTCAGCTTCTGCGAAAACGGGGCGAAAGCCGTCAGCTGGGAAGCCACCCGTAAAGCCGTCGAACCGGAGTTTTTCGCCCAGCACAGCGTGAGCAAACTGCGTGAGCAGAGCGATTATTTCCTGGAATATCAGGGACGTCTGACCCACCCGATGCGCTACAACCGCACCACCGACCATTACGAACCGATCAGCTGGGATGCTGCCTTTTCGCTGATCGCCAGCCATCTTAAAGGTCTGGAAAGCCCGGATCAGGCTGATTTTTACACCTCCGGACGCGCCAGCAACGAAGCCTCTTATCTGTATCAGGTGTTTGGTCGCATGTTCGGTACCAACAATTTCCCTGACTGCTCCAACATGTGCCATGAAGCCAGCGGCGTTGGCCTGAAACAGAGCATCGGCGTCGGTAAAGGCACGGTCCGTCTGGACGACTTTGAAAAAGCCGATGCCATTTTCGTCTTCGGGCAAAATCCGGGGACCAACCATCCGCGTATGCTGCACAGCCTGCGTCACGCAGCCGATCGCGGCGCGAAAGTGGTCAGCTTTAACACCCTGCGCGAACGTGGTCTGGAGCGTTTTGCCGATCCACAAAAACCGCTGGAAGTGGTCACACCGAAGGCCGGTCGCATCAGCTCCGCCTATTACCAGCCCAATCTGGGCGGCGATATGGCGGCCGTACGCGGCATCGTCAAAGCGCTGTTACAGACTCACCGCGAGCGCATTGCCTCCGGCCAGCCGTCCCTGTTCGATGACGCGTTTATTGCGCAAAACAGCGCTGGTGTGGACGAGTATCTGGCAATGGTGGATGCCACCAGCTGGGAAAAAATCACTGAACAGTCTGGCCTGAGCGAGCAGGATCTGCGCGAAGCCGCGGCTATTTATATGCACGCCGAACGCGTGATCTGTACCTGGGCGATGGGCATTACTCAGCACAAACATTCCGTGCCGACCGTGCGTGAAATCACCAACCTGCAACTGCTGTTTGGTCAGCTGGGTAAACCGGGCGCGGGGCTTTGTCCGGTGCGTGGCCACAGTAATGTGCAGGGTAACCGCACCATGGGTATCGACGAAAAAGCGCCGAAAGCCCTGCTGGATGCGATGGAAAAACATTACCATTTCACCCCACCGCGGACTCCGGGCCACAACACCGTAGAAGCGCTGGAAGCCATGCTGCGTAAAGAAGCGAAAGTGCTGATCTGCCTTGGCGGGAATCTCGCGGCGGCGGCACCGGATACACCACGTACCCTCCAGGCGCTGAGCAATCTTGAACTGTCGGTGCAGATCAGTACTAAACTGAATCGCAGCCACCTGACGCCGGGCCACGAAGCGCTGATCCTGCCAACGCTGGGTCGTACCGAGCTGGACATGCAGGCCACCGGTTCGCAGTTCATCACCGTCGAAGACTCTTTCAGCATGGTGCATGCGTCCGAAGGTGTGGGTATTCCGTTATCCAAAGAACAGCGTTCCGAAACGGCCATTGTCTGCGGTATCGCCGATGCGGTTCTCGGCGACAAATACCTCGACTGGATGGCGCTGGCGGATGATTACAATCTGATCCGCGATCACATCGAAGCGACCATTCCTGGCTTTAAAGACTTTAATGCGCGCTGCGACATTAAAGGCGGGTTCTATCTGGGCAATGCGGCGGCAGAACTGAATTTCAACACCCTGAGCGGCAAGGCGAATTTCAGCGCCGCGCCGTTGCCTGATGTGCTGATCCCAATGGGCGATCGCAATGCGCCGTTCACGTTGCAGACCCTGCGTTCCCATGACCAGTACAACACCACGATTTACGGCCTTGATGACCGTTACCGTGGTGTTTATGGCCAGCGTGAAGTGCTGTTTATTCACCCGCAGGATCTGGCCGATTTAGGGCTGAAAGACGGTGAACTGGTGGAAATCGAAACGCTGTGGAACGATGGCGTTGAGCGCAAAGTCAGCGGTTTCAAACTGGTGAGCTACGACATTCCGCGCGGCAATCTGGCGGCCTATTATCCGGAAACCAATCCGCTGGTGCCGATGTCTAGTTTTGGCGATCAGACCCACACCCCGACCTCAAAAGCGGTGCCGGTGACAATCCGTCGCTGTGAACACACCGTCGATCTGCAACGTATCGCCTGATCCCTTTTGCGGGGTGTGCCGTAAATCCTCCCTTTCGCGTCGGCGTTATGAGGCGAAAGGGGGGATAAGAGCTTGCCCGACGGTGCCAGATCGCGTAAAACTGTCTGCCGCTAATCGAGCCACATTAACCCCCAATTCTCTGGACGATATGTTTCAAGATAACCCGCTGCTCGCGCAGCTAAAACAGCAACTTCACTCTCAGACTCCACGTGTCGAAGGCATTGTGAAAGGCACTGAGAAAGGCTTTGGCTTTCTTGAAGTAGACGGCCAAAAAAGCTATTTCATTCCGCCTCCGTACATGAAAAAAGTCATGCACGGTGACCGCGTGATCGCCTCACTGCAAACCGAAAAAGAGCGTGAAGTCGTCCAGCCGGAAACCCTGGTTGAACCTTTCCTCAGCCGTTTTGTGGGTCGTGTGACCAAAAAAGACGACCGTCTTACTATTCTTCCCGATCACCCTTTATTACGTGATTCCATTCAGTGCCGCGTTGCCCGTAACATCAATCATGAAGTGAGCGACGGCGACTGGTGTGTGGCTGAAATGCGCCGCCACCCGCTGAAAGAAGGTGATCACAGCTTCCAGGCTGAAATCACCGAGTGGATCACCACCGGCACTGACGATCTCGCGCCGTGGTGGGTGACTCTGGCACGTCATAATCTTGAACGCGAGGCACCTAAATCTGACATCGCCGAACTGCGCGACGAAGGCCTGACCCGCGAAGATCTGACTGCCCTGCCGTTTGTCACCATCGACAGCGGCAGCACGCAGGACATGGATGACGCGCTGTATGTCAAAGACAACGGCGACGGCACCCTGCAAATGACCATCGCGATTGCTGACCCGACAGCTTATGTAGCGGAAGGCAGCGATCTCGACAATATTGCTAAAAAACGCGCATTCACCAACTATCTGCCGGGCTTTAACATCCCGATGCTGCCGCGTGAATTGTCCGACGACATCTGTTCACTGTGGCCGGATGTCAGCCGTCCGGTTCTGGCGTGCTCTGTGACGCTCAGCACCGATGGCACGCTGGGCAGTGACATTCGTTTCTTCGCCGCGTCCATCGAGTCCAAAGCCAAGCTGGCTTACGATAACGTGTCTGACTGGCTGGAAACCGAAGAGAAAAGCGAATGGCAGCCGGCCAGTGAGGTGATCGCCTCGCAGATCCGCCTGCTGAAACGCGTCTGTGACGTGCGCAGCGCATGGCGCACTGAGCACGCGCTGGTGTTTAAAGATCGTCCTGATTACCGCTTCGTGCTGGGTGAGAAAGGCAACGTGCTGGAAATCGTCGCCGAGCATCGCCGCATCGCGAACCGCATCGTGGAAGAATCGATGATTGCCGCCAACGTCTGTGCCGCCATCGCCCTGCGCGACAGCCTCGGTTTTGGCGTTTACAACGTGCACACCGGTTTTGATCCGCTGCTGGTTGAGAACGCGGTCACCGTGTTGCAGGCCAATGACGTGCAAGCCAACGCCGAAGAGATGCTGACACTGCCGGGCTTCTGCGCCTTGCGCCGTAAGCTTGATGCCTTGCCAACGCAGTTCCTCGACAGCCGCATTCGTCGTTTCCAGACCTTTGCAGAGATCAGCACCACGCCAGGGCCGCACTTTGGTCTGGGTCTGGAAGCTTACGCCACCTGGACGTCACCCATCCGCAAATACGGCGATATGGTGAACCACCGCTTGCTGAAAGCGATGATCCTGCAACAGTCTGCTGAGAAACCTCAGGATGAAATGACCGTACAGCTGGCAGAACGCCGTCGCGCGAACCGCATGGCAGAGCGTGATGTCGGTGACTGGCTGTACGCACGTTATCTGGAAGATAAAGTCGGTACTGAGGTGAAGTTCAGCGCTGAAATTATCGATGTGACCCGCGGCGGCCTGCGTATCCGTCTGCAAGATATCGGCGCCGTGGCGTTCATTCCTGCTCCGTTCCTGCACAGCGTGCGCGACGAGCTGGTGTGCAGCGCTGATACCGGCACCGTGCTGATTAAAGGCGAAGTGGCCTACCGCCAGAGTGACATCATTGATGTGACGATTGCGGAAGTGCGCATGGAAAACCGAAATGTGATCGCCCGACCTGCGGCGTAACTTTCGTCAGTACGTTAAAAAGAGAAAAGCCGGTTTTTATACCGGCTTTTTTTTGTCTGCTTTATCAGCGTTCGTCTGAATTTTGCTCATCACTGTTCAGGCTGTGAGAGGCTCAGAAGTGATAGGCCACCGCATTATCCGCCTGCGCCCGGTAAGGCTTTGCCGGGTAATTGATCTCGACGCTGCGGCGGCGGAAATCACTCGGGCTGACCCCCACCCGCTTGCGAAATACCCTTGAGAAGTACAGCTGATCGTCATATCCCACCACGCGCCCGATGGTCGCAATCGACTCCTGCGTCGTCTGCAACAGCAGTTTGGCGCGGATCACCCGCTGATCTTCGCGCCAGCGGAGAATGTTAATCCCCACCTGCTCGCGGAACAAATGCGCCAGCCGAGATGGCGACAGGCAGACATGGCGGGCGACTTCATCAATGCGCAGCTCACCGGCCAGATTACCGGTTATAAACTGACAGGCTTCGATAACGCGCGGATCCATAATTTTTTGCGGGCTCTGCGGGTCTTCTTCCATTGCACGCAGCAACAGACGTTCCAGCAGGTTCATGCCCAGTTCTTCGCAAAATCGGCGGCCTGATTTTTGCGTCTGTTCGATGTTAGCGAACAGCCGGTCGAATTCCAGCAACAGGGTGTTATTCGGCAAAGAGAGACGCCCGACGTCGCGGGTTTTGGTGTGCCATTCCAGCCAGTCGGCCCAGTAGGCGCGCGGACGGAAATAGACCCAGCGGTGATACCAGGAGTCTGCGTTAGCCGAGCGGCTGTAAAGATGGCGCGCTTTCGGCGGGAACAACAACAAATCGCCGGGGTTGCAATAAAAGGTATCCTCGCCGTCAAAGACTTTGCCCTGACCTTTTACCGTCAGGTTGAGAATAAAGCCTTTCATGCCGCCGGGGCGGTCAATGGCGAAATCCAGCGGGCCATCAGCAAGGATCGGTGTCATTCCGGCGACCAGATAAGCATTAAAACTGTAACCCGGTAACAGCGGATTTTGCTGCTGATCCTGAATCATGCGGTGATACATCGAACCTCCTGAACATCACGTGGCTATGGATTTTTCATCTATTCTAATCGGCGGTGAAAACGCTGCCAGTAAAGGTTATCAATTTGTGAACAACCACGCGTTTTTACGGCACTTAACCCCTGAAAGCGTTAAATGCCTTGAAAAAAGCGCGGTGAAAGCGTTATCACAAAACCGGTTTACAGGGTCTTTTTCGCTTTCTGCTTGTAGCGGTCGAAGATCACCGCCGCCAGCAGGATCAACCCACGCACCACGTACTGCGAGAACGGGGAAATGTTCAGCAGGTTCATGGCATTTTCAACCGTACCGAGGATCAAAATCCCGGATACCACGTAGGAAATCTTGCCAATACCGCCCTTCAGTGAAACGCCACCCAGCACACAGGCGGAGATGACGATCAGCTCAAAGCCCAGCGATGTCATTGGCTGGCCGCTGGTCATACGCGACGCCAGAATGATCCCCGCTGCCGCCGACACCAGCCCGGACAACATGAAAATGATGATTTTGGTACGCACCACCGGCACACCGGCCAGACGCGCCGCGTCCTCATTACCGCCAATGGCCAGCGTGTTACGCCCGAAAGTGGTTTTGTTGAGCAGCAGCCCGAAGATAATCAGGCAGCCGACGGTCAGCCAGATCGGTGCAGGCAGCCCGAACCAGTTGGCATAACCGAGGGCGAAGAAACGCTCGTCTTCGATACCGACCGCTTTACCGTCGGAAATGATATACGCCAGACCGCGCACAATCTGCATGGTTGCCAGCGTGGTGATCAGGGCATTGATTTTCAGCCGGGCGATCACGAAACCGTTGAGCAAACCGGTCAGCATCCCCAGCACCAGCCCCGCACCGACGCCAATCCACAGGCTTTCGGTGAGGTTAATCACCACCGCCGTGGTGACACCCGCGCAGGCAATGACCGATGCCACGGACAAATCGAAATCACCGGAGGCCAGACAGAACAACATGCCGCAGGCGACCATCCCGGACATTGAAATCGCCAGCCCCAGACCTTTCATGTTGATGAAAGAACTGAAGTTTGGCACGAAAATGGTACAGGCGATGAACAGCACGGCGAACACCACTAACATGCCGTAACTGTCCCAGATACGCATCAGGCCCTGGCCGCCGCGTGAAGCCGCTGAGGGTTGATCCGGTTTGGCGGAATTGGTTGTCATACTCGACATAATATTTTGCTCCTCGGTCAGGCTGCGTCAGGGGCAGAAGTCAGGTCTGGCGTTCGCAACATCGCGAGCCCCAGCGCTTTTTCTTCGGTGGCTTCGTCATGGGACAGTTCGCCGGAGATGGCGCCTTCGCGCATCACCACAATTCTGTCGGCCAGACCCAGCACTTCCGGTAAGTCACTGGACGCAAACAGCACCGCAATGCCTTGTTTTGCCAGAGAATAAATCACGTTATAAATTTCATGTTTCGCGCCGACGTCAATGCCGCGCGTCGGTTCATCCAGCAAAATCACTTTCATGTCTTCCGATAACCAGCGGCCAAGAATGGCTTTTTGCTGATTACCGCCGGACAAATTCATGATCAGCTGCTGATCGCTCGGGGTTTTAATATTCAGCGCCTCGATATGCTTGCGCGCATTTTTCGCTTCCCAGGCGTTGTTGATCAGGCACCCTGCTTTCACCGTTTTACGGCGGGCACTGATGTTGATGTTGTCGCGCACCGAGTGAACCGGAATGATGCCGTCAGCCTTGCGGTCTTCCGGGCAAAGCATGATGCCCTGACGAATGGCATCCGCCGGTTTACGGATGTTCATCACCGCACCGTCCAGCCTCAGTGTGCCGCCGGTTATGCGCGTGCCGCCGAATAATCCTTTCATCAGCTCGCTGCGCCCTGCACCGACCAGCCCGAACAGACCGACAATTTCCCCCTGACGCACCGTCAGGCTGACCGGCGTTCTCACGCCCGGCGCTTTGACTTCATCCAGTTCGAGGCGGATTTCGCCATGCGGACGCGGTGCGTAACCGTATATATCATCCAGATTACGGCCCACCATCGCCTGCACCAGTTTGCTGTTATCGACCTGCGTCATGTCGTCGAAGGTACGCACATAGCGGCCATCCTTGAATACCGTGACAGCGTCACTTAACGCGAAGATTTCTTCCATACGGTGGGAAACATACAAAATCACGCGCCCTTCGGCACGCAACTCACGGATAACTCTGAACAATTGTTCGATTTCACGGGCAGAGAGCGAACTGGTTGGCTCGTCAAAGGCAATGATTTTGGCGTTACGCGCCAGGGCTTTGGCGATCTCCACCATCTGCCACTGACCGATGGAGAGATACTTGAGCGGCGTATCCGGGTTGATGTCCAGCCCGAGGTGTTCGAGCTGAATTTTGGCTTCATAGCGCAGCAGTTTACGGTTCACAAAACCGTGTTTGCTCGGCAATTGTCCGAGGTAAATGTTTTCTGCCACCGTCATTTCCGGCACCAGATGTAATTCCTGATAAATAATCGCCACGCCCGCATCAAGTGCGTCAGTGGTTTTATTAAAACTGACCGGCTGGCCTTTAATGTGAATAACGCCCTGCGACGGCTGATAATTACCGCTGAGGATTTTTAACAGCGTCGATTTACCTGCGCCATTTTCGCCCATCAGTGCGTGAATTTGCCCGGCATAACAATTGAAAGAAATTCCGTCCAGCGCTTTCACGCCCGGAAAAGTTTTGCCAATGTCATGGAATTCCAGATACGGCTTGGCCGCATCAAACTCCGTCAGCGACGGTTTCAGCAAAGGCGTCTTGGTTGAAGATTGCTGAGTCATAGTGGCTACCTGGAAATTAAGTGAAGTTGAATGCACGCCACTGCACAGCAGAAAACAGTACGTAACCTTTTATAAATAACTTATAAAAAAAACTGTCGTCCGTTATGCAGCAGCGTTATCTGATGCTCTTTTCAAATGATCCCGGAAATTACATGAGCCCTTTTTTCTTCAATTCTTCTTTGAAGTTGTCGCGGGTGATTAACACAACGTCAGTTACTTCGGTGAATTTCGGTGGTTCAACGCCTTTGGTCACCCATTCGTTCAGCATCTGGATACTTTTGTAACCGTGGATATCCGGGCTGGGTAACAGGGAACCGTAGAAGCCGGTTTGCGCGCTTTTCGACAGCTCATTCACCGCATCCACACCGTTGATACCGATGCCGATCACGTTAGCCGCTTTAAAGCCCTGACCTTCCGTTGCACGCACGCCACCGAGCACGGTGTTGTCGTTCATGCCGATAATCAGCCAGTTTTTCACTTCAGGATGTTGCACCAGCAGGGAGTTACCGGCATCCAGTGCGCCAGGGATATCATTAGATTTGGTTGGCACTTTGTAGATCTGTTTTTCCGGGAAACCGGCCGCTTTCAGCGCGTCCATAGAACCGGAAGTACGACGACGTGCGGTGTCCAGCTCATCGGCGGTGATGGCCATGACGCCTGTCTCAGCCGGTTTCCAGCCACGTTTTTGCATCTCTTTATACAGTTCCTGCCCCTGACGTTCGCCGATTTTGGTCGCGGCCATCATCACTAATGGCACTTCTTCCATTGGCTTGCCTTTGGCATTCACGAACTGGTCATCCACCTGGATCACTTTCATGTCATAGCTGCGCGCTTTCGCCATGATGGCAGGCCCGAGACGGGGATCCGGCGTACAAATAACAAAACCTTTCGCGCCGTTCGCCGCCAGACTGTCAATCGCATTCAACGTTTTTTCACCATCCGGCACGGCGATTTTAATGACCTCGAAATTCAGGTCTTTACCGGCTTTATCGGCGAAGCGCCATTCAGTCTGGAACCAGGGTTCTTCAGGCTGTTTAACCAGGAAACCCAGCTTCGGATTTTCTGCTGCCATAGCTGAATGTGACATAACGGCTGCTAACCCTACCGCCGCTAATGCCTTAGTGAATTTATGCATGATGTTCTCCGACTTTTATTGTTGTTTTTCACAATTGCGCTCTGAAATCTGGTGGTTTGCCGCCATCGTGAAAACGTTATCAGTAGCGTAAGGAAACAAAGTGAGGATGCGCCGAAGTCCTGTGTATAGCGGATTTACGTCACACTCTCTTGTAAGACGGGTTAAGTTTTAGCGGTAATTTTGCAGCGGAATGTAGAGCGCTATCACACGCCGGGAAAACAGCAGGAATGTGCATAGATATAGCGATTTTAGCCAAACGCTAACATTTGACCAACCTCACAGAAACATCATTGGGAGCAGATTTGTGCATACTTCCAGCTAACGCCTCCTCACTGCCTTTTTGACATCCTCCTACTGTTAGAGCAATTCGATTCGCCGCCGTAATGACTACGGCAAACCTGAAGGAGTGAGAAAGAATGACGCAAGGTGCGATTGCTCTTGGTCTGGATTTTGGCAGCGATTCTGTCCGTGCACTGGCGGTAGATTGTCAGACGGGTGCTGAGATAGAAACGGATGTCGTGTATTACCCGCGCTGGAATGAAGGCCGTTACTGTGATGCGGCTAAAAATCAGTTCCGCCATCACCCGCTCGACTATATAGAAGCGATGGAGCAGGCGATAAAAAACGTGGTGACCCGCCTGGGCGATGAGCGCGCCGCCCGCGTGGTCGGTATCGGGGTCGATTCCACCGGCTCAACCCCCGCGCCTGTCGATCATCAGGGCAACATTCTGGCGCTGAACCCGGAATTTGCCGAAAACCCGAACGCCATGTTCGTGCTGTGGAAAGATCACACGGCAATAGAAGAAGCCGAAGAGATCAACCGTCTGTGCCGCAGCGGCGATTTCCCTGATTACTCCCGCTACATCGGCGGCGTCTACTCCTCCGAATGGTTCTGGGCGAAAATCCTGCACGTTTCCCGCGCTGACGCCGCGGTGAAAGAAGCCGCCGCGTCGTGGGTTGAACTGTGCGACTGGGTGCCCGCCCTGCTTTCCGGCACCACCGCGCCGGACAAAGTGGTACGCGGGCGTTGCAGCGCCGGGCACAAAATGCTCTGGCATCCGTCGTGGGGCGGCCTGCCACCGAAAGATTTCTTCGCCGCCCTTGATCCGTTGCTGGTCGAAAACCTGCCGTATCCGCTCTTTACCGATACCGTCACAGCCGAACAGGCCGTCGGTACCCTCACCCCTGAATGGGCAGAACGTCTCGGTTTACCGGCAAGCGTGGTGCTTTCGGGCGGCGCATTCGACTGCCATATGGGCGCCGTCGGTGCGGGCGCGCAGCCGTATACGCTGGTGAAAGTCATCGGCACGTCCACCTGCGACATTCTGATTGCCGATAAAGCCCGCGTTAACGATCGTGCCATTGCCGGGATTTGTGGTCAGGTCGAAGGCAGCGTGGTGCCGGACATGATCGGGATGGAAGCCGGGCAGTCTGCCTTTGGCGACATGTACGCCTGGTTCAGCCGTCTGCTGAGCTGGCCGCTGATTCAGGCGGCAAAAACCCATCCTGAACTGCAAACACAGTTAACCGCATTACAAAAAAATCTCCTGTCGGATCTCACCGCCGCCTGGGCCGCCAATCCGAAACTGGATCACCTGCCGCTGGTGCTCGACTGGTTCAACGGCCGCCGTACGCCGTTTGCCAACCAGCGCCTGAAAGGCGTGATTACCGATATCAATTTAGGTACCGAAGCGCCGGAACTGTTCGGGGGCTTTATCGCGGCCACCGCCTTTGGCGCACGCGCCATCATGGAGTGTTTCGAACAACAGGATATTTCGGTGGAAAACGTCCTGACCCTCGGCGGCATTGCGCGTAAATCGCCGGTCATCATGCAGGTGTGCGCCGACGCCATGAACCGTCCGCTGCAAATTGTCGCGTCTGATCAGTGCTGTGCGCTGGGTGCGGCGATCTTTGCCGCCGTCGCCGCCGGTGAATTCAGCGACGTGCCTGCCGCGCAGGAAAAAATGGCCTGCAGCATCGAACGCACGCTGCTGCCGGATCCGCAGCGTGTCGAGCAATATCAGCGCCTGTACGAACGTTATCAGCAATGGTGTGTCACGACTGAACCGCTGTTCGCAGCGAAGACGACGCATTAATTCCTCTTTCTCATATCCGATATTCAGGAGTAACAAATGGACGCGTTTAAACATCTCGAAGTGTGGTTCGCTATCGGCAGTCAGCATCTGTACGGGCCGGAAACGTTACGTCAGGTCAAAGAGAATGCCGAAAAAGTGGTGAACGGCCTGAACACGGAAGCCGGTTTGCCGATTAAGCTGGTGCTCAAACCCCTGGTGACCACGCCGGACGAAATCACCGCCCTGTGCCGCGAAGCCAACTACCACAACCCGTGCGTGGGGATCATCACCTGGCTGCACACCTTTTCACCGGCCAAAATGTGGATCGCCGGCCTGAGCATCCTGCACAAGCCGCTGTTACAGTTCCATACGCAGTTCAACGCCGAAGTGCCGTGGGACACCATGGACATGGACTTCATGAACCTGAACCAGACTGCGCACGGTGGCCGTGAATTTGGCTTCATCGGTGCCCGTATGCGTCAGCAGCATTCCGTGGTGGCCGGGCACTGGCAGGACGGCGAATCTCATCGCCGCATCGCTCAGTGGATGCGCGTATCAGCGGCGAAAAATGAAAGTCAGCACCTGAAAGTGGCGCGTTTTGGCGACAACATGCGTGAAGTGGCAGTGACCGAAGGCGATAAAGTGGCCGCGCAAATCCAGTTTGGCTACACCGTCAGCGCGTACGGTATCGGCGATCTGGTGAGTGTGATCAACGAAGTCAGCAAAGGTGACGTGGATACGCTGGTGGAAGAGTACGAAGCCACGTACCGTCTCACCGATACGGTCAAAGTCAACGGCGAACGCCGTGAAAACCTGCTGGACGCCGCGAAGATCGAACTGGGCATGACCCGATTCCTCGAGCAAGGCAAATTTGGTGCCTTCACCACTAACTTCGAAGATCTGCACGGCATGAAACAACTGCCGGGGCTGGCGGTACAGCGTCTGATGCAAAAAGGCTACGGCTTTGGCGGCGAAGGCGACTGGAAAACGTCTGCCCTGTTGCGCATCATGAAAGTGATGGCCAGCGGCCTGAAAGGCGGCACGTCGTTTATGGAAGATTACACCTACCACTTCAAACCAGGGAACGATCTGGTGGTGGGCTCGCACATGCTGGAAGTGTGCCCGTCGATTGCCAAAGAAGAAAAACCGTTGCTGGATGCGCAATTTCTCGGCATAGGCGGCAAAGCGGATCCGGCGCGTCTGATCTTCTCCACCCCGGCAGGTCCGGCGGTGAACGCCAGCGTCATCGACATGGGCGACCGCTTCCGTCTGCTGGTCAATCTGGTGGATACCGTCGAACAGCCTCATCCGCTGCCAAAACTGCCGGTCGCCCGCGCTATCTGGAAAGCCCAGCCATCACTGGCTACCGCGGCAGAAGCCTGGATCCTCGGCGGCGGCGCGCACCACACGGTATTCTCGCAGGCACTGGATATCGACGCGCTGCGTCTTTATGCCGAGCTTTCCGGAATTGAGTTGCTGGTGATAGATAACGACACGACGCTGGCAGACTTCAAAAACCAGATCCGCTGGAATGAGGTGTATTACAAGCTGTGCAGCCGTTAATCACGCAGGCCGTCGCCACGGCGGCCATGTGAATCACGCTGAGTCATCATGAGATTTCGCAGCGGCGCGCAGAGTCTGTTTCGCCGCTGTGAAATCCGCCTTACGCCGATTCCCTCTCCACCAGCCCCGGTGCGACGATAATATTTTGCGCCTCCAGATTTTGCCCCCCAATCCTCAGCATTAACCGGCGCGCCGCCGAATAACCAATTTCCCTGGCCGAGTTAACGATTGACGTCAGCGGAGGCTCGGTCAGCGCGGATTCCGGCGCATCTTCCATGCCGATCAGCGCGACTTTTTGCTGGAAGAAGTTATCAACAGCGCCGCCGCCGACCTGGGTGCCGGTACGCATCACGCCAAAATAGGCACCGAGCGCAACGGAGGCTTTATGGCAGACGATGGCGCTGATTTTCGGGTAACGGGATAACAAGGCTTCTGCTGCATCGGCGGCGCATTTCTGCTGATAATCACACTCGATGATCCACTCACTGCGAAACGGAAGGCCGTACTGCAACAGCGTGGCGCAGAACCCACCCAGCCGCTCGGCGCGGGTGAGCGAATTGCTCAGGCCGCCCAGATACGCGATCTGTTTATGCCCGCGTTTGATCAGATATTCGGTGGCCATTTTCGCGGCCAGCATGTTGTCCGGGCGCACCACATCTACGCCTTCGATACCGCCGGAGCGTGCCGCGCAGATCAGCGGCACCCCATGTTCTTCCACTTTTTCTTTCAGCCCTGCAATCGAATTCACCCCACCGGCGATAACGATGCCGTCAACGCCATGCGTCAGTAAGGTATCAAAACAGCGCTCAAGGCCCTTGCCGGTTGAGCCGCTTTGCAGCAGAAACAGCACTTTGCCCTGCGCCTCAAACATCTCGCTCAGCCCGGCGGTCATTTCGGCATAAAAAGGCTCGCAGATATCGCGAACAATCAGCCCGACCACGCCGGATTCGCCGCCGCGCAGCGTACTGGCCTGACGGTTGCGCACGAACCCCAGTTCATCGACCGCACGGTTTACGCGCTCGGAGGTGGTCTGTGAAATTCGTCCTTTGCCGCTCAGCACCAGTGACACCGTGGTAACGGAAACTCCCGCGTGCTGCGCGACGTCAATAATCGTGATTTTTTTATGATTCATTGGACGTCATCGTTCATTTCAAACTCCATAAAACGGGATCCTTTCCCGCCCGCATTATTTACAACATTAAAAAATAAGCGTGGTCAGACAGTTATACCTAATTCACCGGATTGAGTAAAACGTTAAACCTGCCACCAGACCCCGCACACAGGGAATGATCGAATATTGTGATTCACGCCACGTATTATTTAGGTAAAACGTTTTATCTTTAGCGCCGTCAACACACAGCTAACACCAACACTTACAGGGAGCAGCTATGCCTGCCAGTAAAAAACAAAAAATTACGCTTTGGGAATTCTTCCAGAGTCTGGGTAAAACCTTCATGCTGCCGGTGGCTCTGCTGTCGTTTTGCGGCATCATGCTGGGCATCGGCAGCTCGTTAAGCAGCCACGATGTGGTGACCCTGCTCCCCGCACTGGGCAATCCGATCCTCCAGCTGATTTTCGTCTGGATGAGCAAAGTCGGTTCCTTCGCGTTCAGCTTCCTGCCGGTGATGTTCGCTATCGCTATCCCGCTGGGCATGGCGCGTGAGAACAAAGGCGTCGCGGCGTTTTCCGGCTTCGTCGGCTTCGCGGTGCTGAATCTGGCGATTAACTTCTACCTGACCGCCAACGGCACGCTGCCGACCGTGGATCCTGCGGTACTGAAAGCCAACAACATCCAGATGATCCTCGGTATTCAGTCTATCGACACCGGTATTCTGGGCGCGGTGATCGTCGGTATCATCGTGTACATGCTGCATGAACGCTACAATACCATCCGCCTGCCGGATGCACTGGCCTTCTTCGGCGGTACCCGTTTCGTGCCTATCGTCACCACCGTGGTGCTCGGTTTAGTCGGTCTGCTGATCCCGCTTATCTGGCCGTTCTTCGCCGCAGGCATCAACGGTCTGGGCCGTCTGATTCAGGGCGCGGGCGTGTTCGGGCCGATGATTTTTGGTTCCGGCGAACGTCTGCTGCTGCCCTTCGGTCTGCACCATATTCTGGTGGCACTGATCCGCTTCACCGAAGCCGGCGGTACGCTGGATGTCTGTGGCCGTGAAGTGAGCGGCGCGCTGACCATCTTCCAGGCGCAGCTTTCCTGCCCGACCACGCACGGTTTCTCTGAGAGTGCCACACAGTTCCTGTCTCAGGGTAAAATGCCAGCCTTCCTCGGCGGCCTCCCGGGCGCAGCGCTGGCGATGTACCACTGCGCGAAACCTGAAAACCGTCATAAAATTAAAGGCCTGCTGATTTCCGGCGTGGTGGCGTGCGTGGTGGGCGGCACCACAGAACCGATCGAATTCCTGTTCCTGTTCGTGGCGCCAGTGCTGTATGTGATCCACGCTATTCTGACCGGTCTGGGCTTCACCATTATGTCGGTTCTGGGCGTCACCATCGGCAATACCGACGGTAACATCATCGATTTCGTGGTCTTCGGCATCCTGCACGGCACGGCAACCAAATGGTATCTGGTACCCGTTGTGGCAGCCATCTGGTTTGCGGCTTACTATGCCATCTTCCGCTTCTCCATCATGCGCTTTAATATCAAAACGCCGGGTCGCGAATCGGAAAGTATGCCTGACGCCGCGCCGGTGCCTTCTTCCAGCAAATCCGGCTACAACGTCCCGGCTATTCTCAGCGCGCTGGGCGGTGCCGAAAATATCGTCTCTCTTGACAACTGTATCACCCGCCTGCGCCTTTCCGTCTCGGATATGTCACGGGTGGATGACGTAACACTGAAAGCTAACCGTGCCATTGGCGTGGTTCATCTCAACGACCACAATTTGCAGGTCGTGATCGGGCCGCAGGTACAGTCGGTGAAAGATGAACTGGATTATCTGATCCGCGAAGCGGCCAGCCATTCAGCTCCGCAAGGGGTGACGGCGTAAGCACTGAATCCGCAGGGCGACCTAGTGTCGCCCTTTTCAGCTTTCTTCAGGGAGTGAAAAATGACTTCAACTTCTTTCGATTTCTCGACCGTGGTGGATCGCCACGGCAGCTGGTGTACGCAGTGGGATTACGTCGCTGACCGTTTTGGCAGCGCTGATTTACTGCCCTTCACCATCTCCGACATGGATTTCGCCGCCGCGCCGTGCATTCTCGACGCCTTACAAAAACGTCTGCAACACGGCGTCCTCGGCTACAGCCGCTGGCAGCACGACGATTTCCTCGGCGCTGTCGCGCACTGGTATCAGCAGCGATTCAACAGCCAGATCGATCGCGACATGGTGGTATACGGCCCGTCGGTGATTTACATGGTGGCGCAACTGATCCGCCAGTGGAGCCAGCCGGGTGACGGCGTGGTGACCTTCACCCCCGCTTACGACGCATTTTTCAAAGTGGTGGAAGGCAATCAGCGCACCATGCTTTCCAGCCCGCTGACCAAAAAGGGCAACGACTGGGCGCTGGATCCCCGCCAGCTGGAAACGCTGCTGGCACAGCCGACCTGCTCAGTGCTGCTGTTATGCAGCCCGCACAACCCGACCGGAAAAGTCTGGACGCGCACAGAACTGACGCTGATTGCTGAACTGTGTGAGCGCCACAACGTGCGGGTGATCAGCGATGAAATCCACATGGACATGGTCTGGGGCGACAATACGCATACGCCATGGAATGAAACCGGCCGTGGCGTATGGGCGCTGCTGACTTCCGGCTCGAAAAGCTTCAACATTCCGGCGCTGACCGGCGCTTACGGGCTGATCAGCCACAAAGCGCAGCGCGATGCCTACCTGCATCAGCTCAAAGCCTGCGACGGCTTATCCTCTCCGGCAGTGCTGGCGATCCACGCTCACGTGGCTGCTTATCAGGCCGGTGAACCCTGGCTGGATGCGTTGCGCAACTATTTGCAGGGCAATCTGCGCTATGTGGCCGACAAGCTGAATGCTGCGTTCCCGGCCCTCAACTGGCAGCCGCCGCAATCCACCTACCTGGCGTGGATCGACCTGCGCCCGCTGGGCATTGACGACAAACTGCTGCAAAAAGAGCTGATCGAACATCAAAAAGTCGCCATCATGCCGGGATATACCTACGGTGAAGGAGGCAACGGTTTCCTGCGTCTCAATGTCGGCTGCCCGCGGTCGAAAGTTGAATCAGGCGTTGAAAAATTAATCAGCGGTATCAATGCATTACGGTAAGCGCTTCCCCCTGCGAAGGGGGAGGCAAGTAATACTAAGCCTCTGTTTTATAGGAATATAAATAAACCGTTATAAAGTTATATCCTGTTTTTTTGTTCTGCATAAAATTTATCTAAACAATGCATTACACTCTCCTTAAACCGCTTTAAATGCAGAAGACTTATTCATTTCAGTAATTTTTCAAACAAATCTCAAGTAATCGTTAGATAGAAAAATGACATTATACCCACACCAAACATAAGCGTATATTTTGATTTCTAAAAAACAACTTAGGAAACTCAAAATGGAAAAACGTTTGTACTTCTATTCTCCGGGCGATAATTTTTATATTGCACCATTGACGCTTTTTGTAGTTGCAAAACATTCTGTGCGGGAAAACGGTATTCACTGGCTCGAACCTATTTGGAAAGCCGGGCCAAGCGGTGAAGATAATGGTTTATCTCTTTTTACTTCTAAACTTGATGCTTATATCTATGCGATTACCTTGAATGGATATGATAAAGGGGGATGGGCTGCATATAGCTTTTCTGATATAAGCGTCACTGAAATGATGATTGATGTTGCTACGATTCAAGATAAATATTCAATACACATTAATTTTGGATTTGCTGTAGATAACGAAGGAAAAGTGTTATGCCCTAACGAGGCGTTAATAACAAAAGGATTTGTTATGTCATTCCCGCATGAAAAAGGAAGCTCTGCCTTGAGTCCAATTATTTTAAAATTTAGCAAGGAATTATTTAAAGAAATAAATGAGTATTGGGTCCTACATTATCGAGACTATTGTAAAGATTTAAATATTCAAAACGAAATAAGCAATTCGGATATGCATTCTTTTGCCTCGATAGCCATATCCAAAATGGTGATAACAACAGAAAATGGACGAAGTGATTTTGATCGTGTATCTCGATTCTCTATAAATAAGAATGAGTGGATTATTTCTATCTAACACTGACAAGTGAGTTTAAAGAAAATGGCAATTGGATATTTCATAAGGTTCGGCGATAAAACATCATGTGGCGGTCGAGTTTTGGGGGCAAGTAGTAACATCACTCACCACGGGCTAAACGTTGCGAGGATGTACGATCCTGTGAGTTGTGGAAAAAATCCGGGTATTTTTAGAATTAGCGGCGGTATACAAAATTATACAGCTTATGGGACACCCTGCGCCGGTACACTGAACAGCAACAGCACTTGCCCCTGTAGAGCGAAAATATTCGCAAGTGAATTCTCCTCTGTATATGAGTTTATTGAAAAGCCCCCACTGCAACATGCGCAATCTGTTAAATCCCCAAATCATTTATCAAATTATACTACCGGTGAGCAATCAGATTCAGTATATATTTCAGATTATCCCGCAACACTGATAAACACTCACCCTATACCAGATCAACACTTACGCCAAATGCTTATAGCAAAAGCGTCAACATGCATGTTGATAACACTGACTGAAAGCGTAGATGTACTGTCAAGCTGGGGGGCGATCAAAAGCGGATGGGTTAGCATTACACAGTCAGAGGTAGGCAAAGTTACTGTGAATTATGGCCTCAACGCGAAAGATTTTATTACCACAGGTTTACTAATAAATAAACTAGGGGGGTTCGGTATCAAAGCTACAGTATTCGTAAACGAAAAAGGTACTGAACTAATAAAAATTTATGGCTATCCGGGAGTAAGAAAAATTCTTAATGCCCCTGTATTCGCGCTAAAAAACCCAAAGGTAATATCGTTGGGAATCGGAAAATATGGAATAAGCAATGTAATTAAAGAGGGAGGATTACTAACTATCTATGTTGCTGCCGCATACAGAACAATAGATTTTATTTTAAATGATGAAACATCTCTAGCTACTTTCATCGGAAGCCTCGCCACAGACGTTGTTAAGGTGGGGATAGTATCAGGAGTAAGTTGGGCAGCCAGTTCGGCTCTTAGTTTTCTGCCTTTCATCGTAGGGCCGCTTGTTGTCGTTGTTGCAACAAGTGTACTTGTAACAGTTATTTTGAACAGTTTAGATGATAAATATGGTATAACTGAAAAAATTATTGATTATATAGAATCAGCGCAACAAGAATTTGTGAGCAAGGCTAGGGAATTTGAAAGTGAAGTATGGGATCTAGGGGGAATGTATGTCGAAGGAAAATTAAAAAAAGGAGCAAAAGTCATTGAAGGTGAAGTTATGAAATATTTGAAGAATAGTATTAATGATATTACACCTAGAATTTTTTAACTATCATTGGAATTTTTTGAGGTTATTACGTGAATAAAAAGTTGAATAGGACAAGTAAAGTTAGTAAAACTCAGTTGTTTTTTGGTTGTCTATTATTGCTAACCTTAAGTTTTTCATCTTTATATTTTGGCATTTCAGTAGCCATTGAATATATATATCCAAAACAAGTTGTCTTATTCGACTTTGGCTTTTTTTCATTTACAATATGTGGTGGCCTGACGATACTCGCAATACTGTTAGCATCAGTCAGCGAAAAAACACAGAGCATGGCGAAAAAATATGGCAAGCAATTATTGGTTATTTTTATTCTTATCATGATCTCAGCGCTAATATTCACTCTAATATTTACAGTTAAATACCCAAAATTTTTAGAAAAAAATGGTTATATCAATTGTGATACTGTGACCCGCACAGTCATTGGCACGAGCAGATATGCTTTAAACGAAAAACTGTGCGAAAGAAACTAGTTTAAAAAACGAATCACTTTAATTTAATGTGTTGTGTAAAAACAAAAATATTGCATAACCCATTGTTATAATCCATTATTTTTTTAAAAACATCCGGATATCAATGATAGTTACGGCTAATTTTTTTTCAAATAAAAGTTTGTAGCCGCCATGGCCGTCCAGGTAATGCCTGACGGCCATGAGTTTGGTTTGAAGAGTGTATTTCATATGAACTCCGAATGAAGGTTAAACAGTCCAACATTCGGGGTTCAGTTCATTGCCGGGGAGGGAGCAAAACCAAAACCTTCCTTGTTGCGCAACTAAATCCAGTTATAATGCCCCGCACATTTCAATAATAATGAGTGCACACCATGATCGACACACGCCTTCCCCTCACTGATATCCACCGCCACCTTGATGGCAACATTCGCGCTCAAACCATTCTCGATTTAGGCCGTCAGTTTAATCTGGCCCTGCCTGCTGACGAACTCGACGCCCTGCGCCCGCACGTGCAGGTAATGCACGCGGAACCGGATCTGGTCAGCTTCCTGCAAAAACTGGACTGGGGAGTGAAAGTGCTCGGCGACATCGACGCCTGCCGTCGCGTTGCTAAAGAAAACGTGGAAGATGCCGCGAAGGCCGGTTTGCATTACACCGAGCTGCGTTTCTCGCCGTACTACATGGCGATGAATCATAATTTGCCGGTTGCCGGCGTGGTGGAAGCGGTGATCGAAGGGATCCGTGAAGGGCAAAAAAATCATGATATCGATGTGCGTCTGATCGGTATTCTGAGCCGTACTTTTGGTGAAGATGCCTGCGTGCAGGAGCTCGAAGGCCTGCTGGCGCACCGCGACGGTATTACCGCGCTGGATCTGGCCGGTGATGAACTCGGTTTTCCGGGCAGTCTTTTCCTCAGCCATTTTAACCGCGCGCGTGATGCAGGCTGGCGTATTACCGTTCACGCCGGTGAGGCGGCAGGCCCTGAAAGCATCTGGCAGGCCATCCGTGAACTGGGCGCTGAGCGTATCGGCCACGGCGTGAAAGCAGCGCAAGATCCGGCGCTGATGGATTTCCTGGCGAAGCACCAGATTGGTATCGAATCCTGCCTGACCTCCAATATTCAAACCAGCACCGTGGCGTCGCTTGAGCAGCACCCGCTGGCGACGTTCCTGCGTCACGGCGTTCTGGCGTCGATCAATACCGATGACCCGGCGGTTCAGGGCATTGAGATCGCCAACGAGTACAACGTTGCCGCGCCAGCCGCGGGCCTGACGCAAAATGAAATCCGCAAAGCGCAGGAAAACGGCCTGACCATGGCCTTCCTGACCGATGCAGAAAAACAGGCAATCCGCGACAAAGTCTCGGCGTAACCGTTTCTGACTCCATAAAAAAGGGCGAGAATGATTCTCGCCCTTTTGTCTTTCTGTCAGCCGGTTACGCTGATGTCACGTCTTCTTTTTTCACCTGTGCAGCCGCGTCTTCACGCGCCACGCGTCTGGCATAACGCGAGGCCAGCACCGCGCACACCATCAGCTGGATCTGGTGGAAAATCATCAGCGGTAAGACCATAGCCCCGACGGCTGCCGCCGGGAACAACACGTTCGCCATCGGGATCCCGTTCGCCAGGCTCTTCTTCGAACCGCAGAAGACAATGGTGATTTCATCTTTGGTGTTAAAGCCAAACAAGCGCGCCACAAACGTATTGATGATCAACACAATGGTCAGCAGCACAATCGAGCAACCCAGCACCGCCAGCAGTGACCAGCCGTCAATCTGATGCCAGATCCCTTCCACTACCGCCGCGCTGAAGGCCACGTACACCACCAGCAGGATGGAAGAGCGGTCGGTCACGTTAACGATTTTCTTATGTCGCTGCACCCAGCCCCCGATCAGCGGACGACACAGATGCCCGATGATGAAAGGTACCATCAGTTGCAACACGATCGACCCGATGGCATGCAGCGTATCGCTGGTGCCGCCCTGCGTATGCATCAGCAAGCCCACCAGCACCGGCGAAAGGAAAACGCCGAGAATGCTGGAGGCAGACGCGCTGCAAATCGCCGCCGGAATATTCCCGCCCGCCACCGAGGTGTAGGCGATAGCCGACTGCACGGTAGCAGGCAGCGCACAGAGATACAGAAAACCGTAATACAGCGTCGGGGTTAAAATCCCCACCGGCACCAGCCACTTCATCCCCAGACCCAGCAGCGGGAACAGTGCGAAGGTGCTGAGGAAAACGACAACGTGCAAACGCCAGTGGCCGATCCCCGACATGATCGCCTCGCGGGACAACTTCGCGCCGTGCATAAAGAACAGCAGCGCGATGGCCGCGGTGGTCAGGTGTTCGAAGATCGTTTTGTAAATCCCTTCACAAGGAAAGAACGACGCGACCACCACCACACAGATCAGAATCAGCAAAAACTTATCGATTTTTAACCAGGACATGGACCTTCCTTGCCAGATAAACAGGTGCGGTTAACACCTCGTGAAAATAACAACGGCGACTTATTTTTTGACGTTCAGCGTCGCGCGTTGCTCAGAAGATTGCATACCCAGTTCGATCAGTTCCATCACGCGGATAGCGTCGCCCGCGGGCACCGGATTTTCACCCTGGCCGTTAATCGCATCACGCACACCGGCGTAATAGGCCGGATAGTTGCCCGGCAGGGTCAGCAGCGATTTTTCCGCCAGCACGCCGTCATGGCTCAGCGTCACCACGCCATCGCGCATGTCGTAACCCCAGTCAGCCTGCGGCAAACGTTCGCCCGCTTTCAGACGATCTTCCTGAGGATCCAGCCCGAATTTCACATAGCTGCCTTTTTCGCCCTGCACGATAAAGCGCGCCGTTTCGGCTACGGCGTAGACGGTGCTGTGCAGCACCACGCGACGGCGCGGATAGGTCAGCACGGCGTTGAAATAATCCACCGCTTTACCGCCGGGGCGCAGCACCGCCAGATCGGCCTGTAAGGTGTCCGGCGTACCGAACAACTGCAATGCCTGATCCAGCAAATGCGATCCTAAGTCATACCAGATGCCGCTGCCCTGTGCCGCGCTCTCACGCCAGCGTTCCAGCACCTGCGGTTTGTAACGATCGTAATGCGATTCGAAATAAACGATATCGCCAAGAGAACCTTCGTTGATCAGCGTTTTCACGGTCAGGAAATCGGAGTCCCAGCGGCGGTTATGGAACACCGACAGCACTTTGCCTTTTTCACGCGCCAGCGCATCCAGCTCGCGGGCCTCTTCCAGCGTGACGGTAAAGGGTTTATCGACGATGACGTGCTTACCCGCTTCCAGCGCCAGTTTCGCCAGCGGGAAGTGCGTGGTATTTGGCGTGGGGATCACCACCAGATCGATATCCGGATCGGCAAACACCTTCTCAGGGGAATCCACTACCCTGACCTGCGGCCATTCTGCATGCACTTTTCCGGCATCACTGCTCGACACCACGGCCAGTTCCAGACCCGGCGTGCCGTCGATCAGCGGTGAGTGGAAGGTTTTGCTGGCGAAGCCATAACCGATGAGGCCAACCCGCAGAGTTTGAGACATAGTATTTTCCTTTTGTTAACGGTCTTGCCCGTCAGGACGCAATGTGTCTGATTTGACACCAGGATAAGGTGGCGAACAAGTTAAAATTACGTTTTCTAAAGGTGATAAGCCGCTGTGATGCAGGCATAAATCCCCGCGAGATATTCCCTGAAGGCCTTATGCGGATTCACGGATCACCAGCGAATAGCCGAGATCCACCACGCTTTCCGCCACCGGAATGCCTTCGATTTTATCCGCCAGCATCCGGGCCGCCTTCACCCCGAGTTCCCACTTATCCACGCTGACGGTGGTGATCGCCGGGCGGTTATGGGCAGCAAAATTCAGGTCTGCGAAGCCGATAACCGACAGATCGCCCGGTACCCGCAGCCCCTGCGCCTCCGCCTCCATAATCGCGCCCTGCGCCAGCGTGTCAGAACTGCAAATGATGGCATCGAAACGTTTACCGTCCGCCATCATCTGACGCAGCGCATTGCGCCCGACTTCCATATTGGCCGGACGGGAGACAATCAGCTCTTCAATCTCATGCTCAGGCCGGGTGCGCAACACCGCCTGCGCACCCTTTTTCCGCACTATCGCGCGGCGGTCAGAGGCACAGATAAAGCCGAAGCGGGTGAAGCCTTTATCCAGAAAATACGCGCCAATCGCGTTGCCGACTTTTTCATGGGAGAAGCCGATCAGCATGTCGATGGGCGTGGGCGTTAAATCCCAGATTTCAACCACCGGAATATTGGCGTTGAGAATAATGCGTTTCAGTTCTGAGGTGTGATGAATACCGGTGAGCACGATACCGTCCGGGCGGCGGGAAAGCAGTGTCGCCACAATGTCCGTTTCCGCCTCCGGCTCGTAGCCGACAATGCACAGCAGCATGTGGTAACCGCGCAGCGCCAGTTCATCGCTTATCGCCTGCACGGTATCGACAAACATATTGTTGTTAATCTGCGGCACCACCACGGCGATGAGCTTGGTGCGGCTGGTCGCCAGCCCGCCGGCCAGCATGTTGGGGATGTAGCCGGTAATATTCACCGCGTCCATCACGCGGGAGATGGTCGCCGGTCGCACCACTTTTGGGTTATTCAGCGCCCTGCTCACCGTCATCGGTGACAGACCGGCTTCTTTCGCCACATCTTCGAGCGTGGCAGAACGGGTTCGATTCTTATAGGTTTTTTGGGTGTTATTCAAAGCATTGCCCACTGTTTTCGGGTGTCAAAAATTAGAATGTTTGCGCAATCATTACCAGTTTCTCACAGCGCCGCCAGCGGGTTAAGCTGAAAATGTTTAGTGTTTGTTACGAAATTGATGCCAATAAAAAATCCACGTCTGAGCGTGGATTTTTTATTGCCGGTTAAGGCCGTTTTAGGCGGTCACTGCCGCGCCATTAAAAGGGTCTGATCACCGCTAACACCCCGATCACTGCCACGGCCACCACGATAATTGCCGACGCCTTACCTAAAATGGCGAAGTTTTTGGTCGGCTGGCCGGTTGCACGGCGGCGAAGTTCACCGGAAAGCATGCCGTGAAGGGCGGAAAGCCCCACCACCACCAGCAGTTTGATCAGCAACCAGGCGTGCGGGAATTTGCCGTAACTGACAATCATCCAGACACCGGCGATCCACAGCAGGAGCATCGCCGGGCTGGTGACGCAGCGGTTCCATTTGCGCACATAGCCGAGCAGCGCCGCCTGGCTGGCCTCCTTCGCCGCCGCGTTGCCGGTGACCGCGAAAACCATCGCCATCCCCATCATTCCGCCAATCCACAACACCCCTGCAATAACGTGTACGGCATTCAGCCACTCATGAAGCATGTTTTATTCCTTCTGAAAGTTAACGACATATTGCTCTGCCGGACAGAACCAACCCGCTGTCTGCAAACGGCTTTTACCGGATTATGTCTCTTTCCCCCAGTAAAGGCACGGTTAACCCGTCCACTTTGTCCCTTTCGTTTTTCGTCACCAGTAGGTAGACTGGTATACCTACCACTTACTCACCCCGAAGGAATTGCGCCATGCCAGTCTCCGATTCTCCCGCAGAAAGCGCCCGCGACCGCCTGCTGGGCGCGGCCAGAGTATTGTTTTATAACGATGGCATCGCCGCGACGGGCATTGATGCCATCGTTAAAAAAGCCGGTGTGGCCAAAAAAAGCCTCTACAACAATTTCGAATCCAAAGCCGAACTGGTAGCCACGTACATAGAGATCCGCCACGACGAATGGCTGATGCTCTACAGCCGCCGTCTGCAACAGACTTCTGACGCCAGAGAAGGTGTGCTGGCGGTGTTTCTGGCGTATGAGGATCACGCGGAATTTGCCTATGAGCGCGGCTTTCGCGGTTGCGGATTACTCAACGCCGCCGCGGAGTTACCCGCCGGCGCCCCCGGAAGAACGGCGGTACGCGGGCACAAAGAACAGGTGGAATCGATTCTGACTGCCCACCTTCTCACCCTGCTTGACGGCGATGAACTCAAAGCGCAGCGGATGGCGCGTCACTTCTCCTTCCTGCTCGAAGGGGCCATGTCCCGCGCGGGGCTTGAAGGCAACGGCGATTGTGTCCGGCAGGCCATGGCGATGGCAGAAGAGATGATGGAGGCGACGCAGGCATGAATCCCGGTGAACGTATGTCAGGCATGGGCGGCGTACTGATCGCCGCTCTGTTGTGGGGAACCACCGGAACGGCGGCGACCTTTGCGCCGGGCGTCAGCGCCGTTGCCATCGGTGCGGTGGCGATGGGCGTTGGCGGCATGTTGCAGGCGCTGATTGCCCTGCGGGGCATTGCCCGTCACCGCGCCACGCTGCGCCATCACTGGCGGATGTTGCTGACCGGTGCGCTGGCGGTGGCGGTGTATCCGCTGGCGTTTTATGCCTCCATGCATCTGGCGGGGGTGACGGTCGGGACAGTGATTTCCATCGGTTCCGCACCGCTGCTGTCTGCACTGATTGAATATGGTCTTGACGGACAACGCCTGACGCGCCGCTGGATGACCGGCGCGGCGGCGGGCGTCGCCGGCATGGTGCTGCTCTGTCTGGCCGAAAGTGCGCACTCCTCCTCCACGGCGCAGCAGTCAGAGGTGATTACCGGCATTGCGCTCGGGCTGCTGGCCGGTCTGACCTACGCCCTCTACTCCTGGGCGGCGCGTCATCTGATGCAGCGCGGCATTCCTTCGCGCACCGCCATGGGGGCGACCTTTGGCTTCGGCGGAATAATGCTGATGCCGGTACTTTTTGCCACCGGCGCGCCGCTGCTGGCCTCGTGGAATAACGCCGCCGTCGGCATTTACATGGCGCTGGTCCCGATGTTTATCGGCTATCTCTGTTACGGCTACGGGCTGGCGCGCATTCCCGCCAGTATGGCGACCACCATTACTCTGCTCGAACCCGCCGTTGCGGCGGTGCTTGCCGTGGTGATAGTCGGCGAAAGGCTGCCCGCTCTGGGTTGGGTGGGGATTGGCCTGATCGTCGCCTGCCTGCTGTGGATCACGGTGCCGGTGAAGAGACGCAGGCTGGCGCAGGCGTAGAACAAGAGACGGGGGGAATGGCAGCGAAAAGTGCGCCATTCCCGCCGGGTGAAGGGTTTTACTTAGGCTTAATCATTCCCAGCGAATCTGCCAGGCGCTGTTTATCGGCATTACTCAGGTGCGGTGCGTTGAGCAGGCTGACCATCCGCGCACGCTCTTCCTTGCTGAATCCTCCGGCATTCAGTTGCTGGCTGAGCGTGTCGAGGATCAGTTTGTCGTACTGTGAAATCCGTTTTCTGACGTCCGCCAGATCGGCGGATTTCCACTCAGGTTCCGGCTGCGACAGCCAGTCCGCCAGATAGCGGTACTGAATGGCTTTCGCCGCATCCATCTGCGCCTGAATAAACGGCGCGACCGACTGAGCATCCACGCCCGCTTTCCCCGCCTCTTCCTGAGCTTCGGCCAGCACTTTCTGTTCCCTGACCAAATCCTCAACCGGTAAATGATGGGCCGCTTTATACCCCGCCACATCTTTCATCACCGCCATGCGCTGATTCATCGCTGAAGCCAGAGAAGTCGCCGCATCGGGGCTGGCGAAAGCCGAACTGGCCATGCAGAACAAAGATAAAAACAACACGAGCTGGTGCATCACTCATTCCTTATCATTACGGGTTAAAAAAAGTAGCATAGACCCGCAATAATACCGCAGCGTGACAATATGCAAAAAAATCAGGGCAGCTGGCTCAGCCACTGGCTGCGGTATTGCGAAGGGGATCGCGCAGTGCTTTTGCGAAACACACGGCAGAAATAATTGCTGTCCACAAATCCGCAATGACTCGCGACTTCTTTAATTTTCAGCTCGTAGCCTTTGAGCAGCAGTTTCGCCCGCTCCAGACGCACGTGATTGAGGTATTCGCTAAAGCCGATATCGCCGGATTTTCTGAACAGATGTGACAGGTAATTGGGGGTGATGTGGAAGCGTTTGGCCACGTTTTCCCGCGTCAGCGGCAGCGAAGCATTTTCGTCGATGTATTTTTTCACCATCTCAAACAGTGCGCCGCTGCGGGTCAGCACCTGGGCCCGGTTGGATAACTGCTCAAGGCAATGGCTCAGCAATCCGGCCACCACGCAGCGGGCGGTTTGCTGATCGTCGGGAAGAGAAACGCTTTCATTCATGGCCTGCAACAGGAAGGATCCCACGCGCGGGCCGAGACGAGGCACGCTCTGTTTGTCGGTGCCGGTGAAGGCCTTGCCATCCCAGAATTGCAGGCTGAAACCCAGCTTTTCCTTGCTGAACAGAATACTCAGCAACACCGCAGGACGGTCCCATACCGTCAGATTCCACTTCCCGCCGGGAATATAAACGGCGTCCCCCTGCCTGAGCAAACCCTTGTCGCGGGCGATACTGCGATCATGCACCTCACCTTCGACCACAAATTCGATACGCGGAAAGCTCACCACACAGGCCAGTTCGGGCGGCGGCTGGGAGTTATCCGGGAAGCGCACCACCGGCGCGCCGCTGCCGGACACCGATCGGAAAAGGGTTTCAATGACGTCAGTCAGCATGTGAGCCTCCGGGGATTTCCTTTAACCATAACATACCCGTAACAACTTCGATGTTATGCCGGTGGCGGACTCTGTGACCCTGCGCAAATTGCCAAAAAAAAGCCCGACCTGCAGGCCGGGCGTTTCACACCGTCAGACGTCACAGCACGTCGAGTAACCATTTCTGCGCAGGTGTCAGACGGCTGGCCGTTTCGGGCTTCAGCCACTTGCGCTGATCCTGCTGCTGCATATCGTCACGGTCGATATACAGACTGTGCAGCACCCGGCGGCGTGTGCCGAGGGTGTTATTGGTGCCGCCATGCCAGGCGTGCGCGTTGTAAATCATGACACTGCCTGCGGGCGCTTCAAATGTCACTTCATCAGGATGCGGCAGCGCGGGGTCGGCCAGCACCTCTTCCGGCAGCTCCGGGCGATGGTGCGTGCCGGGAATGATACGCGGCGCGCCGTTGGCAGCACTCAGATCGTCAATCGCCACGATGGCATTCACCAGGTGCACTTTTGGGAAATCCGGACGCGGTTTTTTCCAGTCTGCATGAAGCGGCTGATGCCCGCCGTGGTGCAACGCTTCGCGTCCGTTCAGGCTCGACACCTTGAAGGCTCCCTGAAAGATATGGCGGCAGACAGAAAGGATCAGCGGATGCGCCCAGACTTTTTCCCACACGGTGCCTTTGTTAATCATGTTAGCGATACGCGTCGCGGTGGCTTCCTGATGGTGTTCCACCGCCAGATTATCGCCCTCTTTTTCCACCAGAGAATCAAAGGCACTGCGCATATCTTCCAGCCAGTCTTTATCGATAACATCATGAATAACCACATAACCTTTCGTCTCCAGCTCATCGAGTTGCGCCGGTGACAACGTCTGATTTGCGCCCAGCGCGGTGAGATACTGTTCCGTTGAAGTGTTCATGTTTTGCCTCGTCAGTTAACGTTTGCGTAACATCAAACTACGGGGAAAGAAGCAGGAAAAAACGATGAAAATCCTACGGAGATCTGGATTTTTGTGGGATCGGAAACGGAATGTGAAATAGCGCGCCATGACGGCTTTTCCCTGAAACAGATCGGGAAGCGTTTAAAATTTTAGTTTTGCATTGAAATTACTCACAACGTCATCTACACCTTAGTGAGGTGTGAACCTGTTGTTTACAGACGGGTTTATTACTTAACAGGGTTATTATAAACAGGCGTAGGGCTAGCCAGGTTTCGTCAATTACTGGGCAATTCTCAATCTGAGGCTGACATGAAAAAATACAATGTGTTGCTGGCTGTGGCTTTGACGGCGTTTATCTCTTCCAGTGCTTTTTCCGCAGAACTGATGAAGAAAGTGGATTTTGAAAAAGTGGCGTCTGAATACACCAAAGTGGGTTCAGTGACGACGTCCAATAAAACCTCTCAGTCCGGCGCTATCGAAGACCTGTCGAAAAAAGCCGATAAAAAAGGCGGTGACGTCTTCGTTTTAACCTCCGGCAATACCAATAATAAGATCCACGGTACTGCGGACGTTTATAAGAAAAAGTGATTTTTAAACGTTAAAACCGGTTTTCTTAACATGCCCATTTCATGATGGGCATGTTATTTTTTGCGTCTTATGAAATATTCCCCGCCTGTCCGCTTTCTAATCTCATTTCCCGCACTTAAATAGCAACTATTGTTGTTTTACATCCCTTCCCCCTGAATCCAATAATCCTTGTTAACAACGTGTTTCGAAAACAAGGGAAAGCGATGGGATACCGTTTAAGTTTGCTGGAAAAAAGTCCGCTGGATGACCATGAAGATGCGGCCGGTGCGCTCAGACGCACGCTGGAACTGGCGCAAAAAGCCGAACGCTGGGGCTATCACCGGTTCTGGCTGGCGGAGCATCACAATACGGACAAACTGGCGATCTCCTCGCCTGAAATTGTCATCGCCTGGATCCTGGCGCATACCCGGCAACTGCGGGTCGGTTCCGGTGGCGTGATGCTGCAACACTACAGCCCGTTCAAGGTGGCGGAGAATTTCAATCAGCTGGCCTCGCTGGCGCCGGGACGTGTTGATCTCGGTATCGGCAAAGCGCCGGGCGGATTGCCACTTTCCACCCACGCGTTGCAATACGCCGTCGATCCTGCCCGTAAAGGCGATTTTGCCGAACAGCTTCGCCAGCTGGATGACTGGCTGTCGGTGCCGGTCAGAGGGCATGGCGATGACCGCCTGTCTGTGACGCCGCAACCGCCGCAGCCTGCCTCACGCTTTTTGCTGGGTGCCAGTGAGCAAAGCGCGCGGCTGGCGGCAAGCCTGGGCTGGAACTTCGTTTTCGCCGCCCATCTGAATGCCGACGAGCGGGATATTTCCCGCGCCCTTTCCGCCTATTCTCATGACAGCAACGGCAGGCGCGCCCTGCTGGCCGTGCCGGTGATCGTGGCCGACACGGCGGCGAAAGCGGCCAGTCTGGTGGATAACAGCCAGCGATACCGCGTGACCGGCAGCGACGGTCAGAGCGTCAATGTCGGCAGTCTGGAACAGGCCGAGCTGTACGCGCGCCAGTCGGACGCCGCGTCTCATGAAATTGAAGAGCGCAAATCCGCCGTGCTGCACGGCACCGGCGAGGAGGTCCATCAGCAACTGGAGGCGTTGCAGGCGAAATACGGCATTGAGGAATTTGTGATAGACACCCCGCTGGCACAGACGCAGGCGCGCCTGCGTTCTCTCGAATTACTCGCCACGTCCAGCGTGGCGCTGGCCTGAGGATCTGAACATGAGCCAAGGTATTCGTCTTGCCCGTGAGTCCGACGCAGCAGCCCTGCACAGCCTGCTGCAAAAGGCCTACGCACCGCTTCTCGACCACAATATTCACTTCACCATTACCCGCGCCAGCGTGGAAGACGTGCGGCAGGTGATCCGCAGTGAAACCACTTATGTACTGGAAACCGATGCCGGGCTGACCGCCACCCTGACCACCCGCTTTCCGTGGACACCGGCAAAAAATCATCTCGCCCCCTGGCCTTTTGTTCACTGGTTCGCGGTGGCCGAACAGGCGAAGGGCCAGGGCTTTGGCCGCGAAATTATCCGTCACGTCGAAGAAACGTTTTTACGCGATACGCTGAAATCCCCCGCCGTGTATCTGGCCACGGCGATCAGACACCCGTGGCTGACAGATCTCTATTTACGCCGTGGCTACGAGCCGTTTCATATCGCGACCAATCCGCTGGGCGTCGAGCTGGTGTATCTGCGTAAAATTCTCGATCAGCAGGCGTTCGACGTACAGGAAAATAAGCCACAAATTCGTTCACTCACTGAATTACGCGCGCCGGTTTAGCGCCGCCCGGTTAAATCAATAAGGAATTCACAATGAGCCACAATAAATACCTTCGTCTGGGTGCCATTATTCAGGGCGCATCGGGAAATATGTCGGCGTGGCGACACCCTGACGCCGTCGCCGACGCCAGTATTAATATTCAGTTCTGCCAGCAATTAGCGCAAAAAGCCGAACAGGCTAAATTTGATTTCTTATTTGTTGCCGACGGGCTTTTTATTACTGAGAAATCTATCCCGCATTTTCTTAACCGTTTTGAGCCGATAACCCTGCTTTCGGCGCTGTCGCTGGTCACCGATAAAATTGGTCTGGTGGCGACGCTTTCAACGTCCTACAGCGAGCCGTTCACCGTCGCACGTCAGTTTGCCAGCCTCGATCATCTGAGCGGTGGCCGGGCGGGCTGGAACGTCGTCACCTCCCCGCTGGAAGGCTCGGCCAAAAACTTCTCCCGTGACAAACACCCGGAGCACGACGAACGTTACCGCATCGCCAGTGAGTACGTCAGCGTGGTGAAAGGGCTGTGGGATTCGTGGGAAAAGGATGCGTTCGTGCGTAACAAAGCCAGCGGCGAATTCTTCGCTTCCGAAAAATTACACACGCTGAATCATCAGGGAAAATACTTCTCGGTGCAGGGGCCGCTCAACGTCGGGCGCTCACCGCAAGGCCGTCCGGTGGTATTTCAGGCCGGCGCGTCTGAACAGGGCAAAGCCTTTGCCGCCGAAGCGGCTGACGCGATTTATACCCGTCAGGAAACGCCTGAACTGGCCCGCGCATTCCGCGAGGATGTCCGCCGTCAGCTGGTGGAAAATGGCCGCAACGCCGACGATATCCGCGTGTTCCAGGGCATCAGCGTGATTATCGGTGACACGGTCAGCGAGGCTGAGCGTCAGTATCAGGAAACCGCGCAGTTAGTGACGCTGGAAAGCGCGCTGGATTACCTCGGGCGTTACTTTGAGCATTACGATTTCAGCCAGCACGACGCCGACGCGCCCTTCCCGGACATTGGCGATCTGGGCCAGAACAGCTTTCGCAGCACCACCGACGAAATCAAACGCAATGCGCATGCCCGCGGGCTGACGCTGCGTCAGGCGGCGCTGGAAGCCGCGACGCCACGCCCGACGTTCCTTGGCACGCCTGCGGATGTCGCCGACGGGCTTGAACACTGGTTTACCTCCGGCGCCACTGACGGCTTTATCGTGCGCGGCGGCACGCCGACGGCATTTGACGTCTTTGCCGACCAGGTGATCCCGCTGTTACAGGCCCGCGGGGTGTACCGCACGGAGTATGAAGGGAAGACGCTGAGGGAAAATCTGGGGTTAGCGGAGCCGGAAAACCAGTTTGCGGCGCAGGCCGCACAAGAGGAAATTGCCACCGCGTAAGGTGCAGCCAGACAGGTGATCACCGTCCTGTCTGGCTTTAGTTCATTCTCACCACCCGTTTATGCCCAGCCTCTCAGAAATAGTGCTTTTCCAGAATGGCAGAACCGTCATCAATGGATTTATGAATCAGTTTCACGCAGCGTTTGCTGTCACCCGCCTCTAACGCCAGCAGCAGCTGATCGTAATTGTGCTGGCCCTGTGCCATGTGCGCCGATTGCGGATAGAGATAGTTAAAACACGGACCGATTTGCACCCAAAGTTGTTCAATCAGTGCCGTCAGCGTCGGCATCCCGGCGATGTCATACAGCGCAAAACGAAACTCGCGGTTAGCCTGTAACGCCTCTTCCACGTTATTCACCACTTTCGCCGCCATAAATTGGGCGTTCAGCGTTTTCAGCTGCGCCAGGCAGGCAGGCGTTGCCCGCTCGCAGGCCTGAGACACCGCCAGACCTTCGAGATTTTTACGGATCAGCGTGATTTCCTGATAACGCGTCAGCGCGATTTTAGGCACCAGAAATGCCTGCGCAGGCGTGGCATCCAGCGCGCCCGCAGACACCAGCCGCAGCAGTGCCTCGCGCACCGGCGTGACGCTGGTGCCCAGTTGCGCCGCAATCTCTTTCGTGACCAGACGCGCGCCGGGCTTGAGGATGCCGACGATCAGCGCCCCTTTCAGTTTGGCTTCGACCTGCATGGTTAAACTGACACGCTGCGCTTTTTCCATCTCAAACATGTGACATTTTCCTTTAGCAAAAATATGGCTTTTCTTTTGCGGTTTAATCCGTAGCTTGCCAAAAATACATTATATAGGATATATCATGTATTGAGGAGTTGAACATTGCTTGTACGTTTTCTGTGACGCCGGACGTCACGTTAATTCCGTCAACTTTGCTGGCGGCTTCACTTTGGGAATGACCGTAGATGAAAATACCTGCCTTTAAGCTGGCTTCGCTGGCTGTGTTGATGAGCCTCATGACGCCGGTAGCCTTCGCTTCCGAACTGGTGATTGCCCAGACAACGTCCGCAACCGCGATGGATCCCGGTTTCCTTAAAGAGCCTGCCACGCTGGTAGACAACCTGTTTGACACGCTGGTGCTGCGCGATGCCAACATGCAGTTGCAGCCGGGTCTGGCCACCGCATGGAAAGCCCTCGATGACACCACCTGGTCGTTTACCCTTCGCCCCGGTGTAACATTTTCTGACGGCGAACCGGTCAATGCGCAGGCGGTGAAATTCTCTATCGATCGCATTCTCGATCCGGCCAATCACTCACCGACCATTTCGTATATCCGCACGATAAAATCCGTTGAAGTCAGCGGCGATCTTGAAGTGAAAATTCATACCACCGGTCCGGATCCGCTGCTGCCAACCCGCATGAGCCGCTACCCGACCTACATTGTACCGCCAGCTTACGTCACAAAAGTAGGGGCGGCTGAATTTGCCCGCAAACCCGTGGGTTCCGGCGCGTATATTCTGAAAGAATTTGTCCCGGATGAAAAAGTCGTTATGCAGGCCAACGCGGATTACTGGCGCGGCAAGCCCGCAATCGATACCGTCACCTGGCGCCCGATCCCGGAAGCCACCGCGCGCATTACCGCCCTGCTGACAGGCGAAGTTCAGCTGGTGGATGGCGTACCGGCTGACCTGGTGCCAGCGCTGAAAAACAAGCCGGGCGTTCATCTCGAACAGGTAAAAAATGGCGGCCTGACTATCTATCTCGGGCTGAAGAACGATCAGAAACCGCTTAACGACGTGCGCGTGCGTCAGGCGCTGTCACTGGCACTGAACCGCACCGCGTATACCCGCGATCTGCTGCACGGATTTGGCACGCCGACCGGCACCATGGCCGGGCCGAAAGATTTTGGTTATCAGGCAATACCCGCCCCGGCGCAGGATATCGCGAAGGCCAAATCCTTGCTGAGCGAAGCCGGTTACCCGCAAGGGTTCACCCTGCGCTTCCAGGCGCCGCGCCGTTACATTGCCAGCGCCGACGTGGCACAGGCCATCGTGCAGGATCTGGCCGCCATCGGGGTGAAAGCCGAGCTGGAAGTGCCGGAGTGGTCGGTTTACACCCAGCAGGTTGCCGCACAAAAACAGGCACCGATGTACATGCTGGCGTGGGGTTCAACGCAAACGCTTGATGCCGACGCCGCGCTTTACCCCATTCTGCATTCCGGCGAACCCTATTCGACCGTCAGTTCACCGGAGCTGGATGACTTACTCAACAGCAGCCGCCTGACCGTCGATCCGGCCCGTCGTGAGAAAATCCTGCAACAGATTCAGGACGTGGTGGCACAGCAGCAACCGCTGATCCCGCTGTACAAAGAAGATGCGTTGTACGCGAGTGCCGACAACCTCACCTTCAGCGGCCGCGCCGATGCCCGTATCCCGCTGTTTGATCTGAGGCTCAAATGATTTCACCGCGACAGGCTTTGCTGAGAAAACCCCGTCGCCGTTTTTACGGTGACGGCGTCCTCGGCGGACTATTGCTCCTGCTGGTGATCGTCCCGGCGCTGCTCGCGCCGTGGCTTCCTCTGCCCGATCCGCTGATTAACGATCTGGCGGCGGCGTTCTCGCCTCCCGGCAGTTCTGACTCAGCGGGAGCACACTGGCTGGGCACCGATCAGCTGGGTCGCGACCTCCTTTCCCGCATTCTCTCCGGCACCCGCCTCTCGCTGATGGTGGTGATGCTGGCGGCGGTGATCGCTGCGCTGATCGGTTCCGCACTCGGCATGATCGCCGGTTACGTCGGGGGCTGGCTGGACGCGGTGATCATGCGCCTGATGGATATCCAGCTCGCGGTGCCGTTCATCCTGCTGATCCTGCTGGTGATGGCGCTGTTCGGCGCAACGCTCAGCAACATTATTGTGATCATGGGCGTCACCAGTTGGGCGATTTACGCCCGCGTGGCACGGGCGAAAACGCTGGAAATCCGCGAACTGGAGTACATCGAATCCGTGAAAGCGATGGGGTTCTCCACGCCGCGCATTTTGCTGCGCCACGTATTACCCAATCTGATGACGCCGCTCATCGTGCTGCTGACGCTGGATATTCCCCGGCTGATTGTGCTGGAGGCGTCGATTGGCTTTCTCGGCATGGGCATTCAGCCTCCGACGCCGACCCTTGGCAATCTGATCGGCGAAGGCCGTTCTTACATGCTGCTGGCGCAGTGGCTGGTGCTGTATCCCGGCCTGGTGATTGCCGCGCTGGTGATCGGCTGCAATTTGCTCGGCGACAGTCTGCTGCGCAAAACCCACACGAGGCTCGACTGATATGTTGCGCTATATCCTGCACCGCCTCGCCCAATCCGTTCTGGTGATGTTCGGCGTGTCACTGCTGATTTTTTACAGCCTGCATCTGACCGGCGATCCGGCCGCCGTCATGATGCCACCCGGATCCAGTCAGCAGGAGATGGAGAATTTTCGTCACAGCATGGGCTTTGACCGGTCACTGACCTGGCAATACTGGCATTACCTGACCGGCGTGCTGCAGGGCGATATGGGTGAATCGCTGCGCTACAGCCAGCCGGTGACCGAACTGATTTCCCAGCGCGTTCCGGCGACATTACTGCTCGCCGTCACCGCGCTGGCCTGGAGCACGCTGGCCGGTTTACTGCTCGGGATCCTCAGTGCGCTTCGTCAAAACACGCTGTGGGATCTGTTCGCCCGCCTGCTGGCGTTCAGCGGCCAGGCCGTGCCGGTGTTCTGGCTCGGCTTGTTGCTGATCATCGTGTTCAGCCTGAATTTACGCTGGCTGCCCTCCGGCGGCTACGGCAGCGCCAGCCAGCTGGTGATGCCCGCACTGAGCCTTGGCGCGTATTACATGAGCGCCATTGCGCGCCTGATCCGCGCCAGCCTGATAGACGTTTTACAGCAGGATTATATCCGCACAGCCCGCGCCAAAGGGCTGAGTCAGTGGCGCGTCGTGGTGCGCCACGGGTTACGCAATGCGCTGATCCCGGTGATCACCGTTCAGGGCATGTATTTTGCGTCCCTGCTTGGCGGCGCGCTGGTCACGGAAATCATTTTTGCCTGGCCGGGGATTGGCCGCCTTGCGGTGCAGGCGATCCAGAACCGTGATTTCCCGCTGGTGCAGGCCATCGTGCTACTGGCCGCGCTGGTGTTTGTCGGCATCAATCTGATTATCGATCTGCTTTATGTCGTGCTTAATCCGAGGATTCGCCTGTGACTGTTGAGATCCCTGCTGAACTGCAACCCACCCTGGCCGTCCTGTCAGCCATTACGCCGTTTGCCAGCGTAGCCGGGCGAATTGATGAGCAACGTGAACTCGCCCGCTGGCTGGAAGCCTGGATCATCCGCGAGCTGGGCGGCACGCCGGTTATCACCGTCAGCCAGCAATCGGCAGGCGACGCGCCGCCGCTGGTGCATCTGCGCATCGACATGCAGGCCGCGAAAACGCTGGTGCTCTACAACATGTATGACGTCATGCCCGCCGGACCGGAAGGCTGGGAACACCCGCCGTTCAGCGGCGGGTTCAGTGACTGGCCGGGCATTGGCGCCGTGTTTGTCGCGCGCGGAGCCGAAAACAACAAAGGCCCGCTGGCGGGGATGCTGACAGCCATCAAATCCCTGCGCGATAGCGGTGCCCTGCGGGTCAATCTGGAGATCATCCTTGAAGGTGAGGAAGAGACGGGCAGCGGGCATTTACGCCGCTATCTGGCACAAAAACCCTGCCCGGTGGCGCCCGCTGACGCGGTATTTTTCCCCTCGCTGTGCGAATACGGCGGCGGCGAACCGCGGGTTTACCTCGGTTTCAGCGGGCTGAGCGGCGGCAGAATTGAAGTCAACGCGGGCAAATGGGGCGGCCCTCATGCGGCCATCCATGCCAGCAATGCCAACTGGATCGCCAACCCCATCTGGCATCTGGTGAACGCCCTGCATGCCATTGCGCCCGCCAAAGACAACGGCGTGATGGCGCGACGGCAGACTGACGAACAGGCGACCCGCCTGCTGACCACTCTCGCCGAACGGTTCAGCATCGAAGACGAACTGCGCTTTCGTCGCAGCGAAAAACTGTCCGTACACGGCGATACGCTCGCCTGCCTGCAACAGCTGATTAACGGCGCGGTGCTGAACATTTCCGAAATCCGCAGCGATCCGTCCGATGCGCGCGGCGTGATCCCGCACCGTGCCAGCGCCGAATTTGCGCTGCGGGTGCCGCCCGGCATCGATGGGGAAAGCCTGCTTAACGGCATCAGGGAAACCCTGTCGCGCCCGGAATTCAGTGGCGTGACGCTGACGCTGGACGACAGCTATCCCGGCCACCGCTTCCCGCGCGAAAGTGCCGGGGTGGACGCGCTGCTCGCCAGCTATCAGGCGCAGGGTGCCACGCCGCAAATCTGGCCCTGGGCGCCCGGCTGCGCGCCCGCCTACACCTTTGCGCAGGTGTCTGAAGCCTTTTTGATTGGCGGCCTCGGCCACGGTGGCAACGCCCACGGCGTCAATGAATTCGTCACCCTGCGCGGGCTGGCACGGTTTCAGCAATCCGTCACTGACTGGATACAGTTCTTCAGTAACGACACCTCTTTTTCAACGGTGACGGAGTGATCTCCGCCGCTGTTTTGCGTCAACTCCCGGGAAAGTTTTAAAAAATAATCAGCAGGAAAATATGATGAAACAAGCAGATGATTTTGAACGTGTTCCACTGGGGTTTTTCCCCACACCTCTCGAGCGTCTGGCCTCGCTCAGTACCTCGCTTGGCATCACGCTCGACATCAAACGTGATGATTACACCGGCTTTGGCGGCGGGGGCAACAAAGTCCGTAAGCTGGAGTATCTGATGGCTGACGCCTACCGCAAGCAGGTCAAGGTGGTCATTACCACCGGCGGCCATCAGTCCAACCATGCCCGCATGGTGGCGGCGGCGGCACGTAAGTTCGGCATGAAACCGGTGCTGGTACTGCGTGGCGACGCGCCGCAGAGTTATCAGGGCAACCTGTTGCTCGATAAGCTGTTTGGCGCTGAGCTGGAGTTCCTCGACCCCGAGGGCTATTTCACCCAGATTGAAGGCGCCATGAACGCCCACGCGGCGGCGGCAGAAGCCCGTGGCGAGAAAGCCCTGATCATTCCGCTCGGCGGTGCCACGCCGCTCGGCGCACTGGGCTACGTGCGCGCTGTCGAAGAGATGGATGCTCAGCTCAAAGAGCGCAACCAGCCACCGCCGCAGGTGATCGTCGCCCCCACCGGCTCTGGCGGCACTCTGGCCGGATTGTACGTCGGTGCCCGTAAATACTGGCCTGATACCCGCATCGTCGGCATCAGCGTCAGTGCTAAGGCCGAATGGTTCCGCACACGGATATCCGCCATGGCGCAGGATTGCGCCGATCTGCTCGAATGGCCGCAACGCTGGACTCCCGACGATATCTGGATTGAGGATGAGTACGTCGGCACAGCCTACGGCGTGCCGTCTGCCGGGGGGATTGACGCCATTTACCGTGTCGCGCAGGAAGAAGGCCTGCTGCTGGATCCGGTGTACACCGGCAAGGCCATGCACGGCCTGATCGGTCTGGTGGAACAAGGCAAAATTAAAGCCGGTGCCACGGTGATTTTCGTCCACTGCGGCGGTTCACCGGCGCTCTATCCCTTTGCCCAAACGCTGCTGGAGCACTGAGATGACGGAGCGTTTTCGCTATCTGAGCCGGCAGGACGTCATCGCGCTCGGCGGTACGCAGGCGCAGGCGGCGCTGGATGACGTCTGTGACGTTGTCACGCTGATGCGCCACCACGACGCCGAAATGCCTGCGGAAACCCATGTCAGCCTCACCGGCCAGCGTGGCAAAGCCTATGCATTACCGGCGCGGGTCGGCGGACGTTTTAATGCCGCAGGCGTGAAATGGACCGCTCACCGGCCAGACGCACAGGACAATCTGCCGCAGGCAATGGCGCTCACGCTTATCAGCCGGGCGGATAACGGTCTGCCGCTCGGGCTGGTGGAAAGTGGTGCGCTGACCGCCACCCGCACGGCGGCCGTGAGCGCACTTGCCCTGCGTCACGCCGCGCCGCGCACCGTGCAGCGCGTGCTGCTGCTGGGGGCTGGCGTTCAGGCGATGGCGCATCTGGATATGCTGCGTGAGTTGTTCGGCAATTTGCTGGAAGTCAGCTGGTGGGATCGCCGCCAGCGCAGTTTGCCGGTTGATACGGCGTCTTTGCCGTGGCCGCTGGTCAACGTCGAAAATTTGCAGGAGGCGCTCAGCCGGGATATTGACGCAGTGATCACCTGCACCAGCGCCGCAGAACCTCTGCTGGAGGCTGAGGCGATGCGCCCCGGACGGCTGGTGATCCAGGTCGGCTATCACGAAGTCAGTTTTGCCGCCATCCGCTGCGCCAGCCGCGTGGTGGTGGATTTATGGGGTGATTTCTGCGAAACCAGTGCCAAAAGTCTGTTCCAGATGTACCGCGCCGGTGAATTCAGCAGGGAGCGGGTGGATGCAGATTTAGGCAACCTGCTGCTCGACGGCTGGCGGCCTGCCGCCGGAGACAGCGTCTATTTTTCCTCTTTTGGCCTCAACGTGTTCGATATCGCCCTGGCCTCGCGGGTCCTGCGGCTGGCCGCTGAACGCGATACCGGCACCCTGTTACCGTTTTTTCCGGAGTCCGCCCATGCCCCTGAATAATTCCCTGCTGATCGGTGCGGCTGAACTGCGCACCCGTCTGGCGCAGGGCGAGTTATTTGCGCTGATCGATGTCCGTGAACGGGCGCAATGGCAGCAGGCCACCCTGCCTGATGCCTGCCATCTCAACGTGTACGACTATTTTATTCCTGACAGCAGCGACGAAGGGATCGTCAGCATGGCTCACGCCTTTTATCGCGCGTGGCAGTCGCTTCACATCGGTGACAACGTCACTCCGGTTTTTTTCGAGCAACAGGTGGGCATGCGCTCGCCACGGGGCGTCTGGTTCACGCAGTTTGCCGGCATTTCGGGAGCGTTACTGCTCGACGGCGGTGTGGATGCCTGGGTGCAGGCCGGTGGCGCGCTGCTGCCCGGACAGGGTTTGCAGGCTGAAATCAGCGCACAAAACCCTGACTTTTCACCCGCTCCCGTCATGCAGAAATGCCTCACCGCCACGCGGGCTGACGTGCTGGCAGCAGCGCAACACCACACACAGATTGTCGATGCCCGCAGGCAAAGCGAGTATTCGGGCGAGTTTGCCCATGAATGCTGTCATCGCGCCGGGCGTATTCCGGGCGCCACACTGCTGTTTTGGGAGGATGTGATACAGGACGGTCAGTTTCTGGCAGCCGGTGAGCTTCGTCAGCGTGCTGAAAAAGCCGGGATTTCACCCGATCGCCCCGCCATTATTTATTGCCACCGTGGCGCACGGGCAGCCACGGTGTATGTCGCGCTTCAGCTGGCGGGTTATCAGCATCTGGCGATTTATGTCGGCTCCTGGCATGAATGGGCTGAACATGATGAATTGCCGATGCTGACCGGTTTCTAGCTGGCTTTACGCAGTTGCAGCGCCTGCACAATATCCGGCGCCGCGGCCAGCAGCTGGCGGGTATACGGGTGTTGCGGCGCGACAAGCACCTCGCTTGTGGTGCCACTTTCCACCACTTTTCCGTGATACAGCACCACCACGCGATCGCAGACCTGCTTCACGGCAGCCAAATCATGACTGATAAACAACACGGTCAGCCCCAGTTGTTCACGCAGGCTGTCCAGCAGCGCCAGTATTTGCCCGCGAACCGATAAATCCAGTGCCGAAACGGCTTCATCCGCGACCAGTAACTCCGGCTCCAGCGCCAGAGCACGGGCAATCGCCACGCGCTGACGCTGGCCGCCGGAAAACGCACCGGGCAAGCGGCTGGCGTGATACGCTTCCAGCCCGACCAGTTTGAGTAACTCCTCCACCCTTGCCTGAATCTGCCCCGCCGGACGTAATTTATAGACCCGCAGCGGCTCGGCGATTTGCTCACCAATGGTCATTTTCGGGTTCAGGCTGGCATAGGGATCCTGAAAGATAATTTGCGCACGGCGACGCATTTTCTGCCGGATGGCCTGGCTGGCGAGGGTCAGGGATACGCCGTCAAATTCGATATCGCCACTGTCGGTGTCAATCAGCCCCATAATCGCCCGCCCCAGCGTCGTTTTACCGGAACCGGATTCCCCGATAAGCCCGAGAATTTCGCCACGGCGGATATCCAGCGTGGTGGGGAACAGCACCGTCTGGCGTTTAGCGGCAACAAAAGGCAGAGAGCGGGTTTGCGGATAACTTTTGGTCAGCGCGTGCAACCGGATAAGCGGTGCCTCGTCGCTTATCTGTGCGCCTGCCGGACGCGCCTGCGGTTGTGAGGCGGCAATCAGTTTGCGGGTATAGGGTTCCTGCGGCGCGGTCAGCAATTGCCCGACCGGCCCCTGCTCGACCAGGTTTCCCTGATGCATGACATACGCGCGGTCGGCGTAGCGGGCAACGATGCTTAAATCGTGAGTAATCAGCAGGATCCCCATTTCCATTTCCTGTTGCAGTTCCTGCAACAATGCGAGGATTTGCGCCTGAATGGTGACGTCCAGCGCGGTGGTGGGCTCATCGGCAATCAGCAGACGGGGTTTAGAGCTGATGGCGCTGGCGATCATCACCCGCTGGCGCATTCCGCCGGAAAGCTGATGAATATACTGCTTCGCCCGCTGCTCAGGGTTAACGATACCCACGCGATCCAGCAAAGCGACCGCGTCGCGATGCGCCTGTTTCCAGCCAATCTGCTGATGGCGAACCAGCACTTCCGCGATCTGCTCCCCGACTTTCAGCACCGGATTCATGCTGGTCATCGGCTCCTGAAATATCATCGCCAGTTCTTTGCCGCGCACCGGCGCATCGTAAGGCACATCCGGGCTGGCAATACGTTTATCCTCCAGCCAGATTTCGCCCCCGCTCATCAACACGCCGGGCGGCAACAACCCCATCAGCGCCAGCGAAATGAGGGTTTTCCCCGAGCCTGATTCCCCCACCAGCGCCACTATTTCGCGTCTGTTCACCTGAAAGGAGACAGGATTTACCAGCGGGATCCCTGAATCGGTATGAATCGCAAGACTGCGGATATCGAGAAGCGGTGTGGATGGGGTCATAACGGGGTTTCCTGGGTGGAAAGTGAGCATAGAGGATATATCGTATATTGTTGAGGGGCAACAGGTACCCATTTAAGGTCAAGTTCAACTTCAACTTCAAGTTCAACACCGTGGGTTGCCACCCACACCGGCCTTAAGGGGGGCTTATCGCCGCCCCCCTTAAGAATCCCGGGCTCTTTCACTGCGCGCTACCGCTCGCGGGCTATATTCCAGCGGCTCCGGCTATTGCCGCAAACGCCGCCGCTGCGCGGTTCTCTCATTTCAGGTTCGGACCCGCTCGGAAAAACACCCTCGCGGTTTCTCACCGTTCATTCGACGTCGTTTTGAGCGCGGCCAGAGGCTATGTAAACAGGATTATTTTCTCATCCCCCTTCGCAGAGTGAGGATAAAAGCAAAGCAAAGCCAAAACCAAACACATCGTTTCGACTTTAAAAATGCCAGTGGCCGCGCTCAAAAATCACGCCGAAGGGAGAGGTGGAAAACCGCGCGTCTGTTTGCGCGGGTTGTAACCCGACCGGAGGGCACCGCAAAGCGGCGGGATTTTGCGGCAATAGCAGGAGTACCTGAAAAATAGCCTGCGAGCGGCAGCGCGCAGTTAAAAAAACGCAGGATTCCAAAGGGTTTCGTTTGGTATAGACCGGTCACATGGGTAACACTTTAGACCGGCCACATGGGTAACAGTTATAAATGGCATAGCAGAGGAGAACCGCTATGCCCTGGACTGAGACTGTTACCATGCAACGACTCGAATTTATTCACGCCGTTCAGAACAGCGGAGAGTCATTCTCCGCTGTTTGTCGTCATTTTAAGATCAGCCGTAAAACGGGATATAAGTGGCTTCAACGCTTTCAACCTGACGACCCATTTTCTCTCAACGATCGCTCTCGCGCCCGCCTTACTCATCCCGAACGCATGACTGACGAGGTTATCCAACGATTAGTCGAGATGCGGCGCAAGCATCCAGACTGGGGACCGGTTAAAATTCGTCACTGGTTACTCAATAACAACGCACCTTTCGACGTCCCTGCAAGCAGCTCTATTGGCGATATTCTCAAAAAAGAGGGTCTTGTCACCCCATTTAAAAAGCGACAAAACACGCCGGGTAACGTCTTGCCACTGACAGATATCCGCGAAAATAATCAGGTTTGGAGTGCTGATTTTAAAGGAAAGTTTAGACTTCTTAGCCAGCACTATTGCTATCCATTTACGCTGACAGATAACCACAGTCGCTACCTTTTAGCCTGCGAGGCTGGCAAGGGCGAGGGGCGGCCGTTTGTGCAAACATGTTTTGAAAACGCCTTTCGCGAATATGGTCTGCCCAGCGTAGTAAGAACCGATAATGGTTCACCTTTTGCCGGTAACGGCATTGCGGGTCTCAGCCAGCTAAGTGTTTGGTTAATAAAGCTTGGCATCCTGCCGGAACGTATAAAAAAAGGTCATCCTGAGCAAAATGGCCGGCACGAAAGAATGCATCGCTCCCTGAAGGCAGGACTGCGTTGCGGGAATATTTACGCGACGCTGGAAGAACAACAAGTCTGGTTCAATCACTACCGCCATGAATTTAATCATGAACGGCCTCATGATGTGCATAACGGTCAAACGCCGTCCTCACAATGGACGACCTCCAGCAGAGAATGGGATGGGAAAGTTCCAGAAGTCATTTATCCAGATAAGGCCCGGTTATATAAAGTTCAGCAGAATGGAGATATCTATCCAGGTACTCGACTCTTTTTAAGTGAGGCTCTGCGAGGTGAATATGTGATGATGAAAGAGGTAGATGACGGATTGTATATGGTGTTGTTCGACCGTCTAATACTTGCGTATTATGACAAAGCCGAACACTGCATTTTACGCATAGACTAATCGAAAATGTGTTACCTATGTGGCCGGTCAGATCTGTAACCCATGTGACCGGCTATACAGTTTAAAACCCTTTGGGCCCGTTTGGGCGGCGAGCCCAAGGTCTTGAACTTGAAGTTGAAGCTGAAGTAGAGGATAAAACACCCCTGTTTTACCCCCTCCCCCTTATCCCCAAATTCTCCCTGAAATCCCCCCCGCTGTACTCCGTATCAATCAACCCGCGGCGGCGTAATTCCGGGAGTAAGCCGTTGAGCAGCAGGTCCTCCTGATCCGGCTGGCCCAGCCCGTGCAGGGAAATCACATCCAGCACGCCCGCCTGGTAACGTTGTTCGATGGCGTCGGCCAGCGTTTCCGGGGTACCGGCGACAAACCAGTGGCCGGTTTCCTGTGCCTGAATGATCAATTCGCGCAGCGTCAGCCCCTGTAAGGCAAAACGTTTGAAGATTTCTGCGCGCCCGCGACGCCGGTTGACCTGCCCGATGTCGGGCAGCAGGCGCAACGGGACAGGCTGATCCAGCGCCAGATCCCGCAGGTCAATCTCGCCACCGAGCATGTCCGCCACTTTAAGGCGTCCCTGCTCGTAATCGATACGCTCATGCTTTTCAAATAACCGGCGCGTCACGTCTGACGGGCTTTCGCCGATGATCGAATGGAACGAGTTCATGATTAACGGACGATTTTCGCGGCGGCCAAACGCATCCGCATGATGGTGTACCTGTTCGACAAAGTGCTTCGCATCCTCAAAGGTGGGCTGTGAGGTGTAAATCACTTCGGCGTAGCGTGCGCCCAGCTTCAGCCCTTCTTCGGACTGCCCGGCCTGAAACTGTACCGGCCGGTGCTGCGGCGGAGGTGGCACATTCAGCGGCCCCTGCACGCGGAAAAAATCGCCGTGATGATGCACCGGATGCAGCTTGCGCGGGTCGATGGTGACTGAACCGCTTTTATTGCGGCGCACGGCGTCCGGCTGGTTGGCATCGAACAGCGCGTTGATCACCTCGATAAATTCGGTGGCACGGGCATAGCGAACCTGTGGCGCAGGCAGAGTGATTTCACCAAAGTTCTCTTCCCCCACCGACGACGTCACCGCGTTCCAGCCCGCACGGCCTCCGCTGACGTGATCGAGCGTGCCGACCAGCCGGGCGAGGTTGTAAGGGTGCTGATAAGTGGTGGAAATCGTGGCAATAAGCCCGATGTGCGAGGTGACCTGGCTCAGTGCGGCAAGGGTGACGACAGGATCCTGACTGCCGGTCGAACCGGACAATCCGTCCGGGTCCGCCTGCAACAGATCGGCGGTAAACAGCCCGGTGATCTTCTCTTTTTCCGCTATTTTCGCCTGCGCAATGGCACGGGTAATACCGGTTACGCGCCCCTGATCGTTGGAGGCGTACACCACGCTCCCTGCCCCGACCAGAGTTTTCAGACGACGGCGAGATTGGATAGTCAAATGATCTCCTTAATTTGAATAATGAGTCTGCGTTAAAAATAGAGATCAGGGTTATTTACGCCACGAAGAAAAAAGCATTTGAATACGACAAAAATGAATAAACCCGCACTGACACATCCGCAGAAATAACCCCGCCCGGCAGGATGCGCGCCAAAGTCATTTATTTACGCTGGTAAGCAAATATTGTGATTTTACAACCCGGCAACGCGCCTTTAATAATCATTACGGGAATTGCGATTCCCTATAACAGATCCACCGCATTGATCTTTGTTGATGTATTTCAAATACCGTCCGGGTATGACTTTAATGGGAAAAATATGAAAGCCTCTGCCGCCTCACTGTCTGCTTTAACGCTGTTAATTCTTTCCTCCGGCCAGGCGCTTTACGCGGCTGAAAAACCGGTGTCAGGCGGAACCCTCACCTGGGGCGTGGAAACCGAACCGAATACGCTTAACCCTCAGCTGAACGGCCAGTCCAAAGCGGAACTGATCCTGCGTGTCGCCTACGAGTCGCTGCTCGCGCGTAAACCTGACGGCAGTTATATTCCGTGGCTGGCTACCGGATACTCGGTGTCAGAAGACGGCAAAACCTACACCTTTACCCTGCGCGATGACGTGAAATTCTCCAACGGTGAGAAATTCAACGCCAGTGCCGTGGCGGAAAACTTCCGCCACGCGCAGGATCCGGCCTATTGCGCAGGCTCCAGCATCTGTGCGCTGGCCGGACGGATCGACAGCGTGGCCACCCCCGACGAGCACACCGTCAGCATTACGCTGAAACAGGCTTACAGCCCGTTCCTCTCATTCGCCTCCGGCCTGAAACTGATTTCGCCGTCATCCTGGACTTCACCTCAGCTCAAATCAGGCGGCACGGATATCGCCGGTACCGGCCCGTTTATCCTCAAACGCTATGAGAAAGGCCAGCAGATTGAGTATGTGCGCAACCCGGATTACCACTGGGCGTCTGCCAATGCCCGCCATCAGGGCCCGGCCTATCTGGAAGGCGTGACTTACCGCTTCCTGCCTGAATCGTCGGTGCGCACCGGCGCACTGCTTTCCGGCCAGGTCGACGTGATCGAAGGCGTTTCCGGCAATGATGCGGGCGAATTCAAAGACAACGCGGATTTCTCTTATCAGCACGCACTGAATACCGGCACCCCTTACTCACTGTTTCTTAACGTGAAATACGGACCAACGCAGGAACTGAACGTCCGTAAAGCGATTTTACAGGGGCTGGATATTTCACCCATCCTGCAATCGATTTATCGCGGCGAGCGCACCCGCGTGTGGGGGATCACCTCACCGGTTGACCCGTTATACGACAACAGTCTGGTGAATAAATACGGCAACAACCCGGCGCTGGCGAATCAGTTGCTGGATGAAGCAGGCTGGAAAACCAAAGGCGCAGACGGTATCCGCACCAAAGGCGGCAAACCGCTGACCATAGAAATCATTCAGGCGCAGGCCACGGTGCGCGATCAGCGCGATGTGTTGTTGCAGGCCTTGCAGGCGCAAGCGCGGCAACGTCTGGGTATCGATCTGAAAATCCGTTATGTCGATTCCGGCACCTACACCGAAGTGCGGAAAACCGGTGAATTCGGCTCGATAGCCAACTCCAATACCGATACCGACGGCATAGATATCGAAAACCATTACCTGCCGGTGAACGCCGGAGGGGCGATCAACTACAGCCGCACCGATGCCCCGGAGATCATTCCGTTGCTCAAAGGCGCGTCGCAAACGCTGGATAACAGCGAACGTAAAAACTTCTACGGTCAGTTGCAGAATTTTGCCGTGTTGCAGCAGGCGCTGGCGATCCCACTGTACGAGCCGGAAGACCAGATTGCCGCCGCGTCTTACGTTCATGACGTGGGTTTCAGGCCGTTCAAACAGATGCCGGAAAACACCTACGACGTCTGGCTGAGCAAGCACTGATCGGGCGCTCAGCATCAATAAGCAAGGAGTCACACCATGACGGTTGAAAGTTCACTGGCTTCACCCCGGCTGCCCGACACCCCGCCGTCATGGCGATGGCGGATCCTCCGGCGGCTGCTGAGCGGCGCGCTGGTGTTATGGGCGGCGGTGACGTTGTCATTTATCAGCGTGCATCTCGCGCCGGGGGATATTGTCAGTTTACTGATGGGCGAACAGGTACAGACTCCGGCCATCGAAGCGGCGATCCGGGCGGAATGGGGGCTGGATCAGCCCCTTTACAGGCAATATCTGCACTATTTATGGCGCGTGCTGCACGGCGATTTTGGCCGCTCTTATATGCTCAATACTGACGTCAGTTCGCTGGTGCTGTCGCAGCTGTGGCCGACGCTCAAACTTACCGGTCTGGCGCTGGTGTTCAGCCTGATATTTGCCGTGCTGATGGCGGTGACCACCGCACACCGCCGCCTGGGGCAGCGCATCGCCGGGTCGGTCGAGCTGGTTCTGGCTTCCACCCCCTCTTTCTGGCTGGGCATCGTGCTGCTGTTTATCTTCAGTTTTACACTGCGCTGGTTTCCGGTGGCGGGCGATCGCAGCTTTTCCTCACTGGTGCTGCCCGCGTTATCTCTGGGCTTATCGCTGGGTGCGGTGGTGTCACAGGTGCTACGGCGCGGGCTGGAAGACGCGCTCGATCAGCCCTTTATGCTGACGCTGCGCGCCTGGGGTTTACCCGATACCACCCTGCGTTTGCGTCACGCCCTGCGCCACGCCGCCCTGCCCGCCGTCACCCTGACCGGCTGGCTGATTGGCGGTTTACTCAGCGGCGCGGTGATCACCGAACAGGTTTTTGGCCGTCCGGGGCTCGGCAAAATCACCGTGGATGCGGTACTGGGTAAAGACCTTCCGGTGGTGCTGGCGGTGGCGATTTTCTCCGCGCTGGTGTACGTGGTGCTCAGTACGCTGGTGGACATTCTCTATTTATTCATCGATCCGCGCCTGCGGGATGCGGACGGGGAGCACACGTCATGAGCCAGATGATCGCCACCGCCGGTCTTAAACGTCATTTTTCTGCGGGATTTCTGCTGGCCGCGCTGTACCTGTTGCTGGTGCTGCTGGCGGTGATTTTCCCCGCGTGGCTCACCCATTACGATCCGCTGAATGCCGATCCGGTAAACGCCCAGTTGCCGCCCTCGGCTGAACACTGGCTGGGTACCGATCAGCTCGGGCGCGATGTGCTGGCGCGCATTATTTACGGCAGCCGTTATTCCCTGCTGATAAGCCTTGCGGCAATGGCCGTTGCAGTCAGCATCGGCAGCCTGCTGGGGTTAATGGCCGGTTTGCTCAAAGGGCCGCTGGATGAACTGATCAGCCGCGCGGTGGACGTGGTGTCCGCCTTTCCTGATCTGCTGCTGGCGCTGATGCTGATCGCTTTTACCGGCCCCGGCACCACCAATCTGATCTTTGCGCTCGGCGTGGCTTCCATACCGCGCTTTACCCGCGTGGTGCGGGCGCAAACCTTTGTGGTGATGTCTTCGGGCTACGTAGAACAGGCGCGCACCTTTGGCCTGAAACGCCACGTTCTGGTGTGGCGGCACGTTCTTCCTCACGCCATTGCCCACGTGCCGGCGCTGGCAACGCTCGGTTTGGGCAGCGCCATTATCGGCACCGCCGGGCTGAGTTTTCTCGGCATGGGGCCGCAACCGCCCACCGCCGAATGGGGGCTGATGCTGGCCGAAGGCCGTAACTATCTGCGCAATGCCTGGTGGATCGGCGTCTGGCCGGGGGTAGCCATTACGCTGACCGTTATTTCTGTGAACACGCTGGGCCGTTACTGGCAGGCCACTTTTGAAGGGAAACAACCATGAGCGGCGACCTGTTTATCGATATCCGCAATCTGTCGATCTCTTTTCCTTCACCGCAGGGTGAAAAAGCGGCGGTCAGCGGCCTGAATTTGCAACTCAGACGCGGCGAATCGGTGGCTTTTGTCGGGGAATCCGGCTCGGGAAAAACCGTCACCGCACGCAGCCTGCTGGGGTTGCAGGACGCCAGTGCGCGCATCATTGCTGACCGGTTTGTGATTGACGGTCAGGACATGCTGGGCGCCAGCCAGCGCCGCTGGCGTAAAATTCGCGGCAGCAAAATTGGTTATGTGTTGCAGGACGCGCTGGTATCACTCGATCCGCTGCGTCAGGTGGGTCAGCAACTGCGCGACGCCCTCATCGCCACGCAGCCCGGCGCGCCCCGTGAACTGCACGCGCAGACCCTTGCCCTGCTGAAATCTGTCGGTATTCCCGATGCGCAACACCGGCTGACCACTTACCCGCATCAGCTTTCCGGCGGTTTGCGTCAGCGCGTGTTGATCGCCACCGCGCTTGCGGGCAACCCCGGTTTGCTGATCGCCGATGAACCGACCACGGCGCTGGACATGACCGTACAAAAACAGATTCTGGATCTGCTGCAACAGCGGCGCGATAAAGGCGAAAGCCTGCTGCTGATAAGCCATGATCTCTCCGTGGTGGGGAAACTCGCCGATCGGATCCTGGTGATGCATCAGGGAAAAGTGGTGGAAGAAGGCATCAGCGAGGCACTGCTGACCGCGCCGCAGCACCCTTACACGCAGCAATTGCTGGCCGCGGTACCCGGTACGGCGACGCGTGGGCTGAGGCTTTCCGGCACGCGAGGCGTCGCGTTGCCCGCCCGGCATATCTCCACGGAAATCCCGGTGCTGGAAGCCAGCGGTTTGTGCAAACAGTTCGCGGGGAAAACGGTGGTGAATCACGTCAGTCTGCGCCTTGCCGCGGGTGAAACGCTGGGGATTGTCGGCGAATCCGGTTCCGGCAAAACCACGGTGGCGCGCATGGTGCTCGGGCTGACCGAACCCGGTTCCGGCACCATCACCATTCAGGGTCGGCGCTGGAGTCAGATCCCGGAATCCGACCGCAGGTTGCAACGCAAAGGCATCCAGCTGATTGCACAGGATCCGCTGAGTTCGTTTGATCCGCGATATAACGTCGAGAAAATCATCGGTGAGAGTCTGGACAGCGTCGGGATTTTTGGCGATGAACGCAAGAAACGCATCCGGCAGTTGCTGGATGAAGTGCAGCTGGGCGAGAGTTTTCTGCGCCGTTATCCGCGCGATTTATCCGGCGGTCAGCGCCAGCGCGTGGCGATCGCCCGTGCGTTCGCGCCCAATCCGGCGCTGCTGGTGGCCGATGAACCGGTGAGCGCGCTCGACGTCTCGGTTCAGGCGCAGGTGCTGGATCTGCTGGCCGATATGCAGGCAGAACACCGCACCGCACTGTTATTCATCTCGCACGATTTAGGCGTGATCCACCATCTGGCCGACCGCGTGGTGGTGATGAAAGATGGCAGCGTGGTAGAACACGGACACGTCGATGACGTTTTCCACCGCCCCGCCCATCCGTGGACGCAGCAGTTGATCAATTCACTGCCAGGGATGCCGTAGGGGGATGCAGGCGGGGGCCTGGGGGAAGTTTCGGTTTCATCACGTGCGGTGATCGCTCAGCCGCTCAGGCTATTCCAAGGGTTGAACCCGACCTTTTGGGGCCTGGTGAAAGTTTCGGTTTCTCACCTGCGGTGATCGCTCAGCGGCTGCCGCCGAAACCGCCCAAAAGGGGCCAGGACGGGCCCCTCTTGGATCTCCCGCGTCTTTTTACTGCGCGCTGCCGCACGCGGGCTACTTTCCAGCAGCTCCGGCTATTGCCGCAAAATCCCGCCGCTGCGCGGTGCCCTCCGGTCGGGTTACAACCCGCGCAAACAGACGCGCGGTTTTCCACCACTCCCTCCGGCGTGATTTTTGAGCGCGGCCAATGGCTATGTAATTCAAATGATTATTGAGTGCGGCCAATGGCTATGTAATTCGAATGATTATTGAGTGCGGCCAATGGCTATGTAATTCGAATGATTATTGAGTGCGGCTAATGGCTATGTAATTCGAATGATTTTTGAGCGCGGCCAATGGCTATATAATTCAAATGATTATTGAGACTTAATTTTTTGATTTATTGAGTCGAAAACGGTGAGGTTGTGCTTTAAGAAGCCTCTGGCCGCGTTCAAAACGACGTCGAATGAACGGTGAGAAACCGCGAAGGTGTTTTTCCGAGCGGGTTCGAACCTGAAATGAGAGGACCGCGCAGCGGCGGCGTTTGCGGCAACAGGAGGAGCCGCTGAAACATAGCCAGCAAGCGGCAGCGCGCAGTTAAAAGAGCCCGGGGTTCTTAGGGGTGGCGGCGATAAGCCACCCCTAAGGCCGGTGTGGGTGGCAACCCACGGTGTTGACCTTAAGGCCGGTGTGGGTGGCAACCCACGATCTTGACGTTAAAACGTATTCACAGAACCCCCTGAAACAGCATCACGCAGTAAATAAGCCTGAAATATTAAGAGGCACACCGATAAGCACCTCTCAAACCCGGTGTGGGTGGCAACCCACGATCTTGACCTTCTCCATACCCGCAACTGCGTTGCCAACCCCGATGCATCTCCACCACCTCCCCGACGATCAGCAGCGCGGGCGTTTGCACCTGCTCCGTGCGGATAAGCTCTGCCAGCGCGGTCAGTGTGCCGGTCAGTACCCGCTGATCGGGGCGGGTACCGCGTTCGATCACGGCCACCGGTGTGGAGGCCGCCAGACCATGCGCTATCAGCTGCTGGCTGATGTTTTCACTGTTGGCAATGCCCATATAAAACACCAGCGTCTGGCGCGTGGTGGCCAGTGCTGACCAGTCGATGTCCGGCTCGCCCTGCGCGCCGTGGCCGGTGACAAACCGGACCGACTGAGCCAGATCCCGGTGTGTCAGCGGGATACCGCTGGCTGCCGCGCAGCCCATTGCCGCAGTGATCCCCGGCACGATGTGGCAGATCACCTCATGCTGCTGGCAGTGCGCCATCTCTTCGCCGCCACGTCCAAAAACGAAAGGATCGCCGCCCTTGAGGCGCACCACGCGGTGTCCGGCCTGTGCCAGCGTCACCAGCAGTTGGTTGATCTCACCCTGTCCGAGCGTGTGATTGCGTGTCGATTTACCGACATCAATGCGCAGCACCTCGTCCGGGATCAGCGCCATCACCGGGTCTGAAACCAGCCGGTCAAACACCACCACGTCGGCCTGCACAATCACCCGCAGCGCTTTCACCGTCAGCAGCTCAACGTCGCCCGGCCCGGCGCCCACCAGCCAGACTTCACCCCGGCACACGGGCTGGCGCAGGTTCCCCGACGCCATAAGCTGAGAGATTTGCTGCATCTGTAATGACTTTTCGAGGATGTTCATTGGTCGTCTCCTGCCGTCAGCGACGTAAGCTGGCCGGCTATGATCTTTTTGAGTTCGGGAATGCATGAACCGCAGTTAGTGCCGCATTTCAGCTGCGCGCCGAGCTGCTGCACGCTGTGACATCCCTGCCGCACGGCGTCTGCGATGGCGATTTCGCCGATGGCAAAGCAGCTGCAAATCATCGCGCCGGTGGGGGCTTTACCGTTTCCGGCGGTGCCTGCCAGCAGCGCCAGACGCTGCGACGCGGTCACCGGCGGCTGAGAAAATGCGGCCACCACCGCCTGACGTTCCGGCGCAGGGCGACGGCGGTGCGCGTAAAACGCCAGTTGCAGCTCACCGCCGGACCAGGCCAGAAGATGAAAACCGTCATCGCCCAGATGTGCCGCCTGGCAAACCCACTGGCCGGTGCCGAAATGTTCGCTGAGCCAGGCCGTCCAGTCCTGCGGTAAAGACGAATCGGCCAGCGTGTAATGCGTCACGCCCTGCTGCGCGATGCGGCTCCAGTAAGCAGTGTCAGGCGGTGCCGGATGCCGGTCGCTGTCGCCGCGCATAAACAGTTCGGCCTGCCAGGCGGCATTCCAGCGGCGCAGACTGACCGGCATATGTTTGCTTTCCGGCTGCCCGGACAGCGGATCGGTATGTGCCTCAATCAGCGCATCCACCCTGGCCTGCTGGCTGAACTGGCTGTTCCAGTGCATCGGCACAAAGACGCTGCCGCGCGGTTGCAGCCTGTCCGGCTGGGCGCGCAGCAACAGCCAGCCGTGCGAGGAGGCAACGCGCACCAGATCGCCGGGCTGGATCTGCGGGGCATCGTCGGGATGAAACTGACAGAAAGGTTCGCTGATGTGCTGCATCAGGCGCGCAGATTTCCCGGTGCGTGTCATCGTGTGCCATTGGTCACGCACCCTGCCGGTGTTCATGATCAGCGGACAGGCAGCCGTCGGCGGGTTCACCGGCGGCCTTGGCGTAACGGGGATCAGCCGCGCATGGCCGTCAGGATGGAAAAACCGGTTATCGGTGAACAGCCGCGCAGTGCCCTGCGGATTTGCGGCGTTGACCGGCCACTGCACCGGACGCAGCCCGTCCCACTGTTCATTGGAAAGCTGCGCCATCCCGCTGATATCAAACGCCCGCGAGCCCTGATTTTCAAAACCGGAAAGCGCCGCATGTTCGCGGAAAATCTCTGCCGGATGCTGATAGGCGAAGGAGGCATCGTCATAACCCAGACGCTGCGCCACCTGACAGAGGATCCACCAGTCCGGTTTCGCCTCGCCCGGCGCTGGCAGAAACGCCCGCTGACGGGAAATGCAACGTTCGGAATTGGTGACCGTGCCGTTTTTCTCGCCCCAGCCCTGTGCGGGCAGGCAAATGTGGGCGGCACGGGTGGTATCGGTATCGCGCATGATGTCGGAGACAATCACCAGCGGGCAGCGCGCCAGCCCGGCACGCACGCGGTCGGCATCCGGCAGCGACACCAGCGGATTGGTGCCCATGATCCATACCGCTTTGATCTGGCCTGTTTCCACGGCACGAAACAAGTCAACGGCGTTCAGTCCGGCGGTTTTCGTGACGTTGTCACTCGCCCAGAACCGCCCCACGCGATCCACCTCCTGCGCGCTGAACCCCATGTGCGACGCCAGCTGGTTTGCCAGACCGCCCACTTCGCGCCCGCCCATGGCATTGGGCTGGCCGGTGATGGAAAACGGCCCGCAGCCTTCGCGGCCAATCTTGCCGGTCGCCAGATGTAAGTTGATGATGGCGTTGCATTTATCAACGCCGGAGCTGGACTGATTGATGCCCATCGAATACAGGGTCACCAGCCGGTCACTGTCAGCAATCATCTGATAAAAGGCCATAAGCTTTGCCGGAGGCAGCGCGCACGCATCGGCAGTGCGGGCTGGCGTCCAGGTTTGTGCCGCCTGCAAGGTCTGTTCCGCACCCCGGGTATGCTGTTGCAGGAAAGCGGCGTCGAGTTTCCCGCTGTCCGCCATGGCGTTCAGCGCACCACAAAACAGCGCCGCATCGCTGCCGGGGCGCAACGCCAGATGCAAATCGGCGATATCACAGGTGGCGGTCTGGCGCGGGTCAATCACAATAATGCGCATTGCGGGCCGCTCTTTTTTCGCCTGCGCCAGCCGCTGATAAACTACCGGATGCGCCCAGGCGGTATTGGAACCGGTGAGGATCACGCAGTCTGCCCGTTCCAGATCCTGATAGCTGCACGGCACGGCATCCGCGCCGAACGCACGTTTGTAGCCGACCACCGCCGACGCCATGCACAGGCGCGAGTTCGTATCCATATTTCCCGCGCCGATAAAACCCTTCATCAGTTTGTTGGCAACGTAATAGTCTTCCGTCAGCAACTGGCCTGAGCCGTAGAAGGCCACGGCCTGCGGGCCATGTTCGCGGATCACCTGTTGCAATCCGCTGGCGACGGCGTCCAGCGCCTTCTCCCAGCTGACCGGCTGGCCGTGGATTTCCGGCTGAAGTAAACGTCCCTGCAAATCCAGCGTTTCTCCCAGCGCGCTGCCCTTAACGCACAGCCGCCCGAGACTGGCCGGATGCGCATCGTCGCCGCTGGCGCTGAAGCCCTGCACCTGCGGTTGCATCCTGACGCCGCAGCCGACGCCGCAGTATGCGCAGGTGGTGAACGTCGCGTCTTTTTTCATAGGCTGACCGTCTCAATCCGCTCTGCGGCACGCACCCCGTGGCTCACCGGGTTTTCCTGCACCCAGACGCGCCCGCCGTCCACTTTGACCGGCCAGACGCTGAGTGCGGTGTGCCCGTCATCCACGCTGCACCCGTCCAGCAAACGAAAGCGCTGCTTGTACAACGGCGAAATCACCACCGGTTCCCCTTTCACATCGCCCAGCAGGCCGCGCGCCAGCACGTTAGCGTCGCTGTCCGGCTCATGATTGCTGAGGGCAAAAACCTTCTGCGGATGATCCGGCAGGTGGAACAGCGCAATCTGGCGGTTTGCCAGCCGCGCCGCCATTCCTGCGTTGGCCGGGATGGCGTTCAGTTCGCACAAATCCACCCAACCATGAACGGCCATCACCGGCTGATTCACCACCACCGGTGGCAGTGAGGCGCGCTCCGTGGGAGTTGCCGGGCGGATCTGCTGCCGCTCCTGCACCATGACTACCGCTTCGTCCGGCAGTTCGCTGTTCACAAACGGCCTGAACAGCGCCAGACGATCCGGGTCAGCCAGCGTGGTCTGCCATTCGCACTGATAGGTGCCGACCGCGGCGTTCATCTCGTTTTCCAGCTCCGCGCCGATATGCAGGCTGTCTTCCAGCACCACCTGACGCAGATACGCCATCCCGCCTTCCAGATTGTCCATCCAGGTGCTGGTGCGTTGCAGGCGGTCGGCGGTGCGGATGTAGAACATCAGAAAGCGGTCCACGGTGCGGATCAGCGCTTCGGTGCTCATGTCCTGCGCCAGTAAATCGGCATGGCGCGGCTTCATGCCGCCGTTGCCACAGACGTAAAGGTTCCAGCCTTTTTCCGTAGCAATCACACCGACGTCTTTGCTTTGTGCTTCGGCACATTCCCGGGTGCAGCCGGACACGGCCATTTTGATTTTGTGCGGCGAGCGCAGCCCTTTGTAGCGGCTCTCCAGTTGCAGCGCCAGCCCGGTGGAATCCTGCACGCCGTAGCGGCACCAGTTGGATCCGACGCAGGATTTCACCGTACGCAGGGATTTGCCATAGGCGTGACCGGTTTCGAACCCGGCATCCACCAGTTGCTGCCAGATTTCCGGCAACTGCTCCAGCCGTGCGCCGAACAGATCGACACGCTGGCCGCCGGTGATTTTGGTGTAAAGGTTGTAACGCTTGGCGACCAGTCCGATGGCGATCAAGCCGTCCGGGGTGATTTCCCCCGCAGGGACGCGCGGTACCACGGAATAAGTGCCGTCTTTCTGGATGTTGGCGAAGAAGCGGTCGTTGGTGTCCTGCAATGGCAGATGTTGCGGTTTGAGCAGGTAATCGTTCCAGCATGATGCCAGCACCGATCCCACCAGCGGTTTACAGATTTCACACCCGTGGCCGTGGCCGTGTTTCTGAATCAGTTCACCGAAACTGCGGATATTGCCCATGCGGACCAGGTGATAAATCTCCTGCCGCGAATAGGCAAAATGCTCGCAGATGTCTTTTTTAACATCGACGCCCATTTCCGTCAGCGCGAACTCCATCACCTGTTTGGTCAGCGCCGCACAGCCGCCGCAGCCGGTGGCTGCTTTGGTACAGGCTTTGACTGCCGCCATGTCGCCGCAGCCGCCTTTCACCGCGTCACAGATATCCGACTTGCTGACGTTATGGCAGGAACAGATCTGCGCGCCGTCCGGCAGCGCCGCCACGCCGAGGCTTTTCGGCGCAGCACCGGTGCTGGCGGGAAGGATCAGCCCTTCCGGATTCGCGGGCAGCGGCATGTCGTTGAGCATCATCTGTAACAACGTGCTGTATTCGGTGCTGTCGCCGACCAGCACCGCGCCGAGCAGGCGTTTGCCATCCTGCGACACCACGATTTTTTTATACACTTCCGCCGGGCCGTCCACCCAGCTGTAGCTCTGGCTGCCGGGGGTACGGCCGTGCGCGTCCCCGACCGACGCCACTTCGACGCCGAGCAGTTTCAGTTTGGTGCTCATGCCCGCGCCCTTGAACGCCACTTCGCTACCGGACAGCGTATCCGCCAGTGTGCGCGCCATCTGATAACCGGGCGCGACCAGCCCGAAGATCTGACCGTTCCACAACGCACATTCACCGATGGCAAAAATTGCCGGATCGGAGGTGCGGCACTGGTCATCAATCACAATGCCGCCACGCGGGCCGACCGTCAGCCCGCACTCTTTTGCCAGCTGGTCACGCGGGCGGATCCCGGCGGAGAACAGCACCAGATCGGTTTCCAGATGGCTGCCGTCGGCAAACACCATGCGGTAACTGCAGGTTTCACCTGCGACGATTTCGCGGGTTTCTTTGCCGGTGTGCACCTGCACATCCAGCGCTTCAATTTTGCGGCGCAGCATGGCCGCACCGCCCTCATCGAGCTGAACGCCCATCAGCCGTGGCGCAAACTCCACCACGTGCGTTTGCAACCCGAGATGTTTCAGCGCATTGGCCGCCTCCAGCCCGAGCAATCCGCCGCCCACCACCACGCCGGTGGTGCCCTTACCGGCGCAGGCCTGGATCGCCGCCAGATCGTCGAGCGTGCGGTACACCAGGCAGCCCGGCGCGTCATTCCCCGGTATCGGCGGCACAAACGGGTAAGAGCCGGTCGCCAGCACCAGCAAATCGTACGCCGTCTGCCGCCCCTGCCGGTCAACCACAAAACGGTGTTTGGTATCAATGTGCTCCACGCAGTGCGCGAGACGCAGCTCAATACCGGTGGATTCGAAGAAGCCGTCCTCTACCATCGACAGCGATTCGGCGCTGCGTCCGGAGAAAAACTCTGACAAATGGACGCGGTCATATGCCGGGGACGTTTCCTCGGCAAACACGATCACCTGATAGTGCAGATGCAGTTCGCGCTCGACCAGTTGTTGCAGGAAATGGTGTCCGACCATGCCGTGTCCGGCCATCACTAAAACGGGTTTTGACATTACATTGCTCCTCGCTATCTCATGGGATAACGGTTCGTTCATGGGGAGATCAGGCACCGCAGGCGTTTCTTCTGGATTGAAAACGCTCAGTTGCGATGGCTGAATGGATGGATGGCGAAGACGTGAGAAGTAGTCCGGCCCGTCGCTGATGTCGCCCCACAGCAGCACACCTTGCAGCTGGTTGTGGCGCAGTAACAGGCGGCGGTAGTGGCCGTCGATCGGGTCAAAGGTGCTGTGGATCTGGGCGTCATCACCGGCGGCAAGTTCACCGGCGCAAAACAGGTCAATGCCAGTCACCTTCAGGCGCAGCGGGACGTTTTGTACGGTAAAGGGCGTTGCATCATCGCCCGCCAGTCTGGCCGCCAGGTTTTCTGCCTGCTGCCAGCAGGGAGCGACCAGCCCGAAAGTCAGTTCGCCCAGCTGACAACATTCGCCGATGGCGGAAATATGCGGATCAGAAGTCTGCAACCCGCTATCCACCAGAATGCCACGCGCACAGGCCAGACCGGCAGCCTGCGCCAGCGCAATATCCGGGCGGACACCGGCGGCCACCACCACACGATGCGCCGCCAAAACGCGGCCATCGCACAAGGTCACCTGCCGGACGTTGCCGCTGTCGTCTGCGCCATAGGCCGCCGTTTGCGCCTGCAATACCGTTTCGATACCGCGTGACAGCAGGCTCATGCGCAGCAGCCCGGCAGCAAGTTCATCCAGTTGCTGATCCATCAGATGCGGGCCGCGATGCAACAGCGTGACCGCCATTCCGCGCATCGCCAGCGCCGCGGCGGCTTCCACGCCTAACACGCCGCCGCCGATCACCACCGCCGGTCGTCCGGCCACCTGTCCGTGCAGAATGTTTTCGACGTCGCGCTGCGTACGGAATCCGTGGATCCCCGCCAGTTGCGCCCCCGGCAGCGGCGGCATAAAAGGCCGCGAACCGGTGGCGATCACCAGATGATGGTAAGAGAACGTTTGCCCCTCAACGCTGACCCGTCTGGCGGCACGGTCAATGGCCGTGACCGGCGCACCGCGCAAAAACGTGACGTTGTGACGTTCATACCAGCTCTGTTCGTGCGTCACGATATCGGCAAAGGATTTCTCGCCCGACAGTACCGGCGTGAGCATGATGCGGTTGTAAGCGGGCTGCGCTTCGTCACCGATGATCAGAATGCGGAAGCGCGACGGTGCGCGTTCGCACAGCGTTTCCACCAGCCGGACGCCCGCCATGCCGTTGCCGATCACCACCAGAACAGGTTTATCCATTGCGCTCACTCCACCACTGACTCAGGCCACGGCCTGGTGTTTTTCGTACAGGAACTGCAATACCTGCTGGCGGTACTGGTGGAACCTCGGATCGTTCGCCAGCGCCAGCCGTGAACGCGGCCGTTCGAGCGCCACCTGCATCACTTCGCCGACTTTCGCCGCCGGTCCGTTGGTCATCATCATCACGCGGTCAGACAGCAGCACCGCTTCGTCCACGTCATGAGTGATCAGCAAAATGGTGGTGTTCAGGCGTGACTGGATCTCCATCACCGCGTCCTGCAAATGCGCTCTGGTCAGGGCATCCAGCGCGCCAAAAGGTTCGTCCATCAGCAGCACTTTGGGTTTCATCGCCAGCGCGCGCGCAATGCCGACCCGCTGTTTCATGCCGCCGGAGATTTCACCGGGGCGTTTGTGCATGGCATGTGACATATGCACCAGCTCAAGGTTGTGTTCGATCCATGCCTGCATGTCGCTTTTGCTCATCTGGCCTTTGAATACCTGATGTACCGCCAGCGCGACGTTCTCAAAAGCGGTCAGCCAGGGCAGCAGCGAATGGTTCTGAAACACCACGCCGCGCTCCGGGCCGGGGCCGTTAATCTCCTGGTTGTCACACAGCAGGACGCCTTCGGTCGGGCGGCTCAGCCCGGCAATCAGGTTCAGCAGCGTGGATTTTCCGCAGCCGGAGTGACCGATCAGGCTGACGGTTTCACCCTGTGCGATGTCAAAACTGACGTTGTCGAGCGCCAGAAATGGCCCTTTGGCGGTCGGGAAACTTTGCGTGACGTTTTCTACGCGGATAATGGCTTTGTCGTTTTTCATGTCAGGCTCCTAACGGTTTTCGTAGCTGAAGCGCCGCGCAATGGCCATCAGCCCCTGCTCCAGCAGCATGCCCACCACGCCAATCAGCAGGATGGCGATGATGATGTTTTCCACGTTGAGGTTGTTCCATTCGTTCCAGATCCAGAAGCCGATCCCCACGCCGCCGGTGAGCATTTCTGCCGCAACAATCACCAGCCAGGCGATGCCGATGGACAAACGCACGCCGGTCAGGATGTACGGCAGCACGGCAGGAAACAGGATTTTGCGCATCACCGTGAATTCACTGAGTTTGAGCACCCGCGCCACGTTGAGATAATCCTGCGGAATGCGCATCACGCCCTCGGCGGTGTTGAGGATCATCGGCCAGATTGAGCAGATAAAGATGGTCCAGGCGGATGCCGGTTCGGCGCGCTGAAACAGCAGCAGACCGATTGGCAGCCAGGCCAGCGGGCTGACCGGTCGCAGTAAAGAGATGATCGGGTTGAGCATATTGGCGATAAAACGGAAGCGGCCAATCAGGAACCCGGCCGGGATCCCCACCAGCGCCGCCAGCCCGAAGCCCATCGCCACGCGTTTGAGCGACGCCAGCACGTTCCAGCCGATGCCCATGTCGTTCGGGCCGTCGATGTAAAACGGGTCAGCAAAGATGATTTTCGCCGCGTCCCAGGTTTTCAGCGGCGTCGGAAACCCTTTGCTGCTGAGTGCGGCAATCTGCCAGATAGCAATCAGCACTATCGCGCCGAGCAGCCCCGGCACGAGTTTTTGCATCATGCGACGCAGGATTTCACGCCCTTTGCTGCCGGTCGCGGCTTTCGCCACCGGCGGCGGCGCGGCTTTCGCGGCGTTCAGCGGCAGAATTTCCGCGCTTTCCGGCTCTGCGGTCAGGGCGACAATATTGGTTTTCGGGTTCATGGACATTTCGGCCTCACTTAACGTTTCATGGCAAAACTGTTGGCGTATTGCGCGGGGTTGCTGCCATCCCACACTTTTCCGTCAAACAAGGTGCTGCTGCGCATATCACCCGCAGGCATGTTGATGCCGCCCACCGCCGTGGCGGCCTGTTTGTAGATGTCGGTGCGGTTGATCTTTTTGGCGACGGCCAGGTAATCCGGATCGCTGTCAATCAGCCCCCAGCGTTTGTGCTGCGTCAGGAACCACATGCCGTCGGAGAGGTACGGATAGTTGACCGCGCCGTCGTTGAAGAAGCGCATGCTGTGGGCATCTTTCCACTTTTTGCCCAGCCCGTTGTCGTACTCGCCGAGCATGCGTCCCTGAATGGTTTGCGCCGGGGTATTGATGTAGGCGCGCGCCGCCACCACCTGCGCGGTTTCAATGCGGTTGGCATCGGAGGTGTCTATCCAGCGTGAGGCGTCGAGCACCGCGGCGGTCAGTGCGCGGGCGGCGTTAGGGTTCGCGGCTACCCAGGCGGAAGTGGTACCGAGGATTTTTTCCGGATGATCGGCCCAGATTTCCTGGGTGGTGGCGGCGGTAAAACCGACGTCATCTAAAATGGCGCGCTGGTTCCAGGGTTCTCCGACGCAGTAACCGCTCATGTTGCCAATTTTCATGTTCACCACCATTTGCGGCGGCGGTACGACGACGTTACGCACATCGTTAAACGGGTGGATCCCTGCATTCGCCAGCCAGTAATAGAGCCACATGGCATGGGTGCCGGTGGGGAACGTCTGCGCAAAGGTGTAGGTGCCTTTGGCGCTGGCATCCACCACTTTTTTCAGCGAGGCCGCATCGGTGACGCCCGCCTGTTTCAGCTGGTTTGAGAGGGTGATCGCCTGCCCGTTATTGTTGAGGGTCATCAGCATCGCCATGTCGTGCTGCGGACCGGAGGCCCCGAGCTGTAATCCGTACACCAGGCCATAAAGCACGTGGGCGGCATCGAGCTCGCCGGACACCAGTTTGTCGCGCACCGACGCCCAGCTCGATTCTTTGCTGGGGATGATTTTGATGCCGTATTTCTCATCGAACTTTTTCACCGCCGCCATCACCACTGACGCGCAGTCAGTGAGCGGAATGAAACCAACGCGGATCTCTTTTTTCTCGGGCGCATCAGAGCCCGCCGCCCAGACGCTGTTCATAAAGCCCGGCATCATCATGCTGCCGCCCAGCACTGCACTGCCGGCCAGAAAACGGCGGCGGGAGAATGTGCCCACTGTGTTGTTGTCGTCTTGCGTCATTACGGCTTCCTGTAAGGTGAAAAATGAGCAAAAAAAAAGCGTCCGGTTAGCGCTCAGTTTCCTGAACGCTAACGGACGCCTTTATCCGAAATGCTGACTAAACCGCCATTGGTTTAGTGCTGTGATGATAAACAATGCAGCTTGTGTGCCAACTTGTGACATCACTGGTAAATCAGCCGGTTAGCGGGTGCCCTTCGCGTTCAGCGCTTTCCGGTGCACCGCCACTGCCCGCGGTGCACACCCGTATGGCACATAGATTGTGCAGATACTCCTTTAGGATTAGGACGCGGATTTGCCCAATACCGCCGCCACCGAGAGCATCGCGTCGGCGATGTCTGACAGCTTTTTGTTCTGGTTCATCGCCATGTCGCGCAGCGTCTTGTGCGCCTGCGGCTCGCTCATGCCGTGGTGTTGCATCAGTAAGCCTTTGGCGCGTTCCACTACTTTGCGTTCGGCAAGCGTGGTGCGCAGTCCGGCCAGTTCAGCATCCTGCGCCTGTAGCTGGCGGGATTGCTGCTCCACCAGTTCGAGGACGGAACGGCTGAGCTGCGGCGGGATCAGCGCGGCGTAGTGCGGGTCATGGCGCGGTATCTGGCCGATTTCCTGCTGCTGCAATTCTCCGGCACGTTCTGCATCGCGGATCCGCTGACGGCAGCATTCGGTCAGCACATCTTCCAGTAAATCCTCGACAATTTTCATGCCGTCGATGCGGGCGGTGGTGACGTCAAACCAGCGCAACGCCACGTCGCTGGCTTCGCCGGAAGGTGTTGCGCTGGTGCAGGCAATACGGCGAAAACGCTCGAACTCGCTGCTGTCGGCGCTCAGCTGTTGCTGCCACAGCGCCAGACAGCGGGGATCGGCAAACTCGGTGAATGTCTGGAAACAGCGCTCCTGACTTTCGATCAGCGCCAGTAACTGCTGGTGCGTCTGCTCGTCAAAGTGGCGCGCCGTAAAACCCGCCGCACCCAGCGCGCGCTCCTGAGCGGCCAGTTCCTTACCCTGCATAAAGCTGAACATCGCCAGCAACGCCCGTGAGACAGAAGGATCACCGGAGGTATCCGCAGCTTCAAACACCAGTGCCAGATGAATGCGGATCACCTCGCTGTAACGGCTCATGGCGTCCGGCTGTTGGATACTCAGCGCCTGAACCTGCGCGCGCAGCGACGGCAGCGTGCTCAGGCTATGCAACACGCCGGCAATCCGGCTGAACAGCCGCGAGGCGTTAGCCATCGGTTGTCCGTGGAGATCGAGCGCCGCAAGTTGCTGGCTGACCGCCTGCTCAGCAAGCTGTACCTGAAGCGCCCGCTCGCTCAGCCGGTCACCCCAGGTTTTGCCCTGCGAACCCAGGTAGATATTTGCCGTGCCGCGCTCGCGTTGTAAGACGTGAATAAGCTGGCTGACCGCTCCCACCAGTTTGCCCATTTGCAGCAACTGTTGCAGGCCGGTGATTTCACTTCTCTTGGAAGCCAGTACAAAATCGAGAGCAGAAAGTGTCATGGTTGAACCTGATCGCCGGAGGATAACAGCGGTGAAGCAAGAAGCGTGCCGGAGGGCGGCCTGCGCAGAGATTCAGACCGGTTGGGCAGATTATTTTCGAGAATGATTATCATTTAAGTATGCCAGCCGCGGGGATTTATGCGTAATATAGGCATCGCAGAAGCCCCCCTGTCCTTCATCACCAGAGAATCAAGTGCCTGCTTTCGAGAAGTATTACACTGAATTATATCGGTTTATAAACCGGAAACTCCGTGACCGTGAACATGCAGAAGACATGGCGCAGGAAACGTTTATCCGGGCGCTGACGGTCACCCAGCCCATACGGTCGCACCGCAGTCTGCTGTACCGTATCGCCCGCAATTTGCTGGTCGATCACTATCGCCGCCCTGACATAGCGTCCGGCGACGCTGCTGATGAGACGGACGCAGAGCAATTTGCAGCGCCTTCTTATCTGCAACCTTACGAATTAATCGAAGAAAATCAGTATACTGAACTGATGACCCGCACCATTGAAGGCCTGCCGCCGCGCTGCCGTGAAGCCTTTATTCTGCACCGCTTTGACGGCCTGTCGCAGAAAGAGGTCGCGCGCCAGATGGGGATCTCCATCAATATGGTCGAAAAACACATTATCCGCGCCATGTTGGCCTGCCGGAACAGTAACGACATCTGGCAGCAGGAGCATTCCGGCCAGCAAGCCCGAGACAAGAATAAGGATGGCCTTGATGAATAGCGCCAGGGATCCACATATGCAGACCGATGAGCAGGCCGTGCACTGGCTGATCCAACAGCAGACCGGGCTGTCCGCCGGGGAACGCGCTGAATTTGAACGCTGGCTGACGCAGGCCGACAACGCCGCGCGATACCGCGCCATGCAGCAGGTGTGGCAGCAGGTCGGTGAATTGCCGCAGAAAAACGTGGCGCGTCTGCGTGCTTCACTGCCCGCCGCGCGGCCTCAGGCTTTGCGCCGCCCGGTCTGGCACCTGGCCGGTCTGGCGTGTGCGCTGCTGCTGCTGATGTGGCCTGCCTGGCAGTGGCTGTCGCCGCCGGTGATGACCACCCAGCTGCATACCGGACGCGGAGAAACACAACAGATCACCCTGCCGGACGGCACCGTGCTGACGCTCGATGCCCAAACCCGGCTCGACGTGGCGTATTACCCGCAGCGGCGTGAAGTCACGCTCCGTCAGGGGCAGGCCTTTTTTGACGTGAAGCATCTTGAGGACAAACCTTTTGTGGTGCTGAGCGGCCCTTCCCGCGTCACGGTGCTTGGCACCCGTTTCAGCGTGCGCTATATCCCGCAGTCGATGAGCGGCGACGGTGTGGATGTCGCGGTCAGCAGCGGCGCCGTGCGCGTCGGCCCGCGTGCGTGGCTGCAAAATATGCGCTGGCGGGCGATGGCCGCACTGCATCTGACCGGGCAGGACCGTCATCTGATGGTGCTGGGCGCCACGCAGCGCGCCACCAGCGATATTCGCGGAAATCTCACCCGTCAGCCACCGGTTGCGCCGGACGCTATCGCAGACTGGCGGCAGTCACGCATTAATTTCAATAACACGCCGCTGCGTCTGGCGCTGGCGGAATTCGCCCGCTACGGCGATATGCCTTACGTAGCGGGATCGGCGGAGGTTGCCGCCCTGCGCATCAGCGGCAGTTTTAACGTCTATCGCCCGGACAGTTTTGCCCGCGCCCTGCCCAAAGTGTTGCCGGTGAAAATCAATCTGCAGGCAGGCGAGACGCAGATCCGCAGGCGCTGAAGGACCCGATTAAAAATAAAGTAAAAATATTCCTGAGACGACGTCAGGGTTTTGGCGTCAGTCTCGTCTTCAGAAAGGATAATGATTCTTATTTGATTTATTTCTGGGGATATCCGCATGACCATTTCTTCGTTTTATCAGGGTACGCGTTTCAAAACTGGCCTGACCGCGATCGCGCTCGCCGTCTGTTCACCGGGGGTTATGGCGGCAGCCACGCTGCCGATTTCACTGCCTGCCCAGCCGCTTCTCACTTCGCTTAATGCGCTGGCTCAGCAGGCAGGCGTACAACTGATTGCCGCGCCGGACTCCGTCGCACAAAAAAATGCCCCCGCGGTACAGGGAAACATGACGCTGGAAGCGGCACTTGGCCGTCTGCTGGGCGGCAGCGGCCTGGGTTACAGCCTTGACAACGACACCGTGGTGGTGGCGCCGCAGCCTGCCGCCGCCGACACGCTGACGGTCACCGGGCAGACCGGCCCCTATTCTGCCATTCCGCAGCAAAGCAACTCCGCCACCAAAACCGACACGCCGCTGCTGGAAGTGCCTCAGTCCGTGTCAGTCATTACCCGTGAACGGATGGACAGACAGAACGTGCAAAGCGTCACCGAAGCGCTGCGTTATGTGCCAGGCGTCAAAACCGAAACCTACGGTGTGGACCCTAAAGGCTATGACTGGATCTACATTCGCGGGTTTAACGCCCTGACCACCAATGATTACCGCGACGGCCTGCGCCAGCTCAACAACAGTTACAGCTATTTCCGCACCGAACCTTACGCGCTGGAACGGATTGATATTGTGCGCGGTCCTTCATCAACGCTGTTCGGCCTGGGCGACGCGGGCGGTATTGTGAACCGCATCAGCAAGCTGCCGTCGGCGCAGGGCGTGCATGACGTGGAAGTCGAACTGGGCAATTTCAACCGCCGTCAGGCGCAGTTTGATATGAGCGATAAAATCGATGATGACAGCCATTATCTGTATCGCGTGATCGGCCTGGCCCGTGACAGCGACACACAGTTCCAGTACCGCGACGGCCCGGATGTGGAAGATAACCGCGTCTATCTCGCCCCCTCTCTGACCTGGCTGCCGGACGCCGATACCAGCCTGACCGTGCGCGCCGATTATCTGCGTGACACCTCCGGCGGCACCATCGCCGTGCTGACCAAACCGGGCGGCAAGGTCACTGATACCCTGCTCGGCGATTACAGCTACAACCGTTTTCGTCAGGAACAGTTCACCGTCGGGTATGAGCTGAGCCATCAGTTCAACGATATTTTCCAGGTACGCCAGAACGTGCGTTACGGCCAGACTGACACGATTTTGAATAACCTGCTGCCGGGCGCGGTGAATTTCAACGCCGGTACGGTGTCGCGCAATGCGATTCGTTTTGACGAGCACATGAATGCGTTCAATATCGACAACCAGTTGCAGGCGGATTTCTCCACCGCCTCCGTCACGCACCGTCTGTTAACCGGGCTGGATTACAGCCGCCTTGATGGCAATGCCAAACGCTTCGGTGCCGCCGCCCCGGCGCTGAATATCTACAATCCGTTGTATGGCCAGAATATCGCCGATCCGACCTATGCCCTGAACAATAACGATCAGACCACCGCGCAGCTCGGCCTGTATATGCAGGATCAGATTTCACTGACGCCAAAATGGTTGCTGACCTTAGGCGGCCGCCACGATGACATCAGTATGCGCACGCAAAATAATCTCAACGACAGCACCAGCTGGCTGGATAAAGGCGCCTGGACAGGCCGTGCCGGGCTGACTTACCTGGCCGATAACGGGCTTGCGCCGTACATCAGCTATGCCGAATCTTTCGTGCCAAACAGCGGGACCGACAGCCAGAACCGCACCTTCGATCCGAGCAAGGCGCACCAGTACGAAGTCGGCGTGAAATACCAGCCGGACCCGGATCTGCTGATGACGCTGGCAGCGTTTGATATCACCAAAAGTAACGTGCTGACCAACGAGATCGTCAATAACGTGATCACCGGCTATCAGGTGGCTTCCGGCGAAGTTCGCTCGCGAGGCGTGGAAGCTGAAAGCACGGTGAAGCTGACGCAGAATCTCGATGTCCTGGCGTCGTACACCTACACCGAAACCGAAATCACCGCCAGCAACAACGGCGATCGCGGCAACGAGCAGGCCAACGTGCCCAAACATATGGCTTCCACCTGGCTGAATTACGGCTTCCATCAGGGTGTGCTTGACGGTTTGCTGCTGAGCACCGGCGTGCGCTATGTCGGCAGCATGTACGGTGATAACGCCAATACCGTGCCGGTGAAAAACTTTGCATTGATCGACGCCGGGGCGAAATATCAGGTTAATCAGCATGTTTCTGTCGGTTTCAATATTCAGAATCTGCTGGATCATGACTATGTCGGCACCTGCGACGACGACACCAGCTGTTATCCGGGACAGGAACGCACGTTCATCGGCTCGCTGAAATACAGCTTCTGATGTCAGGCCTGTTACTCAGCCGGCGCGACTGTCTGAAGGCGTTACTGGCGCTGCCGCTGCTTGATGCAGCGTCGGCGCTGGCGGCGCCTGCGGATCACCGTATCGTTGCCATCAACTGGCTGGCGGCGGAAACCCTGCTTTCGCTCGGTATTACGCCGCTCGCGGTATCTGACGGCGGTTATTTTCGCCGCCGGATTGCCACGCCGGTGTTACCGGCAGAGGTTCAGGATATCGGCCCCTACTGGGAGCCGAATCTGGAACTTATCGCCGCCCTGAAACCCGGACTTATTCTCAGCGACAGGCTTGCGCCTGCCCTCCTCGACAGCCTGCAACGCATCGCGCCGTTGCAGGTGGTGTCGGTCTATCCTTCTGCCGGGCCGCTCTGGTCAGCCTTGCTGAACTTCACGGCGGAACTCGGCCAACAACTGGCGATCTCCCCCCGCGCCACCCGCCTGACGGAGACGTCCGCGGTGGCGATCGAACGCTGCAAACAGCGCATCGCGCACGCCGCCGGGCAACGGATCCTGGTCGCCGTACGCAGTCAGGACGGGAAATACGCCACGGTGTATGGCAGCAACAGCCTGCCCGATGCGCTGCTCACTCAGCTCGGGTTACGCAATGCCTGGACGCAGCCGGTCGGCGCGATGGGCACCGCCAATGTGGGCATTGAGAAACTGGTGTCGTTACCGGCGGACTGGCTGTTTTATACCGAACTGCCGACCACGCTGACGCGCGTTTCGCGGCTGCGTCAGCCGCAGGGTATGTGGCAACAGTTACCGCTGGTGGCCGCCGGGCGGGCCAGAGAACTGTCGCACTTCTTCCCGTTTGGCGGTCTGGCGACGGCGGTGAGTCTGGCGCAGCACATCACCGCGGCACTGGGAGAGGTAACGGGCGATGCATAAACAACACCGTGCTTTGCTCCCGTGGCTGGTCGCGCTGTTACTGACGCTGCTGTGCGCATTTTTACTGTTCAGTAATCTTTCACGTTCTGGCAATACGCCTTCTCCGGCAACCGCCAGCCTGTTGCTGCATTACAGTTTTTTACCGCGTCTGGCGATCGGCGTGCTGGCGGGAATGGCGCTGGCGATGGCAGGCCTGCTTTTTCAGCAGGTATTGCGCAATCCGCTGGCCGAACCCGCGACGCTCGGCATTGCCGCCGGTGCCAATCTCGCCATGTCCGCCAGCATGATTGTGTTCCCCGGCCTGCTGGTTGTCGGCCTGACCAATCTGGCGCTGGCGGGTGCGGCGCTGACCGCGCTGGTGCTCTACCTGCTGATCGCCCGTCAGGGGCTGGATCCGCTGAAAGTGATCCTCACCGGCATGGTCATCAGCCTGTACGGCAATGCCCTCAATACGCTGATGGTGTTGTTCAACCATGATTATCTCAGCGATCTGTTCAGCTGGCAGGCCGGTTCACTCAGCCAGAGCGGCTGGCAGGCGACGCAGTTTTTACTGCTGCCGCTGCTGATACTGATGGCACTGAGCGCCCTGCTGGCAAGGCCGCTGGCGCTGATCGGCCTTTCCGACCAAAGCGCCGGTGCGCTCGGCGTTTCGGTGGTGAAAGTACGTATCGCCACCCTTGCCGTCGCCGTGGCGCTCAGTGCGCTGGTCACCAGTCAGCTTGGCATTATCGGCTTTGTGGGACTGGCCGCTCCGGCTCTGGTGCGGCTGACCGGCGTGCGTTCATTCCGGCATCAGATGCTGTGGGTGCCGCTGTGTGGCGCACTGTTGCTGACGCTGGTCGATCAGCTGGCACAGTTTCTGTCACCTGCCGGCGGGGATCTGCCGACCGGTGCGCTCTCGGGATTACTCAGCGCACCGCTGATGCTGGTGTTGCTGTTTCGCCAGCGCAATCAGCTTCTCACGCCGTCGCCGTTCAGCGCACAGCCCGCCCGCACGCTGACCCGCGCCCGGCTGCGGATCTTGCTGCTGATGTTGCTGGGCGGGATCGTCGTTTCGTTGCTGGTTAACCGGTCGCCGGAAGGCGCTGCGTTCCGGGCGCTGCTGGAATGGCGCTGGCCGCGCATGCTCGGCGCACTCAGCGCAGGGGCAATGCTGGCGGTCGCCGGGGTGCTGATCCAGCGGCAGAGCGGCAACCCCCTCGCCAGCCCGGAACTGCTCGGCATCAGCAGCGGCGCATCGCTGACGGTGGTACTGATGGTTGTCCTGTTTAATCAGCCGCTGTCGTCGCTGTTTCCGGCCGCGCTGGCGGGCAGTTTGCTGGCGACCCTGTTGCTGTTTATGTTCGGGTTACGCTCGCGCTTTCAGCCACAATCGATGGTCATGGTCGGGCTGTGTCTGACGCACCTGAGCATGGCGCTGAGTATGCTGTTGCTGATGAGCGGCGATCCGCGCGCGATGATGTTGCTCAACTGGAGCACCGGATCCACCGCAGGCATTACCGCAGAACGTGCGGTCTGGGGCGCGGGTCAGGCGCTGGTGTTAATCCCGCTGGCCTTGCTGTTGCAGCGCTGGGTGCAGTTGCTCGGCCTCGGGCATCCCACCGCGCGGGCGCTCGGCATCGGGCTGCGGCGCAGCAATATGCTGATCCTGCTGCTGGCGGCGGCGCTGACCGCAGGCGGCACGTTGCTGATCGGCCCGCTGAGTTTTGTCGGGCTGATCGCCCCGCAGCTGGCCCGCTACAGCGGCGCGATAAGTTTCCGCGCGCAATGTCTGGTCGCGGCACTGTTTGGCGCTTTGCTGATGGTGATCGCCGACTGGCTGGGCCGCAACATCGCCTGGCCGTGGCCGGTTTCCGCCGGGCTGCTGTGCGCGCTGATCGGCGCACCGTGGTTTTTATGGCTGCTGATGAAAGGAAGTAGTAAGCACTGAAGATTCGTGAATCGGCCGCACGTCCCTGTGCGGCCGTTGAAAAGTTTATTTCATGCGTGTTAAACGGCGAACCAGATCCATTTCGGCACGGCGGAACGGAATGCCGTATTCATCGAGCACATCGTGGAACCATAAATGGGCGTAATCCTGATTCCCCTTGCGCACCGAAGGCCACGGCAGTGTGGTCTGCGTTTTACCCCGCACCAGCCCCCAGTGATAACAGCCCGCGTTAAAGGCGCTGAACAACGGCAGTTGTTCTTCAAACACGCTGCCCACGTGGCGCGCCAGCCATTCGGTACACAGCACCGGGCGGTTGAATTTTTGCCAGAACCGCAGCGCTTGCAAAAGCTTTGGCGTGGCGACGTAGGCATGAAAACTGATGACGTCAGAGAGCTGCGCGGCAGCGACATCGACCGGATGGGTGAAAAACTCGCTTTCCGGCTGATCGGGGTCTTGCGGGAAATGCCATGCGCCGACGGTCAGCGGCGCAACCGGATCCTCCTCCCGCGCCCAGACAAACGCCCGCTGCATCAGTTCGAGCGCAAAAACCTCAAGCTTTTCGTCATACATCACTTCTTCAAGCCCGCTGGCAAAGGTGCCACGGTTGCCCGGCTCGTTGTATAAATCCCAGATAGCGATGCGCGCGTCGGTTCGAAAATGACAAATAATATCGCGCACATAGCGCTCGATTTCCGGCCACCTGTCGCGATCGCACACTACATCCCGCCCCGGACTGGCCGCCGCCTGACTGTTATGTTTACCCGGCTCCGGCGCTTTTTGCGGGCCAAGGAACGGCTCGTCACCGGAGAATCCGCAATCGTCCATCAGCGTCAGCATCACCTTGATCTGATGGTGCGCGGCGATACTCAGGAACTGATCAATCCGCGCCAGCAAACCGTCGCGATCGTCCTGCCAGACGATGAACGGCAGATTGATGCGCAGCTGGTTATAACCGGCCTGGTGCGCCCAGCCCAGCTCCTGATCAATGGTTGGCGCGTCAAACGTTTCGCGCTGCCAGAGTTCTGTCCAGTTTATCGCCGTGCGCGGCAGGTAGTTGAATCCGCAAATCCACCCCTGCTGCTTTCCCCATTCTGCTGCCTGTTGTTCGCTCCACTGCGTTTTCATTCTGTTCTCCTTGTCCGGTTGCCGGTAACATGCCATTGCTAATAATATTAGCTAATAGTTATTATCAAACCCGCCAGGCTGCAAATACGGGGGGCGGGTTCTGCAATTGCGATCACACTCTTTTCAGGCAAGCTCCCGGGTGGTCTGGCAAAAATGCGTGCTGTGATATAGTGCGCCGGGCATAAAACAGGGTGACGGGGAAAGGCGGATGGAGAAAAAGAACAAGGTGACAATGAGTGATATCGCACGTGAGGCGGGAGTTTCACAGGCAACGGTTTCGCTTATTTTAAACAACTCACGCGCCATAAAACTCAGCGAAGAAACCCGTCAGCGGGTGTTCGATACCGCCCTGTCGCTCGGCTATAAAAAAATGCCTGCGCCGCACCGGGATAACGGACAGGAAGAGATCGCCCTGCTGCTCAACGCCATGCCAAGTTACGATCCCTTTGTTGATGCGCTGAGTGAAGCCCGTGAAGCCGCGTGGCGGCACGATACGCTGCTGACCATCTATGATTATGGCGATGATATCGGGCTGGCGGTGCGTATCATTTCGCAACTGAATCAGCGCCGCTGTGCGGGCATCATCATTGCCTCCCCCGTGACGCAGGCGATTGATTTTTCGGTGTTCGCCAACCAGACCTCGCTTCCCGTTGTGCTCCTCAATGTCTACGATCGCGCCTTCCCGCTGCTGCCTACCTTCCTGCCCGACGACCGTGCTAACGCGTTGCAGATCACCCGCCACCTCATCGAACAGGGCGCAACACGTATTGCGCATATCATGGGGGATAACTGGATGGAGGCCTGCGAAATGCGCCGTGAAGGTTATCGCGAAGCGTTGTCGCACGCGGGTATTCCTTATGATGAACGGCGGGTGATGGCCACCAACTGGTCGCTGAATGAAACCTATCAGGCCACGCTGGCACTGATGAAGCTGCCGGAACCGCCCGATGCCATTTTTTGCTCCAGCGACTGGATGACGCTCGGCTGTTATCAGGCGCTGACCGAACTGCATCTGCGTATTCCGCAGGATGTTCTGGTTGCCGGATATGACGATCAGCGTATTGCCGATCAGATGACCCCGAAACTGACCAGCGTACAGTTGCCTTATGTCGAACTGGGCCGTCAGGCGGTGGAATATATTTGTTCAGGAGAAGACGCGGCAACGTGCGTACGCATGGCAGGAAAACTGAAGGTGCGTGCGAGCACCGCAGGATAATGTTTCCGTTTTTAATGCACATTAACCCATGATGACATTATTTTTCAGAAATTAGATTTCTGCTTTTTTATAACATCCGTAGCAACAACGGAGGTTATAAAGATTAATCAACAACACCTGACATGTTAAGTCCATAGCAATTCTCCTCCGCCGTGGTAGACTTCCGCCTGAACAGGGAAAGTCAATTTTAAATAAATCAGAGGCGGAATGAACACTCAACACCTGTCTGAAAAAATGTCGACTTCAGGTCATCATCCTATGCAAAAGCCCGTTAAAACAATCATTAAATTAATCGGGTTATTCAAACAATTATCTGCTCCATTACTGCCCGACCGCGCCGGAGGAGAGGTTAAACTGCACAATGAACAAGGTGATTCTCAGGTCGTGCTTGTGATTGAAGGTACAGTGGATATTTACCGTAACTCGGATAATATGCTATTTGCCACTGCCCGCGCCCCCGCTATTTTCGGGATGCAAGGTTCACCCTATCGCGACAGTATCTATAAGTTCATTTCCCGCCCTGACTGTGTATTAGAAACACTGCCTTTGTCCTCTGTTATCCGGATTATAAATGCAAACTCTCTTCTTGAAGAACTGCTGATCTGCCAGTCCTATTTCAATGATTACCACGCGTACCGAACAAACATGCTCATTAATAAGACTTCTTATGAAATCGTGCGCGCCCTGTTACTTGAACTGGATAAGGTTCCCTCTGAGATAAAAACCAAAATCAATGTCCCTACTTTTATTTTAGAACGTAGTCATCTGGCGCGCAGCGGAATAATGAAAATATTATCTCACCTGCGGCAAGGTGAATATATAAAAATAGAAAGTGGCAAGCTGGTAAGCATATTAAGAAAACTGCCAAAATCATTCTGACTGGGGTTCTGTTTGTTCTGAATAGTTGTCAATCACCCAAAACCTTTCCACAAAAGCCTCTGATATTCCTCGTTTTAAAATATTATTTAACTTGCTGATTTTAAATCAAAATAACTTCATTACTGAAAAATTCACGCTGTCCTGCGCTGTGGGAGCGAGAGATCACTTCGATAAAAAAATTCTTATCTCTCATTCGGTTAGTCCGGTCAACTGTCCAAAAACGGACGTTGTTGTAAAAACCCATTGTTGTTAAGATCTGCTTCATCCACCCACATGGAATACAATTTACCCGCGCAAAGCCAGAGTAATATCTGATTGCGAATACTCAATCATTCTTTTTTAAGAACTTGCCCCGTATTTTCGGCTAATAATATGATGAAAGAATTTATTTTTTATTCATTGGCAATATCTTTATTTTGTCAAATTCCTGCAGAGACAGTACAGGCCTCTGATAATATCCCGTTGCCTGATCTCGGCAGCCGTGCCGAATCATCTGACGACGCAGATCAAAGCGAGACAAAAAATAACCCGGCTGAGAATGATATTTGGGCCTCGAAGACGGCACAAATGGCGACGAGTGAAGCGCAACAAAATTTTCAAAATCTGACACCTGAAGGATTGAAATCACAGTTATTCCAGTACGGAAAAGGAATGGCCAGCGGCGCGGCACAGGCGCAAGCCGAATCTTTACTTTCTCCCTACGGGCATATCAGTACGCAATTCGTTCTCGATGATGACGGAAGCCTTGACGGCTCGTCACTGGATTATCTCATCCCGATCATTGAGGGAAAGGATAATCTCTTTTTTAATCAAATTTCTGCTCATAATACCGATGGCAGGACAATAGCTAACCTGGGTGCCGGTATTCGTCATAATCTCAGCCAGGACTGGATGATTGGTGCCAATACTTTCTATGATTACGATATTACCCGGCATCACCGGCGTATAGGTTTTGGTGGTGAGGCCTGGACAAACTTTTTAAAGCTCAGCGGTAACTATTATCTGCCTTTATCTTCATGGAAAGATTCCCGGGATCTGGAAAATTATGAAGAGCGTCCGGCAAGGGGCTGGGATATGCGTGTGCAGGCTTATTTACCTGCCTATCCTCAGCTTGGTTCGTCACTGGTTTATGAAAAGTATTACGGTGACGAAGTGGCGCTGTTTGGCACTGATGATCTGCAAAAAGACCCTTCCGCGGTCACGCTGGGCGCAGATTATACGCCGGTTCCCATGGTCACCCTTGGCGTGGGGTATAAAAAAGGGAATTCTGATAGCGATGAAGTGACCGCCGAACTCGCGCTGGATTACCGCATCGGCGTGCCCATTTCAAAACAACTGGATGCTTCCGCCGTGTCGCAAATGAGAACGCTGGCCGGCAGCCGGATGGATTTCGTCGATCGTAATAATCACATCGTTCTCGAATACCGCGAAAAAAACGATCTGGATATCGGTTTGTACCTCAAACCGACGGGCACCGCAGCACAATGTATTCTTGCTGATACCCCGGAGCAAGCACAGGCCTATGAAGGATGTCACTGGACCGTAAATGCCTCCATTTCCTCACATCTGGCGATTAAAGAAGCCCGCTGGATCCCCTCTGGCGCGTTTAATCCGGAAACACAGTTAGGTTTACCCGCGTTATCCCCTGAGCAAAATATCAGCGCAGGCACCAATAACCACTGGACATTGACGTTCCCGGCCTGGGTGGATTCTCCGGATCCTAATGCCAATAAATATACGCTCTCGGTGATGCTGCTCGACGATAAAGGGCGCAGCAAGCAGTCAAACGCAGTGGATATAATCGTTTCAGAAGCCCCTTCTTCCTATCAGCTGGTTATTAATGAAGCCGGTGAGGAGAAGAAAACCACCAAAGTTCTGTCTGACGGTAAAAGTGTGGTCGATTTAGAAGCCAGCGGGAGCAAAATTGCCGGGCTGGCAGGTGAAACGACACCAATTAATGCAGAAGATCTGAATATGACGTTCCGTGCTTACAAAATGGAAGATAAAAGTCATAGCAGCGAAGTGGTGATTCACGCATCAAAAGAAAAATGCGACGCAGCAACATCTTGTCTTTTCTACACCCGTTCTCCGGATAATGGAAAAGCCGCGGTCAGCAGTACCATGAGCGGCGTTTATAGCATTGTCGCTTCACCAGAAAATAAAGAAACACAACGGACCAATGCGGTGCTGATTAATTTCTCCCCGGCTGAAACCATGTTTTATACCGCCATTGTGGATAAAGCAGCTCCGGATATTAATCTGACGGCTACCCGGGGAAATACCCTTCAGTTAGGCCATGAATATTTATTCAGGGTCGCCTACGACAGTAATAACAATGGTCAGTGGGATGCCAGTGACCGGGAAACTATTTCTGATACCTCGTCAACGCCATTATCGTCGCTGATGAATTACCGCTGGCAATTTACCGGGGTCACGCCGGAGGGAACGCCGGGCGGCTTTGCCGTTTCCGCGACAGACAACCATAGCCTTATTCTGCCAGCCACCAATGCTATGGCGAAGAGCGTTTTCGCCGGTGCCGGAGCAGAAGGTATTCAGGGTTATGAATTAAAAGTGGATTACCAGCTGACGCAGGAAGGGTTGAAATCCGTTGAGTCATTACGTACCCGATAATAACTGGCAGCTTCATTCAGAGTTTACGATTATCTCATTAACAAGAGTCTTTATTACCTATGAAAAATTTCAATAAAACATTGCTCGCCACCCTGTTATTTGCGAGCTGTTCACAGTTTGCCGTTGCGGATACCACCGCCAGCGCGGGTCAGATAATGGGTACCAAACCTGTTCTCACCGGTACCGGTGCGGGTGCCGTCGATCACAGCGTCTCCTTTTCCAACGGACATGAAAGTGGCTCTGTCACGGGAATGGCCGTCGGAGATAAAGTCACCCTGAGTTATGTTTTAAAAGACGCCGAAGGGGATACGGACGCCAGTGAAAAAACCATTAAATGGTTCACCACGTCAGACGGTCAGAGCGACAAAAAGGATATCACCGCTGCTGACGGCAACGCCGACTATACGCTCGCGCAGGCCGATGCCGGACGTTATCTTGGCGTGACGATCATTGAAACCACCTCGACGGGTATCCCAACGGTCGGAGAAACCCTCACCATTCAGGATATCAGTAAAAATGACACCACAGATAATATCCCTGACGGTCCGGTCGTTGGCGGAACTGTGTCAACCATGATTGTCGATGCAGCCGATCCTGGCACTAACCTGATTGGCAAAGCGAACAGTCAGCTGATCCTTGGCCACAGCTATCAGTTCAAAATCTGGTATGACACCAACAACAACAACGTCATGGATGCCGGTGAAGTGGATGCTTCCTCTAACTACAGCTACGTGTGGACCTTCGACGGTACCTCGGCAACGGCGGGTACAGCAGGAGGTGCGGCCGTCAGCTCAACCGATAACAAGGATCTGAAACTGCAATTAACCAACGCGGAGGCGAAGAACGTCTTCGCCAGCGCCGGCCCGGACGGTATTCAGGGTTATCAGCTGAAAGTGGATTACACCGCAAAAGTGAAAGCCACATTAAAGTCCGGTAAGCGTCAAAAATAATCTTTCCCGGCGTTGAATAAGCCGGGCGACGACCGCCCGGTTTATTTCCCTTTACTGAATAACCAGACTCCCGCTGTTATGGTGTAAAAAATGAAAACGAATAAACCCAACGTCACCGGGATCGCTTTTTTAGTGGCAACCTCTCTCGGCGTCTCATTCATGGCAACCGCAGAAGTTATGACGGGGTCAGCGGGCATCGTCGCCGGTACAGCGCCTGTGATTTACAATAATAAAGACCTTCCCGAAACGATAAATATCACGCGGGATAACGATATTATTGGCGATAATGACGAACTCGAAATCAATGACAGTATTTCTTTATCCTGGCGTTTTAATGATGATGAAGGTGATGATGATGTGACCCTCCCTTCTGTCGAATGGATATGTCTGGATGCGGCGAATAATAAGCGAACGCTGTCACAAGGCACGACAAATTATGTTATCAGGCCCGCCGACAAGGGTTGTGTCATCGGTGTGAATATTACTCCGAAAACGGTTACCGGTTTTCCTCAGGCAAATACTCCCCTTCAGATCGGCGATATCAGCAGTTATGACAATTCGGATAATATTCCTGACGGACCGGTAAACCCGCACGCTATCAATATTGTGGGATATATCGTCGCACCGAATAATACCTCCGCGCGATTAACCGTGAGTGGCGATAAAAGTTTACACACCGCCTTTGCGGGTGCCGAAGTACAAATGGAAACAGATAACCTGGCTGACCAGTTAGACTGGACCACCAGTAACAGTGCCATCGCGACAGTCTCGAACAGCGGACTGGTGACATTTAAAACAAAAGGCGCGGTGCGTATTATGGCCAGACATAATGAGAAAAGAGCATCCATTATTTTCTCCCCTGAGCGTTTTTACACCGCAAGTACCTCCGGCAAAAATTGGCCGGACGCCAAAAAAGCGTGTGAAAATCAGGGGCTGCGTCTGCCTAAGCTGGATGAACTCTCCGCGGGACAACATGTCCGTCACGCACCCGGCACCTCTTTATGGGAAGAATGGGGAGAAAGTGTGGAAGATATGCCGCATTCAGGCGTTGTCTTCTGGTCTTCTGATATTTCCAGTTTCGATGTCAGTGCCTACGCCTATGCCTACCTGTCAGATGGTCATATTTCCTCTAACACACAAGATATCGTTGAGGGTTATGCCTGCGTAGAATGAAAAGCATAACGCTGTCTGTCATTACAGAAAACATGAGTAATCACGATGAAACTATTAAATAATGAATCCGAATACAGAGAATGGATGACGAAAGATTATTTATATATTGATGACGGTTTTCCGCCAATGCTTGAAGCCGGTGAAATTGAAAATGAACTGGTCAGACATATGCCTGTAAACTACCCCTGCATTGTATTAGAAATTAAAGGCATGAGACTTTATGATACCGATATTATTGAGTTTATATACCGTTCACAGGTTGAGGAGTGGGCAAAGCTGTTAGCCATCATTCATTAAGTGATTGTATGAGAGGATGACCAGTATTTAAAACACCACAGAGTGTCATAAAGGATGCGCCAAAATAAAGGCCAGCATGGCGCTGGCCTGAATATTTACCCGGTCAGATTACTGCAAATCCGTTCCGTGACTGGCGATCACCTTTTTATACCACCAGAACGATTTCTTACGTTTTCTCTCCAGCGTACCGTTGCCGCTGTCATCGCGATCGACATACACGAAACCGTAGCGTTTGCTCATTTCGCCGGTGGATGCCGACACCAGATCGATACAGCCCCACGAGGTGTAACCGATGACCGGAATACCGTCGGTAATGGCTTCGCCCATCGCCTGGATATGCTCACGCAAATAGCTGATGCGGTAATCATCATCGATTTCGCCACGCTCGTTAATTTCATCTTTCGCACCCAGGCCGTTTTCCACCAGAAATAACGGTTTCTGATAGCGGTCGTACATCATGTTCATGGTGATGCGCAGGCCGAGCGGGTCGATGCCCCACCCCCATTCGCTGACCTCGATGTGCGGGTTTTTCAGTGATTTAACGATGTTTGCTGCGCTGCTGTTATTGTCGTTCATGTCTGCCGAGGCGCAGCGGGAGGCGTAATAACTGAACGACACAAAATCGACGGTGTTTTTCAGGATGTCGTCATCCCCCGGCTCTTTCGCAATGGTTATTCCCTTCTGCGCGAAGACGCGGCGGGTATAAGAAGGATATTCGCCACGTGCCTGGACGTCGATAAAGAACAGGTTCTCGCGATCTTTTTGCAATGCCGCCCACACATCTTCCGGTTTGCAGGTGCGCGGATAGAAATTACCGCCCGCCAGCATGCAGCCGACCTGATTTTGCGGGTTCACTTCATGGGCAATTTTGGTCGCCAGGGCGCTGGCAACCAGCTCATGATGCGCGGCCTGATATTTCACCTGTTCCTGATCTTCCCCTTCTTCGAACACCAGACCGGCGCCGGAGAACGGGCTGTGCAGCAGAATATTGATCTCGTTAAAGGTCAGCCAGTATTTCACCAGCCCGTCAAAGGCTTCAAAGCAGGTGCGCGCGTAGCGGGCGAAAAACTCCACCATTTTACGGTTACGCCACGAGCCGTATTCGATCACCAGGTGCATCGGCACGTCGAAGTGGCACAGCGTCACCAGCGGTTCGATGCCGTACTTTTTGCACTCCGCAAACACGTCACGGTAGAACGCGATGCCTTCGGCGTTTGGCGTCTGTTCATCACCGTTCGGATAAAGACGGCTCCAGGCAATCGAGGTCCTGAATACCGTAAAGCCCATCTCCGCCATCAGCGCGATGTCTTCTTTGTAACGATGGTAAAAATCAATCGCCTGATGGGCAGGATAAAACTCATCGTCTCTGAGCGAAAAACGTTTTTCCTGACCGGTTTTCACCGCCAGCCGGTGCTGGCCGTGCGGGATCATATCCACCGTGGTCAGGCCTTTTCCGCCTTCAAAGCTGGCACCTTCGGCCTGATTGGCGGCTATCGCGCCGCCCCATAAAAAGCCGTCAGGAAATGGTGATGCTGCCATGAGAAAGTCCTCTTCTGTAGGGTCTTTAATGTGTTTTTAGCGCACTTTGCCCGGCGGCAAAGGGGCTGGATTGCGGTGTGTCCGTCGGCTGTTGAGCGTCAGGCTGCGCCGTCTCCACCGGAATATCTTCAAAGCCGAGCAACAGCGTGGTGACGAAGGAAATCACAATCGCCAGAATCATCACGCCAAATACCCAGACGATGCTCATCGGGTTCGACGGATCGAAGAACTGGACGCTGGTGAACAGCCCCGGTGAGGCCATCGAGTGGCTGGCGAGCCCGCCGAGCCCGGCCACGCCGCCGCAGATAAATCCGCTGATAAGACAGGCAATAAGCGGGCGTTTCAGCCGCAGCGCGACACCGTAGAGTGCCGGTTCAGAAATGCCGGCGATGATTGCCGAAGCGGCAGCGGCCAGCGCGGTCTGACGTAATTCCGGATTTTTGGTGCGCCACGCGACGGCCAGCGAAGACCCGCCAAGGGACAGGTTGGCGCCAATTTCGGACGGCATCACCATGCCTTCTTTGCCGGTCTGGGCGATGGTCTGAATGATGCCCGGCGTAAACACCCGGTGCATCCCGGTCATCACCAGCAGCGGCCAGGCCGCCCCCATAATGGCGACGGAAAGCCAGCCAAGATAGTGGTGAACGGTATACACGCCCGCAGAAATGCCGGTGCCGATCCAGATCCCCAGCGGGCCGATAATGACGATGGCGATCGGTGCGGCAATCAGCATGATCAGCATCGGTTTAAGGAAGTTTTTGGTCACGACCGGCGTAATGCGGTCAACCCATCTTTCGATATAAGACAGCATCCAGGTCATGCACAACGCGGGAATGACGGTGTAGGTGTATTTCACCGCCGTGATGGAGATGCCGATAAATTCGACTTTTTGCCCGGCAGCCGCTTTCGCCATCAGATCGATAAACGCCGGATGGAGCAGCACACCGGCAATGGCGATGGCCAGCGACATATTGGTTTTGAATTTTACCGCTGCCGAAGCCGCGACCATCACAGGTAGGAAGAAGAACGCGCCGTCACCAATAGTGTTGAGAATCACCAGGGTAGACGCGCCCTTCTCGAGTACGCCGGTCATCTCGAGCATCATCGCCAGCAGTTTTACCATAGAGCCGCCGATGATCGCCGGGATCAGCGGCGACATTGTACCAATCAGCGCGTCAAGAATCCCCGACCCAATGCTTTTTAAGGTAATTTTCCGTTTTACCGGCGCAAGATTTGCTCCCGATACGCCTTCCGGCAGCAGTTTCTGTACTTCGGCATAGGCCTGCGACACGTTGTTGCCAATGATCACCTGACACTGATTTTCATTACGCACGACCCCCATCACCCCGGTGATGTTTTTCAGGGTTGCGCCATCAACCCGCGAGGCGTCATTAAGCACAAAACGTAAACGGGTCATGCAGTGCGTAACCGCCGCGACGTTGTCCGCGCCGCCGAGGGCACTGACGATCGACTGTGACATTGCTGCAAAATTCTTTGACATGAGTGACAACTCTCTCGAATTCATAGGGTTATGAATGATGCTGTGAGCGTTAAATGCTGTTATTCGCGCTTTTTAAGTCGGTGGATGAAACAATAGGTAACCGGTTACATACGAGAATGTTCAGTTCTGATGCTGACTTCAATAAAAAGTAACAACGCTGTTTCATTTTTGTGATGACGATCTCCATGCGGTGGCTTCGCGCGTCGAAATCCTCGAAAAACTGACGAAATGTGTAGAATAGCGAATCATTTTTATTTTTCAGGTGTGCCTGATGTCGACAATGCAGGAAGTAGCGTCAAGAGCAGGCGTCTCAAAAGCCACGGTTTCGCGGGTGCTTTCCGGGAAAGGCTATGTGACCCAGGAAACAAAAGATCAGGTTTTTAAAGCCATCGAAGAAACCGGCTATCGCCCGAATTTACTGGCCCGTAACCTGGCGACCAGCAAATCGATGTGCATCGGCCTGGTGGTCACCAACACCTTGTATAACGGCAATTATTTCAGTGAACTGATCTCGCAGGCCGCCAAAAAACTGGACGCCAACGGGCGGCAGTTGATCCTGGTGGATGGCAAAAACAGCGCTGCCGAAGAGCGCGAGGCGATCGATTTTCTGAATGATTTACGCTGCGACGGCATCATTATTTATCCGCGCTTTTTAACGGTCGATGAAATGGACGTGATCATCGATAAATATAAAAAACCGGTGATGGTGGTGAACCGTAAGCTGAGAAAACATCAGAGCCACTGTATTTATTGTGATCATAAAGGGTCGAGCTTTCAGGCCACCCGGACATTGATTGAACGCGGTCATCGCGATATTGCGTTTATTACCGGTTCTATGGATTCTCCGACCGCCACTGAGCGTCTGTCGGGTTATAAAGACGCCTTAATCTTCGCCGGGATCGGGGTGAAGGAAGACCTGATCGTGGCCGGGAAATGGTCACCGGCCAGCGGCGCAGCGGCGGTCGATACCCTTCTCGCCCGTGGCGTCACGTTCAGCGCGCTGATTGCCAGCAACGATGACATGGCGATCGGCGCAATGAAACAGCTCAGCCACGCCGCCGTCGCGGTACCTGCGCAGGTCTCGGTAATAGGCTTTGATAATATTCCTACTGCGCCGTTTTTAATTCCCGCGCTCTCCAGTGTGAAAGATCCAGTCAGCGATATGGTCAGCGAAGTGATTAACCAGATTATTTCGATGCTCGATGGCGGGTATTTATCGCAACAGAATCAGTTTACCTCCGACGTTATTTTGCGCGAGTCGGTCATTGACGGGCCATATTATTCAACGGCGCTCTCTGACCGCGAACCTGCACTAAAATAAGGCGGCGTTTGCCCTGCCTGAAATGCCCTTTTTATATCAAGCCGCAACCTGTTGCGGCTTTCTTATTTCTGCCTGACCAACTCCCCCTCAATTGCCTTACAAACCCTTAAGCTTTTTGTGCCCTTTCATTAAAGCCCGGCAGGTTACTGCCGATAACTTTTACGCCTCTTTCAGACCAAAAGTGAAATTTCACTTAAGGCCGATCTTTTTGCTAAAAAGGCTTAATTTTAAGCACGTTAGAGGCAAAATTTGACGAACTGAGAATTATCTTATGCTAACGTTTCACCGCACATCACAGCAGAAATGCGTCGGGAACAGGCGCACTATTTAGCCGGACTCTGATTTGGGAGGATCCCGCACAGAGGCGGCCAGCTAGCAGGCAAAATATAATGAACGAAGATTCTGACGTACTGTATCGGTTGCTGGTTCAACGCGTAGAAGATTACGCTATTTACATGCTGAAACCCGATGGCACCGTGGCGAACTGGAATGCCGGTGCGCAGCGCGCTAAGGGCTATTCGCCTGAGGAAGTGGTCGGGAAGCATTTTTCGTGTTTTTACACCGAGGAAGATAAAAAAAGTGGCTGGCCGCAGCACGGGCTGGAGACGGCACGGGAAACCGGCCGCTATGAATCCGAAGGCTGGCGACAGCGCAAAGACGGTTCACGCTTCTGGGCGCATGTGATCATCGAAGCCCTGCGTGAATCCGGTAACATCATCGGTTTTGCCAAAATCACCCGCGACGTCACTGAACGCCGTGAAAATGAACAGGCGCTGATGTATGCCAAAGATCTGGCGGAATCCAACAGCGAGCAGCTCTCCGCCCTCACCCAGTTTCTCAACACGGTGATCGCCAATATCCCTTCGTCTGTGATTGTTGAAAACGCTGTCTCGCGGGAAATTCTGCTGGTGAATCGTCAGGCTGAACGTCTGCTGGGTATTTCGCGCGAAGAGATGCTGGGTAAACGTCCGCAGGACTGCATGGGCGTCGGCCTGAGCACCTTTATCAATAAGCAGTCAGATGAATGTCTGCGGGCGGAAGGCGTGCATAAAAGCGAGCAGCAACTGCTGACCGCCGTGGGTGACCGCACTCTGCAAACCACCAGTTCGGTGATCCGCGGGCACGATCCGCAGACCAGCTACGTCATGATGATCGCTGACGACGTGACTGACCAGCACGCCGCCCATGCGCGTATCCACCACATGGCGCATCACGATAATCTGACCAGCCTGCCCAACCGCATCCTGTTCAGTCAGCGCCTCAACGAAGCCCTGCAACACGACAGTTACAGCCACACGCATACGGCCACGCTTTGTCTGGATCTCGATAACTTCAAAAACGTCAACGACGCACTCGGTCATCAGGTCGGCGATGAACTGCTGCGCGCCATTGCCAAACGGCTGCGCATGACCCTGCGTGACGACGATACGCTGGCGCGAATTGGCGGCGATGAGTTTGCCGTGGTGCTGCCGGGGCTGAAAGATATCTCCGATGCGCATCAGATCTCAAAACGTCTGATTGAATCGGTGCGCCCGCCGGTGATCATCGACGGTCACTCGTTGTCGGTCGGCCTGAGCATCGGTATTGCGCTGGCAGATTCGACGGATAACTCCCCGGATCAGCTGCTGCGCTGCGCGGATATGGCGCTGTACGAAGCCAAACGCAATGGCCGCAACCGCTATGAAGATTTCCGCATTGAGATGGATGCCGCCGCACGTAAACGCCGTGTGGTCGAAATGGATCTGCGCGACGCTATAACCTGCAATCAGCTGCGTCTTTATTACCAGCCGATCACCGATGCGCGGCACGATGCCGTGATGGGCTACGAAGCGCTGATGCGCTGGCACCATCCGCAAAACGGGCTGATCATGCCGGTCGACTTCATCCCGATTGCCGAAGAAACGGGCCTGATACACAGCCTGGGATCTTTTGCGCTGCATGAGGCCTGTCGCGAAGCTGCTACCTGGGCGGGAAATCAGACCGTGGCGGTGAACCTCTCGCCGATCCAGTTCAAAAACAGCGGGCTGGTGTCCGTCGTCGAATCGGCTCTGGCCGCCTCGGGGCTTGCGCCGGAACGGCTGGAAGTGGAAATCACCGAGTCCGTCCTGCTGGACAACACGCTGGGAAATGTCGGTACGCTGCGCCAGCTGAAAGCGCTGGGCATCCGCATCGCGCTGGACGATTTTGGCACCGGGTATTCATCACTGAGCTATCTGCGGTCATTCCCGTTCGACAAAATCAAAATCGACCGGTCATTCATTAATGATATGCAGGACAGTCCGGAAGCGCTGGCGATTATCCGCGCCATCACCGGCATGAGCCGCAGTCTGGATATTCAGACCACCGCCGAAGGCGTGGAAACCGACGAGCAGTTCCGGCGTCTGAAAGAAGAAGGGTGTTCGCTGTTCCAGGGGTATTTTTTTGGACGGCCTCAGCCCTCAGAGTCCCGCCTGCTGGGCTTTACACCTGTCTGATGCTAGCCATTAGACACGATACCCGCCCTTTTTGATCGGGCAATAAAAGGGGCTTTTTTCGGTTAATTCAGCCGATTACATCACAGCGATGATAAAACGACCGCCGCCCGCTTATCGCAGTACGTTAAGCGGGCGGCGGTTTTCACCTCACGTTACGGCTCAGATCATCGGTAAATTCAGGTCATGTCGCGCTGCGCATTCGGCTGCCTGTTCATAGCCTGCATCCGCATGACGCATGACGCCGGTCGCCGGATCATTCCACAGCACGCGCGCCAGCCGGGCATCCGCCTCGGGTGTGCCGTCCGCCACAATCACCATGCCCGCATGTTGCGAGAAGCCCATACCGACGCCGCCGCCGTGGTGCAGGCTGACCCAGGTCGCGCCGCCTGCAGTATTGAGCAAGGCATTCAGCAACGGCCAGTCAGACACCGCGTCCGAGCCATCTTTCATCGCCTCGGTTTCACGGTTTGGCGACGCCACCGAACCGGTGTCCAGATGGTCACGGCCAATCACCACCGGCGCTTTCAGCTCGCCGTTGCGCACCATTTCGTTGAAGGCCAGACCGGCAATATGCCGCTCGCCCAGCCCCAGCCAGCAGATGCGCGCCGGGAGTCCCTGGAAGGCAATGCGTTCACGCGCCATGTCCAGCCAGTTGATCAGATTGGCATTATCCGGGAACAGCTCTTTCAGTTTGGCATCCGTTTTGTAGATATCTTCCGGGTCACCGGAGAGCGCCACCCAGCGGAACGGCCCTTTGCCCTCGCAGAACAGCGGGCGGATATAGGCCGGAACAAACCCCGGAAAATCAAACGCATTAGTCACACCTTCGTCTTTTGCCACCTGACGGATGTTGTTGCCGTAATCCACGGTCGGGATGCCCATCGCGTGGAAATCCAGCATCGCCATAACGTGTTTCGCCATCGAGGCTTTCGCGGCCTTAATCACAGACTGCGGGTCGGACTGACGCGCCGCCTGCCATTGTTCCAGGCTCCAGCCTTCCGGCAGATAACCGTTCAGCGGGTCGTGTGCGGAAGTCTGGTCAGTGACCATATCCGGACGCAGGCCGCCTTCTTTGGCACGCGCCACCAGTTGCGGCATCAGCTGAGCCGCGTTACCCAGTAATCCCACGGAAATCGCTTTCTTCTCTGCACAGGCTTTTTCGATCATCGCCAGCGCCTCATCAATGCTGTGCGCCTTGTAATCGAGATAGCGGGTGCGCAGGCGGAAATCAATGCGCGATTCCTGACATTCAATCGCCAGCACGCAGGCGCCGGCCAGCACACCGGCCAGCGGTTGTGCGCCGCCCATACCGCCCAGACCGGCCGTTAAAATCCACTTGCCGCGCAGGTCGCTGTTGTAATGCTGACGCCCTGCTTCGGCGAAGGTTTCGTAGGTGCCCTGAACGATGCCCTGCGCACCGATGTAGATCCACGAACCGGCGGTCATCTGGCCGTACATCATCAGCCCGGCTTTATCCAGCTGGTGGAAGTGCTCCCAGTTTGCCCAGTGCGGCACCAGATTGGAGTTGGCGATCAGCACGCGGGGCGCATCGGTGTGCGTACGGAACACGCCCACCGGTTTACCGGATTGCACCAGCAGCGTTTCGTCTTCACGCAGCTTGCGCAGGCTGTCGAGAATGGCTTCGAAAGCCGGCCAGTTACGCGCCGCTTTGCCAATGCCGCCGTACACCACCAGATCGTCCGGGCGCTCGGCCACGTCCGGGTCGAGGTTATTCTGCAACATGCGGTAAGCCGCTTCGATCAGCCAGTTCTGGCAACTGAGTTCTGTGCCGTGCGGGGCACGAACTACGCGGGCAACGGCAGTTTTTTGTGGAGCGTTCATTTTCGTATCCTTTATCGGGTCAGGAGAATCAGGCAAAACTTGGCAACAGCGCTTCAATGACCGCCGGCCAGTGTTCACGGGTGGCCCACAGACGCATCATCTCGACATCCGGTGCCATCAGTCGGTCTTGTTCAAGGAAAGGCACGTCGGCGCGGATGGCTTTCAGTTCGTTTTCCAGCAGGGCCGAACTTTGCAACGGACGGTGGAAATCGATGCCCTGCGCCGCGGCCATCGCTTCGATCCCGACCACCACGCTGGTGTTAAAGCACATGTCGCCCAGACGCCGCGCGGCGTAGGTCGCCATGGACACATGATCTTCCTGATTGGCCGACGTTGGCAGGCTGTCCACGCTGCCGGGGTGCGCCAGAGATTTGTTCTCAGATGCCAGCGCCGCGGCGGTGACCTGCGCAATCATAAAGCCGGAATTGACCCCGCCGTCGTTGACCAGGAACGGCGGCAGGCCGGACAACCCGGTATCAAGCAGCAGCGCCATGCGGCGTTCTGAAATCGCGCCGATCTCAGCAATCGCCAGCGCCAGAATGTCCGCCGCAAAGGCTACCGGCTCGGCGTGGAAATTCCCGCCGGAAATCACCTCTCCGTTCTCAGCAAACACCAGCGGATTATCAGACGCCGCGTTGGCCTCAATGCGTAAAATACGTGCGGCGTGATGCAAATTATCGAGGCAGGCGCCCATCACCTGCGGCACACAGCGGATGGAATAGGGATCCTGCACGCGGCTGCACCCGGCATGGGAAGTGACAATGTCACTTCCCGCCAACAACTCCGACACCGCCGCGGCCACGGCGATTTGCCCGATCTGCCCGCGCGCCTGATGAATACGCGGATCCAGCGGTTTGACGGATCCTTTGATGGCCTCCAGCGACAGCGCACCGGCGACCAGACCGGCGGAGAAGACCCGCTCGGCCTCAAACAGCCCGGAGAGCGCCAGCGAGGTGGACACCTGCGTGCCGTTAAGCAGCGCCAGCCCCTCTTTCGGCCCGAGTTCAAACGGCTCAAGCCCGACGACCGCTAACCCTTCGCGGGCTGACACTTTCTGCCCTTTTACCGTCACCTGCCCTTCGCCTATCAGCATCAGGGAAAGATGGGCCAGCGGCGCTAAATCGCCGGATGCCCCCACCGAGCCTTTTTCCGGAATGCAGGGATACACCCCGGCGTTAAACAACGCGATCAGCGCGTCGATCACCGCCATCCGGATCCCGGAATGCCCGCGCGACAGGCTCAGCACTTTGGTCGCCATCACCAGCCGCACCACGTTATCGGCCAGATCTTTGCCTATGCCGACGCTGTGTGACAGCACCAGATTACGTTGCAGTTCCGCCAGCCGGTCCGCCGGAATACGGGTCTGCGCCAGTTTGCCAAAACCGGTATTGATGCCGTACACCACCTTGCCGGACTCCACAATGCGGGTAACCGTTTCCTGTGAAGCCTGCACGTCGGCCCGTGCTTCCTCAGCCAGTTCGAGACGCACGTTGCCCTGATAAATGTTGCGCAGCATCGGTAAATCAACCAGACCCGGTTGCAGGTGGCAAAGGGTCAATTCTGTGGATGAAGAAGCCATAATCTATTCCTGTATAGACAAGTGAAGCTAAGAGTTCACCCGAACCAGACCGGAGCCTGTCGGGTGGCTGTACGCTACTGATTAGTGAAAGACGATCGCGGCCCAGAGCAGCAGGCTGTCCGGGTGTTCTGTGTGTATCCGGGCGGTGTCCGCGCGGGCAGCCGGTGTGGCCCGGTAAAACCCTTCGCCCTGCCTGATGCGCCGTCCGTCCGGCATCTGCCATTCACCGCTCACCACATAGATCACACCGCTCTGATCGGTGGAAACGGACAGCGTTTCCCGTGCAGCGATCACCCGCGCGTGGCACACCGCGCGGCGCGTCATGATGTTGAAATCGGTGGTGACGCCTGCGGTCAGACGGGCGGTGATCGCCAGTTCGCCGGGGAAAGCAAAGGGTTCACCGGCGCGGGTCAGGGAGTGGTTGATGTCCGGTGGCGCGAGCAACTGTGCGCCTGCGCCGGAAAGCAAAGTGATAGAGCGGTCAATGCCGGGAAAAGCTGAAAACGGACCGTCCTGCGCGATAGTGGCGATGCTGGCGCGCCAGTCAAAATCGGTGTTTCCTTGCGCAGCGCTGAGGATTTCGCGGGTTTCCCCACCGCCGTTACGCCAGGGGGTGACCGGCAGCCCGGCGAAAGTGAAATGCTGCCAGCCGGTCATGCGACATCCTCCGCCAGTTGCTTAAGCACCCGCAGGAAATCTGCGGCGGCGGCCTGTTGCTGCGCGTGCTGTCCGTCAATAATCCGGGCTATCCCCCCGACATAAACGTCGCGGATTTGCCCGGCGTGACCGGCAAACAGCCAGCGGTTGAGCAGCTCACTGTTTTTCGCCGCCGCCAGATAAGGATCGTTGCCGTCCAGCACCAGCCAGTCGGCGCGAAAACCGCTGGCGAGTTTACCGACGGGAACGCCGCACGCCTGCGCCCCGCCCTGTAAAGCCTGTGAATACAGCACATCACCCACCGAGTGTTGATGCGCCAGCGTCAGACGGTTACGGCGCTGATCGCGCAGACGCTGGCCGTATTCAAACCAGCGCAGTTCTTCCACGACGTTGAGCGAAACGTGGCTGTCGGAGCCAATGCCCCAGCGGCCCTGGTGCCCGAGGTACTCCACGCCGGGGAAAATACCGTCGCCTAAATTGGCTTCCGTCGTCGGGCATAATCCGGCGACAGCGCCGCTTTTCGCCATGCTGGCAAGCTCAAAACGGTCGGCATGGGTGGCGTGAATAAGACACCAGCGGCGGTCAATATCGAGATTATCGTAAAGCCAGGTGATCGGTCGCTGGCCGCTCCAGCCGAGGCAGTCGTTCACTTCTTTCAGCTGTTCGGCAATATGAATATGCACCGGTGAGTGCGCATCGCCCGCTGCCAGCACCTCACGCATTTGCCCGAGGGTCACCGCGCGCAGGGAGTGAAAGCACAGCCCGCTATTTTGCAGAGGTTTGCCGCTGAGCTGCTGGCGAACCACCGCCTGCTGTTGCAGATAGCTGTCCACATCCTGAATAAAGCGTTTCTGGCCGGGCTGCGCAGGCTGCCCGCCAAATCCAGCGTAGCGATACAGCACAGGCAGCAGCGTCAGGCCAATGCCTGCCTGCTCAGCCGCGGCGCTTAACTGCGCGGTCATTTCACCGCGATCGGCATACGGCTGCCCGCTGACATCATTGTGCAGATAGTGGAATTCGGCGACCTGGGTATAACCGCCCTTAAGCATTTCTATGTACAACTGGCGGGCGATGATACCGGTTTGCTCCGGCGTCAGGCGTTGCACCATGCGATACATCAGATCGCGCCAAGTCCAGAAACTGTCCTGCGGATCCCCGGCGACTTCCGCCAGACCGGCCATCGCCCGCTGGAAAGCATGCGAATGCAGGTTAGGCATTCCCGGCACAACCGGCCCTGACAGCCTGATGCAGTCTTGCGAATCGCTGCCTGCGGTGACCGCCGTCAGCATTCCGGCAGCATCCACGTCCAGACGTACATCGTGCGCCCAGCCTTCGGCGAGTAAAGCGCGTGAAGCAAAATAAGCAGCCATGACATCGTTCCTGATTAAACATGGGGAAACAAAACCCGATGTGAGAAAGTTTTGAGCAACTTGTCTATACATATACATATGCCTGATTGCGCTGTAAACTTGCAACAGGAATTTTTTTGATTTTTGTTTCCGTCGTCCTCTTTTCGTTTGCCTGCCCGTGGTGGACACTACGGGGCTGTATCAGGGATCCCATTCAGCCATTGCACATCTGACAATGCGTGTGAAATGAAGAGCGTTGAAAACTCAATGAACGAGGTAAAAGACATGTCGGAGCCGACGCCACTTTTGCAGTACGGTGCAGCGCAACAGGGAGTGTCCCAGCAGACATTGTCCGAACTGGCCGCCGCGATGAGCGACACCCCCGCCCCGATCTATCAGCGCGTCAAACAGGCGATCGTCAGCCAGATCCGCGCAGGCGTGTGGAAACCGCATCAGCGTGTGCCGTCGGAAAGCGAACTGGTGAACGAACTGGGCGTCAGCCGCATGACCATCAACCGGGCGCTGCGCGAACTGACCAGCGAAGGTTTTCTGATCCGCATGCAGGGTGTCGGCACGTTCGTTGCCGAAGCCAAGGCTTACACCCCGATGCTGGAAGTGCATAACATTGCCGATGAAATCGCCCGGCGCGGCCATCGTCATGACAGCAAAATTCTGGTGTGCGAAGCGCGACTGGCCGATGCCGCTCAGGCGCAGCAAATGGAAATCGCCCCCGGCGCGATCCTGTTCTATTCGCAAATTGTCCATTACGAAGACCGGGTGCCGGTGCAGATTGAAGAACGTTTCGTCAACCCCGAGACTGCGCCGGACTATCTGCAGGAAGTGCTGAACAAACAGTCGCCCTACACGTATCTGATGACCATTGCGCCACTGACCGCCGGTGAGCACCGCGTCGAAGCCATCAGTGCCAGCGACGAACAGCGGGAGCTGTTGCAACTGGGCGAACATGAGCCTTGTCTGCTGATCCATCGCCGCACCTGGAGCGGCAACCGCGTGGTCACCTCGGCACGTCTGATTTATCCCGGTTCCCGTTATCAGCTGTTCGGACGTTTCACCAGTCACGGTTAAGCGGCTTTTCACTTGCCGGTTATCGGCGAATGCGCTAGGTTGACTTTAGTTGTCTATACAAGATGATTATCCCGACAATTGATCGCCACCTGGAGCCTGCCATGCCGGTAACAACGTCCCCGCACTCTTCTGCCCCCTCCCGCGATTGTGACAGCCTATGGCGTGGTGCCACGCTGGTCACCATGCGGGACGGGCACTATAACCTGATCGAAAACGGCGTGATCGCCGTGCGCGACGGCCACATTCTCTGGGTCGGCAGCGAGGCCGACTGCCCGGATTTTCCCGGCGCCGTGGAACATGCGTTTTCAGGCGGGATCATCACGCCGGGGCTGGTTGACTGCCATACGCATCTGGTTTTCGGCGGTGACCGCAGCGCAGAGTTCGAGCAACGTCTGAACGGCGTGAGCTACGCGGACATTGCGGCGGCAGGCGGCGGAATTTTATCGACGGTGAACGCCACCCGCGCGGCCAGCGAAGAGGAGCTACTGGCGCAGGCATTGTTCCGCCTGCAACCGCTGCTGGCCGAGGGCGTGACCTGCGTGGAGATTAAATCGGGCTACGGCCTGAGCGTGGAAAGCGAAATTAAAATGCTGCGGGTGATCCGCAGGCTGGGCCACATGTTGCCGGTGGAGGTGAAATCCACCTGTCTTGCCGCGCACGCCCTGCCGCCGGAGTTCAAAGGCCGGGCTGATGATTACATCCAGCTGATTTGTGACACCCTGCTGCCGGTGGTTGCCAGAGAACACCTGGCGGACGCCGTGGATGCCTTTTGCGAACACCTGGCGTTCTCACCGGAACAGGTCGAACGGGTTTTCACTGCCGCTCAGGCTCTCGGCCTGCCGGTGAAAATTCATGCTGAACAACTCTCTTCCCTGCACGGCAGCGCGCTGGCCGCGCGTCATCACGCGCTGTCTGCCGATCATCTCGAATACGCCACCGACGCCGACGCCATCGCCATGGCGGCCAGCGGTACCGTGGCGGTGTTGCTGCCGGGCGCGTATTACCTGCTGCGCGAAACACAGTGCCCGCCCGTCGCCCTCTTTCGCCAGCACGGCGTGCCGATGGCGCTGGCCAGTGATGCCAATCCGGGCACGTCGCCCGCCCTTTCCCTGCGTTTAATGCTGAATATGGGCTGCACGCTGTTTCGCCTCACGCCGGAGGAAGCGCTGGCAGGCGTCACCTGTCACGGCGCACGCGCGCTGGGTTTGCAGGCCACACACGGCACGCTGGAGGCGGGAAAAGTCGCCGATTTTATTCACTGGCCGCTTTCGCGTCCGGCTGAGCTGGTTTACTGGCTGGGTGGTCAGCTGCCCTGCACCGTTGTTTATCGTGGTCACTCCCGTGGAGACGTTCGTTTATGAGCCTTTCAGCTAGTCACGTTATCGCCAATCCTTACCATTTTACCCGGGGAACTGCGCCGTTGCTGATCAGCATTCCTCACGCAGGCACGCACCTGACGCCGGAAGTCGCCAGTGGTCTGACGGACGCGGCGCTGCCGTTGTCTGATACCGACTGGCATATTCCCCGCCTGTACGATTTTGCGCGCGCGCTCGGTGCCAGCATTCTGGTGGGTGAATATTCCCGCTTTGTGATTGACCTCAACCGCCCGGCGGACGACACACCGCTTTATGCCACGGCCACCACCGGGCTGTTTCCCGATACCTTATTCGACGGACGCCCGACCTTTAAACCCGGCATGGAACCGACCACCGCACTGCGTCAGCAGTATCTGGCGCAAATCTGGCAGCCGTATCATCAGACCCTTCAGGCGGAACTGGCGCGGATGAAACAGGAATTTGGCTATGCGTTGCTGTTTGATGCGCACTCCATCGCCTCGCGCATTCCGCGGCTTTTCGAGGGTAAACTGCCGGATCTCAATCTGGGCACCAACGACGGCGCGAGCTGCCTGCCGGGGCTGAGCGACGTGGTGGAAGGCTGTTGCCGGCAACAAACGCGGTTTAGCCACGTGCTCAACGGGCGCTTCAAAGGCGGATACATTACCCGCGAGTACGGGCAGCCGCAGGCCGACCAGCACGCGGTTCAGCTGGAGCTGGCACAGGTAAATTACATGGAAGAAATCGAGCCCTTTGCCTGGTCCGAAGATAAAGCCACCGAACTTCAGGGCGTGCTGAAACCGCTGCTGGCGGGCATGCTGGCATGGGGAGAGGCGCACTACCGTTAACCCTTTGCGGTGCAGGTTTCCGGCCTGCACCCTCCGTTTTCCCGCGCAGCGCCTGCTGTCATTTCCCCGTCACATAATCTCTTTAGGCTCATCTCACCAATAAGTCCCAAAGAGGATAGTACCGTCATGAACATTCCAGCTTTTACCGGCGGGAATGCGCCACCGCGCATTGCTTCTCCCCCCGCTATCGCCATCCATCAGGTGTCCCATTTTTTCGGGAGCAACCGGGTACTCAATCACGTCAATCTTTCGGTGCCTGCAGGCACGATCCTCGCCCTCCTCGGCCCTTCGGGTTGCGGCAAAAGCACGCTGCTGAAAATGCTCGCCGGTTTATTGCATCCCGCCTCCGGCCAGATCTGTTTTGACGGCAACGTCGTTGCCAGCGGAACGTTCAGTCTGCCGCCGGAACAACGCAATCTCGGCATGGCTTTTCAGGATTACGCGCTGTGGCCGCACATGAGCGTCGGGCAAAACGTCGCGTTTCCGCTGCAAATGCGCGGTATTCGCGGCGCTGTCCGGCACGAGAAAGTGATGGCCGCGCTGGATCGGGTCGGCCTGGCCGATTTCGCCTCCCGTCGTCCTGCCGAGCTTTCCGGCGGTCAGCAACAGCGTGTGGCACTGGCGCGGGCGATTGTCGCCGAGCCGCGCATTTTGCTGTTCGACGAACCGCTGTCCAATCTTGATCGCAACCTGCGCGAAAGCCTGTGCGAAGAGATGGCAACGCTGCTGCGCCAGCTCGGCACCACGGCGGTGTATGTCACCCACGATCATCACGAAGCACGCGCCCTGGCTCACCGGATCGCACGCATGGATCAGGGCGCTATCGCCAGCATTGACCTGAATGACACCTCCGTCGTTTCCCCTTTTGTTGCTTAACCTCTGATGGAATTACACACATGAATCGCACACGATTTTCCGGAACCAAAACAGGCGTAATCACCGCAATGACTCTTTCTCTCGCAATGGCAGCAGGCAGCGCGCAGGCGCTGACCCTCTATACCGCCGGGCCGGGTTCGCTGGCTAAAAAACTGGCGGCAGGCTATGAAAAACAGACCGGCGTGAAAGTCGATGTTTTTCAGGCCACCACCGGTAAAGTGATGGCACGACTGGAAGCCGAACAGGCCAATCCGCGCGCTGACGTCCTGATTTCCGCCTCGTGGGACACCGCGACCGATCTCGAACAGCGCGGCTGGCTGCTGCAATACCAGAGCCCGAACGCAGAACAGGTGCCGGCGCAGTTTAAAACGTCGTATTACGTCGCGCAGGGCATTTCCGCGCTGGGCATTGTGTGGAACACCAAAAGCGGCACCCCGGAACCGAAAGACTGGGGCGACCTGACCAAACCGGAGTTCAAAGACAAAGTCACCACGCCGGATCCCTCTCTTTCCGGCGCCTCGCTGGATTTGCTGATCGGGTTACAAAATGCCCACGCCCAGCAGGCATGGCAATTATTTGATGACCTGAAAGCCAACGGCATGATTATCGCCGGGCCGAACGCGCAGGCGCTGACGCCGGTGTTACAGGGCGCGAAAGCGGCAGTGTTCGGCGCGGTGGATTACGTTTCCTACGCCAGCATGCAGGACGGCGAATCGGTCAAAGTGATTTTCCCGGCCAGCGGCACCGTGATTGCCCCGCGCCCGATGATGATCCTCAAATCCAGCCAGCAACAAAAAGACGCCAAAGCTTTCATCGATTATGCCCTCTCGCCGGAAGGCCAGAAGCTGGTGGCGGATGCCTGGCTGATGCCGGCGCGCACGGACATCGACGCCAAACGTCCGTTGTTCAAATCCCTGAAGCTGTTGCCGGAAGATCCGCAGGCTTCTGCCTCACGTAAAGACGTTCTCGATCGTTTCGCAAAACTGTTCGCCCAGCCATAACGCCCGCCGGGCTGCGTTGCCGCAGGTTGCGCAGCCCGTTTCTGAGAAACAAATCATGAATAAGAACGCTTTTTTACCGGGCGTGACCGGCCTTGCGCTGCTGTTGCTGGTCGCCATACCGGTGAGTTTTGTGGTATTACAGGCGGTTTTTCCGCATCTGGACACCAGCAGCTATCATGCACCTTTCAGCGCATTTCGCCGCGTTTTCGCCGAACCTCAGCTCTCCGGGCTTATCGGTACGACCTTACAGGTCGGGCTCGGCGTGGCGTTATGCAGCGGGCTTGTCGGTATTCCGCTCGGCGCCCTGCGCGGATTATTCCGGCTGCCGTGCGCCGGGCTGTGGGATGTGCTGTTTCTGGTGCCTTTTTTACTGCCGCCTTACATCGCCGCGCTGTCGTGGATGCTGGCGTTGCAGACCAACGGTTATGTGCAGCAACTGCTGCCGTGGCTGCATCTCAATGATTTCCTGTTTTCCCTGCCGGGGATGATCGTGGTGATGACGCTGAATATCTTTCCGGTGGTCTATTTCGCTGTCTCACGCAGCATGGCCGCCAGCGGCAGTCGCCTGGCCGATGTGGCGCGGATCCACGGCGCGGGCCCGTGGCGGGCATTCTGGCGGATCACGTTACCGATGGCCTTACCGGCGATGGCGTCCAGCCTGTTGCTGGCATTCACGCTGTCAATTGAAGAGTACGGCGTGCCCGGCGCACTCGGTTCACGCAGCGGCATTCTGATGCTGACCACCGGCATCGAGCAGCGCCTGGCTGACTGGCCGATCGATTTGCCCGGTGCGGCAGTGCTTTCACTGGTGCTGGTGGCGATGGCGCTGTGTGCTTACAGCGTCCAGCGCGCGGTGCTGGCGGGTAAAAATGTGGAAAGTATGACCGGTAAACCGGCAGACCTGACGCAAAAATCCCTGGCTGGCCGGACGATCCCGGTGATGATTTTGTTTTCACTGGTGGCGCTGATTGCCGTCGCGCTGCCGCTGCTTTCGATGCTGGCGACCGCATTTTCCGGCACGCTGTCAGGCGGCCTTTCACTCTCGAATCTCACCCTGCGGCATTTCAGCGCGCTGTTTGCTGCGCACGGTGACGCGATCGGGGCGCTCTCCACCAGCCTCAGTCTGGCGGCGGGCACGGCGTTGATCGCCGGGCTGACCGGGTTTCTGGCATCCTGGCTGGTGGTGGTATGGAAAATTCGCGGTGCGGCGTGGATCGACGGGCTCTCTTTGCTGCCCGCTGCGCTGCCGGGCATTGTGGTCGGCGTCGGGTTAATTCTGGCGTGGAACCGCAGTTTCTGGCCGGTGACGCCTTACAACACCTGGGGGATTTTGCTGCTGGCCTATTGCTGTTTACTGCTGCCGTATCCGGTGCGTTACGTCAGCGCAGCGCTGAAACAGATTGGCGGAAATCTCGATGCGGCCGCGCGGGTGCATGGTGCCACGGCGGCACAGACCTTACGGCTGATCCTGCTGCCGCTGGTGTTTCCAAGCCTGCTGGCGGCGATGATGATGGTGTTTGCCGTCGCTTCACGTGAACTGGTGACCTCCCTGCTGCTCTCCCCGGCGGGCGTACAAACGGTGTCGGTGTTTGTCTGGCGGCAGTTTGAGCAGGGTTCGGTGGGCGACGGAATGGCGATGGCGTCCGTGGCGGTGTTACTGAGCCTGACGCTGATGTTAGCGGCGTTCAGGCTACAGCAACGGCAGGCAGCTTAACTTTCCCGCTGAGGTTGCGGGTGCGGGCGGTCGCCGGAAGGGATCAGTAAACCGGCGGCGACCGCCAGTACCGAAATCACCGCCGAGACCACAAACACCCAGTGCAAAGAGGCCGCAACGCTTTCGGTTATAGCACTGAGCTGACCGGCTTCCATCGCGCCACGCGTGGCTTTCTCCATCAGTTGCTGTACCGGATCGCTCACCTCAGGCAAACGGAATTGCAGATTAAGATTGAGCGTCGCGCCCAGTAACGCCGTGCCGATGGCCGACCCGAGCATGCGGGTAAACAATGTGGATGCCGTGGCAATTCCCCGTATCTCTGGCCCGACGCTGTTTTGCACCGAAACGATAAACGTGGTGTTACACAATCCCATGCCCGCACCGATGGAGAACGCCGCCAGACGCGCAACCCACAGGCCGGAGGTCGGTGAAAGTAACAACAGCGCCAGACTGCCGCCCACCAGCAAAATCCCGCCGATGACCGCCGTGGCGCGGTATGACGTCGTCTGCATCAGCCGGCTGCTTAACATACTCGCCAGCGGCCAGCCAATTGACATCAGCGCCAGCGTGGTGCCCGCCTGTAACGGCGTGCCGCCAAGCACGCCCTGCACGTAAGTCGGCAGAAACGCGCTGATCCCCATCATGGTCGCACCGATAATCAGGCCGCCTACGTTACCGGCGATGATCACTTTGCTCTGCCACAACGCCAGCGGAAACAGCGGCTCCGGCGTTTTGCGCTCCTGACGAATCAGCAACAGCGCGCTGCACACGGCCAGCGCAATCAGCCCCAGCGCCCAGTATCCCAGCACTTCAGCCTGCAGCAGCGCCAGCAGCAACGCCGCCACTGAGAGGGTCAGATAACCGGTACCGGCCAGATCCAACTGATGCTGTTTACGCTGACCGTCCGGCGGCAGGTATTTGATTAGAATCCCCATCGCCACCAGACCGATCGGTACGTTGACCCAAAACACCACTGCCCAGTGGAAATGCGACACAATAAACGCGCCCATCAGCGGCCCGACGATGGCCGAAACACCCCACACGCTGGAGAGATACCCCTGCGCTTTCGCCCTTTCCTGCGGGCCATAGACGTTGGCGATAAGCGTGGTCGCAATCGGCGTGATCGCCCCTGCGCCCAGCCCCTGTAACGCACGAAAACCGATCATCCAGCCAAGGGATGGCGCGAAGCCACAGAGAACGGAGCCGATTAAAAACAGCGTGGTGCCGATGAAAAACATTTTCCGGCAGCCGTACAAATCGGCCAGCCTGCCGTACACCGGCACTGTGATCGCCTGGGTCAGCAGATAGACGGCAAACACCCAGCCAAGCAGGGAGAAACCGCCCAGATCGCCAATGATGGTCGGCATCGCGGTCGCGACAATCGTCACTTCCACAGCCGCCATAAACATCGACAACATACAGGCGATGAGGATCAGCGGTCGGTGGGCATTTTTAACGACAGGATCGTGCGCAGATTGTGTTTCTGAGGTGTGAGTGACGGCCATGTTCTCTTTTTTCTTCAGATTGATGCGTTAATGCTAATCCCGAATTATAGACAAAAAAACGGCTCCGGGTCAGAGAGACGGAGCCGTTTAATTGATGAGCAGATTTTACAACGCTGACGTCAGGCGCGGGTCAGGGTTTTCAGATCAAAGCTTGAGAGGTCGATAAATTTGGCCATATCGCGGCTTTCTGCGCGGGGTAAATAGGGAATTTCACCCAGCAGCGGTGCCGAAATATTGGCGGTCAGCGCATCGATAGTCTGCTGATAATGTGCAAGGCATGGGTTAATTCGATTCGCCACCCACCCTAACAAGGGTAAACCGTCGGCAATAATAGCCTGCGCGGTTAATAGCGCGTGGCTGACACACCCTTCCTGAATACCGACCACTAACACCACCGGCATATTTTGCTGGCGCACCCAGTCGGAATATAAAAGATGCGGAGTAATCAACGTTCTCCAGCCATCACATCCTTCCACAATCACCGAATCAGCCTCTTCCCGCATAAAATTGAGGCCGCTGGTCATTATTTCAAACACATTCTCAGGTATTTCACTGGCATAAATATCTTCATCAGTTAATGCCAGAGGCGTTATTTTTTTGAAAGGATAAGCAATAGAAGATGACTGCTGGAGAGTTACCGCATCTTTATTTCGAACCCCGTCGGCCAACTCCTGGCTGCCTGTTGCAATAGGTTTATAGCCCAGAACGCAGCGATCCTGCGCGGCTAAGGCCTGAAGCAAGGCACGTGTGACAATGGTTTTACCTACACGGGCATCCGTACCCGTGACGAAAAAGTGCGTTAACATGGAATTCAGGCTCCGGGATCTCTCCGTCTTATTGAAAGATAATCTCCGGTAAAAAACACCGCCAGAGACAAAGTAACGACGGAAAGTCTAGGCGATGCGAGATGCGAGCGGTTTGCGTTAGCGCAATGTTTTGTTGACCAGCGAACGAAAGCTTATTCTGATTTATTTTAAATCAGACAGTAACGTTATAAAAAAACTCAGCCTTGCAGAAGCTTAATCAGTAATGATCCGCTGTAGAGCGCGTCTTTAACTAATGCCGCGCCGGGCATTGTTCCCTGATTATAAAATTGCGTGGATTCAAGTTTGATATTTTCGCTATATGCAGGAAGTGATTGCTGCTGAATACAGGACATTATCGCCGGATGCAGAATATCCTGAGATAAATTAAGCGGTGAGCCGATGAGCACTTTTTCCGGATTGAACAGATTGACCATGATCGCCAGCATCCGGCCTACGCTCTGGCCGACGCCGATAATGACATCGCGCGCCAGCTGATCGCCCCGGTTCGCGGCGTCGCAGACGGCTTCAATGGTCAGCGACACGCCGTGCAGCAGACTGGCAGGCGCGGATGCCGTCAGACGCTGGCGCACCAGTTCGAGAATGCTGTCGGTGCTGGCCACGGTTTCCAGACACCCGTGATTGCCGCAGTAACAACGTTTACCGTAAGGATCGACCTGCGTGTGACCGATTTCCACCACGCTGCTGCTGCCCGCATGCAGTACGCGCCCGCTGGTGATCACCCCCGCTCCGACGTTGTGATCGATAACAATCTGCACCACGTTTTTGCAGCCGCGCGATGCGCCGTATAACGCTTCCGCCAGCGTCCAGGCGCTGATGTCATGTTGCACGAAAACCGGCAAACCGGTGTGTGTGCTGAGCGTATCGCCCAGCGGCATATCGAACACGTCATGGTAAAACGGCATACGGTGCACAATGCCGCGCCGTGCATCAATCATGCCCGGTAAGGTGATGGCGATAGCGGTAAGGCGTTCGAGTTTGCGCTGGTGACGGATGAAGAACTGGTCGATTTCGGCGATGATGCGCTGCATCAGCGGCTGCGGAGCCTGCTCGGGCAGCGGCAGCACCTCTTCCACCACCAGTTTACTGCTCAGATCGCGCAGCCCCAGGGTGATCGACCCCAGGCTGATGCGTGCGGAAAGATAATGCCAGGCCTGAGTATCCAGGGCTAAACCGATGGCGGGACGCCCGCGGCTGCCGGGATCCTGAAATTCCGTTTCCAGCACCAGATGCGCCTGAATCAGTTCACGGACAATTTTGGTGATACTGGCGGGAGCCAGCTGGGCTTTTTTGGAAAGCTCAATGCGCGAAATAGGACCAAACTGATCGATCAGGCGATACACAGCACCGACGTTGGTTTGTTTGATTTGATCAATATGGCCGGGCTGCCCATCGGGGATCACTCAAGGAACTCCTGTTATTTTCGCGCTTCAAAATAAAGATTAGAGGCTATGGTGGGGTTTTTGCTATATGTCGTCAACTATTTGATTCGTTATGTGATTCGGTGCACATATTGCGTGAAAACACGTTCGGAATTGACTGGAAATACAGCAGATTTTGTCATAGGTCAGAGCCCGTCCTCCGCCATCATCATTGCCATAAACGCCGTCGCCGACGCCGTCATGGGCCGTTCGGCGTGATTCACCAGCCAGAGTTGCGTGGTGCCTTCCATTTTTCCAAAGCGTAAATAGCGCACGCCCTCGACCTGAATACGCAAATACGAGGCCGGTAAAATCGAGACGCCCAGCCCCGCCGCCACCAGCCCGATAATGGTCAGCGGTTCGCCGACTTCCTGCGTGATATAAGGCGTGATCCCCTGCGTTTTCAACTGCACCAGAATGTCGTCATACAGTGACGTCCCCACGTCTTTAGAGAAAAACACGAAGGGCTGATCGGCAAGATGCTGAAACGTCAGTTCGCCTGCGGGAAGATCGTTGAGCGGATGGTCTTTGTGCACCACGGCAATCAGCGGCTCCGACCACACCTGCTGATGCGCCAGCTGCGGCGGCAATTCGCCGTTGCGCATGATCCCCAGATCGAGTTTTCCTTCCAGAAGCGGTTCGATCTGCTGTTTGCTGTTGAGCTGCTCAATGCGGATATTCACCGCGGGATAAGTCAGACGAAAACGGTGCAAGGTACGGGAAACACGCTGGAGAAAAGGCGCTGATGAGGTCAGCCCGAGGGTCAGATTGCCCGCCTCGCCACGGTGAATACGCGCCGCCTGTTCAGAAGCTTCCTCCACGCGCTGTAAAATCTGCCGCGCTTCCGGCAGGAAAGCGGCACCCGCCTGTGTCAGCCGCACCGTGCGGTTGCTGCGATAAAACAGCGCCGCGCCCACATGGGCCTCCAGTGCCTGAATTTGCTGGCTCAGCGGCGGCTGCGAAATGTGTAAACGCTCCGCCGCGCGGCCGAAATGCAACTCATCAGCGACGGCAATAAAGTAACGCAGGTGGCGCAGTTCAATGTGGCTCATGGCGCGGGTCTGACTCCGATTGATATTTTAAACATATCGTTTCATCGAAATTAATATATTAGACAATATAAAGCCGACTGTTAAAATTTTCATACATTTTCAAATAGTTTTTATTATCACCCTGGTTAAGGACTCTCAGTGAAAACCACCCGGCGGAATGCCGCTGCACCCTCCCGCGATTCAGTGAATGACGACGAACTCAATCCGGACATGCCCGTCGTCCGCTCCGGCCTTAAAACACCTTTCATTAAACGTGGCACACCGCAATTCATCCGCGTCACCCTCGCCCTGTTTTCGGCGGGTCTGGCGACCTTTGCGCTGCTCTACTGCGTTCAGCCCATATTGCCGGTGCTGTCCCATGATTTCGGCGTGTCGCCGGCAACCAGCAGCCTGTCGCTGTCGTTGTCTACCGGTCTGATGGCCATCGGTCTGCTGTTCACCGGGCCGGTTTCTGACGCCGTCGGGCGCAAATCAGTGATGGTGGTGGCGCTGCTGCTCGCGGCAGGCTGTACGCTGGTCTGTTCGGTGATGCAAAGCTGGGACGGTATTCTGATGATGCGCGCCCTGATAGGCCTGTCGCTCAGCGGCGTGGCTGCGGTGGCGATGACCTATCTGAGCGAAGAAATTCACCCGAGCGTGGTGGCGTTCTCGATGGGGTTATACATCAGCGGGAACTCCATTGGTGGCATGAGCGGGCGTCTGGTCAGCGGCGTACTGACGGATTTCTTCTCCTGGCGCATCGCCATTGCGGTGGTCGGTGTCTTCGCGCTGGCGGCGGCAATCATGTTCTGGCGAATTCTCCCGCCGTCTAAGCACTTTCGTGCGAGTTCGCTGAAACCGCGCAAGCTGCTGATCAACTTTAAATTGCACTGGCGCGACAGCGGTTTGCCGTTGCTGTTTATCGAAGGTTTTCTGCTGATGGGCAGCTTCGTGACCATGTTTAACTATATCGGTTATCGCCTGCTCGGCACGCCTTACAACATGAGTCAGGCCATTGTCGGGATTTTATCGGTGGTGTACCTGATGGGCACCTACAGCTCCCCCAAAGCGGGCGTGCTGACCGGTGTTTATGGCCGTGGGCCGGTACTTATCGGTGCCACCGGCATCATGCTGCTGGGCATTGTGATCACCGCGTTTTCACCGGTCTGGCTGATTTTCATCGGCATGATCCTGGTCACCGGCGGGTTCTTCGCCGCGCACTCGGTCGCCAGCGGCTGGATCGGACGCCGTGCGCGCCGTGCCAAAGGCCAGGCTTCCTCACTGTACCTGTTCTGCTATTACGCCGGGTCAAGCGTCGCCGGTACGCTCGGGGGATTCTTCTGGCACGCCTACGGCTGGTACGGGATCACCGGGTTCATCAGTTTGATGCTGATAGCCGGCCTGGGGGTTGGGGTGAAACTGATGCGGTTATCTGAGAATTGACGCGCACTTGCGCAAATGATAATTGTTATCATGTAAATTCACTTTGCCAGGCAGGTTTTTATGACACCGAACACGGATTCCGCCGCCACATGTTGCATTGTCGGCGGCGGCCCCGCGGGCTTAATGCTGGGGTATTTGCTGGCGCGCAAGGGCATCGATGTGACGGTGCTGGAAAAACACCGTGATTTTTTACGCGATTTTCGCGGCGACACCATCCATCCTTCCACCCTCGACATTATCTGGCAGCTCGGTTTTCTCGACGAGTTTCTGAAACTTCCGCATCAGCGGGCAGAAAAACTTTACGGCGAGATCGACGGCAAGGAAACCACGCTGGCGGATTTCAGCCATCTGCCGACACAATGCAAATTCATCGCGTTTATGCCGCAGTGGGATTTCCTTAATTTTATCGCCGGTAAAGCCGCCCTGCTGCCGAATTTCCGGTTGATCCATCATGCACAGGTGTTGTCGTTGCAGGAAGAGAATGGCCAGGTAACGGGCGTGATTGCCAACGTGGCGGGCGAAACACAAACCTTCAACGCCGATCTGGTGGTGGGCTGCGACGGGCGCAATTCAATTGTGCGCGAACAGGCCGGTATGGAAATTCGCCGTTATGGCGCGCCGCGCGACGTGCTGTGGCTTAAAATCAACAAGCGCCCGGACGATCCACAGTGGTCAATGGGCCACCGCGGTCCGAAGAAAAACTTCATCATGATCGACCGGGGCGATTACTGGCAGTGTGGCTATTCCATCCCGAAAGACAGCCTCGACGCGCTCAAAGCACAAGGGATCCCGCCGTTCGTCGATCTGCTGGCCGGGGTATCGCCGTTCGAACGCGCACGCTTAGCCGAGGATATTCTCAGCTGGGACGACGTGCGTCTGCTGGTGATCCGCATCGACCGTCTCAAGGCGTGGGCGAAACCGGGGCTGCTGTGCATCGGCGATGCGGCTCATGCCATGTCGCCTATCGGCGGCGTCGGCGTGAATCTGGCGATTCAGGATGCGGTAGCGACCGCAAATATCATCACTGAACCTTTGAAAGCCGGACGCCTGACGCTCAGGCATTTAAAGCGCATCCAGCGCCGCCGCGCGTTTCCGACATGGGCGACGCAGTCGCTACAAATTATGATCAGCCGTGCGGGGCAGAAAAAACGCACCAAACCTCCCTCCCGGATGGAGGCGTGGCTGCGCGGGCGCAAATTTATCCCGTTCTTATTTGGGCGCTTGATTGGCGTGGGGTTTTATCGGGAAATCCCGAAGCTTTGATTTTGGGTTGGCCGCCCAAACGGGTCTTGAGGTCAGGGGCTTGGGGGGGCGGGCTAGACCAACCATAAATTCAAATTCAACACCTTGGGCTCGCCGCCCAAACGGGCCCAAAGGGTTTTAAACGGTATAGACCGGTCACATGGGTAACACTTTAGACCGGCCACATGGGTAACAGTTATAAATGGCATAGCAGAGGAGAACCGCTATGCCCTGGACTGAGACTGTTACCATGCAACGACTCGAATTTATTCACGCCGTTCAGAACAGCGGAGAGTCATTCTCCGCTGTTTGTCGTCATTTTAAGATCAGCCGTAAAACGGGATATAAGTGGCTTCAACGCTTTCAACCTGACGACCCATTTTCTCTCAACGATCGCTCTCGCGCCCGCCTTACTCATCCCGAACGCATGACTGACGAGGTTATCCAACGATTAGTCGAGATGCGGCGCAAGCATCCAGACTGGGGACCGGTTAAAATTCGTCACTGGTTACTCAATAACAACGCACCTTTCGACGTCCCTGCAAGCAGCTCTATTGGCGATATTCTCAAAAAAGAGGGTCTTGTCACCCCATTTAAAAAGCGACAAAACACGCCGGGTAACGTCTTGCCACTGACAGATATCCGCGAAAATAATCAGGTTTGGAGTGCTGATTTTAAAGGAAAGTTTAGACTTCTTAGCCAGCACTATTGCTATCCATTTACGCTGACAGATAACCACAGTCGCTACCTTTTAGCCTGCGAGGCTGGCAAGGGCGAGGGGCGGCCGTTTGTGCAAACATGTTTTGAAAACGCCTTTCGCGAATATGGTCTGCCCAGCGTAGTAAGAACCGATAATGGTTCACCTTTTGCCGGTAACGGCATTGCGGGTCTCAGCCAGCTAAGTGTTTGGTTAATAAAGCTTGGCATCCTGCCGGAACGTATAAAAAAAGGTCATCCTGAGCAAAATGGCCGGCACGAAAGAATGCATCGCTCCCTGAAGGCAGGACTGCGTTGCGGGAATATTTACGCGACGCTGGAAGAACAACAAGTCTGGTTCAATCACTACCGCCATGAATTTAATCATGAACGGCCTCATGATGTGCATAACGGTCAAACGCCGTCCTCACAATGGACGACCTCCAGCAGAGAATGGGATGGGAAAGTTCCAGAAGTCATTTATCCAGATAAGGCCCGGTTATATAAAGTTCAGCAGAATGGAGATATCTATCCAGGTACTCGACTCTTTTTAAGTGAGGCTCTGCGAGGTGAATATGTGATGATGAAAGAGGTAGATGACGGATTGTATATGGTGTTGTTCGACCGTCTAATACTTGCGTATTATGACAAAGCCGAACACTGCATTTTACGCATAGACTAATCGAAAATGTGTTACCTATGTGGCCGGTCAGATCTGTAACCCATGTGACCGGCTATACAAAACGAAACCCTTTGGAATCCTGCGTTTTTTTAACTGCGCGCTGCCGCTCGCTGGCTATGTTTCAGTTACCACGGCGTAAGGCTGGAAATCTTGCCGCTGCGCGGTACCTTCGTTTCGGGTTTGCAGCCTCTGGTCTGCAACCTCTCACTCAGCAAGATTTCTGAATCGCCCGCACGATCTTAAATTCAAAACCCATTCCCATTGGCTTTTCAAATCAAAATCAGTGAGGTTGTGAAGTAATAGCCTGAGGCCGGTTCCAAAATTCCGCCGGAGGCAAGATTTCTGAATCGCCCGCACGATCTTAAATTCAAAACCCATTCCCGTTGGCTTTTCAAATCAAAATCAGTGAGGTTGTGAAGTAAAAGCCTGAGGCCGGTTCCAAAATTCCGCCGGAGGAGAGGCGCAAAACCGCGCGTCTTTTTGCGCGGGTTGTAGCCCGAACGAAGGGCACCGCGCAGCGGCGGGATTTTGCGGCTATCGCTGCGGTACCTGAAACATAGCCAGCGAGCGGAGCGCGCAGTAAAAGAGCCCGGGGGGTCTTGGGGGGCGGCGGCGATATGCCGCCTCCCAAGTCGGTGTGGGCCGACGCCCACGGTTTTGACCTTAAGGCCCGTGTGGGTGGCAACCCACGGTTTTGACGTTGAAGTTGAAGTTGAAGTTGAAGTTAAAACGAGTTTTAAACCCCCTCTTATTCCCCGCTAAACATCACATATTTTGATATTCCCCTCTTTTTCATCACCCATAATTGATAAACGTCATGACGCCCGGTGCGCTATTTCGGCACAGTGCCCGCCTTTCATTTGGATCCATATTGACTCTCGGGGATACAACATTATGTGGGAATTACTGATCGGGCTGGTGGTTGCCGTGTTTGTCGGGCGGTACATCATTAAAGGCTATTCGCCCACCGGCGTGCTGATGGTCGGCGGGCTTTTGCTGCTGGTGATAAGCGTGTTAATGGGCCACAGCGTGCTGCCCGAAGGGGCGAAAAGCACCGGCTGGAACACCACGGATATCGTGGAATACGTCAAAATTCTGCTGATGAGCCGCGGTGGCGATCTCGGAATGATGATCATGATGCTGTGCGGTTTCGCCGCCTACATGACGCACATCGGCGCGAACGACGTGGTCGTGCGGCTGGCGTCGCGTCCGCTGAAAATGATCAACTCCCCTTATATTCTGATGGTGGCGGCCTATATTCTGGCGTGCCTGATGTCGCTGGCCGTCTCCTCGGCAACCGGGCTGGGCGTGCTGCTGATGGCCACCCTGTTCCCGATCATGGTCAACGTCGGCATCAGCCGTGGTGCAGCAGCGGCGATTTGTGCCTCCCCTGCGGCCATCATTCTTTCACCGACCTCCGGTGACGTGGTGCTGGCCGCGCAGGCGGCGAACATGCCGCTGGTGGATTTTGCGTTTAAAGCCACTCTGCCGATTTCCGTGGCCGCCATCGTGGCGATGGCCGTTGCCCATTTCTTCTGGCAGCGTTACCTCGATAAACGTGAAACCCCCGAAACGGTGGATGCCCTGGATTCCAATAAAGAAGATGTGGTGGAAACCAATGCGCCCGCGTTCTACGCCATTCTGCCCTTCACGCCCATTATCGGGGTGCTGATTTTTGACGGCAAATGGGGGCCGGGGCTACACATTATTACCATTCTGGTGATCTGCATGTTGCTGACGGCGTTGATTGAAACCGTACGTAACCGCAGCGGGAAAATCGTGTTCGCCGGTCTGGACGTTGCCTATCGCGGCATGGCCGATGCCTTCGCCAACGTGGTGATGCTGCTGGTCGCGGCAGGTGTCTTCGCGCAGGGGCTGAGCACCGTCGGCTTCATCAGCAGCCTGATCGGTCTGGCGCAAAACTTCGGTTCCGGCAGCCTGCTCATGATGCTGGTTCTGGTGGTGATCACCGTGCTGGCTGCCATGACCACCGGCTCCGGTAACGCCTCTTTCTATGCATTTGTGGAACTTATTCCGAAACTGGCGGCGAAAATGGGCATCAACCCGGAATATCTGGTGATCCCGATGCTGCAGGCCTCAAACCTCGGGCGCACCATTTCGCCGGTGTCAGGCGTGATCGTCGCCGTCGCCGGTATGGCAAAAATCTCCCCGTTCGAAGTGGTCAAACGCACCTCCGTGCCCGTGCTGGTCGGCCTGATTGTGGTGATCGTCGCCACTGAAATTCTGGTGCCGGTGCATTAAACCTTCCCCATTTCATTACCTGAAGCCTTCATGCTGAATCAAGGCGGCAACCGGGTCAGCCCCGTGAGCATACAAAAGTATGTGACCGGGGCGCGCCAAGGGGCCAACGCGGAGATGGCGTGAAGGATTAAGGTATTGATCACATAAATACGATATCGGCTACCGCTAACTCAGGTTAAGCTACTGCGCCTTGAAGGTCGGGGAAGACTCTCCGTGCTGACTGGGTGGAAAAACCCGCGTAATAAAGGTTTTTTATGTCGAATAATCCGGGCTATAAACGTATTGGTGGGTGGTTACTGGCCCCGATGGCGTATCTGATTGTGACGTTGTTAAGCGTGGCATTAATGCTGGCATTGTTTTCCATGGCATTATTTATGCCGGAATCGCGGGATTACTTACTCACCAATTCGCAGGCATTTACCCTGCAATGGTATTTTTCCGTAGTGACCACATTAGCGATGGGGGTATTTACCGTCGCCGTGTTGTGGCAATTCTGCAAGCGTGCCAAAGCCTTGCCGAAAATGTATATTATCTGGTTACTGTGCACCGTGTTGCTGGCCGTAAAAGCCTTTGCATTCTCGCCGGTTACCGATGATCTGGCCGTGCGTAACTTATTGTTACCTTTATTGGCTGCCGCGGTGTTTGTGCCTTATTTCAAACGCTCTCTGCGGGTTAAAGAAACCTTCACGGAATAACCCTGAAGTTTTAATGTTTATTATGTCCGGGCAATTGTCATGACCTCTTATTTATTACTGTTTGTCGGCACCATGCTGGTAAATAACTTCGTTCTGGTGAAGTTTCTTGGGCTGTGCCCGTTTATGGGCGTCTCTAAGAAACTGGAATCGGCTATCGGCATGGGGCTGGCGACCACGTTCGTTATCACCCTGTCCAATATCTGCTCATGGATGGTCAACACCTTCATCCTGATGCCGCTGGAGCTGGTTTATCTGCGCACGATGGCGTTCATTCTGGTCATCGCTGTGGTCGTGCAGTTCACCGAAATGGTGGTGCGTAAAACCAGCCCGTCGCTGTATCGCCTGCTCGGTATCTTCCTGCCGCTCATTACCACTAACTGCGCCGTGCTCGGCGTGGCGCTGCTGAACATTAACCAGCAGCTGAACTTCATGCAGTCTGCGCTGTACGGCTTCGCCGCATCGCTCGGCTTCTCGCTGGTCATGGTGCTGTTCGCCGCTATCCGTGAACGCCTGGTGGTGGCTGATGTCCCTGCGCCGTTCAAAGGTTCTTCCATTGCGCTGGTCACCGCCGGTCTGATGTCGCTGGCCTTTATGGGCTTCACGGGTCTGGTGAAATTCTAATGTTTGAATTATGGGTAGCGATTGGCGCGCTGACCGCTCTGGCGCTGGTTTTTGGCCTGCTGCTGGGTTATGCCTCGCGTCGTTTTGCCGTGGAAGGCAACCCGGTTGTCGATCAGATTGACGATATTCTGCCGCAAAGCCAGTGCGCGCAATGCGGATATCCCGGCTGTAAGCCTTACGCCGAAGCCGTTGCCAACGGCGACAACATCAATAAATGCGTGCCGGGTGGCGAAGCCGTGATGCTCAAGCTGGCTACGCTGCTTAACGTTGAACCGCAGCCGATGGGCGAAGACGCCGCCGCGGCGGTACCGGTGCGCAGAGTGGCCTACATCGATGAAAGCAACTGCATCGGCTGCACCAAGTGCATTCAGGCCTGCCCGGTGGATGCCATCGTGGGCGCCACCCGCGCCGTGCATACCGTGATCACTGATTTATGTACCGGCTGTGACCTGTGCGTCGCGCCTTGTCCGACGGACTGCATCGAAATGCTGCCGATCAAAACCACCACCGCAAACTGGAAGTGGGATATGCAATCCATTCCGGTTCAGGTCATCCATGCGGAGTAACATGTTTAATCTGTTTGCCGCGCTCAAAAAAGACAAAGTCTGGGACTTCGACGGCGGTATTCATCCGCCGGAAATGAAGACGCAGTCGAGCCACGTTCCGCTGCGCAACGTGCCGTTGCCTGAGCGCTTTATCATCCCTCTTCAGCAACACCTTGGCCCTGAAGGCGAGCTGTGCGTCAGTGCGGGCGACCGCGTGTTAAAAGGTCAGCCTCTGACGACAGGCCGTGGCCGTACCGTGCCCGTGCATTCGCCGACGTCAGGCGTGATCACGGCCATCGAACCGCACATCACCGCGCACCCTTCCGGCCTGAAAGAACTGTGCGTGCTGATTGAAGCCGACGGGCAGGACACATGGTGCGAGCGCGAACTGATTGCCGATTACCGCCAGCTTTCTGCCGATGAGCTGAATCAGCGCATCAGCCAGGCCGGTATCGCCGGGCTGGGCGGCGCAGGCTTCCCGACCGCCAGTAAGCTGGCAGGCGGCCTGACCTCCACCCGCACGCTGATCCTCAACGCGGCCGAATGTGAACCCTACATCACTGCCGATGACCGGCTGATGCAGGAACACGCGACGGAGATCCTGCAGGGCACGCGCATTTTGTGCCACATGCTGCATCCGGAGCGCGTGCTGATTGGCATCGAAGACAACAAACCTGAAGCCATTGCGGCGTTCAAAGCGGCGATCGGCGCGGATATTACCGACGGCGTGCGTTTCGAACTGCGCGTGGTGCCGACCAAATACCCTTCCGGCGGCGCCAAACAGCTGACCAAAATTCTGACCGGCCTCGAAGTACCGAAAGGCCATCACTCGTCGTCCATCGGCGTGCTGATGCAAAACGTCGGCACGGTGTATGCCATCAAACGCGCCATCATCGACGGCGAACCGCTGATCGAACGCGTGGTGACGCTGACCGGTGAAGCGATGGCGAAACCGGGCAACGTCTGGGCGCGTCTGGGAACACCGGTGGCACACCTGATGCAGGAAGGCGGATTGCAGCCTCAGGGCGACAAAAAGATGGTGATCATGGGCGGCCCGCTGATGGGCTTTACCCTGCCGTCGCTTGACGTGCCTGTGGTGAAAATTTCCAACTGTCTGCTGGCACCGTCTGAATCCGAACTGGGTCAGCAGGAACCGGAAGAAGCCTGTATCCGTTGCAGCCTGTGCGCGGAGGCCTGCCCTGCCGGTCTGCTGCCGCAACAACTTTACTGGTTCAGCAAAGGTGAAGAGCACGAGAAAGCCCGCAATCACAATTTGTTTGATTGCATCGAGTGCGGCGCGTGCGCCTATGTCTGCCCGAGCAACATTCCGCTGGTGCAGTATTACCGTCAGGAAAAGGCCGAAATCCGCGCCATTGATGCCGAAACCGCCCGTGCTACCGAAGCCAAAGCGCGTTTCGAAGCCAAACAGGCGCGCATGGAACGCGAGAAGTTAGCGCGTGAAGAGAAACACCAGAAAGCCGCCGTGAAGCTCAGTGAAACGCCGGTGCAAGACGCGCCAGCCGAAGAGAAACCGGTGGCTGAAACGCCGGACGTCGATCCGCGTCAGGCCGCACTGGCGGCGGCGATTGCCCGCGCCAAAGCCAAAAAAGCCGCCGCGCAGCAAGATATCCCCGTGGCCTCAGAACCGGTGCCTGAAACGCCACCGGCTGCCGAAGACGACCGTAAAGCCGCCGTGGCCGCCGCCATCGCCCGTGTCAAAGCCAAAAAAGCCGGCAACGGCGTGGTAGTCGAAGCAAAGGACAGTGAGCTGAACGTCGCACCTGCCGCCGATGCGGATGCAGATCGCAAAGCCGCCGTGGCCGCCGCCATTGCCCGCGTCAAAGCCAAAAAAGCCGCTGCCGCACAGCCTGCCGGTGAAACAACCGGTGAGGAAAACGTGGCAACGGCGCCGGCTGAACTCACCGCTGACGACAAACGCAAAGCCGCTGTCGCCGCCGCGATTGCCCGTGCCAAAGCGAAAAAAGCCGCCGCGCAGAGTGATTTACAAGACGACGCACCATCAGAAAAAGACCCATCACAACAAGAAAGCGATCCACGTAAAGCCGCCGTGGCTGCTGCGATCGCCCGAGTTAAGGCCCGCAAAGCCGCTCAGACCATGTCGAACGAGGAATAGATGGCCTTCAGGATCGCAAGTTCACCTTTTACGCATAACCGCCAGAGCACCAGCACCATCATGATGATGGTGATCCTGGCCTGTGTTCCCGGCCTGATCGCTCAGGTTTGGTTTTTTGGTTACGGCACACTGGTTCAGCTGACGCTGGCCATCATCATTGCTCTGCTGGCAGAAGGCGCGGTGCTGCAACTGCGCAAACAACCGGTAAAAAAACGTCTGGGCGATAACAGCGCCCTGCTGACGGCGGTGTTGCTGGGCATCAGCCTGCCGCCGCTCGGGCCGTGGTGGATGGTGGTGCTCGGCACCATATTCGCCATCATTATTGCCAAACAGTTGTACGGCGGGCTGGGACAGAATCCGTTTAACCCGGCGATGGTCGGCTACGTGGTGCTGCTGATTTCGTTCCCGGTCCAGATGACCACCTGGTTACCGCCGGACGTGCTGCAACATCATCACGTCGGTTTTACCGACACGCTGCTGACCATTTTCACCGGTCATAACAGTCAGGATCTTACCGCCTATCAGCTGAACATGAATGTCGATGGCGTGACGCAAGCCACTCCGCTGGATGCGTTTAAAACCGGGCTGCGCTCAGGGCATTCGGCTGAACAGATCCTTGCCACCCCGCTGTTTGGCGGTTCGCTGGCCGGTCTTGGCTGGCAGTGGATTAATCTCGGATTTCTGGCCGGTGGCCTGTATCTGATGTGGCGTAAAATTATCAGCTGGCACATTCCGGTGGCCATGCTCGGCATGCTGACATTCTGTGCGGCGATTGCCTGGGGTCTGGCTCCGGAGAGCTACTCGTCGCCGCTGGTGGGGCTGTTCTCCGGCGCGACCATGCTCGGAGCCTTCTTCATCGCCACCGACCCGGTCACCGCTTCCACCACGCCGAAAGGCCGTCTGGTGTTCGGTGCCCTCATCGGCTTACTGATTTGGCTTATCCGCACCTATGGCGGCTATCCCGACGGCGTGGCCTTTGCCGTTCTGCTGGCAAATATCACCGTGCCATTGATTGATCACTACACGCAACCGCGTGTCTACGGGCATCGCTGAGGAAGAATTATGTTAGCGACAATGCGACGCCACGGCCTGATTCTGGCATTTTTTGGCGCACTGATGACCGGGATGACCGCCATCGTTAACCTGCTGACCAAACCGACCATTGAGCATCAGGCGCTGTTACAGCAGAAAACCCTGTTCGATCAGGTTATTCCTGCCAGTGTGTACGATAACAACCTGCAGGATGAATGTTACAACGTCACCGATGAGTCACTGGGCACCGCCACCCCGCACCGGATGTATCTGGCGCGCAAAGGCGGAGAACCGGTGGCTGCCGTGGTGGAAACCACCGCGCCTGACGGCTATTCCGGTGCGATTCAGTTACTGGTTGCGGCGGATTTCAACGGCAAAGTTTACGGCTCCCGCGTGCTTGAACAGCATGAAACGCCGGGGCTGGGCGATAAAATTGAAGTGCGTATTTCTGACTGGATCAAGCATTTCGCCAATCAGACCGTCAATGGCGCCAGCGATGAGCGCTGGGCGGTGAAGAAAGACGGCGGTATGTTTGATCAGTTCACCGGCGCAACCATCACCCCGCGCGCCGTGGTGCGTTCCGTGAAACGGACTGCATTATTTATCGGGACGGTACCGTCTCAGCTCTCCCAACTTACCCCTTGCGGAGCCCGTGATGAGTGAAGTCAAAAAGATAATCGTTCAGGGTCTGTGGACCAATAACTCCTCGCTGGTTCAGCTGCTGGGCCTTTGCCCGCTGCTGGCCGTGACCTCCACCGCCACCAATGCGCTGGGTTTAGGGCTGGCGACCACGCTGGTACTGACCTGCACCAACGGCATGATTTCCGCGTTCCGTAAGTGGATCCCGGATGAGATCCGTATTCCGATTTACGTACTGATTATCGCCTCGGTGGTAAGCACCGTAGAGATGCTGATCAACGCCTACGCGTTCGGGCTGTATCAGGCGCTGGGGATCTTCATTCCGCTTATCGTCACCAACTGTATTGTGGTGGGCCGTGCGGAAGCCTGTGCGGCGAACAGTCCGGTGCATCTGGCGGCGCTGGATGGCGCAATGACCGGGCTGGGAGCCACCTGCGCGATGTTCGTGCTCGGCTCGATGCGTGAAATTCTCGGCAGCGGCGTGCTGTTTAACGGCGCGGATCTGCTGCTCGGCCCCTGGGCTAAAGTGCTGCGTATCGAAGTTATCCACCTTGATAACCCGTTCCTGCTGGCCATGCTGCCGCCGGGCGCCTTTATCGGCCTTGGCCTGCTGCTTGCCGGGAAATACCTGATCGACCAGCGCATGAAAGCGCGTAAAGCGGTGCAACATGTTGCCGCTGAAGAAACTCTGCCAAAAGGAAGTGTGCATGAATAAGGAAAAGCGCGTCGCGATCCTCAGCCGTTTGCGGGACAACAACCCGCACCCGACCACCGAACTGGTGTATACCACCCCGTTCGAGCTGTTGATTTCGGTGTTACTTTCCGCGCAGGCCACGGACGTCAGCGTAAACAAAGCGACGGCCAAACTTTACCCGGTCGCCAATACGCCGGAATCGGTTCTGGCGCTTGGCGTGGACGGCGTGAAGGAATACATCAAAACCATCGGCCTGTTTAATGCCAAAGCGGAAAACGTGATCAAAACCTGCCGCATTTTGCTGGAAAAGCATCAGGGTGAAGTACCGGAAGATCGCGCTGCGCTGGAAGCCTTGCCGGGCGTTGGCCGCAAAACCGCCAACGTCGTGCTCAACACCGCCTTCGGCTGGCCGACCATTGCGGTCGACACGCATATTTACCGCGTCTGCAACCGGACAAAGTTTGCGCCGGGCAAAACCGTTGATGACGTGGAAGAGAAACTGCTCAAAGTGGTGCCTGCCGAGTTCAAACTCGACTGCCACCACTGGCTGATCCTGCACGGTCGCTATACCTGCATTGCGCGTAAGCCGCGCTGCGGGTCATGTTTGATCGAGGATTTGTGCGAGAGCAAAGAGAAGGTTTATGGGGAGTGAAAGGGGTTCCCTTTGGATCCCTTTATAAATTTTCTCAGTTGCACTGAAGGCTTTGACCGCGACAATTTCGGTTTCTCAATAACGGTTATCACTCGGCATTTCGTGCCGAAACCGACCAGAGGGGAAAGCTTTTCCCCTCTGGACTCCCCTCGCTTTTTCAAACACGTGATCCGCGCGCTGGCTATGTTTCAGCAACCACAGCGACAGGCTGGAAATCTTGCCGCTTCGCGGTGCCTTCATTTCGGGATTGCAGCCTCTGGTCTGCAACCTCTCATTCAGCAAGATTTCTGAATCGCCCGTGGGATCTTAAATTCAAAGACAAAATCAACGGCAGACTGTTTTTATCTTTTAGATAAGTTATTGGCGCGCTCAAAAATGGCACCGAATGAAGGGTGAGGCCTTAGGCCGGGTAAACCTGAAATGAGCGGCTGCGGGTCATGTTTCAGCAATATTTCTGAATCGTCCGCAGTTTTTAGAAAAATAAAGAAAGTGAGGTTGTGAAGTATAAGCCTGAGGCCGCTTTCAAAAATCACGCCGTAAGGAGAGGTGGAAAACCGCGGGTCTTTTTACGCGGGTTGTAACCCGACTGAAGGGAACCGCGCAGCGGCGGGATTTTGCGGCTATCACCGCGGCTGATGAAACATAGCCAGCGAGCGAAGCGCGCAGTGAAAAAGCGCGGAGTCCAGAGGCCCGCGCGTTACCGGGTCTCTGGTCGGTGTGGGCCGACGCCCACGACCTTGAATTTGAAGTTAAAAGCCGCTATGGCGCCAGCCTTTATGATTAAATGAATGATTTCGCCTGCTTCAGCACCACATCACATGCTTTGGTTTTCACTTTCTCTTTCACCTGCGTCAGACCGCTGCCAAGGTTGTTCAGATCCACACTCTGATCTTTACCGGTTTTCAGTAAACCGCCCAGCCCTTGCTGATAATCCTGGCTTTCTGCGCCCGACGCACTCTGGATACCCAGTTTGCTCAGCAACTGATCTTTGACATTCTCGGTGCTGGCTTTGGAAAGCACGTTATTCTTCACACAATATTGCAACACACCGGCGACGTTGTTCGCGCTGGTGGAGGTCAGCGCACTGTCGCCACCGCCGAGCAGTGAGGTCAGGGATGAGGTGGTGCCGGTGCTGTTGGTGTTTTTGCCCGCGCCGTTCAGCCCTTCATTGGCCGCCTGCTGCAACTGCCCCAGCAAATTGTTTTCCGCCTGTGCGCCGCCGGCCAGTAAAATACCGCTTGCCGCCATCGCCAGGATCACCGTTTTTAATGCTTTCATGTTTTATTCCATCCATTTTACTTAAGTCATGCCGCAAAGCTTGAGCCCAAAGATTCATTTCATCAATAGGATTAAGAGAGAGAAAACGCTGATGGCGCTTTATTTAGGCCATGCCGGCGGTTTTTCCAGGGGTTGTTGCGCCAGCCACAGACCGGAAGCGGTGAAGAAATGCTGCGCCAGCGGTGTGGAGCGCCCCGCTTCGGCGACCACCAGCGCGGCGTGGCGGCTCATCGGCGTGATGTCCAGCGGGCAGCGCTTCAGCGCCGGATGCATGTCATCAATCAGATGCCCGCGCGGCACCAGCGCGCAGCCAATACCGACAAACACGCCCTGCATCAGCTGAAATATCGATGTGCTCTCCAGCCGGGGATGAAGTTCCAGCCCGGACTGACGGAAGAAGTTGTCCAGATAACGACGAAAATAGCGGCTGGGCTCGGACAGACACAACGGCAGCGCGACCGCCTGTTCTGCGGTCATCAGGGTCAGATTTTGCAGCTCAGGGAAGTGGTCGGGATGGTAAACCACGTCCACGCCGCCGTCATCGAGCGGTACCAGTTGAAAACGCAGTTCGTTGAGGGTGGAGAATTCGAAGAAACCAATGCCGACATCCACTGAATGGCTGCTCAGCGCTTCAATCAGCTGGTCGGCACTGACTTCCGCGACCCGGTAATCCAGCCCCGGATGCACCAGGCTGACGGCTTTGATAAGCTGCGCCAATGAAACGCTGCACTGCGGCATGACGCCGATGCGCAGGGTGCCGCTCATGCCCTGCTTTAACGACTCAACCTCCAGCTTCAGCCCTTCGTACACCGCGACAATTTCCCGCGCCCAGCTCAGTACACGCAGGCCCTCGGCGGTGAAACCTTCAAAATTATTGCCGCGGTTGATCAGGCTAAGCCCGAGTTCTTTCTCAAGATTTTTCAGGCGCATCGACAGCGTCGGCTGGCTGACAAAACTCGCCTCCGCCGCCCGGCCAAAATGCCGCTCGCGCTCGAGATTACACAGGTAGATGAGCTGTTTGATGTCCAAAATATTTTCTGATTAAACCTGGGTTATGCCTTATAGATTGTTTTTTATTATAAGCCATAGTGATGTCTATTACGCAGAGGATTGAAACCGGCCAGCGCATCCTGCCGCTGCTCGCGGGCGCGTCGTGACAGCGCATACGCCGGGTCGCCGTTAAAACCGTGGAATCCGCCCGGATAGATGCTGAACTCCACCGGCACACCGGCGCGGATTAACCGGCGGGCGTAGTCGATATTTTCATCAAGGAATAAATCAATTGAACCGACACCCATCCAGACCGGCGGAAGCCCGCTGAGATCATCTGCACGCGCTGCGGCGGCGTAGCATGAAATCTCAGCCAGCCCTGCGTCGTGCCCCAGATACGCCTGCCAGCCAAAACGGTTGTCCTCACGTGTCCAGGCGAATTCGCCGGTCACCGGATTAGGGTGACTCTCCGTGACGGTACGGTCATCGAGCATCGGATACATCAGGTTCTGAAACGCCAGTGTCGGGCCGCCACGGTCGCGGGTCAGCAGCGCCAGAGAGGCCGCCAGCCCTGCACCGGCGCTGTCCCCCATCACACCCATATGCGCAGAATCGATACCCAGAGACTCAGCCTGCTCAGCCATCCAGACCAGTGCGGCATAACAATCTTCCAGCGGACCGGGAAACGGTGTTTCTGGCGCGAGACGGTAATCCACCGAGACAATCACACAATCATGCCGCGCCGCCGTCGGACGGGTCAGCGGCATCGACTGCTCCGGGCTGCCCAGCACATAACCGCCGCCGTGAATATGCAGAATACCCATCCGCCCTTTCCGGGCATGTTGCGGCGAAATCACCGCCACACGCACCGCCGGCGCACCTTTGCTGCCTTCAACGTGATGATGCGTGACACACACCGGCAAGCCGTCATCCTGCGACAAACTTTCCAGCGCCGCCGCCTGACGCTGCTCACGCATGGCGGGCAAAACGGAGGCTTCCAGCACGCGGGCGGGCATCAGGTCGAGCAACGGACGCAGTTCAGGGTCAACAAGGTGGGCAGTTTTCATCGCGGGATCTTTTCTCCATTTTTCATCCTGTCATTTATAGCGCCTTGAGCCGGTTTTAAAAAGTCTGAATTGTTATGGCTTATGACTGATTAGGTTCGGATTTTTTACGACGTTAAGCCCATATAGCCGTGGATCCCCATATAAATTCCGACCAGCCCGATCAGCACACTGGAAAAATACGGTGCCCTGCGCGCCAGCGTATTTAACCCGCTCCAGCGTTTGGCTGCCTGCCGGACACTCACTGCGGCAGCCACCCCGACGGTCACCAGCGTCAGCGCCAGCCCGATACTAAAACACACCACCATCGTCGCACCCAGCGCCAGTTGTTTGAGCTGAATGCAGATCAGTAGCACCGTCACAGCCGCCGGACAGGGGATTAGCCCGCCGGTCAGACCGAAAAACAGGATCTGCCCGTTGGTCACTTCCGCACTCGCAAAGCGGCGCTGAATATCGCTGGCATGTGCACGTTCATGTGCATCCTGATATTCCTGCGGCGACAGGCTGATACGCGTCATGCTGCGCAGATGGCCCAGCCCCTGAGGTGGCAGGTGGCGCTGTACATTGTTATGGGCATGGGCGGGAGCGTGGTGATGATCATGATGATGCCCGTGCGCGTGCTCCCTTTTCCACAACCGTTCACCCCGCCAGGTACGCCAGAACATCCACAGCGCCGTCCCGAGGATGATCACCGCAGACACCATTTGCATCCAGGGTTCCACCGCGTCGGCAGTAAAACGGTTGCTCAGATACATGCCGCCAAAAGCAATGATCCAGACAATCGCCGTGTGCGACACCGTGGCCGCCAGCCCGAGTAAAACGGCCTGCCGGACGGTACCTTTAATCGCGATGATAAAGGCGGCCATCATAGTTTTCGAATGGCCTGGCTCAAGCCCGTGCAAAATCCCCAGCAATATGGCGCCGGGTATAAACATCCACGCATTTCCCTGCTGCAAAAGTGCTGAAAAGTCATTCATGGTGAGGCATCTCATTGAGGTAGGCGCAGGAATTCTACTCCCCCCCAGTATCAAATACTACCCCCCAGTATACGGGCAATGCTAAGCTGGCCCGGCATTTCGCGTCATACAAGGAGTTAACATGTCCCACACTATTCGCGATAAACAGAAGCTGAAGGCCCGTACCAGCAAGATCCAGGGCCAGGTGGCGGCGTTAAATAAAATGCTGGATGAACCCCACGAATGCGCCGCTGTTTTACAACAAATCGCGGCGATCCGCGGCGCGGTGAACGGGCTGATGCGGGAAGTGATCAAAGGCCATCTGACTGAACATATTGTTCACGAGGCCGATGAGGTCAAACGCGAAGCCGATCTGGATGTGGTGCTGAGCGTGCTGAATTCCTATGTGAAGTAGTACGCTCAACACCCCGGCTACCAGATGATCCTGACCCCCAGATTCCCGCTGACGTCTTCGCGGTGATTGCTGTCGTCGTCGCTGGTGTGGCTGGCGGATGAATACAGTTCGATTTGCCGGCTGATACTGGCCGCTAACCCCACCCCGACTTCCAGCGCGGTACTTCCGGCGTCCTGCGTGAGGCGATCATTACCGAGTGTGACGCTGGTGGTATCGTCAAATTCATGCCACACGTTGACCGTCAGGAACGGCTGCAGACGCCGTTCAGCCTCCCCGTAACTTCCCTGCACCCGCGCACCGACCCGGCCTGTGTACACCGTATCCTTGCTGTATTTAATCGATGAAATGCCGTCGTTGCTGTCATCGAGGCTCAGACGCTGGCCGATAATTTGCGCCTGCGGTTCCAGCGACCAGCGTTCTGTCAGGGGGACCGGATACCCGGTTTCCAGTGACGCAGACCAGAGTTTGCCTCCGACATCTGCATCGTTACCGCGCCCGGACGTGGTCGAGCCGTTAAGCCAGGTGTGGATCACCACCAGATCGACATAAGACTGCCCCTTCCCGTGGTGCGTCCAGTACGCGCCCGCGCTATTACCTTCCAGTGTCATGTTGCCCGCCCAGGCATCCGGCTGAGCACGGATGAAACCGCGCACATCACCTTTGGCCCGCGTGAAACCGTAAAAGATGCCTGCGTTATCCTGTTCGCCGGCCAGCAAATCCTGACCGACCTGTAGCCCGGCGTAATGGCCGTCGAATGACGGCGATGTGGTACCGGACCAGGATTGTTCGCTGTGGACGCCGAAGGTTCTGGCCCAGCCTGCCGCCTGCCCCGTGGTGTTAACCTGCCCCTGACGGTCATGATAGGTTGCGATCTGATGGATGCCGATCTGCTGCGCGACGGGTGCGACCGCCTGATACAGCGGCGCTTCCTGCCGGTAAAGCGGCACAGCGGTATCGACCGGGGGTAACGTCGGGACGACGGGCGGCGCAACAGGGGGAATGTCCGGCGGGGTCACGGGTGGCGTCACGGTCGGAGACTCTGGCGCGGTGACCGGTGGCGTCACGGGTGGCGTCACCGGGGGCGTGACCGGTGGCGTGACAACAATCAGTGAGTTGCGCAGATACCAGCTCTGCGCATCGTCGCTGCTGCCACGAAACAGCAAATAATCATAGGCCCCTGCGGAAACCGAACCGCCTGCCAGCGTAAAGGCGCTGGCGGTCGTGGTCGCGCCGTTAGTGGCTTCCACAAGCATAATGCCGGAGCCCGCCGTCGCTACGCCCGTTCCGCCAACATTCGTGACCTGAATCTGTGTGCTGCCGCTGGCCTGCCCGCCGGAAATCACCAGCCGGTCAGATGCCGAATCATCACCGTTTAGCACCGTCTGCAACTTCAGCACGCCGTTATCGCCCACGTAATTGCCGTGAATAGTCAGACGATCGTGGGTGCTGCCTGCGCTGTCGGTCAGATCGAGCGTCCCGGCATTGGTGACGGTAACGTCATTCGCGCCGCCAAAGCCCGCAATGTCCGCCGCACTTTGCCCTCCTGCCAGCAATACGCTGGTGGAATCGATGCTGAGGGTGCCGGTTTGCGTGGTGGCATCGCCCAGCACCAGCGGGCGGGTCATCGACAATTGCGAGGCGGATTGCAGCAGCACACTTTCCCAGTCGATGAAGCGCGACGGGTCACTCAGTTGCGAATTTTCCAGCGTCAGCTGATCCTGCCCCGCGCCGCCCTGAAGTACGGGCATGGCCGCAAGATTGACGTCGGTCAGACGACGCAGCGTCACGCTGTCGTCCCCTGCGCCCATGTCTGCGGAGCCGCTGAGCGTCCCGCTGTTTTGCCAGATAAAGACGTCATTGCCAGCGGAAAACTGCACCGCGACGCCGTTACCGGTGAGATCACCGCTGTTAATCAGCGTGCTGTTGTCGTTGCTTTCAACATGCACGGCACGCTCATTACCGGAGGTGATCGAACCGGTATTTATGATGGTTACCGCGCCAGCAGGGCTGTCGATGCCGTCGCGTCCGGCGCTGATCATTCCGTTATTGGTCAGCGTTCCGCCGCCGGTGGCAAGCACGCCACGCGCACTGGTGCTGGTGATCGTGCCGGTCGCCGTGTTGGTGAAATCGGCACTGCCGCCGAAATACACGCCGTTAGCAAAATCCCCGCTGGTGGAAAGCGAGCCGGAGTTGATCACGCTGCCCAGAGTTGCGCCACCGTCGTTATTGATGGCGTTAGCGCCCAGCCCCTGTGTCACCACGGTTCCGCTGTTGCTGATGGAATTGTCGCTGCCATTCGCCTGTAAACCGGACGCGTTGGTGCCGCTGGTGGTGATGCTGCCGGTATTAGTGAGCTGGTTGCCGCTGCCCTGTGCATAAATCCCGGAGGAAAGCGTACCTGAGGTCGAGATGCTGCCCGCATTAAGCAGGGTGTTATTTCCGACGGTGGCCGGTGAACTGCCAAAACTGATTATTCCGCTGGAATTCTCCCCGCTGGTGATAATTTGCCCGCCGGACTCGTTGATGGCCTGACTGGTGGTCCCTGAAAGATAGATACCTTCCGACTGAAAGCCCTGCGTGGTGATGGTGCCGGCATTGTGCAGGGAGTTACCGGCCAGACGGGCGGAAATACCGTCGAAACTGTCATTGGTGATGTTCAGCGTACCGCGCTGGAAAACCGCGCTGTCGCTGTAAACCAGGACACCGTTTTGATCGTTTAAATTCAGAATAGTGCCAGTGTCAATATTGACCGTGACATTGTCACTTCCCACCACCGCGGTGGCCCCCATCGCGGAGGGGTTAGGAGCAGCGACAGAGCACGTCACGGTCTGTCCTGATACCGGATTAAAGATGTCGCAGCCTGCCAGTGCCGCCTCAGAAAGGCTCAGGCTGACCAGACAGGCCACCATTTTCCTGTAAGAGCACGCAGCAGAAATCTTAAGCTTCTTCACTACACACCTCCCCGCCCCAGCGCAGGTTTTGTCTAATTTGGGTTAAGGGTAGTAAATAAATATGACTTAAGACGCGGCGAATAATTTTTTTGGGAGGAAATCCACAGGGGCGGGAGCGCTGATGTCTATGCAAAAAGGGGCCGCAGCCCCTTTGGTTATTACTGACAGAAAATCAAAAATCAGACGTTATTTTCTGACCTGTTTGGTCGCAAAACCTTTGTTCAGTTTACGCCAGTACACCAGCCAGGTGATCAGCGCACAGACCACGTAAAACACCAGGAAGACTTTCATCGCGCCAGCCGGTGAATTGGTCAGTGCCAGAGAAATACCGAAGGCTTTCGGGATAAAGAAACCGCCGATCGCGCCGATTGAAGAGATGAAACCGAGTGCCGCTGCCGTGTCGGTGACCGCTTCACGCAGGGCTTCGTCTTCGCTGGCACCGCGCGCTTTCGCCCGGTCGGTGGTCAGTTTACGGAAGATCACGGCAATCATCTGGTAAGTTGAACCACTGCCCAGACCGGCCGTCAGGAACAGCACCATGAACACCGCAAAGAACGCCGGGAAGTTGCCGCCCACGCCATTCACCGGCAGGGTCAGGAACAGCAGACCGGCGAAAATCGCCATCAGAATGTAGTTCACCAGCGTTACGCGGATACCGCCCAGACGGTCGGAAAGCATTCCGCCGGCTGAACGCGCCAGTGCGCCAAAGAACGGGCCGAAGAAGGCGTATTGCAGAATGTTGACGTCAGGGAACTGGGTTTTGGTCAGCATCGCGAAACCTGCGGAGAAGCCGATAAACGAACCGAACGTCGCCAGATACAGCACGCTCATGATCCACAGATGGCCGCGTTTCAGCACCGGCAACTGCTGGCGGATAGAGGCTTTTGACGACGCCAGATCGTTCATACCAAACCAGGCAGCGACGGTGCCAATCACCAGGAACGGCACCCAGATCCAGGCCGCATTTTGCAGCCAGATGTCCGCACCGTTAGCCAGCGTTTGTTTATCGCTGAACGCAGCAAACACGCCGAGGGAAATGACCAGCGGAGCCACCAGCTGCATCACGCTGACGCCCAGATTGCCCAGACCGCCGTTGATGCCCAATGCGCCGCCCTGCTTCGCTTTCGGGAAGAAGAAGCTGATGTTAGACATGCTTGACGCGAAGTTTGCGCCACCGAAACCGCACAGCAGTGCGATCACCAGGAAGGTATTGTAGGACGTGGTGGTGTCCTGCACCGCAAAGCCCAGCCACGCACAAGGCAGAACCAGGAAGATGGTGCTCAGTGCCGTCCAGCGGCGGCCGCCAAACAGCGGGATCATAAAGGAGTAAGGCACCCGCAGCAGCGCGCCGGAAACGGAAGGAATGGCGGTCAGCATGAACAGCTGATCGGTGGTGAAATTAAAGCCGACTTTGTTCAGATTCACGGAAACCAGGCTGAACAGCATCCAGACGCAGAAGCCCAGTAACAGACAAGGGACGGAGATCCATAAATTTCGGCTGGCGACTTTATGACCGGTCTTTTCCCAAAATGCCGGATCCTCCGGGCGCCAGTCCTGCAACAGGCGGGACGGTTTTTCCGTCGGTGTAGCTGATGTGTGTGACATATGAACCTCGAGTTGAAGCGCGTTATTGTTGTAATGGTGGAGTTATGTCGCACACACTAGGTAGAGCACCGCTTAGGGATGTTGATACAAATCAACGCAAAGGCAGGTGGAAAATGACGATAAAATAACCATGGCCTCTTTGTGAGTATCAGCTTCCTGTCCAATTAACTGCTAATATTCATCAGGTTGATAACGCAATGTGCTTCTTGCTACCGCATCCATACCTCCGGTGGAAATAAAGGAGTAATCACAAAGGGGTATAGGGAAAGTCGTGCGGATCATAAAAAATGCCCCCTCTTGCCATGCGGTTAACCTAGCCATAATCGGTATATAAAGAATTACTTAACGCTTTTTACAGCCACCGGAAACCCTGTTGATGCTCAAACGCGCCCTGCCTTCTCTCTCGCTTGTCAGCCAGATCACCCTGCTGATGCTGCTTCTCGGCCTGCTGGGCATTGGCGGCATGGGCATGGCGGCGTGGATGGCGGGAAGTATCGAAGGCAATGCCCACGCCATCAATAAAGCCGGTTCGCTGCGTATGCAGAGTTACCGGCTGCTGTCGGAAGTGCCGCTCAGTGGCAAAAACGCCGCGTATATTCGCCAGATGGAGATTGACCAGAACAGCGCCGATTTGTTGCAGGCTGTGGAACGCGAAAACCTGCAACCGCAATTTCTGGCACTGCGTAATTACTGGCAAACCACGCTGCGCCATCAGGTGATGGCGGCGAAACATCCGCAGGACGTCTCCGCCAACATGGCGGTGTTTGTCGGCCAGCTCGACGTGCTGGTGGCCGCGCTCGAACATAAAACCGAATACCACTTACAGCAGATTTCACTGATTCAGCGCGCACTGGTGGCCGTCACCCTGCTGCTGCTCGCCGTGACCATCTGGTTCCTGCGCCGCCATCTGCTGACGCCGTGGCGGAATTTGCTGTCGCAGGCCAGCGCCATCACCGCCGGGGATTTCAGCCACCGCTATCAGCGCAAACGCGTGGCGAACGGTGACGCGCACAATGAGATGGATATCCTCGGCGATTCGCTCAACAGCATGTCTCTGGCACTGGGGGAAATGGTCGATAATCTGGCGCAACGTGTGACGGAAAAAACCGCCGATCTGCAACAGAAAAATCAGGTGCTGGATTATCTGTACCGCGTGAGCCGCCAGCTGCACACCAGCGAGCCGCTGGATGCGCGGATGCAACCGGTGCTGAAAGAATTGCAGTCCCTCACGCCGCTGCGGGGAGTACAGCTGCGTCAGTACGAAAATAACAGCGCCGAGGTGTTCAATGAGTTCAATAATGCCTCGCCGCGCCAGCCGGTCAGCCCGAAAGTCGGTGAACAGACGGATGAGGACGGGGATTCACTGAGCTGGAGCCTGCGCGATGAGCGCGACAATTACGGCGTTCTGCTGGCGCAGTTGCCGCCGGGGGAGCATCTGGATGACGATCAGCAACAGCTGATCAAAATGCTGATGGAGCAGCTGACCAGCACCCTGATGCTGGCGCGTCAGGCAGAACATCAGCAGCAGCTGATGCTGATGGAAGAGCGTTCGGCCATTGCCCGCGAGCTGCACGATTCGCTGGCGCAGTCACTCTCCTGCCTGAAAATCCAGGTCGCCTGTTTACAGATGCACGCCAGCACGTTCTCCGAAGAGGATAAAAACCTGTTACAGCAGATGCGCGATGAACTGAGCACCGCGTACCGCCAGCTGCGCGAGCTGCTGACCACGTTCCGCCTGACCCTCAATACCCCCGGCCTGCGCGCGGCGCTGCAACACACGGTGGATGAATTCTCCCGCCGCATGGGGCTGACCATCGGTTTCGATTATCAGATCCCCCCGCGTTCCGTTCCGGCGAATCAGGGAATTCATCTGCTGCACATCGCCCGTGAAGCGCTGAACAATGCTTATAAACACGCCCGCGCCACGCAGGTGTCGGTGTCCCTGCACTGCGATGACGGGGAAATTACCCTGCGCATTAGCGATAACGGCCAGGGCATTTCACCGAACGCCGAACGGCAAAATCATTATGGCCTGATCATCATGCAGGATCGCGCCAGCACCTTACATGGCACCTGTCGGTTCGACCGACGTCCGGACGGCGGCACTGAAGTGCTCGTGCGTTTCCGCCCGGAAGCCCTGCCAATTAATCCCCAGGAGCAAGTATGAACGACATCACCCCCTCCACTATTTTGCTGATTGACGATCATCCTATGCTGCGCAACGGCGTGAAACAGCTGATCGCGCTGGACGCCAGCCTGAAAGTGATCGGCGAAGCCAGTAACGGCGAGCAAGGCGTGGAACTGGCAAAACAGCTGGATCCGGACCTGATTTTGCTGGATCTGAATATGCCCGGCATGAACGGTCTGGACACGCTGGATAAAATGCGCCAGACCTCGCTGTCAGGCCGCGTGGTGGTTTTCAGCGTCTCCAATCATGAAGATGACGTGGTGACCGCGCTTAAACGCGGCGCCGATGGCTATCTGCTTAAAGACATGGAGCCGGAAGATTTACTGGCCGCGCTGCATAACGCCGCTGCCGGAAAAATGGTGCTCAGCGAAGCGCTGACGCCGGTGTTAGCAGCCAGCCTGCGGGAAAGCCGCCCAAGCGGTGACCGCGATATTCAGTCCCTGACACCGCGCGAACGCGACATCATCAAACTGATCGCCGAAGGTCTGCCGAATAAGATGATCGCCCGCCGTCTTAATATCACCGAAAGCACGGTGAAAGTTCACGTCAAACATCTGCTGAAAAAGATGAAACTGAAATCACGCGTCGAAGCCGCCGTGTGGGTGTTGCAGAGTAACGTCTTGTAAGACGGTCTTTTATGCGGGGCACGGCTAGGGTGCCTCGCTGCTGATCGGATTTGTCTGCCGCATCGCAATCTAAATCGAAATCATTACTATTCCGCTTTAATTTTCGCTACTCTGTCCGCATGATTTATAGCGCCGAATCCTATTCGCCCCCGACAATGCAAAGATTTCTCGACAGTTTCCGTGATACGCCCGTCAGCTGGGTGGCGGACACCTTTAAACCACTGACGCCGCTGGTCACCAACGCGGTGCCTGTGACGCATCTCACCACCCCCGAAGGCTGCGCCAGCATGCTTAAACGCTATCTGGATGCCAATTCTGCTGACGCCGCGAAGTGCGACACACGCCGCGCGCGGATTTCGATGTGGTCGCAGTGGTATTTCGCCACCCTGCTGCCAAGCTGGGTGATCGTCTCGCTGCGTCACGGCTGGCAGTTGCCGATCGCCGCCGAAAACGTCTACCTGTGTATGCAGGAAGAAGGGCTGCCCTCGCAGATTTATCTCGATGGCGAAGGCGAAGCGCTGAGCTCTTCTGAACCGATGGCGCGTTTCGATGTGATGATCGAGCAGCATTTACGCCCGGTGTGTGAAGCGCTGGCAGAATTCTCCGGGCTCAAGCCAGGTATCTACTGGAGTAACGCCGCCATCCGCGTTGGCTGGGGCGTAAAGCAGGCCGAGCTGGTGAACGCAGATATCGCCGACGGCATGGCGCTCATGGAATCGCGCGAGCTGCGCTATGGCGGTAAAAACCCGCTGTTTCAGCCGATGCGTGCCGAAAATCCGGCCGACCCGGACAGCCCGCAATACCGCAAACAGTGCTGTCTGCGGTACGATCTGGCTGACCATGCGATGTGCCCTTCCTGCCCGTTATTGCTAGCAGAACGTAAATCTGGCAAAAGACGCAAAACGCTGGCGGAGTAATTTCGTGACCCGCCAGCCACTTACAAAAATTGACATAGTTAAGTCTAAAAAATCATTGGATCTTAGCCACAGATAATTATAAGAATTAGGTTATATAGACCAACGAGGTATTTATCATGACTATGAAAAAACCTGAGAGCTGGCCCTCCGCCCTCAACTCGCTGGCCTCAGACGTGCTTGCCACGCTGTCGCAACCCGTTAACCGCGTATGGAATATGTTAACTGGCACTCAGCAGCCGCTCAGAGCAAGGATTGTTCATCGTTATGCCGTGCCGTCCTCGCGCACCATCAGCGTGGCGGAAGGATTCTTCGGGTTTATCCCGGTGGAATCGTATGAAAACGAGCGCTTCATTCTGGAAGTCGCTTACGCCGACAAACAGTATCAGGTTGAAGTACCGCGCGCGTATTACCAGAAAAGTAACATCGGCGACGGGATCGACATCCACACGCTCTGAACCTTTTCACCCTCTCCTTTTTCCGCTAACAGGCGATGCTCACGGGCATCGCCTGTTTTGTTTCGCCTCGTCATTCCTCTTTAAATTCTGTTCAACTCCACAGATTTCGCTTTTATTTTGCTCAGTTCCTGAAAAATATTGACATAATGATCACCTGAATTTAGAAAATTATTTACATTCCATTCTGATAACGATCTGAGGTTTTTGATGACCAGCCAGACTTCCCCTGCTGTAACCAGCGCCAGCCAGTCCCGTCGTGCACTCGTCGCCGGTTCGGTCGGCAACTTTATCGAATGGTACGAATTCGGTGTTTACGGGTATCTGGCGACGCTGATCGCCGGTAACTTCTTCACCCTCGAAGGCCAGAGCGGGCTCACCGGTTTATTGCTCACCTACGCCTCTTTCGCCCTGGCATTTTTCTGCCGTCCGATAGGCGCGATCATTTTTGGCCGCATCGGCGACCGCATTGGCCGTAAACCTACGCTTATCGCCGTCGTGCTGCTGATGACCGTCGCCACCGCCATCATTGGTCTGCTGCCCACTTATGCGCAGATCGGCGTGGCGGCACCGCTGTTGCTGACGCTGATGCGCATGTTCCAGGGGCTGTTCGCCGGGGGAGAATTTGGCGGCGCGGTTTCGCTGATGACCGAGTTCGCACCGAAGGGCAAGCGCGGGATTTACGGTGCATGGCAGTCGTTCACCGTGTCACTGGGTTTACTGACCGGCGTCGGGCTGGTCGCGATTCTGGTGCAGACATTGCCGGAAGCGCAGATGAAAGACTGGGGCTGGCGTATTCCGTTCCTGCTGGCCTTGCCGATGGGGCTGGTGGCGCTGTGGCTGCGTCTGAAACTCGATGAAACACCGAGCTTTGTCGCCAGCAAAAAACCGGATGTCAAAACCCGGCAAACCGCGGCGGAAAAAGCTTCCGCCATTGCCACCGCGAAAGCCATTGCCCTGGGTATTGGCCGTATGATGGGCTGGTCAGCGGGCGGTTATACGTTCCTGGTGGTGATGCCTTCTTATCTGCAAACCTCGCTGCACGCCACGTTCTTACAGGCGCTGGTGGCCACCGTGCTGGCGAACGTCGGTTTCGCCATTGCCATTCTTCCTTCCGGCTGGCTGAGCGATAAAATTGGCCGTAAAAAAGTCATGATGGCCGCCGTGCTGGCGGTGATTATTCTCAGCTTCCCGCTGCTGCATTTGCTGCAAAACCCTGAGAGCAGCCTGCTGGCGAAAGGCATTGCGGTGCTGATCGCCGGTGCCACCATCGGCATGATCGCCGGCCCCGGTCCGGCCATGCTGGCGGAAATGTTCCCGACCCGCGTGCGCTACACCGGCCTTGGTCTGTCGTACTCACTGTCGAATGCGGTATTTTCGGGCTGTGCGGGGCTTATCATCACCGGTCTTATTAAAGAAACCGGCAATCTGGATATTCCGGCGTACTACGTGGTAGCCACCTGTATCGTCAGTCTGTTTGCGCTGATGACCTTGCGCAAAGATGACCACCTGCGCGAACTGGAAAAATAGCCGATGAAAGGAATGAATTTGCAGTCGCGGCTGGAGGCGTTGCAGGGCAGTTTTTCGCAGGCAGAACAGCGGGTGATTACCCTGATCATCAGCGATCCGCCCGGCGTGGCGCAGCTCGGCGTGGCCGAACTGGCAAAGCGCGCCGCCACCAGCACCGCGACCGTGGTGCGCGCCAGTCGTCGTTTAGGCTTCGAAGGCTATCCGGCGCTGCGGCTGGCGTTAGCCGCTGAACTGCCGCGCAATGCCCCGGCGGGAGAACCGCTGGTGGCCGACATCGGCGAGGGCGACACGCCGAAACAGATCCTGCATAAACTGCTGGCGTTTGAAGTGGAAGGCGCGAGCGCTACCGCGCAACTGCTCAGCGGCGACACCCTCGAACAGGCCGTCAGCGTGCTGTCGCAGGCGCGGCGTATCGACGTTTACGGTGCCGGTGCCTCCGCGCTGGTGGCACAGGATTTTTGCCAGAAACTGCGCCGTATTGGCGTCATCGCTCAGACCTACGGCAGCACCGATGAAAGTTTGGTCAGCGCCTGCCAGTTAACCGCCGCCGATGTGGCGCTGGCGATTTCCCACTCCGGTGAAACCACCGGCGTGCTGGACGCGCTGATGCAGGCCAAAAGCAGCGGCGCAATGACGTTATCTATCACCGCTGGCGGGCGTTCCCCCCTCGCCCGCAAAGCCGACGTCGTGCTGCTGACCAGCGGTCGTGAACTGGGTTTTCGCGCCGCCGCGATGGCCAGCCGCACCAGCCAGTTGCTGATCATCGACTGTCTTTATATCGGTATCGCCCAGCGTCTGCCGGGTGCGCGCGATGCGCTGCGTAAAACCCACGACGCCGTCCGCCAGCGCCGCCGCTGAATTTACTGCGATCCGGAACACGCCTTCTATACTTCTTAAAACACGACGTTTTATGAGGGCAACTATGTTCACCCATCGTTTGGTATTTCCTGCCAGCGTGCTGCGCGGGCGCGGGGCGATTAAACATCTTGGCGCGATGTGCGGACGTTTAGGCCAGCGCGCCATGCTGGTGGGCGGTAAACGCGCCATTGCCAGCGTCGAGGCAAAAGTCGCCGATCAGCTCGAACAGCAGATGGTCAGCTATCTTGGCAGCGAAGTGTTCAGCGGCGAATGTTGCCAGCAGGAAATCAACCGCCTGGCCGACATCTTCCGCACCCAGGGCGTCGAGGTGATTATCGCCACCGGCGGCGGCAAAGCCATCGACACCGCCAAAGCCGCGGGCGTCGCCTGCAACATTCCCGTGGTGACACTGCCGAGCATTGCCGGCACCTGTTCTGCCGTCACCTCACTGACCTTTCGCTACCACGAAGACGGTCAGTTCCGCGATATGTTCCCCCTCTCCTGCGGCCCGGCGGCGGTGGTGATTGATGCCGATCTTCTCGCCACCTCGCCGCTGCACTGGCTTTCGGCAGGTATCGGCGACACGCTGGCAAAGTGGTATGAGTACCGCGCCATCAGCGATCTCAGTCAGCTCACCGGCCTGGCGGGCGTTGCGCGAACCAACAGTGAACTCTGTTATACCCTGATCGAACATTTCGCCGCCGATGCCTGTTTCGCGGTGCAGGAAGGGAAAGCCAACAACGCCCTCGAGCAGGTCCTCGACGCAATTTTCCTCTACGCCGGGTTGACCTCGGTGATGAGTAACGGCGCCCATACCGGCGCAGCACATGCCTTATACGAAGGGTTCACCGCCTGCGCCAAAACCCGCCACGTCGCCCACGGCCTGCTGGTCGGTTACGGTAATCTGTGCCTGCTGGCGCTCGAAGGCCGCAGCGACGAAGAATTACTGACCGCCATCGCCCTCGCGCGTGCCAGTGCGGTGCCGACACAACTTTCTCAGCTCGCCGAGGGCATCACAGAGGAAGATCTGGCGGTGATTATTGACAGAAGCCTGAGTACACCGGATATGGGGAACATGCCGGGGGAGATCACGTTTGGGGGGGTACGCGGGGCGATAGAGAGAATAGAGTTGGTATCCTTGTCAGGGGGGAGTTAATCAGGGTGTTTCAGGGAGATCTGCGAATACTTCAAGGTCAAAACCTTGGGCTCGCCGCCCAAACGGGCCTTAAGGGGGGCTTATCGCCGCCCCCCTTAAGAATCCCAGGCTCTTTCACTGCGCGCTATCGCTCGCGGGCTATGTTTCAGGGGCTACCGGTATTGCCGCAAAATCCCGCCGCTTCGCGGTACCCTCCGGTCGGGTTACAACCCGCGCAAACAGACGCGCGGTTTTCCACCTCTCCCTTCGGCGTGATTTTTGAGCGCGGCCACTGGCATTTCAAAAACAAAGGGAATGTGTTTGGTTTTGCTTTCCTCCTTTCCCATCGCAGTGGGAGGATAAAAACCTTCGTTTTACATAGCCTCTGGCCGCGCTCAAAACGACGTCGAATGAACGGTGAGAAACCGCGAGGGTGTTTTTCCGAGCGGGTCCGAACCTGAAATGAGAGGACCGCGCAGCGGCGGCGTTTGCGGCAATAGCCGGAGCCGCTGGAATATAGCCTGCAAGCGGCAGCGCGCAGTGAAAAGACGGGGGAGATCCAAGAGGGGCCCGTCCTGGCCCCTTTTGGGCGGTTTCGGCGACAGCCGCTGAGCGATCACTGCACGTGAGAAACCGAAATTTTCACCAGGCCCCTAAAATGGTCGGGTTACAACGCATGGAATAGCCCCCGCCCCCCAAGTCGGTGTGGGCCGACGCCCACGACCTTGAACTTGAACTTGAACTTGAACTTGAACTTGACCTTAAACTCAAAGCCCCCGCACGCCAAACTGTTATACACATCCATCACCAAACTGTATCTGTTATACACCCCCTCCCCGTGTTTCAATCCCTTCCCTCATGAAACCATGAAACCATGAAACGCCACAATTTGAATAAATTTTAACCAATTTGGTTCTACCACCTATCCTTGGTTAAAGGGATCACCTGCAAAAAAAGAGGTTCTATGTTTGGTCTGGATGCCCTGGAGCTGGCACGTATACAGTTCGCTTTCACCGTTTCCTTCCACATTATTTTTCCGGCTATCACCATCGGGCTTGCCAGTTTTCTGGCGGTGCTTGAGGGCATGTGGCTGAAAACAAAGAAAGAGGAATACCGCGACCTTTACCATTTCTGGTCGAAAATTTTTGCCGTTAACTTCGGGATGGGCGTGGTGTCCGGGCTGGTGATGGCTTACCAGTTCGGCACAAACTGGAGCTTTTTCTCCTCGTTCGCCGGGAGCATTACCGGCCCGTTGCTCACTTATGAAGTCCTGACCGCCTTCTTCCTCGAAGCCGGTTTTCTTGGCGTCATGCTGTTCGGCTGGAACAGAGTCGGCCCCGGCCTGCACTTTTTCGCGACCTGTATGGTGGCGCTCGGTACGCTGATGTCCACGTTCTGGATCCTCGCCTCCAACAGCTGGATGCACACGCCGCAAGGGTTTGAAATCGTGAATAACCAGGTGATCCCGGTCGACTGGTTTAAAGTGATTTTCAATCCGTCATTCCCTTACCGCCTGCTGCATATGACCACCGCCGCGTTCCTGTCTTCGGCGTTCTTTGTGGGCGCGTCTGCCGCCTGGCATCTGCTGAAAGGCCGCAACACGCCCGCGATGCGCACCATGCTGTCGATGGCGATGTGGATGGCGCTGATCGTCTCGCCCATTCAGGCCTTTCTCGGTGATGCGCACGGCCTGAATACCCTGAAATATCAGCCCGCTAAAATCGCCGCCATTGAAGGCCACTGGGAGAACAAAAACAGCGAGCCGACGCCGCTTATCCTGTTCGGTTACCCCGACATGCAACGCGAGGAAACCCGTTACGCCCTCGAAATTCCCTATCTGGGCAGCCTGATCCTCACGCACAGTCTCTCCGAGCAAATTCCGGCACTGAAATCTTTCCCGAAAGAGGATCGCCCGAATTCGACCATCATTTTCTACACCTTCCGCATCATGGCCGGTCTGGGGATGCTGATGATTGTGCTCGGTCTGTGGAGTCTGGTGCTGCGCTGGCGCGGCAATCTGTATGAGAACAAAGCGTTCCTGCGCTTTGCCTTATGGATGGGCCCTTCCGGGCTGATTGCCCTGCTGGCGGGGTGGTTTACCACGGAAATCGGGCGGCAGCCGTGGGTGGTGTATGGCCTGCTGCGCACTAAAGATGCCGTCTCCAGCCACGGGGCGATGCAGATGAGCATCAGCCTGCTGCTGTTTGTGGTGATTTACTCGTCGGTGTTTGGCGTGGGCTATCTCTACATGATGAAGCTCATCCGCAAAGGGCCGCAGCCGCACGAAGGACAAAGCAGTGAACACGGCGGTCCGGGGCAACATCGCACACCGGCGCGTCCGCTGTCGGCCATCAAAGAACCACTCGAAGACGAAGGCAAAGGAGTCTGACATGGGTATCGATCTTCCGCTGATTTGGTTTTTGATCATCGTCTTTGGCGTGATGATGTACGTGGTAATGGACGGCTTTGATCTGGGGATCGGCCTGCTGTTTCCGCTGGTGAAAGAAGAGCATGAACGCGATGTGATGATGAACACCGTCGCCCCGGTCTGGGACGGCAACGAAACCTGGCTGGTGCTCGGCGGCGCAGGGCTGTTCGGTGCGTTTCCGCTGGCGTATTCGGTGATCCTCGATGCGCTGGCGATCCCGCTGACGTTAATGCTGTTTGGCCTGATTTTTCGCGGCGTGGCCTTTGAGTTTCGCTTCAAAGCCAGCGCGCAGAAACGCCATGTGTGGGATAAATCCTTTATCGGCGGTTCGGTGCTGGCGACGTTCTGTCAGGGCGTGGTGCTGGGCGCGGTGATAAGTGGCATGCCGGTGGTGAACCGGGCGTATGCCGGTGGCGCGCTGGACTGGCTGACGCCGTTCAACCTGTTTTGCGGCGCGGGTCTGGTCGTGGCTTACGCCCTGCTCGGCTGCACCTGGCTTATCATGAAAACCGAAGGACACTTGCAGGACAATATGCACAGCCGCGTCAGGCCACTGGTGTTCACCCTGCTGGCCGTGCTGGCGGTGATCAGTATCTGGACGCCGCTCACCCACGGCGATATCGCTGACCGCTGGTTCACGCGGCCAAATCTGTTCTGGTTCCTGCCCGTTCCGGCGCTGGTGGTGCTGGTGTCGGTATGGATGCTGCGGGCGGTGCAACGTCGGGCGCACCATGCGCCGTTCCTGCTGACGCTGGCGCTGGTGTTCCTCGGCTATACCGGTCTGGGCATCAGTATCTGGCCGAACATTATTCCGCCGTCCGTGTCGATCTGGGAAGCGTCGTCCCCGCCGCAAAGCCAGGGCTTTATGCTGGTGGGCGCGCTGTTTATCATCCCTGTGATTCTGGTTTACACCTTCTGGAGCTACTACGTTTTCCGCGGGAAAGTGACGCCGGAACAGGGCTACCATTGAGGCTGGAGAGGTAAATGATGAAGAAACTGATCAGAGAAATGGACGATGACACCGTCATCAGGCAGCCGTTCTGGAAACGCATCGGCTGGATGGCGATGATCTGGCTGGGCAGCGTGCTGGCACTGTTTGCCGTTGCGTCAGTGTTTAAGCTGCTGATGGCCGCGGCGGGAATGCGTACACACTAGGAAAAGCAGGCAGAACAGCACAAGTCTGCCAGTGAGAAAGAAAAAAACCTCCGTCATGGCTGGCGGAGGTTTTTCATTAGCGATCAGAGCAGCAGATTGTCGAGCCGGTCATCATCAATGCCGTCAGGTTCAAGGTGCGCGGTCACGTCAGCGGATTTAAACAGCAGACTCACCGCCATTTCCGCCGCATCACCGATTTCATGACCGACATCGACGGTCAGATTGCCGTCCACTTCGAGATGAAACTCCACGAACACGCGGTCCCCGCCATTACGGGTGCGGATATCGTGCACACCGCGCACGCCTTCGACGCTCAGCACGGCGGCTTTCACCCGCTTGCGGTCGATCATATCCAGTTCACGATCCAGCAGTTGCTTGAGAGCATCCGCCGCCATGCCGCGTGCGTTCCAGATCATATAGAAGGAAATCAACAGCGCGCCGATAGAGTCGGAACGGGTCCAGCCGAGATGACGTTCGAGGATCAAGGCCACCAGCACCGCGATATTCACTGCCACATCGGTGACGTAATGCGCGCGGTCTGCGGCAATGGCCGTTGAGCCGGTACGTTTCACCACATAAGTCTGCATCAGCACCAGGCCGGTGGCGGCGAGCGAGCTGCCAATAATGACCCAGATACCCAGGCCGAGCTGCGCCAGGGGTTGCGGATTGATAATGCGCCCGATGGATTCACCGCCGAGCACCAGCCCTGCCGCCCCCAGCAGCAGTGCCTGTACAAACGCCGCCACCGCTTCGGCCTTGCCGTGACCATAGCGGTGGCCTTTGTCCGCCGGGCGCAGCGCGTAGCGCACACCAATCAGCGTCACCATTGAAGCCAGCACGTCTACCAGACCGTCAGCCGCCGAGGTCAGCAGCGCAATCGAACCGGTGGCCGCCCATGCCCAGACTTTCACACAGACCAGCACCAGCGCCACGCAAAGCGACACCAGCGACGCAATGCGCGTCAGGCCTTTATAAGAAGGTGCAGGACGGCTCATGGCTGACCCCACGAAGACAGATCATTTTGGGCGTTTATCACAGGGATATCCTGAAGCAGATAATCAACTTTATTTGAAAAATACAAATACCAGCCCAGCATTATACATCTTTTTGCCGTTTTCGGAGCTTCCCTATGGTGTGGATCTTCGTGCCCTCACTAAGGTTTATTGACTTATATTTACTTGCTTTTACATCAATACAATCTAGGTTAAAACAAGATTTCTTTGTTCCGGCCACAAACGCCGATAATCAGAAGAGCATTATGACAAACGACAACAAGCCACAGCCTTCCGCGTCGGATGACGCACATACAGAACTTGATTCCAGCCAGATTAAATCGGGAGAAGGACACAGTCCGGACCCGGAAGATAAGAAAGAAGACAAGGATGACGCCGACGAAAAAGGCAAAGGCCCCGGCAAGAAGCCTCTGATTATTCTGGGTATTGTGGTCGTTGTGATGGTGGTGGTCGCCCTGATCTGGTGGCTGATGACCAAAGATCAGGTCAACACAGATGACGCCTTTATCGAAGGCGATGCAGTGACCATTGCGCCGAAAATTGCCGGTTACGTCACCAGCCTGTCAGTGAAAGATAACCAGTTCGTTAAAAAAGGCGATTTGCTGGTCGAAATCGATCCGCGTGACGCCACCGCGCAACGCGATCAGGCACAGGCGCAGCTCGGGCTGGCCGTGGCTCAGTTGCATCAGGCGCAGGTGCAGTTTGATCTGGCGAAGGTACAGTATCCGGCGCAGCTTGCCCAGGCCAAAGCGCAGCAAACCCGCGCCGAAGCCAGCCTGATGAATGCCACCGCCGATTTCCGCCGTCAGCGTGGCGTGGATCCCCGCGCCACAACGCAACAAAACATCGACTCTTCCAGCGCGCAGGTTCGCTCCGCCGCGGCTGATTTAGAAAATGCCAAAGCGCAGGTTCAGGTGGCGGCACAGGTTCAGCTGCAAATTCGTCAGGCCGAAACCAACGTAGAGGCCCGTCAGCAGCAGGTTGAACAGGCGAAAGCCCAGCTGGAAAGCGCCACGCTGAATCTGTCTTATGCGCAGGTTCGCGCGCCGTTTGACGGCTATGTGACCAAGCGTAACGTGCAGATCGGCACGCTGGTGCAGGCCGGTTCTTCGCTGTTCTCCGTGGTGTCGAAAGACATCTGGATCGCCGCTAACTTTAAAGAATCTCAGCTTGAGCGGATGCGTCCGGGTAACAAAGTTGAGATCACCGTGGATGCTTATCCTGATATCAAATTGCAGGGCCATGTGGACAGCGTTCAGCAAGGCACCGGTTCGCGCTTCTCCGCTTTCCCGGCAGAAAACGCCACCGGTAACTACGTGAAAATCGTGCAACGCGTTCCGGTCAAGATCGTGATCGACAGCGGTCTGGATCCGAAACAACCTCTGCCGCTCGGCCTGTCGGTTGAGCCGACGGTGACCGTAGAATGAACGAAGACCGCAGTTACTGGAAACCCAAGGCCAATCCCTGGGCGGTTGCTGCCGTTGTCACCATCGCGGTGTTCATGGAAATTCTGGACACCACGATCGTCAACGTGGCGCTGCCGCACGTCGCCGGCTCGCTCTCTTCCAGCTACGACGAATCCACCTGGGTGCTGACCTCGTATCTGGTCGCCAACGGCATTGTGCTGCCGATTTCCGCCTTTCTCAGCCGCGTGATGGGACGTAAAACTTACTTCCTGATCTGTATTGGCATGTTCACCGTCTGTTCTTTCCTGTGCGGTATCGCCACCGAACTGTGGCAGATGATTCTTTTCCGCATCCTGCAGGGCTTTTTCGGCGGGGGTTTACAGCCGATTCAACAGTCGGTGCTGCTCGATTACTTCAAACCTGCCGATCGCGGCAAAGCTTTTGGCCTGTCGTCCATTGCCATCATCGTGGCACCGGTCATCGGCCCGACGCTTGGCGGTTACATCACTGACCATTTCAGCTGGCGCTGGGTGTTTTTGATCAACATCCCTGTCGGGATCATTGCCCTGCTGGCGATTTATCAGCTGCTGGAAGATCCGCCGTGGGAGCGTAAAGCCAAAGGCAAACTGAGTATTGATTACATCGGTATCGGGCTTATCGCGCTGGGGCTGGGCTGTTTGCAGGTGATGATGGACCGCGGTGAAGATGACGACTGGTTCAAATCCGGCTTTATCGTCACCTTCGCGGTGCTGGCGGCAACCGGTATTGTCGGGGCGATTTACTGGCTGCTGTACGCGAAAAAACCGGTGGTGGATTTACGCTGCCTGAAGGACAGAAACTTCGCGGTGGCGGGCCTGCTGATGGCCGGTATGGCGATGATTCTGTACGGCAGCTCGGTGGTTATTCCGCAACTGGCGCAGCAGCAACTGGGTTACACCGCCACGCTCTCCGGGCTGGTGATGTCGCCCGGTGCAATACTGATCGTGCTGTCGATCCCGCTGGTGCTCAAGCTGATGCCGATTATCCAGACCCGTTACATTATCGCTTTCGGCTTCTTCCTGCTGGCCGCGTCTTTCCTCTATTCGGCAAGGCTGACGCCAAACGTTGATTTCGAAACACTGGTGATGTTCCGCAGTGCGCAGTCGATCGGCCTCGGGTTCCTGTTTGTGCCGCTCACCACTATCGCGTTTATTACCATTCCGCAACGCATGAACGCCGATGCCGCCGCGCTGTTTACCATGTTCCGTAACGTGGCCGGGTCGATCGGGATTTCTCTGGCGACCGCCGGGGTGACCGAGCGAACGCAGGCGCACAGCGCGCATATGGTGCACAACATGTCGCCGCTCAACGAACAGTTTAATCAGGCCGTGACCAAAAGCGCCGCCGCCATCCGTGATTTCGCCCACGTTCTGGGCGACCCGATGCAGCTTGCCACCGCGCGGATGTATCAGGAGATGGTGTCGCAATCGCGCATTCTGGCTTACATCGATGTGTTCGGCTATTGCGCCATCGTCGCCGTTATTTTGATTCCATTTTGTTTCCTGCTTTCGCCTGTGAAGAGCGAAGGTAATGCCGGAGCACATTAAGTTGAAAAAGATAAGCTCTACGCCGGGTCATCAGCATTCCGGTGTCCGTTTTCTGACACTCTCGACCTTAACGCTGGTATTAGCCGCCTGCTCCGTCGGCCCTGATTATCAGAAACCTCAGACGGCCACGCCGGGGGCATTCAACGATATGACCCCGCCGAAAGACAAAGACGGGGCGTCGATTGCCCTGTCTTCGGAGCCGAACCCGTTATGGTGGAAAGCCTTTAACGATCCCCAGCTCGACAGCCTGGTCACCCGTGCCATCGCCGGCAATATCTCGTTGCAGCAGGCAGTGCTGCGCATTGCCGGTGCGCGCGAACAGGTGAAACAGGCTCAGGGCGCCTGGCTGCCTTCGGTACAGGGCAACGCGAAAGTGACCCGCCAGCAGCTCGGCCTGAAAGGGATCCTGGAATCGAGCGGTGCGTCTGATCAGCTAAACGATCTCAGCCCGCAGGCCTCCGGGGCCATCGACACCGCCACGCGCCCGGTGGATTTGTATCAGGGCAGCTTCGATGCCAGCTGGGAGCTGGATTTGTTTGGCGGCACGCGCCGTCAGGTGGAAGCCGCCAACGCCCAGACCCAGTCTTCCGTCGAACAGCGCAACGATGCGTTAGTGTCGCTGGAAGCCGAAGTCGCGCGTGCTTATCTGCAACTGCGCGGTGCCCAAAGCATCACGGCATCAATTCAGACGCAAATCGACGTCGCCCTGCAGACGCTGAACCTGACGCAGAACCGGCAGCAAAACGGGCTGTCGCCGCAGCTTGATGTGGAAAATGCCCGTGCGCAGTTAGGTTCCCTGCGCGCCCAGTTGCCGCAGTATCAGGCACAGGAACGTCAGGCGATGAACGGCCTGGCGGTGTTACTCGGTCAGACGCCGGGCTCGCTGGATAACGAACTGGCCGCCGTCAAACCGATGCCTGCCCTGCCCGCCGCCGTGCCGGTGGGCGTGCCGTCGCAGCTTGCCCGTCGGCGTCCTGACGTGCGCAAAGCCGAAGCCGATCTCCATGCCGCCACCGCCAATATCGGCGTGTCCGTCGCGCAACTGTTCCCGAGCATCTCGCTTACCGGCCAGTTCGGGATGCGCAACACCGATGCCAGTTATCTCGACAACTGGAGCAGCCACTTTTACTCCATCGGCCCGTCGGTCACCGTGCCCATTTTCCAGGGCGGGCGGCTGGTGTCGAGCGTGCACCTTTCCCGTGCGCAACAGGCCAATGCGGCGCTCAACTATCGCCAGACGGTGCTGACAGCGCTTCAGGATGTGGATAACGCGCTGGTGAACTACCGCACCGATCAGGATCAGGTCAGCGGGCTGGATCAGACGACCGAAGCCTTGCAGACCGCGTTTGATCTGGCGAGCGACAGCTATCGTCAGGGGCTGTCCACCTTTATCAACGTGCTGGATGCCCAGCGCCAGCTGGCACAGGCGCACCAGCAATCTGCCGAAGCCAGAGTGAAAACCAGCACCGATCTGGTTTCATTGTATAAAGCGCTGGGCGGCGGCTGGGAACCGTATCAGAATGTGGAATTACCGACCTACACGGTATTTGGCCCGGCAGCTACGCCGGACGTAAAAGTAAAAACGACCGCCGGGGAATAACCGCAGCATGAACGACATTGCAACAGAAGATAAAAAACCCAGCTGCGATTCAGTGATCAACAGCGTGGCTTACCGCGACGGTAAGCGTTTGCAGGACGTCACGGTCGAAGACATCAGCGAAGTGCTCAAAGAGCCGGATACATTTGTCTGGCTCGGGCTGTGGCAGCCGGAAGACAGCTACATGCGCAGCATTCAGGAAGAATTTGGCCTGCATGATCTGGCCATTGAAGATGCGCTGACCGCCCATCAGCGGCCAAAAATAGAACAGTACGGCGAGTCGCTGTTTATTGTGGTGCACACCGCGCAGAAGGTGAAAGAGAGCATTGAGTACGGCGAAACCCACCTGTTTCTGGGCAAGAACTTCCTGATCACCGTCCGTCATGGCGCGTCATCGAGTTATAAAGAAATCCGTAAACACGCGGAAGAGCGGCCGGATATGCTCAGTAAAGGCCCGGCGTATGCGCTGTACTGCGTGCTTGATTCCGTGGTCGATAACTATCTGGAAATCCTGCATCAGTACACCGAACAGTTCGATGCCATCGAAAAGCTGATGTTCCAGAACACTTTCAATCAGCAGGCGGTGCAGCAGGTGTATAAACTGCGCCGCGATTTGCTGTCGCTGCGCAACGCCGCCGTGCCGATGGAAGATATCTGTAATCAGCTCAGCCACCATTACGAAGAGCTGGTGCCGAAGGGCCTGCGCGCCTATATCCGCGATGTGCAGGATCACGCCAATCAGGTGATCAAAACCACCGATGACATGCGTGAAATGCTTTCCAACGCCATGCATGTGAATCTGGCGCTGGTGTCAGTGCATCAGAATGAGGTGGTGCAACGGCTGGCGGGCTGGGGGGCGATTCTGGCGATCCCGACGGTGGTGTTCAGTCTGTACGGCATGAACTTCAAAAACATGCCGGAACTGGATGACTGGTGGGGTTATCCGGTGACGCTCGGCGTGACGTTTGTCGGTTGCGTATGGTTATACTGGAAGTTGAAAAAGTCCGGCTGGTTATAATCTATTACCTGATTAATGCATAACAGTTACATGCGAATAACACTTTCCGGTGTTATTCGCCTTATTATCCCTTTCCGGTACGTTAACTTCCGCTTTTATCTATTTTCGCTTCCCTGCTTGCGAAGAATACTTATATACTCACTCGCATCTTTCCCGCCGGAAATAGTATTTCTATGTCAGTTCGCTTCGCGATTTCACAGTTTATGCATTCACTACGCTTGCCAGGCAAGCGGGTCAGTGCGTTGCTGTTCGCGTTATGCTGGCTGGTACTGAACGCTCAACTGGCGCTCGCCAGCCACCCGTGTGACCTGCGTCCGCCGGTGGAAAATACCCAAATGCAACACAACCAGTTCATGCAAATGCCTGATACACAAGCGCATATGCAGAGTCAGTCGGTGTTGTGCGAGAAGCATTGCGTCCCGGAAAGAACCTCGTCTGATAACGGCACCGTGCCGCTGCTGGCCGTGCCGGTCGCCCAGACGTTAGCCCTGATCACCGTCGATGCCAGCGCCGCCGTCACCACGGCCGACTGGACTGCCCCGCCGGTTATCGCTCCTCCCGCCGAAGTCCGGTTTTGCCGATACAGAGAATAGCGCCCTGCTGTCACGGATGTTTTTCCGCATCCGAAATTAAATGAAATTACCCTGCCAGATTAATGGCAACTTTCCTTTATGACAGTATTGGAGTATTTCCCATGCGCGCTTTATTTAATTTATTCTCTGTTAGTCTTTTCTTTATTTCCGTTTATTCCTTCGCGGATGTCATGCCCGCCGGTCACGATCATAGGGCGATGCAACAAGACGCCACGGTCTATCAATCCGAAGGCATCATCACTCAGTGGCAGGCCGACCGCGTGGGGATTTCCCATCACGCCATTCCTGCACTGAAATGGCCCGCCATGACCATGAACTTCCGTCTGCCGCCGCAGATCACCGCCAACGCCCTGCCCGCCGGAACACCGGTTGCCTTCAGCTTCGTCAAAACTGAGTCTGCGTATCAGTTGCAGACACTCACGCCGCTGACACGCTGACAGGGGAATTACACATGCTGACTTTACCGCGTCGCCTTCGGGTGACGTGGCACTGGCTGCTGGCTTTTATGCCGGTCTGCGCCTTTGCCACACCCGTTTCCCTGCCGCAGGCGCTGGTTGCCGCGCAGGAATATTCCGCTGAGCTTTCAGCCAGCCGCCACCAGATCAACGCGCTGGATAACCGCGCAGACGCCGCCATGCAGTTGCCGGATCCGAAGCTGAAATTCGGCATTGAGAACCTGCCGGTCGGTGGCAATAACACTCGCCGTTTTACCCGTGAAGGCATGACCATGCAGCGCATCGGCATCATGCAGGATTACGTCAGCAGCACGAAACGCGAGCGTAAGGCCGACACCCTGCGTGCCGAATCGCGGCAGGTGGCGGCGGGCACCCAAAGTATCCGCGCCCGGCTGCAACGTGACACAGCGCTGGCCTGGATGGCGCTGGCGATCGGCGAGCAGAACGTCGGCCAGGCCGGCTCGTTGGTGGCAGAAAGTGAGCGGCAGATTGGTGTACAGCGCGGCGGCGTAAGCAGCGGCAGTGCCCTGCCAGCCTCGGTGCTCGACGCCCGTCTGACCCTGATTGCCATGCAGGACACACTCACCCAGGCGAAACGTGACGTCGAGCTGGCGCGCACCCGTCTGAGTCAGCTGACCGGCATCGATCACCCTGCCATCAACGGTGAGGTGCCTGCGGTCAGTGCTTTGCCCGCCAGCGCGCAGCAGGCAGACAGCGTCAGCCTGCACCCGGAAATTCTGCAGGCGCGGCGCGAGGCGGAAGTCGCGCAGTCCAAATCCTCCGAATCGGCGATTGCGGCTCTCCCCGACGTGGGTGTCGAAGTGTATTACGCCCACCGTGCCGACGATTATGACGACATGGCAGGCATCATGTTCACCGTCGATTTACCGCTGTTTACCGCCTCGCGACAGGACAAAGATCATGCCGCCGACCGCTCAATAGCCATGGAAAGCAACGACCGGCTGGCACAGCTGACGCGGGATCATCAGGCGCAGCTGAACACGCTGGTGACGCAATATCAGGCCGCCGTCACGCTGTGGCAACGGCAGGTGAAGGATGTCATTCCGCTGCAACAACAGCGTATTGGCGTGATCCAGGCGCAGTATCGCGCCGGGAAAAGCAGCCTGAATGATGTACTCGGCGCGCGCCTCAGCCTGCTCGACAGCCAGCTGGCCGGGCGTAACGCCGAACTGGAAGCCGCCCGTTTCTGGGTCGCCCTGCGCTATCTCGCGCCACAGGAGGATCTTCAATGACATCCGCGAAAACTTACAGCCTGCTGGCCGTCGCCATTCTGGCCGCTCTGGCCGCCGGTTACCTTGCCGGACGCCACAGCGTCCCCGCGCAAACGCAGGTTTCTGACGCGCCCGCCGCACGCAAGGTGCTGTACTGGTACGACCCGATGACCCCGGATCAGCGTTTTGACAAACCCGGAAAATCCCCCTTTATGGACATGGATCTGTTGCCGCGTTACGCCGGTGACGTGGCAGACGACGGTGGCGTGACGGTCAGCGCCCGTCAGCAGCAAAATCTGGGGATGCGCAGCGAGACAGTGCAGCGGCGGATCCTCTCGGCCCCGCTTAACCTTTACGGCACGGTCGCCGCCGATGAGCGCAGCCTGCGTACCGTCTCTGCCCGCGCCGCCGGTCTGGTGGAAAAACTCTACGTTGCCGCCAGCCAGCAGCAGGTGAAAAAAGGCCAGAAACTGGCGACGCTGTGGATCCCTGACTGGACCGCCGCGCAGCAGGAATATCTGGCCGTACGCCAGCTGGGTGACCGCAGCCTGAGCGCCGCCGCCCGTCAGCGTCTGGCCTTACAGTTTATGCCCGAGGACGTGCTGCGCCGCGTCGAAAAAACCGGTCAGCCGCAAACCCGTATCGACGTGATTGCGCCGGTGGACGGCTATCTCAGCCAGCTTGCGGTACGCGAAGGCGCGCAGGTCAGCGCCACGCAGCCGCTGTTCGAACTGACCAGCCTGCAACAGGTATGGATTGTGATCGATTATCCTCCCTCCGTCGCCAGTCAGATCCAGACGGGGAGCAAGGTTACCGCCAGCGCCGACAGCCAGCCCGGCGAGCTGTTCCACGGCACCATCAGCGAACTGTTGCCGGACGTAGACGCCGTCAGCCGCACGCTGAAAGCACGCGTGGTGATGGACAATTCGCAACATAAACTGCGCCCCGGTATGTACCTGACGATGGCGCTGGACGCCGTGTCACAGGCTCCGGTTCTGGCGATCCCGCAGGAAGCGCTGATCCAGACCGGCAGCCGCAATACGGTACTGCTCGACGACGGCAATGGGCATTTCACGGCGCAGGCAGTGACGACCGGCGCGACGCGTGATGGCTGGACGCAGGTGCTTTCCGGCCTGGAAGAAGGTCAGTCTGTGGTGACCTCCGGGCAATTCCTCATTGATTCCGAAGCCAGCCTGCGCAGCGCACTGCCCGCGGCAGCCGCGCCGGCAAAAGCGCATCAGCACGGAGGTGATTTATGATTGCCACCGTTATCCGCTGGTCGCTGAAAAACCGGCTGCTGGTGTTGCTGGCCGCGCTGATCATGGCCGCCTGGGGTATCTGGTCATTGCAGAAAGCACCGCTCGACGCCCTGCCGGATCTCTCGGACGTGCAGGTGATTGTTCGCGTCAGTTACCCCGGCAAAGCGCCGCAAATTATTGAAGATCAGGTGACCTATCCGCTCACCACGACGCTGCTCTCCGTGCCGGGCGCGAAAACCGTGCGTGGCTTTTCGATGTTCGGCGATGCTTACGTGTACGTGCTGTTTGACGACGGCACCGATCCCTACTGGGCGCGGTCACGGGTGCTGGAATACCTCAGTCAGGTGCAGTCCACGCTGCCGCCGGGGGCCAAAGCCTCGCTGGGGCCGGATGCCACCGGCGTCGGCTGGATTTACGAATACGCGCTGGTGGATAGAACCGGCAAACACAGCCTCGAACAGCTGCGCGCCCTGCAGGACTGGACGCTGCGTTATGATCTGAAAACCGTGCCGGATGTCGCTGAGGTCGCCAGTATTGGCGGCATGGTGCGCCAGTATCAGGTAGTGGCCGATCCGCAGCGGATGCGCGCCCGTGGCGTGACGCATCAGCAGCTGGTGACAGCATTACAAAGTGCCAATCAGGAAAGCAGCGGCTCACTGCTGGAAATGGGCGAAGCCGAATACATGGTGCGCACCTCCGGCTATCTGAAAAGCCTGGAGGATTTCAACAATGTGGTGGTGACGGCCAGCAACGGCATTCCGGTGTTAATTTCTGACGTCGCCACCGTGCGCACCGGCCCCGAACTGCGGCGCGGCGTGGCGGAGCTGAACGGTGAAGGCGAAGTGGCCGGTGGCGTGATTGTGATGCGCTCGGGCAAAAATGCGCTGGAAACGCTGAAAGCGGTGAAAGTGCGTCTGAATGCGCTGGCCCGCACTCTTCCGGCAGGCGTGGAGATCGTGCCGGTGTATGACCGCCAGCCGCTGATTGAGCGGGCTATCGTGACGTTGTCACATAAACTGCTCGAAGAATTCGCGGTGGTGGCAGTGGTCTGCGCGCTGTTTCTGTTTCACTTCCGCTCGGCGCTGGTGGCGATCATCACCCTGCCGCTCGGCATTCTCGGCGCGTTTATCGTCATGCACTATCAGGGGGTCAGCGCCAATATTATGTCGCTCGGCGGGATCGCCATTGCCATCGGGGCGATGGTCGATGCGGCGATTGTGATGATCGAGAATATGCACAAAGCGCTGGAACAATGGCGGCACGATCATCCGGGGCAGCAGCCGACCTCCGCAGATTACTGGAAGGTGTCTGAACGCGCGGCAACCGAAGTCGGCCCGGCGCTGTTTTGCAGTTTGCTGATCATCACCCTGTCGTTTATTCCGGTGTTTTCACTGGAGGCACAGGAAGGCCGGATGTTCTCGCCTCTCGCATTCACAAAAACCTATGCGATGGCGGTTTCCGCGGGGCTGGGCATCACGCTGGTGCCGGTGCTGATGGGGTATTTTATTCGCGGGAAAATCCCGGATGAAAACGCCAGCCCGGTCAACCGCTGGCTTATCGCCGCCTATCAGCCGGTGCTTTCCGCGGTGCTGAAACGCCCGAAAACCACGCTGTTATTCAGCGGCCTGTTTCTGCTGGTGTCGCTGTATCCGCTGGCAAAGCTGGGCAGCGAATTTATGCCCGCGCTGGATGAAGGGGATTTGCTGTACATGCCCTCCACGCTGCCGGGGATTTCCGCCCGCGAAGCGGCGCGGCTGTTGCAGCAAACCGATCGCCTGATCAAAACCGTGCCGGAAGTCGCCAGCGTATTTGGCAAAGCCGGACGGGCAGACAGCGCCACCGATCCTGCACCGCTGACCATGATTGAAACCACCATCCGCTTTAAACCCCGTGACCAGTGGCGGCCTGGCATGACGCCGGACAAAATCATCACCGAGCTGGATAACGCGGTGAAACTGCCCGGCATCGCCAACGTCTGGGTGCCGCCGATCCGTAACCGGCTGGATATGCTGGCTACCGGCATCAAAAGCCCGGTGGGCATCAAAGTGAACGGCAATAATATTGCGCAGATCGAAGCGGTTGCGCAGCAGATTGAGCATATTGTCAAAACCGTGCCGGGCGTCACCTCGGCGCTGGCTGAGCGCCTGGAAGGTGGCCGCTATGTCGATATTGCCATCAACCGCCGGGAGGCAGCACGTTACGGTGTCACGGTGACGGAGTTGCAGTCGCTGATTTCAACGCTGGTGGGCGGTGAAAACATCGGTGAAACCCTGGAAGGCCGCGAGCGGTATCCCGTCAGCCTGCGCTATCCGCGCGAGTTACGCGATAACGTGCAGGCGCTGCGCGATTTGCCGGTACTGACCGCCTCCGGCGCGCAGGTGCCGCTGTCGGCGCTGGCATCAGTCACGGTCACCGACGGCCCGCCGATGCTGAAAAGCGAGAACGCGCGTCTGTCGGACTGGATTTATGTGGATTTGCGCGGCCGCGATTTGAAATCTGCCGTCGAAGAGATGCAGCGGGCGGTGAATCAGCAGGTGACATTACCGGAAGGCGTCACGGTGAGCTGGTCGGGGCAATTTGAATATCTGGAACGCGCCACGGCAAAACTGAAAATCGTGCTGCCGGTGACGCTGCTGATCATCTTCGTGCTGTTGTACGTCACGTTTAGCAGCGTGCGGGATGCGCTGTTGATCATGGCGACACTGCCCTTCGCCCTGACCGGCGGCATCTGGCTGTTATACCTGCTCAGCTACAATCTGTCGGTCGCCGCTGCCGTCGGTTTTATCGCGCTGGCCGGCGTGGCGGCGGAGTTCGGGGTGATCATGGTGCTGTATCTGAATCAGGCGGTGCAGCGCCAGCAGAAAACCGGTGAGGAGATGACTGAAGCCCAGCTGTGCGACGCGATTCACCACGGCGCGGTGCTGCGCGTACGGCCAAAAGCCATGACCGTCGCCACTATTATGGCGGGTTTACTGCCGATCATGTGGGGCGGCGGCACCGGCTCGGAAGTGATGCAACGCATCGCCGCCCCGATGATCGGCGGTATGGTCAGCGCGCCACTGCTTTCGATGCTGGTGATCCCGGCGGTGTATTTGTTACTTCACAGGAAAGGGGCTAAGTCGCTGAATAGCGAGTAATCGTTTAGGGTTAATCGAGAGAGTTTCGGTTTCTCACGTGCGGTGATCGCTTAACGCGCTGCGCCGAAACCGCCCAAAAGGGGCCAGGACGGGCCCCTCTTGGATCTCCCACGTCTTTTTATTGCGTGCTGCCGCTCGCAGACTATGTTCTGTTGCTACCGCTATTTCACGAGTTGTAACCCGACCTTTTTGGGGCCTGGTGAAAGTTTCGGTTTCTCACGTGCGGTGATCGCTTAACGCGCTGCGCCGAAACCGCCCAAAAGGGGCCAGGACTGTATAGCCGGTCACATGGGTTACAGATCTGACCGGCCACATAGGTAACACATTTTCGATTAGTCTATGCGTAAAATGCAGTGTTCGGCTTTGTCATAATACGCAAGTATTAGACGGTCGAACAACACCATATACAATCCGTCATCTACCTCTTTCATCATCACATATTCACCTCGCAGAGCCTCACTTAAAAAGAGTCGAGTACCTGGATAGATATCTCCATTCTGCTGAACTTTATATAACCGGGCCTTATCTGGATAAATGACTTCTGGAACTTTCCCATCCCATTCTCTGCTGGAGGTCGTCCATTGTGAGGACGGCGTTTGACCGTTATGCACATCATGAGGCCGTTCATGATTAAATTCATGGCGGTAGTGATTGAACCAGACTTGTTGTTCTTCCAGCGTCGCGTAAATATTCCCGCAACGCAGTCCTGCCTTCAGGGAGCGATGCATTCTTTCGTGCCGGCCATTTTGCTCAGGATGACCTTTTTTTATACGTTCCGGCAGGATGCCAAGCTTTATTAACCAAACACTTAGCTGGCTGAGACCCGCAATGCCGTTACCGGCAAAAGGTGAACCATTATCGGTTCTTACTACGCTGGGCAGACCATATTCGCGAAAGGCGTTTTCAAAACATGTTTGCACAAACGGCCGCCCCTCGCCCTTGCCAGCCTCGCAGGCTAAAAGGTAGCGACTGTGGTTATCTGTCAGCGTAAATGGATAGCAATAGTGCTGGCTAAGAAGTCTAAACTTTCCTTTAAAATCAGCACTCCAAACCTGATTATTTTCGCGGATATCTGTCAGTGGCAAGACGTTACCCGGCGTGTTTTGTCGCTTTTTAAATGGGGTGACAAGACCCTCTTTTTTGAGAATATCGCCAATAGAGCTGCTTGCAGGGACGTCGAAAGGTGCGTTGTTATTGAGTAACCAGTGACGAATTTTAACCGGTCCCCAGTCTGGATGCTTGCGCCGCATCTCGACTAATCGTTGGATAACCTCGTCAGTCATGCGTTCGGGATGAGTAAGGCGGGCGCGAGAGCGATCGTTGAGAGAAAATGGGTCGTCAGGTTGAAAGCGTTGAAGCCACTTATATCCCGTTTTACGGCTGATCTTAAAATGACGACAAACAGCGGAGAATGACTCTCCGCTGTTCTGAACGGCGTGAATAAATTCGAGTCGTTGCATGGTAACAGTCTCAGTCCAGGGCATAGCGGTTCTCCTCTGCTATGCCATTTATAACTGTTACCCATGTGGCCGGTCTAAAGTGTTACCCATGTGACCGGTCTATACCGGACGGGCCCCTCTTGGATCTCCCGCGTCTTTTTACTGCGCGCTGCCGCTCGCGGGCTATGTTTCAGAAACTCCTCCTATTGCCGCAAAATCCCGCCGCTTCGCGGTGCCCTCCGGTCGGGTTACAACCCGCGCAAAAACACGCGCGGTTTTCCACCACTCCCTTCGGCGTGATTTTTGAGCGCGGCCAATGACTATGTCATTCAAAAGATAGAGACTTTAATTTCTGATTTAAAACGTCGAAAACGGTGAGGTTGTGCTTTAAGAAGCCTCTGGCCGCGCTCAAAACGACGTCGAATGAACGGTGAGAAACCGCGAGGGTGTTTTCCGAGCGGGTCCGAACCTGAAATGAGAGAACCGCGAAGCGGCGGCGTTTGCGGCAATAGCAGGAGCTGCTGGAAAGTAGCCTGCGAGCGACAGCGCGCAGTTAAAAAAACGCCGGATTGTTAAGGGGCGCGTTTACGCCCCTTAACCCGGTGTGGGCCGGCGCCCACGACCTTGAAGTTGACCTTGAAGTTGACCCTGAACTTGACCCTGAACTTGACCTTGATAAGCCCCGCGTGGCAACCCTCCCTATGATTCTTCTGCCGCCGCAATCCGCGCCAGCGGCTGTTCCAACACCATGGTCTGGGTCTGGCTGAGGCTGATTTCGGCAGCGCGCAGCATCTTGAGGATTTCGTACAGCAGGTCGCTGCGCGTTCCGCCTACCATGCGCGGGCTGTTGACGTAACCGGTGACGCTCAGCACGATGCCGGTCGGCCCCAGTTCTTTAAAGCTCACGGAAGGCGGCGGGTTTTCCAGAATCGCTTCGTGCAGGTTGTAGGCATCAAGTAACAGCGTGCGTACCTGCTCGGGGTCGATGTCCAGCGGGAAAGTCAGGACAATGGTCGCTACGCCCTGCGCGTTACCCATGGTGGCGTTACGCACGTTCTGCGAAATCAGCTGGGAATTCGGCACAATCACCGTCGATTTATCACTGAGCTGAATTTCGGTGGCGCGAACGTTGATACGGCGGATATCCCCTTCCACACCGCTGATGCTGATCAAATCACCCACTTTGACCGGACGTTCCGTCAGCAGGATCAGACCGGAGATAAAGTTCTTCACGATCTCCTGTAAACCGAAACCAATACCGACCGACAAGGCGCTGACGATCCACGCCAGTTTGTTCCACTCAATGCCCAGCGATGACAGCGTCAGCATGATGATCAGCACATAGCCCACGTTGGTGAACAGCGTCACCAGCGAGGCGCGCATGCCGCGATCCATCATGGTTTTTGGCAGGAAATCGTTATCCAGCCAGCGCTTGGCGGAGCGCAGCACGTACCAGCCCACCACCAGACACAGCACCGCATTGACCGCGTGCGCCGGAATAATGTTCAGGCTTTCGAGGCCTTTACCGCCCCACATGTCGACAATTTTACTCAGCAATTCCAGCGGCGTGGTGGTGCCGAACGTCCCGTTAAGCAACGCGACGGCAGCCATCAGCAACAGCGCTGTTTTACCGAGCGCCGAGCACAGTGTCGCCGCCAGCGACAGGTGACGATCGTTAACGCTCAGCGTGCCTTTAAGGATTTTGCCGCTGTGTGTGGTCGCCGAAAACACGCTTTCACACAGATCGACCCAGAAGTGAATCAGCAGATACAGGCTGCAAACCACCAGACCAATCCACAACAGTTCGAAGGTGACAAAACGCGCCAGCGGAATGTAGCCAATCAGCAAGGCGATCAGAATGACGAAGGCCGTCAGGCTGATCACCAGATGGATAAGCCCCGCCAGCGTAGAGCGCGCTTCGGTCTGCTCACCGTCGGCGCGCATTTTACGGCGCATACGGTTAACGCGAAGCGGCGCAATCAGGCAGTTGAGCGCCACCAGCAACGCCGCCAGACCATTGCCAAACAGCGTGGCGGCGATGCTCGCGCCGACCAGATTGTTCAGCTGTTCGATAATGCCGAACAGGAAAATAAAGCCCGCCAGCAGCACCGGGAATGACGCCAGCGTTTTCGCCAGCGGATCAGCGATGCCCGGTAAACGCCACGACGGATGGCCGTTAGACAGTAACGCGATACCCAGACCGGCGATCACCGCTGAGAAATAGGTCAGTTCAACCAGTTGTTCGGCAAATTCATTCACCCACTGCGACGTGTCCGGCAGGCGGGTGAAGATAAAACCGAGTAACTGAACGCTGATGCCCAGCGTAAAGGTGGTGCTCAGGGTGGTGAAACAGGCCAGGAAACTGCGGCGAAAACGCCCCTGCGGTAACCAGCGCGGCAGGATCCAGTTCATCGGGCGATCCAGCGTTTTCCGGCCAAACACGCCAATCAACAGCGCCAGCAGCAGATAAATGCCCGTGCCGACGCGCCAGTCCGGGCTCCACGCCTGCGTCCAGGCATCGCTGACCTGCGAGCCAAAATCGTCAAAGCGCGCGGCATCGTCTTCATTTGGGGTGATCAGCGGTGACCAGAAATTGCTGCCGAGAATACTGCCGGTATTGAGCGCGATTTGAGTTTTCAGCGCGTCACGGCGCATCCCGGAAATCTGCGAGGACAGATTTCGCGCACCGGTCGCAATACCTTTGGTTTGTTCAATCTGGGTAGTCAGCAACGTTTTGCTGTTGTTGAGTTTATTACGCTGGCTGACCACCTGAGGCGTTTCAGTCAGCGTACCCGCCGCCGGCGCGGGGCCGAGAACGTCGAGCTGCGCCTGCACTTCTTCCAGCTGAGGTGCCAGCGCCACGGCCAGTTTGTCGGCGTCTTCGGCCAGCTTTTGTGCGCCGTCGTTGAGGCCGGTAAATTTCTTATCGGTTTTCGCCGCCGACACCTGCTGCTTGAGCTGATCCAGACGTTTTTGCAGCGCAGGTAACGCCGTAGTGGCGTTGACTTTCACCGGCTGCTGGGCGTCCGGCTGGCCGGTGGCTTCATCGGCCTGACTCAGCGCGGGGGTCATCAGCAGACATGACAACAATGCCAGCAACAGCGGCATTCTTAACAATTTTTGCATAGAAAAAGGATTCCGGAAGTTCGGTAAATTATTGTTTTATGAATTTCCGGCTAAGAATACCTGTTCTTAGTCGGAAAAGTAGTAGGGATTGTCTGTTTGTCTGAATCAGTATCTTCACGGACAGCACGCGGGCGCGTACCGTCCGTGGGGATCAGTTGGGTTTACCCAGCATCTGGCGCAGGATCGCCGCCGAATCGGCGGGCTGAAGCGCCAGAATGCCGGAATAGAGGCTGATGGAAATCTCACACACTTTTTCGCCATCAACATCCGGCTTGGTCAGGTCGCTGAACATTTGCAACTGATCGCCGTACATATTTCCCAGCGCTTCGCGCACCGGCGCCATCATCAGGATGACTTTTTCGGTGCTCACCGCCACCGGCAGATTGGTCTGACCCGGCCCGGTCGCCAGCAGTAAATCGTTCATGGTACTCAGATCTTTGCGAAACAGCTCCGGCGGCAGCACCTGCGCGGTGTTCACCCCGCCGCTCACCTGCGGATAGAGAAACTTAAAGCAGGAACCGTCTTTGCGCGCCAGCAGGGTCTGCATCTCTTCGAGATTGACCTGCATCGCCGCATTCACCGCCGCATCCGGCGCATGAACAATGCGCGCAGAGAGCAGCTCAGACACCCTCGGTTTCACGGTATCAATGGCTTCCTGCTGCGGTTTTCCTTCCTTCTTCATCTGCAAAATATCGCGGCGGATCTGCGCATACAGCGCCGGTTCCTGTGTTCTGATGGTGCCATACAGCGGCAGTTCGGCGAGCGCGCTGTCGATTTTCTGCTCTTCGCTTTCGCCCATGACGCGCGGCTTAATCACCCCGCCCAACACTATTACGCCGCCCACAATCAGCACAACAAACAGGATGATGCCGGGCACGCGGCCCAGTTTGCCCTTTTTATGTAACAGGCTGAGCACCGACGCCAGCACCACACCGGCGATGCCCCACACCATCACTTCGTTCCAGTTCATGACTGTTCCTTTATCTCGAAAAACGTCGCTTAAAGACCGATTTGTGCGACCGCATCGCGGCTGGCGTCAGCGCGCTCCTGCCCGTGCAGCTCTTTAAGTTTACCCTGTCGCATTTCCAGCAGACGATCGGCGTGTTCAAAATAGTGATCATCGTGGCTGATTGCCAGTACGGTTTTGCCCATGTCACGCAGTTGCGGCAGAAGTTCGCGATAAAACGTCCGGCGAAATTGCGGATCCTGATCGGCAGCCCATTCATCCAGTAACAGAAAATCGCGCCCCTCTGCCGCCGCCAGCAGCAGCGCCACGCGCTTACGCTGCCCTGCGGAGAGTTGCAGATTGGTCACTTCGTTGCCGCTGAACTGAAGTTTTTCTTTCATTTTCAGGCGTTGCAGCCAGTCTTCCACCACCTGCGGATCGGGTGCCTGCCCCTGCGGCCCCATCAACTGACCAAACAGATGGAAATCGGTGAATACTGCCGAGAAAATCTGCCGGTATTGCTCCGCGTTCTGCGCGGTAACCGCAACACCGTCGAGCAATATTTGTCCGCCGCGCGGGTGATAAAGCCCGGTCAGAAGCATCGCCAGGGTAGACTTTCCGCTGCCGTTGCCGCCGATCAGGAACACCAGTTCGCCACGGGTGATGGTAAGGTTCAGCGGCCCGATGCCAAAACCGGCATGATCTTCTTTTCCTTCATAGCTGAACACCAGATCGCGCAGTTCGAGCGTCTGCCAGCGAGTCGTCACCACCGGCGGCGTAAAGTCCTCCTGGTATTGCGCCAGTTTCAGGGCTTTCAGTTTGCCAAAGGCCACCTGTGCGCTGAGCAGCGTCGGCAACGCGCCCACGGCCTGCAGCATCGGCGTGCGCAGGAACAGCAGCGTCAGGGAATAGGTTGCGGCGACATCGGTATTCGACCAGCCCAGCGTGTTTGCCATAAAGAAGACCAGCCCGATCGCCCCCAGCATCATGATATTCGACCAGTTCACGGCGCTCAGGTGAAAGGTATCGGCACGGATAATGTGGAAGCGGTACTCCTCGGCATCTTTGCGGTAAACATCGTCAAACAGATGCCGCGCCCGTTCGCGGTTAAGCGCCAGCTCTTTGCGCCCTTCGATGACTTTCTGATAGTCAGTTTGCAGTTTGTCTTCCGCTTCACGCACTTTCGCCAGATGGCTGTAAACGTGCGACACCAGTTTGAAACCACCGACAATGGTGATCACCAGCCAGATAACCGTCACCAGCAGCATTTCCGGTGACAGCCAGGCCAGATACGCGGCGCAACCGAGGGTCAGGATAATCCCCTGCACCAGCTCCGGCAGACGGACAAACGCCAGCGTGATATTACGGATATCGCTGCCCAGACTGGCCAGCAGCTGCGCGTTGCCGATTTGTTCAATGCGCTCGATGTCGGTATCTAAAATACGTTTGATGAACTGGCCGCGCAGACGGTAAATAAAATGGTGACCGAGAATCGTCAGCGCCAGTTGTGAACCGAGGGTCACCACCATCAGCAGAAGCAATAAGCCGAGAAATTGCGGTAAGACCATCAGGGAAGCGTGGGTTGTTTCTATCAGTTTAAGATTGATAAACGCGATCAGGCCAATGCCCAGAACGGCGCTGAGCAGGCTCAGCAACATGACGCCTAAAAACGGCCAGCGATACTGCTTAAAAACGACGCGTAACAACTCCATGAAATGCTCTCATTGTGAATGCCAGAAACCTGATTGCAGGCAGTTTAATGAGACATTGTCTCATATCAAGAATAATTCTCATTTTATCAACTCTCTTCGCCACGGAGAAAAAAGCTGACAGCCTGCTTTTCGCTTCCTAAACTGGGGCCATGGATAAAGAACAAGAACTTCGCCGAAGTAAACGTAACGCGCTGGGGCTGCTGCTGATTGCTGCGGCCCTGTTTGTGATCACCCTTTTTCTGCCACCCAATTTCTGGGTTTCCGGGCTGAAAGCCATTTCCGAAGCCGCTATGGTCGGCGCAATGGCCGACTGGTTCGCCGTGGTGGCGCTGTTCCGCCGTGTACCTGTGCCGTTTGTTTCCACACATACGGCGATCATCCCGCGAAACAAAGACAAAATCGCCGACAATCTGGCGGTATTCGTGCAGGAAAAGTTCCTCGCACCCGCCACGCTGATAAACCTTATCCGCCAGCACGATCCGGCGCGGATGCTGACCGACTGGCTGAACGCACCGGACAACGCCCAACGTTTTGCCCGCTACGCCATTAAAATGATCCGCGGTTTTCTGGATGTCACTGACGATCAGCGCATCGCGCAGCTGATTCGCCGCGCGTTGTACCGGGTGATCGACAAAATCGATCTCTCGTCATCCATCGCCACGCTGCTGGAAAGCTTGACCCGAAATGGCCGCCATCAGGAGTTGCTCGATCAGGCAATGGATCAGCTGGAAGTGTTGCTGGCAAAGGACAGCACCCGGCAGTTTATTTCTGCGCAAATTGTCGGCTGGATGAAACGTGAACACCCGCTGACGGCCAAACTGCTGCCCACCGGCTGGCTGGGACGCAACGGCGCGGATATGGTGTCCAATGCGGTGAATTCGGTGCTCGACGATATGGGTAACGATAAAACCCACGCCTTCCGCAAAGGCTTTGACCGCTCGGTGCAGAGTTTTATCTGGAAGCTGCAAAACGATCCGGCGACGGCGCAGAAAGCCGAAGAAATTAAGCAGTACCTGAAAGATGACGAGAAGCTGAACGCCTACGTGCTGCAACTGTGGGGCGACATGCGTAACTGGCTGAAGGAAGATTTAGAAAGCGAGGACTCGCGGGTGTTTGTCAAAGTCACCGAATCCGGCCAGTGGCTGGGAAATGCGCTGGCGCAGGATGAAAAACTGCGGGCGTCTCTGAATCTGCAAATGGAAACTATCGCCGGTAAACTCGCGCCGGATTTCGCCACCTTCCTCACCCGCCACATCAGCGATACGGTCAAAGGCTGGGATCCGCGTGACATGTCGCGGCAAATCGAGCTGAACATCGGTAAGGATTTACAGTTTATCCGCATCAACGGCACGCTGGTCGGCGCGTTTATCGGGCTGGTGCTGTATCTGCTGTCGCAACTGCCTGTAGTACTGCCGTGGGCGATAGCGCGGTTCTGAAATGTCCTCCCCGCGCAGGGGAGGACGCACTATTTACTTCACTGACTTGCTGAACGCATCGACCGCCAGAATGGCGCTGGCAACGTCTTCTGCCGACAGATGCGGATTCAGGTTGCCCAGCGTATCGCCCTCGCCGTTCGCCAGTGCACCCACTTTTACCAGGCTGGCAAAGGTTTCATTTTCCAGATGCATCTCTTTGAGCGTGGTAGGCATTTTAATTGAACGGTAGAAGCGCACGTATTTTGCGATTTCTTCGTCAGGGCGCTGCTCAAGTACCATCTGCGTCAGCGTACCGTAGGCGACTTTCTCACCGTGCGTCAGGTGATGAATGTCGCCGGAAATCGCGGTGAATCCGTTGTGGATCGCATGAGCACCCGCCAGACCGGCGTTTTCAAAGCCCAGACCGGACAACAGCGTATTGGCTTCCACCACCGCTTCAACGGCTGGCGTCACCAGTTTTTGCTCAACGGCGGTATAGGCGCTGTAACCGTAGGTCAGCAGCGTTTTTTCACAGGCTTCAGCAATCGCCATCCCGGCGATAGTCGGGTCACCGCCTACCATCGAGTGGGAATGCGAGCGCAACACCGCCTGCGCTTCCACAAACGTCGCCAGACCGTCTGCAATCCCGGAGGCAAACAACCGCACCGGCGCCTGGGCGCACACCTGGGTATCGACCAGCACCAGATCCGGGTTTTTGTTGTAGAAACGGTAGGATTCGAACACGCCTTCGTCGGTGTAAATCACTGACAGTGCACTGCACGGCGCATCGGTTGAGGCCACCGTCGGCACAATCACCACGTTTTGTTTTAGTTCATCCGCGATAGCTTTTACCGTATCGAGGGTTTTGCCGCCCCCAAGACCGACCACCACCTGCGTGCCCGCTTCGCGGGCAATGGCCGCCAGACGGTTGATTTCACTGGCAGAAGCTTCGCCGTTGAAACGTTCAAAATGAAATTCGACCTGTGCGGCGCTCAGCGATGCTTTTACGCGCTCGCCGATAATGCCCCAGACCACGTCATCAGCAATCAGGAAAGATTTCCCGCCGAGCGCCGGCAGGTAATCCCCTAACTCATCCAGCACACCGCTTCCCTGAACGTACTTTCTTGGCGAAGAGAAGATAAATTTACTCATGATAAAAACCTCTTTTCGTAGACCATTGAGATGTGAATGACTCCCCTCAGCCTACCCCAGCAGGCGGCCCGCGCCCACCCTTTTAATTCACATTAACAGCATGACTGGCAAAGAAATTTTCTCTCTGAGCAGGATGAAGGCTTTCCCCGCAGAGACAGTGCCCTGATGAATTAATCACCTGAAAAGACTATTGGGATGTGCAAGCAAAAAACCGTGATGAGTTAGGTTTCAGCTATCAAATGCATAAACAGCACCAGCTTTTACTTATCAATCTTTTCCGTAGAATGCAGTCCATTGGCAGCACGTCGTAAGCAGTGGCAGGACGTTTGAGTACACCAGCTTGCTGTTAGCCATCCCATTAATAATCTCTGAGATGAATAAGGAACAGCATGTATAACTTTCAGCGTTACAACGCCAAAGAACTGGCCCTGGCTTATATGAGCAGCAAACCACACGACTTCTCGCCACAAGAATTCTTACAACAGTTGAAAGAGGTTGAAAAATCTTTCGACGCGGCGCTGAGAAATCCTCAGCAACAACCGCAGACCGGAATGCTGGTTAAGGCGTTTTGATTGCCGTCTTCGCCTTCATCAGCTGAGTACCCTTGTTTTACCCAACGCAGATCCTGTGTCCGGTGCATCTGCAAAACAAGTCAGTAAAAAGCAAAAGCCCCGAGCGAATCGGGGCTTTTTGTTTTTTAACGCCGCTGCGGGTTAGCGCATTTGGCGGTCGTCGATGTACTTGCGGTTTTCAGGCGCTGGCGGGAAATACTGGTACAGCCAGGTTTCTGACAACGCGGTCTGACCTGAACGCAGGAACATGCGCAGTTCAACCGGCGCGACGGAATCGCTGTCCGGAGTCCAGTCAAACAGGATGCGGTATCCGTCGAACGGCTGGACATACAGAATTTCGATATTCTTGATCTGGCCGTGAGAGACGTTGATCACCGGCTCGATGCCTTTATCGGCATAGGCTTTCAGTTCACCGCCGACAAAGTCGATGGCGAAACGACGCGCCCACACTGCCGGATAGTTTTCACCCGGCGCCCAGCCTTCCGGGAACCCGCCCATACCGGTACGCGTAGCCAGCACATTAGCCAGCGGGCTGCGGTGCGGCGGCGTACCGCTCCAGTACAACTTGTAGCTGAAACTGAACTCAGCGCCGGATTTCACCGGCGTTTCCGGCTGCCAGAAGCACACCACGTTATCCAGTGTTTCGCCGGTGGTCGGGATTTCCATCAGGTTAACCGCGCCCTTCCCCCAGTCACCGACCGGTTCCACCCACAGGCTCGGACGTTTGTTATACCAGCCAATCACATCCTGATAATTGTTGAACTCGTGGTCGAGTTGCAGCAAGCCAAAACCTTTCGGGCTGTTATCGGCAAACGCATTAAATTGCAGACGTTTCGGGTTATTCAGCGGACGACAAATCCATTCGCCGTTGCCGGTCCACATTTGCAGGCGATCGGAGTCATGAATTTGCGGATGGATGGTGTCGCAACGGCCACGCTCGCTGGTGCCACAGCTGAACATGCTGGTCATCGGAGAAATGCCCAGCTGTTTGATGTCTTCACGGGCATGAAGATGGTTTTCGATTTCCATCACTACGCGCGTCGGTTCGCAGTGGATCACGAATTTATAGGCACCGGTGATACTTGGGCCATCGAGCAGCGCATACACCGTGAAGGTGGTATCACCCGGTTTAGGCGTATCGAACCAGAATGCGGTGAAATCCGGGAACTCTTCGGGTTGATCGGTGAAGGTATCCACCGCCACGCCACGGGCAGAAAGGCCGTACTGATAGGTGTCATCCACCGCGCGGAAATAGCTGGCGCCGAGGAAAGAGACGACGTCTCGGCGCGTCAGTTCAGGCGCTTTGTTGACCTTAAAACCGGCGAATCCGAGATTGGAGAAACCTTCGAGCTGTTTGGTATCCACACCTGCGTCATGGTAGTTGAACAATTCAGGGCGGAAATGGATTTCGCGCGACATGTGCCTGGCCGGATCCACCGAATACATGCGCACGCGACGTTTGAAGCCCATGCCCACGTGGAACAGTTCGACGTCGAGCTGCCGGTCCTGCAATCCGTTCCACAAGGAATGGGCGTGATCGTACTGTATGGCGTTGTAGGCCTGCGGTGTCAGCTCAGCCAGCGTTTTAGGTAAAGGCTGCGGCGCACCGCCATAGGGTTTATCCGCTAAGTCCTTCGCCATCTTTTGCAGGGCGTTGAAATCAAACGGCAGTTCGCCGCCGTCTGCCACGTTCGCCTCTGCCGCCTCAGCGGAACGGGTGAACAGTGTGGACATAGCCGGCACACCGCACCAGGCGGCGAATGCCATTGAAGCTTGAATAAATGCTCTTCGTTCCATGCCAGATTCGTTTCCTGTACTGGGCAAAAATCTGGGGGCATCGCCTCAGGGCGCCGCCCCCGCGGTGTTCGAAAAAATTCGACCTCAAGGCTAACGTAAAATTCACCCGCCGAGTATAAGAAATTGAATGCATTCAGCTAATATTTTGCTTGTAAAAGTAAGCACATCTGAAAGCGCGCAGCCCCCGCCGGTCAGGGGCTGCGGGCAGGTTCGCCAACTGCCGTTTACGGGGCGTAGTCTGGTGGTAATTCACGCAGGTGTTTTAGGAGCATTCTGTTACAGAACCCTGAATTTCGTGCGGTTCAGGGCACTTCTCTCCCTCATTTGGCACGCTGCGGCCAAAATGTTCTAAATTTGTAACTCCGTTATCCGCCTTCTGGAGTCGCAGTATGTCTGATGAAAACATCCCGGAACGAACCCGCACGCTGTATGCACAACTCACCGGCAGGGACCGCCTGCCTGCGGCGCTGCATGTGACCGGTGAAGGGGATTTACCGGCTTATTATCCGGTGACAACGCTCATCACAGCGTCCGTGGCGGTGGCGGCGCAGGCGCTGTCGCATCTGTTGTCTTTGAAAGACGGCATTACCCCTGCTGTCACCGTTGACCGCCGGCTGGCGTCATTATGGTGTCAAAGCAGCATCAAACCTGACGGCTGGGAAATTCCTCCGGTCTGGGACAGTCTGGCCGGTGATTACGCTACCGCCGACGGCTGGATCCGTCTTCACACCAATGCACCCGCCCATCGCAACGTCGTCGAAACGGTGCTGGGCAAGGCAAACCACCGGGAGGCGCTGGCACCACGGGTGGCTCTGTGGAAGAAAGCGGAGCTGGAACAGGCGGTGGTGCTGGCCGGAGGTTGTGCCGCGCAAATGTTCAGCGCCAGTGAGTGGCAGCAGCATGTGCAGGGAAAATCGCTGGTCAGTGAGCCGCTGTTTCAGCGCGCACTTTGCCCGCCTGCCACGCCGCCTGCATGGGCCCTGGGCCGCGAGCATCCGCTGGCAGGCGTGCGCGTCCTCGATCTCACACGCATCATTGCCGGGCCTGTAGCCACGCGTTTTCTGGCCGGACTGGGCGCAGATGTGTTGCGCATCGACCCGTTTGGCTGGGATGAACCGGGCCAGGAAGCCGACGTGACGTTAGGTAAACGTTGCGCACGGCTCAACCTGCACAACCCGCAGGACAGGCATCGTTTTGAAACCTTGCTGCGGGAGGCGGACGTGATCGTTCACGGCTATCGCGCAGGTGCGTTGCACAAACTCGGTTATGGCAGTGAACAGCGGCGCGCCCTGTCGCCGGGGCTGGTGGATGTTTGTCTGAATGCCTACGGCTGGAGCGGGCCGTGGCGCGAGCGGCGCGGGTTCGACAGCCTGGTGCAGATGAGTTGCGGGATCGCGCAACAGGGTATGCAGCAATCGGGCGAGAATAAGCCTGTGCCGCTGCCGGTTCAGGCGCTGGATCACGTCACCGGTTATCTGATGGCGGCAGCGGTGATTCATGGGTTAGCACAGCGCGTCGAAACGCATCAGGGCAGTGAAACACGGCTGTCGCTGGCGCGTACTGCCCGTGAACTGATGACCTCCGGGGCACAAGAGACAGCGTCTGCGTCGCGGATTTTTGCGGCGCAGGCAGAAGACTATTCGTCGCAGCCGGAATATACCGTCTGGGGGCCGGGCTGGCGGTTACGTGCGCCCGTTCAGCTTGAGGGCACCGCCTGGCAATGGGATTTGCCTGCCTCTGCGCTCGGCAAATCCCCTGCCAGCTGGCGGAAGGCATAGCCATTTCACTGCAATATAATCAGTTCACTGCAATAATGAAAACGCCGCCTTGCGATATTGCAGCGGCGTTTTTCCTATCATTTTTTTGAAGCGGGTGATGAAGTATGGCGCGTCCGCGAATCCGCATTGCAGACCGATACTTTCCACTGACTGATCCGTTAAACGTAAAAGCTCACAGGCGCGCTTCACCCGGCGCGTGGCCAGATAATCCTGAACAGACCCGCCGGTTTCCTGCCCGAAAACCCGTGAGATATAACTTTCTGACAGCCCTACCGCCGCCGAGAGGCTCGCCATCGAAAATTTCTGCACATAATTTTCTTCAATCCACTGCATCACCTTTGACGCCGTTGTGCGGCTGACCGTTTTCTGCGTATCGCCCTGCGCGGGCATAAAGGCCATCAGCTGCAACACCAGCATCGCGATTTCCTCCCACTGATGGGTTTGCTGCTCGGTCAGCTGGTTGAACTGTTCGAGGATCACTTCAATGTGCGCGGCGTGGTCGCTCAGGTCAAAAATGTGGGCGGCGCGGTCGGGATCCCACAACCTGGCAAACCGGGCGCGACGCTGCGGGAAAGATTGCAGGCAGCCGTCCAGCAGCTGGTGATCCAGATGAACCGTGGTGCGTTCATAGGCGTTATTTTCGTCTGCCTCGACAAACACTTTGTGCAATTTGAACGGCGGAAACACGAACAGGCGCCCCGGTTTTAAGGTGTATTGCTGATTATCAACAATCACAATGCCGTAACCCCGGCTGACAAACAGTAATTCCAGACACTGATGCCAGTGGAAATAATTAGCGCTGCCGCGACTCATCCGGTTAAAAGAAACCTGACGTTCATTAAGGGCAATACGTTCAAGATAATCTGATACCGGCATTGGGGATGTCCTTTACGCATAATACGGATAACAGCAGATCACAATTTTCAGTCCATTTTTTATAATTTAAGCCGCTTTCAGGCGAAATTCTTTATCACAATTTCAAAATTCAGCTGAATCTGTGAACCCCGTAACAATCAGCGTTTTCCATTTCTCTATATTTCAATCGCGACACAAGGAATTGAAATAGTATTTCAAATAATAAAAACCTTATTTACCGGTCCTTTAACACCACCGGGAGAGCTTTTATGACGCAAAATAAAGTGAATACTCAAAATCCGCTGCGTAATCGCGAAGACGTACAACATCTGTTGAATGACCTGCTCTCGGCCGTCTCGCCTTATACCGAAAAAGGCAAAAGTGGTATCGACCTCGGAGAGTCCACCACCCATTACGGTAAAGAGATTGCCAAAATGGAAGCGCTGTCCCGCATGTTGTGGGGGATTTTTCCGCTGGTGGCCGGGGGTGGCGAATGCGCCGATCTGCCCTTCTATCTGGATGCGATCCGTTTCGGCACCGACCCGCAACATCCGCAATATTGGGGAACCCTGCGCGATTTTGATCAGCGCTGCGTGGAAATGGCTGCGTTTGGCGTCGGGCTGGCGCTGCTGGATAAACGTCTGTTGCAGCATTTCACCGCGCAGGAACAGCAACATCTGGCCGACTGGCTGAATCAGGGACGTGACGCACTCATTCCCAACAACAACTGGAATTTCTTTCCGATCATGGTGCAGATGGGCTTTAAACAGGCCGGTCTGCCGTGGAACCAGGACGCGGTGGCTGCCCGTTTTGAGCTGATGGAAGCCTATTATCTCGGCGATGGCTGGTACTCCGACGGCCCCGGACGTCCGCGCGATTACTACATCTCAATGGCGTTCCACTATTACGGCCTGCTGTACGCTCAAAACATGGCGGATGTGGATCCTTCACGCGCGGCCTTACTGCGCCAGCGCGCCGGGGTATTTGCGCAGGATTTCATCACTCTTTTCTCCGCCGACGGTGCCGCTGTGCCGTTTGGCCGCAGCCTGACCTATCGCTTTGCCGAAGCCGCTTTCTGGAGCGCCGCGGCGTACAGCAAGCTGGATGTGTTTACGCCGGGCATCGCCAAAGGCGTGATCCTGCGTCATCTGCGTCACTGGCTGAAACAGCCCATTTTCGACCGCGACGGCCTGCTCAGCATCGGGTATCACACACCCAATCTGGTGATGGCCGAAGACTACAACGCGCCGGGTTCGCCTTACTGGGCGTGCAAAATCTTTCTGATCCTGGCGTTGCCGCAGGATGATGCGTTCTGGCTGGCGGACGAAGCGCCTCTGCCTGAACTGCCCCGCACGCACTGTATTCCTCATGCCAGTCAGATCCTGATGCGCGACGCGCAAGGTCAGCACGTTGTGATGCTCACGTCCGGCCAGCTGGAGCTGAATAACTTCGTCAATACCGAAGCCAAATACACCAAATTCGCCTATTCCAGCCAGTTCGGCTTCACGCTGGATCGCGGACGCTACGGGCTGAATCACGCCGGTTGTGACTCCATGCTGATGCTGGCCGAAGGCGACGGATATTTTCGCGGACGCCGGGACTGCGCTGAAACCCGCATCACCGAGGATGCGATTTATTCGCGCTGGCTGCCCTGGCACGACGTGGAAGTGCGCACCTGGCTTATCCCGTGTGGCGACTGGCATTTGCGCATTCATCATCTGAAAAACCAGCGTCCGCTGGACACCGCCGAGGGCGGATTTGCAGTGATTCAGGATCCGGCGACCCGGTCACAAATCCCCCCCAATCAGCACGCAATTGAGGTGACGGCATGCAACGGCATCAGCCGGATAGTCAGCCTGAACGGCGGGAGCGAGCGCGAGGCCACGACGGTCGTGACTCCGCCGAACAGCAGCATTATGTTCGCCGAAACGGCGGTGATCCCCGTACTTAAAGCCAGTTACCCCGCCGGTTCGCACTGGCTCATCAGCGCGGTCTGCGCCGGGACCGGCAGCGACACCGGCGACCTTGCCGCACCGGAAATCATCCGCGAGGGCAACCAGTTGCACTGGCAGTATCAGGGACGCAGCGGGCAGATTTCTCTGGCCTGAATTTCACAGTAAAGCCCGGCAGTTCACGCTTGAGGAGTCACCATGAAAGCCATAAAAACAGCCAGTAAATCGGCTTACTATAAAATGAGTAGCTTTATATTCCTGTATTTCTTCACCTGGTCTTCCAGCTTCGGGCTTTACGCCCTGTGGCTGGGGCAAAAGGCCGGGCTGGACAGTATGAGCATCGGTACCGTTTTCGCCATTAACGGCGTTTTTGCGGTGGTGATGAAGCCGGTTTATGGCTACATCATGGACAAGATCGGCATGAGCAAATCCCTGCTCTATTTTGTCGTGCTGGTGTCGGCGCTGATGGCTCCCTTCTTCATCTTCGTGTACCAGCCGCTGCTGGAAAGCCACATGATGATCGGCATTATTGTCGGCGCGCTGTACCTCAGCCTCGGCTGGTATGCCGGTGTCGCCGCGTCAGAGTCTTATGCCGATCGCTTCAGCCGCCTGTATCACATGGAGTTCGGGCAGGTTCGTATGTGGGGCTCGCTCGGCTGGGCGCTGGCCGCCTCGTTCTCCGGCCTGTTGTTTAATCTGTCTCCTGCCTGGAATTTCGGCCTGAGCAGTGCCACGTCGCTGGTGATGCTGTGCGTGCTGCTTTCACTGAAAATTGGCAATGAAGAGCTGAAAAACAACGACGTGATCGCGCAGCAAAAAATCGTGTTCAGCGATGTGATCCTGTTGCTGAAAAACCGCAAATTCTGGATGTTTTCGCTCTATGTGGCCGGTGTCGCCTGGATGATGTTTGTCGCCGAGCAGCAGTTCTCGCGCTATTTCGTCACCTTTTTTACCACCAAAGAGCAAGGCAACGCCTGGTATGGCTACCTGAGCACCGTGCAGTCCGGCTTCGAATTCCTGATGATGATGGTGATCCCGTTCCTGGTGAATTATTTCGGTGCCAAGAAAAGCCTGCTGATGGTCGGCGTGGTGGTGGGGATCCGCCTGATAGCCTCCGGGCTGACGCACGATCCGCTGCTGATCTCCATCATCAAGCCGTTCTACGGGCTGGAAATCTCATTGCTGCTGATTTCGGTCTTCAAATATATCGCCGAGCATTTCAGCAAACGCGTTAACGCCACCATGTATCTGCTGGGTTATCAGGCCATGATTTACGTCGGTTCGATCGTTATCGCCCCGCCGGCTGGCTATCTGTATGAACGCATCGGCTTCGAACACACCTATCTGATCATGGGCAGTATTGCGCTGTTCTTTACGCTGGTTTCAGCCTTTACGTTATCCGCCTGTCAGAGCATCCGGTCAGGCAGCCCCACCACCGATAAACCGCTGGAAACCCCGGCAGAACTGACCCCGGCGAAACGCTGAGTGAATGAATTAATTGAAAAGGGAGAAGATATGACGATGAATATCGCGAAAGAGAATTTATTGCCGGTTGAACTCAATCAGTTAGACAGGATTGCGTTTGCGGAAAAAATGCAGCGGGCGCGCCAGACGGTGCTGAGCAAAATTTCCCGCAACGTGGAAAAGTTCGGCGATAAGTTTCCGGCAGAAACCTGTCAGAACGGGCATTACCCGCTGACGGAAAATGTGGAATGGACCACCAGCTTCTGGACCGGCCAGCTGTGGCTGGCGTGGGAAATGACCGGTGACGATCGCTACCGTCATGCGGCAGAAAAACAGGTCACCTCATTTGGTAACCGCATCGTTAACCGCATTGATACCGCCACGCACGATCTTGGTTTTCTTTACAGCCTGTCCTGCGTCAGTGCCTGGAAACTGACCGGCAACCGCCAGGCCCGCGGCATCGCGCTGCTGGCCGCCGAAGCCCTGATGGAGCGTTTTAATTCGAAAGCGAAAATCATTCAGGCCTGGGGCGATTTGCAGGATCCGGAACAGGCCGGACGCATGATCATCGACTGCAATATGAATCTGCCGCTGCTTTACTGGGCCAGTGAGCAAACCGGTGAGCCGCGCTTTGCACAGGCTGCGCGCGCCCATGCAGAGCAGGCCGCGAAGTACATTGTTCGCCCCGATGCCTCGACCTATCACACATTTTATATGGACACGCAGACCGGTGAGCCGCGCTTTGGAAACACCCATCAGGGCTATGCCGACGATTCATGCTGGTCGCGCGGCCAGGCATGGGGGATTTACGGCTTCCTGCTGAGTTACCGCTACACCGGAGACGAGGATCAGGTCGAGCTGTCACGGCGTCTGGCACACTATTTCCTCAACCGTCTGCCACAGGATGATGTCTGCCACTGGGATCTGGCGCTGCTGGGGACCACGGAACCCCGCGACAGTTCAGCGGCAGCAATTGCGGTATGCGGTCTGCTGAGCCTGGTCAACACCCTGCCCGCCACCGATGACAAGCGCGCCTGTTATGAGGAAATGGCGCTGCGCATAATGGATTCTCTGACCGACCATTATCTTGTCCGTGAAGAGGAAGACTGTGACGGCTTGCTTAAGCATTCGGTTTACCACATGGCGAGTGGTAAAGGGGTGGATGAATGTTGCAGCTGGGGCGACTATTTTTACGTTGAGGCCCTGGTACGCCTGACTCAGTGCTGGCAATCCTACTGGTAACTTTTATGGACGCGGTACTCTGTATCGCGTCCCGTTAACTTGCCGTTTACAATGCGTGAATTTTTTTGAAGCATTTTGCGGCTCTTGATGTGAATGCTAAGTATTCCCTGTCGTTATAATTACGCCATCATCAATAAGTTTTACTGCTATGTCCTTACATCCGCTCAGAATAGTCCTAATTTCACGATCCTTTTGTTCAGTCACAAAGTAAACGCTGACATAAACCAAATTAATATAATCTCGTAACTCTCTTTAAACGCTGAAAAAAAACTTTGAATATGCGGTTTTTTCATGCGAGAAATAGGGTCAGCACGTTCTTCGTGCTTTTAAGATTCATCTGTTTTAATCCAATCATTATGCCGAACAAGGACGTCCTGTGAGGACTCACTATGCAAACGATAATCTTGGATCCCTGCCGTTTTACCCGCATTGGATTGCAGCAATTTCTCGCCGAGGAACAGGACATCAGTTATGTCAGCCACTTTGATCAGTTACACCAGAGTTGCCGCAAACTGAAGCCGTCCGTGGTGTTTATTAATGAAGATTGCATGCAATCCAATGCGGACAGTAAATCCCGCCTGCGAGCGCTGATTACTGAATATGCCGACACGTTATTTTTTATTTTTATGTCCAGCACACGTATTCATTTTGAAGAGTACGTTTTCGTTCGCAAGAACGTGATTATCACCTCGAAATCCATTAAGGCTGAAACCCTGAAACAACTGCTGAATCACCCGCGACTGCCGCAGGCGAAAAACCCGGCCAGCTGCGGCCTGCTGGACATCCGCCCCGTGATGCTCAGCCGGTCTGAATCGGCCATGCTGAGAATGTGGATGTCAGGCGACGGCACAAATGAAATGTCGGATAAGCTGAAAATTAAGACCAAAACAGTGTCGTCATATAAAGGAAATATTAAGCGGAAAATAAAATCACCGAACAAACACATTATTTATCATGTTGTGCGTTTATGTGATCAGCTTACTGACGGTATTTATGTCAGCTAATTCTCTTTAATGACGGACTATTTCTACAGGCTATGCCATTGCATAGCCTGTAGAAGGCTACACAAACTTCTGAAATGAGATCCGCGTCGCAAATATAAACTCAATCTCCTCTCTGGATTGCCGATGTCCTTATATGGCGTGTTTTCGCCACGGCAGGACTTGCCCGCAGGCAGACCCTACATCGCTGTCACTCACCGACCCTCAATTGCCGGTGAACAGGATTAACAGAGCGGAATAAAATGGATACTCCTTTAAACATCAATACCCGAACCTCTTTTATCAGCAATTTTCGACTCATCACCTTGATCAGCCAGATTCTGGTGGGGATCCTGTTCCTGTTTGCCATTTCGATTGGCACCTCCAGCTTTTTCCTGAAACAAAGTAATGCGGCACTGTCGAATGCCACGCAGGAATTGCAAATACGCCTGGCGCTGTCGAACAGCTCCAACCACCTGCGCACTGCCCGCCTGTTATTGATTCAGGCCGCAGCGGCAGCCCGTGTCGGCGATCAGGACGTCTTTAATAAGAATCTCAGCGATGCCGCCACCCGCCTGAAACAGTCGCAGACGGCTTTTGATACCTACATCAACCGGCCCGGTAAAAATGCCACCGATCTGGCGCTCGATGAACCGCTGAAAAAATCCTACAACGCCTACATGACGCAGGGCATGCTGCCGATGATGGATTCTGCGAAGCAGGCGCATTTTGAGGAAGTGATTTCTCAGGAAGCCGAAACAGTGCGTGAACTGGATCAGGCTAACAACACACCGTTGCTGGCAGCCATCGCCTATCGCACCGAAACCGCCAATAAAATCAACGATAAAGCGCAGCGAAATGCCACGCTCGGTTATGGCCTGATGGGCGGCGCATTCCTGCTGGCGCTGGTGCTGACGTTCATCACTTATCTGGTGATGCGTAAAGTGATCATCAATCCGCTGAACCGTCTGGTGGTGCGCATTCAGAAAATCGCCGAAGGCGATCTGACTCAGCCGGCACAAAATAATGGCCGCAACGAAATCGGCGTGCTGAGCAGCAATGTCGACCACATGCAGCATTCACTGGCCAGCACCGTGCTGACCGTGCGCGAAGGCGCCGTGTCCATTTATCAGGGCTCAACGGAAATTGCTTCCGGCAATACCGACCTCTCCTCACGCACCGAGCAACAGGCTGCCGCGCTGGAACAAACCGCCGCCAGTATGGAACAGCTCACCGCGACGGTGAAACAGAACTCTGAAAACGCCCATCACGCCAGCAAACTGGCAGCCGCTGCCTCGAATAAAGCGCAGAAAGGCGGAGAAATCGTCGCCAACGTCGTCAGCACAATGGAAAATATTTCCCGCAGTTCGACCAAAATTGCTGAAATCACCAATGTGATCAACAGCATCGCCTTCCAGACCAACATTCTGGCGCTGAATGCCGCCGTAGAAGCCGCCCGCGCGGGTGAACAAGGCCGTGGATTTGCCGTGGTCGCCAGCGAAGTGCGTAATCTTGCCCAGCGCAGCGCACAGGCGGCAAAAGAGATCGAATCACTGATTGAAGAATCGGTGGACTATGTGGGCGAAGGCAGCATTCTGGTGGGCGATGCGGGGACGACGATGTCTGAAATCGTCACCGCCGTCAGCCATGTGACTGACATCATGGGGGAAATAGCCTCCGCCTCCGATGAACAGAGCCGCGGCATCAGCCAGGTCAGCCAGGCTGTCTCTGAGATGGACGGCGTGACTCAGCAGAACGCCTCGCTGGTGCAGGAAGCCTCGGCCGCTGCCGCCTCTCTGGAAGAACAGGCCGCGCGCCTCACCCAGGCGGTTGCCGTCTTCAAAATTGACGGTACACATCGCCCCGCCGTGCGTACTCAGCCCGCCGCACGCGCCCTGCCGGGTTCATCGCCGCGTTCAGGCAAAACCACCAGCACAGAACCGAACTGGGAAACGTTCTAAATTCTGACCGCACCCGCGTATAAAACAAAAACACCGGCAGCGATGGCTCCGGTGTTTTTTTATTGATTCATGTTACCTGCGATATTTTACTCTTCGCTGTCCCGTGGTACGACGAAGGTTCCGTCTTTGGTATCGCCTTCATTGAAGAACCAGATCCCCGCCGGATAATCTTCCAGCGCAACCAGATACATAACGCCTTCGTAAAACTCTTCTACAGCAAGCACTTTCCCTTCACGACGCGGCCCGCCATCGGTTTTTACTGTGACAAGATCATTAACTTTCATCAGGTTACCCCATAGTGTTCAATTGTATTCATTGTAGTACAGACTGGCAGAGAAAGGCACGGGACAAGGTGAATGCAGGGCAAAAACCCTGAGATAACGCGGGGGGATTAATTTTCAATTCCTTAACATTTCAGCGCCAGAATCCTGACAGATATTTCTTTTATACTGCCTGCGTGCTCACCCCCGAGGGAGTACGTAATGAATGTCATAAGAAATATTTTTGCCCGCCACTATGCGGGCTTTTTTTTGTCTTTTTGCCAGAGCTCGCCGGTAAACAACAGGCGCTCGCAAAATGACAAAGGGGTATTTCACAAACGACAGACGTAAAAAAACCCGCGCATGCGGGTTTTTGTCATCTGTACGTTTATCGCTGTAACAGCGGTAAAGTAAGATTAGATAGCGGTAACGTTAGCCGCAGACGGACCTTTAGCACCGTTCTCGATAGTGAACTGTACGTTCTGGCCTTCAGCCAGGGTCTTGAAACCTTGATCCTGGATAGCGGAGAAGTGTACGAACACATCTTTGCTGCCGTCAGCAGGAGTGATGAAGCCAAAGCCTTTAGACTCGTTAAACCACTTAACCTGACCTTTCATCATTGACATAAGAATTACCTTTTAAAAATAAATTTCGCCACCATGGGCATGTTATAGCCGGATTTCAGTCGTTACTTATGGAGGCACTAAGAAGGAAATTCGTCAGAGCAGGGTTATCATGGATAACGCTTTAAATTGGAACAACTTTACTCAGGATGTCGTGCATAAATAGGTCTGTACCACAGGCCGAGACGTATTTACTCATGACTGCCATTTAATAGCAACTCTTTTTAACGCAATGTCAGGGGAAACCCCAAAAATAGTCTTTTTATGAACCAGTCAGTACAATCATTGAACAATTATAGGTCTATTTATCAACAGCTTGTGATCTCTGCGCTTCCAGAACCGCACCGCAATGTGCACAAAATTTTGCATCAGATTCATGTCCAGAATGCAGACAATTCTGACAAGAACGTGCCGCCCGCCCCTTTTCCAGCTCTTGTGACATATAAGCCGTCAGAATTCCGGTTGGCACCGCAATGATTGAATAGCCTAAAAGAATCAGCACCGATGCCAGCATTCTGCCGAGCGCGGTATGCGGGGTGATATCGCCGTACCCGACGGTTGTCAGCGTCACCACGGCCCAATACACCGATGCGCCAAGCGACGTAAATCCATCCTTGCCCTCTTCCACCGCAAACATCAGTCCGCCGAAAAGACACAGGATAATAGCCACGAAGCCAAAGAAGATGCTCAGCTTGCGGCGCGCGCGCATCAGGCTGCGCCACAACATCCCGGCATCATTCATATAGCGCAGGAGTTTCAGCACGCGCAGGACGCGCAAAACGCGCAGCAATCGCACCACCACCACCAGATCGGCAGACCCGGCCAGCGACGGCATCATCCAGACGATATACATCGGCAACACGGTACACAGATCGATAATGCCGAAGAAACTGACCGGATAATGCATTTTGCGCGGCGAGCACAGTATGCGCAGCACGTACTCCACGCTGAACAGCGCCGTGAATCCGAGTTCGATTAAACCGAAGCGCCAGAGAACATTCGGCGTATTGGGAAACAGATCGGTCGCGCTGGATTCGAAAAACAGCACCACCACGCTCAGTAAGGACGCGGTGATCCAAAAGATTTCCATCCGGTGACCGCTGCGGGTGCGGTGCTCAAACAAAAGCGCAAAACATCTGCGTCGCGTTGCCGCGAAAAAGCGATAATCCTGAGTCATAACAAGCGCCAGCCATCAAACATACGCGAAGAATATCGCCTTATCGCCTGTACGCCTACCGTCTGGCTCACCCTTGCGACCAAAAAAAACGCCGCTCACTGAGGTGACCGGCGTTTAGTAGCAGACAGTTTTCGTGTATTGCCAGGAAGCAGCGTGCCGCTATTCCATCAGTTCAGAAACGGCATTACGGACGTAGGCGGTGATTTGCGCGACGTCTTCAGCGTTCGCACTGCCACCGCCGATAGAGCGCACCGTGTTTTCCAGATGGCCAATATCCTGCTCAACTTTCTTCGCAATCTGCACTTTTACAATCGTATCGACGGAAGAGATAAAGGCACGCATCACGGCTTTAAGCGCAAAGATCTCGCCGAAAGAATCGTATGCCGGTTTCTCAGCCGCCGCTGAACTTGGCTCTGCAGCCCGTGGAGGCAGGCTTTTCAGTCTGTCCACATGTTCAATCATCAGGTCCATATCTCTGATGAGTTCATCAAAACTCTTAGCCACTGTTTTTCCTTCGCCCGGCGAAAGGCAGCAGGATACCACTGCCGTCACAAGCCGAGAAGCCACCGTAAGAAGGAAAGCGTAAATTTCGTCACAATGCGCCTGCCGGTGTGAATTTCTTCACTCTCCGGCAGACGCATCAGGTCGCTATTTAACCGAAATCAGCGGGTTACGCGTTTTTCAGTGAAGCCATATCGACAACAAAGCGGTATTTCACGTCGCTTTTCAGCATACGATCGTAAGCGCCGTTGATGTCCTGCATGTCGATCATCTCGACGTCACAGGTAATGTCGTGTTCAGCACAGAAATCCAGCATTTCCTGAGTTTCTGCGATCCCGCCGATCAGGGAACCTGCAACGGTTTTACGCCCCATCACCAGTTTGCCGCTGTGCAGCGCCGGGTCGATAGGTTCGATCAGGCCGACCAGGATGTGAGTACCATCGCGTTTCAGGGTATCCAGGTACGGGTTCAGATCGTGCTGATTTGGCACAGTATCGAGAATAAAGTCGAAGTGGCTTTTCACCGCCGCCATTTGCTCTTCATCCGTCGACAGCACCACGTGATCGGCGCCTAAACGGTAAGCTTCCTGCTCTTTGCCTTTAGAACGGGTGAACAGCGTGACGTCTGCGCCCAATGCTTTGGCAAATTTCAGGCCCATGTGGCCTAAACCGCCCAGGCCGACAACCGCGACTTTATGGCCTTTACCGACTTTCCAGTGTTTCAGCGGAGAGAAGGTGGTGATACCGGCACACAGCAGCGGCGCAGCGGATTTGATGTCCAGTTTTTCAGAAACGCGCAGCACGAATTTCTCTGCCACCACGATTTGTTCGGAATAACCGCCGTAGGTCATCATGTTGTCATGACGATCGTAGCTGTTATAGGTCATGGTCGCGCCTTCTTCACAGTACTGTTCCAGGCTCTCCGCGCAGGATTCACAGTGCTGACAAGAATCGACCATACAACCCACACCGACAGTATCACCGACTTTGAAGCCGCTGACTTTCGCGCCGACTTGTTTCACACGGCCAATAATTTCGTGTCCCGGAACCATCGGATAGATGCTCTGGTGCCATTCATTGCGCGCCTGGTGGATATCGGAGTGGCACACGCCGCAATACAGAATGTCGATCACAACGTCGGTATCACGCGGGTCACGGCGAACAAAATTATGAGGCGCAAGAGGCGCATCCGCTGAAAGGGCAGCGAAACCACGAACGTTAAGAGTCATTTATTTCTCCTGAAGGGCTAACGGAATACATGCGCACGGCAAAAGGCAGTGCACCAGGAAAGTATGACGCGTTAAGGAGACAAACAAATATAACGATCCTCGCCATTACTTGCCTGAATCTGTTTTTTTCAGGAGTTTTAAATCAGGGTAATCCGATAGCCAGACAGTGACGCCGCACAACGCAGCGTCACTTTTGAGAAGGAATTCAGAAAGGTTTAGATAAGACCGGCGTCTTTGAGTTCGCTTTTCAGGTAGGCGTAATAGATAGGTGCGGCGACCACACCCGGTATACCAAATGCGGCTTCAAACACCACCATCGCCAGCAAAACTTCCCAGGATTTGGCCTTGATGCGGTTACCCACAATGCGCGCATTCAGGAAGTATTCCACCTTGTGAATGATGATCAGATACCCCAGCACCAGCGCCCCCACCCACAAGGACAGCGACAAACCCACGATGAAAATCAGGGTGTTTGAAATCAGGTTCCCTACCACCGGCAGCAGGCCGCACACGAAAGTCAGCGCAACCAGCGTTTTTGCCAGCGGCAGGTGAATGCCAAACAGCGGCAAAATACCAAACAGGAAAATGCCCGAGAGCACCGTGTTGATCAGTGAAATCTGGAACTGTGCGAACACCACATTACGAAAAGCAGCACTGAGCAGGCTCACGCGATCCAGCAATTCCTGTTTCAGCGGAGCATGGTGCTCGCCACGGGTATGGCGCTGGAGAGAAATAATCGCCCCGAGGATCATACCAATCAGCATGGTGACAAAAACGTGTGCGGCGTTTTTACCGAACGTCTGGATCATGACAATGTGCTCACGCAGCCATTGCAGGAAAGTACGCTGTAACTCTTCGATATTGGCCGGAAGATAGTGCAACAGCACCGGCGACAAACGGCTTTGCGCGTCAGTCAGCAATCGCGACACCATGGCGTTAAACGCCACCGGGTTTTTCATGTCTTCCATCAGGAAGTCTGCGATAGCCGCGACAAACAGAATCAGGCAACTCACCACCACGGTGCTGATAAAAGCCACCACCACCCAGCGCGCACGTTCGCCGCTGAGGATTTTCTGAAAATGCGGCGTCAGCGCATTGACCAGTTCGTACACCACGAAACCGGCGATAAAGCACGCCAGTAAATGAAGAGGAAGAATCAACAACAACCCGCCCATCACAATCAACAAACTGAGCCAGCGAATGTGATTCGATCTCATAATTTGCATTGCCTGCATCCTTAAAAAACGTGTCCCGGGCCTGGCCCTCAATGTTGCCTCTATCATAGCATCTAACCCTGTAACGCCATGATGTGTGTTCAGAAACAGTTAAGAAAATTTTGACACGACAGCGAGGTCTTCTATCATCCCCCTCAGAACAATCGTTAAAGTTATTCTGAAATAAAGGTGAACAGGATGTCTGAATTAATTCGTGAGAAACTTTCCCTGCCTGAAGGGCATGACCGTCTTTTATTGCACTCCTGCTGTGCGCCCTGTTCGGGAGAAGTGATGGAGGCTATTCAGGCGTCCGGCATCGACTACACGATATTCTTCTACAATCCGAATATTCATCCGCAGAAAGAATATTTGCTGCGCAAAGAAGAAAATATACGTTTTGCCGAACAACACGGCATCCCGTTAATTGACGCCGATTACGACACCGATAATTGGTTTGAACGCGCCAGAGGAATGGAAAATGAACCTGAGCGTGGGATCCGCTGCACCATGTGTTTCGATATGCGTTTTGAACGCACGGCACTCTATGCCTGGGAACATGGTTTTAGTGCTATTTCGAGTTCACTGGGCATTTCGCGCTGGAAAGATATGCAGCAAATTAATGGCTGCGGCGATCGCGCTGCCGCGCCTTATCCCGGAATGGTCTACTGGGACTACAACTGGCGCAAGAAAGGCGGTGCAGCGCGCATGGTGGAGATCAGCAAACGCGAACGCTTTTACCAGCAGGAATATTGCGGTTGCGTTTATTCGCTGCGCGACAGTAATTTGCACCGTAAATCCCAGGGCCGTGATCTGATCAAACTTGGGGTGAAATATTACGGGGATGAGGACGACGAATAATCTGCCACACCGCGTATTGATACGCCTTTATCATTAATCCCGGCCCTGTGTCGGGTTAATTATGCTGATAATTCCCGCTGATAACCTTCTGATCCCCTGCGTATAAAGCTTCTGCCAGTTCACTATTTTGTTCGATAACAAAGTTTCAAACAGCCAGACTCATTTCCTATGATGGCCGCCGGTTTGCATCTTGCGTTCCGTTAAATCGCTTGTTACTTTCCGCCTCTCAGTTTTATTTATGCGTAATCGCTATAAGAAATAACCCACGGTTATTTCGCGTGTATTGCGCAGGCAGACTGGCACGTAAAACAAAAAACACAACATCGTATTTATCATTACAGGGGAAGTTATATGTGGGTGCTAATAGGTATTCCGATCGTCGTGCTGGGTTTTGCACTGCGGTTTAATCCGTTACTGGTCGTTACCATCGCCGGGATCTCTACCGGACTGGCCGGCGGCATGCAAACCGTGGAAATCATCAGCGCTTTCGGAAAGGCGTTTACCGATAACCGCTATATGGGCCTTATCTGGCTGACCTTGCCGGTGATTGCGCTGCTTGAGCGTAACGGGCTGAAAGAGCAGGCGAAACACCTGATTTCCAAAATTCATGTGGCGACCACCGGCCGCATCCTGATGCTCTATTTCTTCCTGCGCCAGATGACGGCAGCGCTGGGGCTGAACTCGCTGGGCGGACACGCGCAGATGGTTCGTCCGCTGATCGCACCGATGGCCGAAGCCGCCGCCACCACCAAATACGGTGATTTACCTAACGACGTGCGTCAGAAAATCCGTGCCCATTCTGCTGCGGCAGATAACGTGGCGGTCTTTTTCGGCGAGGACATTTTTATCGCCGTGCAATCGATTCTGCTGATCAAAGGTTTTCTGGATCAGTACGGAATCGACGTCGAACCCCTGCACCTGTCTGTCTGGGCGATCCCGACCGCGATTGCCGCACTGATTATTCACTTTATCCGTTTGTGGCTGCTTGACCGCTCGCTGGCTAAACGTTTTGACGGCCACCACGGGAGCACCGCAAAATGATCAACCTACAGTCAGTTTATATTCTCGCGGGCCTGATGTTCTGCGCCTTCGCGCTCTTCAATCTGCGCGACAAAAGTAATGCACGTCGCTATGTGAATGCGCTGTTTTGGGGCGTTTACGGCGTCACTTTTCTGTTTGGCGGCGAGTTGCCGCATTTTGTCACCGGCTGTCTGGCGATTCTGCTGGCGGTGATTGCCGGCAGCGGCAAACTGGGTAAAGGCAAAACGGATAACGACCAGCCTGAACGCGTGGAACAGCGTGAAGCCGGTGCCCGACGTTTTGGCAGCAAACTGTTTATTCCTGCCCTGCTGATCCCGATTGTGACGCTGATCGGCACCCTGACGCTGAAATACACCCCGCTGGTGGAAGCCAAAAACGTCACGCTGATTTCTCTGGTGATCGGCACGCTGGTGGCTTTTGTCGCCGCGCTGGTGATGTTGCGCGATTCGCCACTCAAAGCCATAAAAGCCGGCGGGCAGACGATGGACACCGTGGGCTGGGCGGCTATTTTGCCGCAGATGCTGGCGGCGCTGGGCGCGTTGTTTGCGATGGCAGGCGTCGGCGGCGTGGTGGCAGACCTGGTGAAAAATATTATCCCTCTGGGTTCACCGCTGGCGATTGTGGTGGCCTACACCTTCGGGATGGCACTGTTTACCATGATCATGGGCAACGGTTTTGCCGCGTTCCCGGTGATGACGGCGGGCATCGGCCTGCCGCTTATCGTCAATCAGCTTGGCGGCAACCCGGCAATCATGGGCGCCATCGGTATGCTGTGTGGTTTCTGCGGAACCCTGATGACGCCGATGGCGGCAAACTTCAACATCGTTCCGGCCGCCTTGCTTGAATTGCAGGATAAAAATGGCGTGATCAAGGCACAGTGGAAAACCGGCGTGCTGCTGTTGCTGGTCAACACCGCCTTTATGTATTTCTTTGTGTTCCGCTTCTGATAAGGAAAGACGATGACCACAACGCAGATGACGCCAGCGATGGCGTCCCGTTTTGCCTCACTTGCGCTCAATCATTTAACGCGTGAGTTTCCCAATAAACTGATGCACGCGATGAGCAGCGCGCAGGACGCACGCACCCCGCGTCAGCTTCACCCGATTTTTTATGGCAGCTACGACTGGCACTCCTGCGTTCACGGCTACTGGCTGTTGCTGCGCTTGCTGAACACTTACCCTGAGATGCCGGAAGCGGAGAAAATCATAACCGTGGTCGGGCAGCATTTCACCGCGGAAAACGTGGCGGGCGAAATGGCTTATCTGCAACAGCCACAACATGCCGGGTTTGAACGTCCTTATGGCTGGGCATGGTTTCTGGCACTGACGCAGCAGTTGCAGGAAATGGCATTGCCACAGGCCGCTGAATGGGCAAAAAATCTGGCGCCGATGGCCCGCTTTTTCGAAGAGAGTTTTACGGCGTTTCTGCCGAAAGCGACCTATCCGCTGCGCGTCGGCAGCCATTTCAATACGGCCTTCGCGCTGGCTCTGACGCTGGACTATGCCCGAAGCGTTAAGCATGGCCCGCTGTGCGCGTTAATTGAAGAAACGGCGCGGCGCTGGCATCAGGATGATGTGCATTGTCAGGCATGGGAACCGGGTGGTGATGAATTTTTGTCGCCATCGCTGATGGAAGCGGAGCTGATGCGCCGCGTACTGCTGGGGGAGGAATTTATTCTCTGGTTCGACCGTTTTCTGCCGGAGCTGGCGCAACGTCAACCCGCCACGCTGTTCACTCCCGCCACAGTCACTGACCGCAGTGACGGTAAGATCGGGCATCTGGACGGTCTGAACCTCAGCCGCGCCTGGTGCCAGCGATCTCTGGCGTCGGCGTTACCGGCAGGCGACGCGCGCGCAACCCTTTTACGCCACACGGCGGAAGAGCATTTGCACAGCGCACTGGATAATCTCGACAGCGATTACATGGGCGAACATTGGCTGGCTACCTTTGCCCTGCTGGCGCTGGAAGCCTGACCGGCCTTTACATCCCGCCGGTTAGCGGATAATTCCGCGCGTCGAGCGGGTAAAGAAATCATTGAACTGGCACAGTATCGGGTGCTCCGCGCTGAGCCGTTCAATCTCAAGCTTCACTACGTCTGCCGCCACCTGCTGATGATATAAAAGATCGTACAGATGGCGGATCACCTTCCGCTCAACGGCATTCGCGCGGGTAAACGCCAGCGCGCGTTCGTTGATGCCGCGCGGGACTGCGCGGTTACCACTCGCCACAACAAACGGCGGAACGTCCTGCACCACGCAGGTGTTGTCCAGCAGCAGCGAGCCGGTGCCAACGATGCAAAACTGATGCACCGCACACAATGCGCCGAGTTGCGAATAATCTCCCAGCGTGACGTGACCGGCCAGCCCGCTGTGATCGCCCATTGACGTGTGATTGCCCACCTGACAGTCGTGCCCGATGTGCACACCCGCCTGAAAAATATTTTGATCGCCAATGCGCGTGACACCGCCGCCCTGCTCTGTGCCCCGGTGCAGCGTCGAGTGACGGCCAATCTCATTGCCGTCGCCGATGTCGAGGCTCGCCGCTTCGCCGTTGTATTTCAAATCCTGGCTGACTTCGCCGATGGACGATCCCATCCCGATTCGGTTCTCTCGACCGATAGACGTATCGCCGTTAATGACGACATGTGAGGCAATGACTGACCCTTCGCCTATCCGCACACCCGTGGAGATAAAACAGAAAGGGCCGACAACAACGTGCGGGCCGATAACAACACCCGGTTCGATGATACTGCTGGCCGCAATTGTGGCCGAAGATGAAATCAACGCATAAATCCTTCTGACAATCGCTCCGCATGCAGAGGCCGGACGCAAAATCGTCAGTGTTAAATTAAACCTGGGAGGATTAATCAGCGGGAAGATCAAAATGAGTCGGAAGTCGCACTCAGAAAGGTATAAACAGGCTGATGGCTTTTTGCGCAACTCCCCTGCTATGCCGCCCAGCATAAGGGTTGCGGGGGCTAAACCCTGCCAACTATATTTTATTTATTTTCTGAACCTTTCTGAAAAATGTGAGCTGTGAACCCTTTGTGACACTTCTATTAAGGCTTTCTTAAGCTAGCAATATTATGATTCACGACAATTCATTTATGTGCGTTATGGTTTCAGTCCGTTAACGCCTGCATCCTTCAGTTTTTTGGGAGTTTTCATTGCGCCATTTATTTCCGAAGATCAGCTACTTCTGGCTGACTTTGCTGCTCAGCTTATATTTTACGTTTATCGTTAACCTGCCAATCTTGTTACACTTTTACCGCATTCTTCATGCGCTGCCTGCCTACAGCCTGGCGTTCGCACTGACCATCCCCGTGGCACTTTTCTTTGCGCTGAACTTTGTGTTCACGCCGTTCAGCTTCCGCCCGTTACTTAAACCTTTCTTCATCATCATACTGCCGGTGAGCGCCCTCGCCAGTTTTGCCATGATGACCTATCAGGTGGTCTTTGACCGGGGGATGATCGAAAACATTCTGGAGACGCAGTCTGCCGAAGCGTCTTCGTATCTGAATCTGCAAGTGGTGCTGTGGTTTGTGTTTACCGGCGTATTACCGGCGATTGTGCTGTTCTTCACGCCCGTCAGCTATGATCAGACGCGTTTGCGTCGTCTGGGCGTGCGTCTGGTGTCGATGTTGGTGTCACTGGCGATCGTTGCCTCCATCGCCGGGGTGTTCTACAAAGATTACGCCTCCGTTGGCCGTAACAACCGCACCCTGAATCTGGAAATCGTGCCGACCAATTACCTCTACAGCGCCTTCCAGTACATGAATCACCGTTACTTCACCCCAAAAATGCCGTTTCAAACCCTCGGAAACGACGCCAGACTGGTGCAGACACCTGGCGAGAAACCCAACCTGGTGTTTCTGGTGATCGGCGAAACCGCCCGTGCGCAAAATCAGTCTTTTAACGGGTATGCGAAGCCGACCAATGAATACACTCAGGCCATGCCCGATGTGATCTTCTTTGCGCACATGACCTCCTGCGGTACGGCCACGGCGATTTCGGTGCCCTGCATGTTCTCGGACATGAAACGTACCCGCTATGACGCCAACCGGGCGCGCAACAGCGAAGGGTTGCTGGATATTCTGCATAAAGCGGGCGTCTCCGTGTTCTGGAAAGACAATGACGAAGGCTGTAAAGGCGTTTGTGACCGCGTGCCTAACGTCACCCTCAATACTCAAAAAGACGGTAAATATTGCGATGGCGACACCTGTTACGACATGGCGCTGCTGCAAAATATCGATGAGGACATCAAACCGGATGGCAGGAATACGCTGATCGGCCTGCATCTGATCGGCAGCCACGGCCCGACCTACTCAAGACGCTATCCGCCGGAATTCCGTAAATTTATGCCAGACTGCCCGCGCAGTGACATTGAAAACTGCACGCAGGAGCAGCTGGTCAATACCTACGACAATACCCTGCACTACACCGACTATGTGGTGTCACAGGTCATTGAAAAGGCGAAGCAATATCAGGATAAGTACAACGTGGCGGTGATTTATCTGTCCGATCACGGCGAATCCCTGGGGGAAAATGGTTTGTATCTGCACGGCACGCCGTACAGCGTCGCGCCCGCCGAGCAGACGCATGTGCCTATGCTGTTCTGGTTATCTGACGGCTATTCCAGAGCGCAGGGTATTGATGTGTCATGCCTGCAAGCTCATGCCGCGAAGGACGATGTGTCGCAGGATAATCTGTTCCATACCGTGCTCAGTGCCATGAACGTTCAGACCAGCGTACGGGATCCGCAGCTTGATCTCCTCGCGGCCTGCAAAAAAACCTAATCTGAACACCTGCTGCCCGGCGTTTCAGGGCAGCAGGCCACACGCCGCCAGAATACTTTGCGACAGGGCATGAACCGTCTGGTCAAAGTTTTGTGATTCTTTATCCATCACCATATACAACGCCGTTTGCCGCACCCTGCGGGCCGACAGCGTCAGCCTGCTCAGCACACCGCTTTCCAGCGCCGGGCCAACACTTCCCAGCGGCAGCCAGCCGTAACCCACGCCCACTGATATCGCCTCCATCGCCGCTTCCACCGTGGTGAACGTCCAGTTCGCCGCCTGACCGGCTGCGCGGCTGTCGCTTCGCGGCGAGCGACGGTCAGCCACCGTAATCAACGGAAAGCGCGCCAGATCTTCAGCGGAAAGCGGCACCGGCAGTTGTAACAGCGGATGATCGCTTTTCGCCACCGGCACGAAATCCACATCGAGAAGGAACCGTCCGTGTATCGCATTTTCCGGCGCCAGCGTGGTGAGGTACAAATCCGCTGATCGTTCATTTAATTGGCCGGGACTTTCACCCCGCAGAATTTCCGTCAGATGCACCTGGGTATCGGGAAACTGTTGCTGAAAGCATTTCAACGCACGGAACAAAAGGTTTTTAGGAAACACGCTGTCCACCACCAGACTCAGCTCCGTGCGCACCCCGCCGCGCAAGCCTGCCGCGCGATGCTCCAGTTGCAAGAAAGAGGAGATCAGCGGCGCCGCCTGCGCCAGTAGGGCTCGCCCTTGTTCGGTCAGCGTGGCTTTGCGCCCGGTAATTTCCAGCAGCGGCAGCCCGAGCCGCTCCTGTAACCCGCTCAACGCATAACTGACCGATGACTGACTGCGGTTCAGCACCGTGGCCGCCTGCGCAAAACTTCCCTGCTCAATCACCGTTTGCAACACAACCCATTGTTCAAGTGTGGTTCTCGGCAGCGCCATATCTGTCTCCTGTGCAGTGCAATTCGTCACCGCATAATACATCTAATAAACCGATTGTTTTTATCGAAAATCAGCGTTTTTTTATCAGATTTACCAGAGGTATGATTCTTTCATCGAAACGAAACACACGTTTCATCCAGAAAACCTGAGGAGATTCACCATGAGTAACTTTGATAAAAATGACCTGAGCGGCTTCGTTGGTAAACATGTGGTTTACACCTACGATAACGGCTGGAACTATGAAATCTATGTGAAAAACGCACAGACACTGGATTACCGTATTCACAGTGGCCTGGTGGGTAACCGTTGGGTGAAAGACCAGAAAGCTTACATCGTGCGTGTGGCATCAGAGGTTTACAAAATTTCGTGGACCGAGCCTACCGGTACTGACGTCAGCCTGATTGTGAATCTTGGCGATAACGTGTTCCACGGCACCATCTTCTTCCCGCGCTGGGTCATGAACAATCCGGAAAAAACCGTCTGCTTCCAGAACGATCATATTCCGCTGATGAATGCTTACCGCGATGCCGGTCCGGCCTATCCGACCGAAGTGATTGATGAATTCGCGACCATCACTTTTGTCCGTGACTGCGGCGCGAACAACGACACCGTGATCGACTGCGCAGCCAGCGAGTTACCGGCTAACTTCCCGGACAATCTGCGTTAATCGCCGAAGCAGAATGTCGAAACGCAAAACCATAAAAAACCGCAGCCCTGACGCAGGCTGCGGTTTTTTTTATGATGCTTGCGGCCTCAGTTCGCCAGGGTCTTCAGCAGAGCGGCATTAAATTTTTCGGGTTCTTCCATTTGCGGCGCGTGCCCCAATCCTTTGAATTCGATCAGCCGGGCATGGGGGATGAGCTTGGCGGCTTGTTTACCGAGCACTTTATAGTTGCCAATTTTGGCTTTCACTGCCGCCGGGGCGATGTCGCTGCCAATGGCCGTGGTATCAGACGTGCCGATCATCAGCGTGGTCGGGACACGTAAATTCTTAAATTCGTAGAACACAGGCTGCGTGAAAATCATGTCGTAAATCAGGGCCGAATTCCATGCCACCAGCTTATGCCCCGGCCCGTTGTTCAGACCGGCAAGCATATCCACCCAGCGGTCATATTCCGGTTTCCATTTGTTTACGTAATACGTTTTCAGCTCGTATTGTTTGATGCTCTCTGCCGACGTTTTCAGCTCGCGGTCATACCATTGATCCACGGTGCGGTATGGCACCCCTTTCGCTTTCCAGTCCTCAAGCCCGATGGGATTGACCAGCACCAGTTTCGACACTTCCGGCGCGAACATCAGGCTGTAACGCGTGGCTAACATTCCGCCGGTAGAGTGCCCGACGATCACCGCTTTGCTGATCTTCAGGCTTTTGAGTAACTCATGCGTGTTGATCGCCAGTTGCTGAAAACTGTACTGATAATGTCCGGGTTTGGTGGAGGAGCAGAACCCCACCTGATCAGGCGCAATCACGCGATAGCCTTTGGCCGCCAGCGCTGAAATCGTCCCGCCCCAGGTGGCGGCGCAGAAATTTTTTCCATGCATCAGCACCACGGTCTGTCCGTTTTTGTGGCCTGCCGGCGACACATCCAGATAGCCCATCTGCAGCGGCGCACCCTGCGAATTCAGCGAGAACTGTTTGAGCGGAAACGGGTAATCGAACCCCTGTAATTGTGGCCCGTAGCTTGGAGCATCGGCGGCCAGCGCAGCACCGCTGACGGAAAGAGAGATAACAGCAGCGCAGAGAAGTATGGAAAAGCGGGAAGGCATGTGTTCGTCCTGATGTCGTTTTCTGACAGGCGGCGTAAACGCTTATGCTACAAATTTTAGGCCCTCAATAAAACTGAAACCGCACGAACTGACTTTTCAGCATGAGCATCGGGCAGGTGGGAGATTGATTTCCCTCATTATTACTCGAGGTTTGCAGCAGATTTCGCTGATTATGCGTTATATTAAGAACAGTAAGCCTTCACAAATTCCTAAGGTGGACACTCCTTTGGCCTTATCCGTACATTGGCTATACCGGCCGCGATTCCGACTCTGTCTGTCGGTGCTGGCATTCCTGCTGGTCGCCGCGCTGGGCACGCTGGCGATTTCATGGCAGACCTCACAGGGATTGCGTAAAGATCACGCCGCCAGTCTGGCGCAATCGGTCTACATGGTGGATATGACCCTCGACAATGCCGCCGTCGCCGCCGATACCGTCAACAATCTGATCGGCGCCCCTTGTACCGAGGAGACGATTCAGGCTCTGCGCTGGCAGGTGGCGAAAGTGCCGAATGTGCGCACCGTCAATCTTTATACCGGCGACACCATTTATTGCACCTCCCTGTTTGGTGAGAAGATCGATTTCGTTTCCAAAGGCCACTACGCTGGCGGACAACTGATGCTGATGAGCGGCAATGCCGTAACGCCAAATCATCCGCTGATCGCCTATCGTCACGACGTGAACGGCCAGGGCGTTCTGGTCGGCGTTGACGGCTATTTCCTGCACAATATTCTTCGTTTACTCAGCCAGCAAAAATTTCTCGTTCTGAAGGTCGGCGACCAGTGGATGGATAATCAGGGCAAAATTCATCGTGATCTGGGCTGGCCGAAAGGCGAAAGAATGGCGTTGGCGTCTCAGCGTTACCCTTATGAGATGCGGCTGGTGATCAGCGGCAGCGATCACTGGCGTTACATCTTTGATTACGCCACCGCCAGTCTGGTGCTCTTTCCCCTGGTCGGCTTATTTGTGGCGTTCATGACCTACGGGCTGCTTGGCCGTTTTGGCACGCCGGTCACTGCACTGAAAACGGCGCTGGAGAAAAAACAGTTTATTCCCTGGCTGCAACCTGTGGTGGATGGCACGGATCATAAAATCACCGGCTGCGAAGTGCTTATGCGCTGGCAGCATCCGCATTCCGGGCTGATCCCGCCCTACCAGTTCATTCCGCTTGCCGAAGAAAGCGGATTAATTGTGCCGATGACCCGTTCAATGATGGCGCAGGTGCGCGATCAGTTTGGTCCGATGGCCGCGCAGTTGCCGAAAGGCTTCCATTTCGGGTTTAACATCTGCGCCAGTCACTTTAAAGATCTGACGCTGGTGGAAGACTGCAAAGCGTTCATCGACGCCTTTAAAGAAAACCCTGTGCATCTGGTGCTGGAACTTACCGAGCGCGAACTGATCGAACAAACGGACATCACCCACAGTTTGTTCAGCTCGCTGCGCCGGATGGGCGTCCTGATTGCCATGGATGACTTTGGCACCGGTCACTCCAGCCTGGCGTATCTGCAAAACTTCCACATCGATATCCTAAAAATCGACCAGAGCTTCATTGGCCGAATCGGCACCGACGCACTGGCCGGGCACATCGTCGATAACGTCATCGATCTGGCAAAACGTCTGCGCCTGATTATCGTGGCCGAAGGTGTCGAAACACAGGCACAGGTCGATTACCTGACGCCGTATCAGCTCGAATTCCTGCAAGGCTATTTTTTCAGCAAGCCCCTTGCGCCAAATACTTTCATCGAAAAATGGCTTAAAGAATAACGTGAGCTATGTCTTATAAGAGGATCCCGCATTTTGCTTAAAATGAGCGGATGTGTAACATCCTCTCAGAATCTGTGCAGTTCGACGCTAACTTGTTGAAGTTACTTGTTTTGGAGTGACTTCGGCTTAGCTGGCACTGATAAATCAAGTGATCACTTTGCGAGCAAAATGATGATTAAGTGGCCGTGGAAAGCAAATGAGCTGAAAATTGAGAGATCGGACGCGTGGAACGACGCCCTGAACATTCCGCTGTTGTCCTCTCTCAATGACGAAGAGCAACAACGTCTGATACGCATCGCCAGCCAGCTGCTGCAACAAAAACGGCTGGTGCCCTTGCAGGGCATTGTGCTCACCGAACAAATGCAGGCGCGCATCGCCCTGCTGTTTGCACTGCCGGTCATGGAGCTGGGCGCATCCTGGCTCGACGGGTTTCATGAGATTCTGCTCTATCCCTCTCCTTTTGTGGTCGATACCCCCTGGCAGGACGAGAACGGCCTGATCCACGCCGGAACGCAAATCCACGCCGGACAAAGCTGGGATCAGGGGCCGATCGTCCTTAACTGGCAGGACATTGAAGACTCCTTCGACAATTCTGGCTTTAATCTGATCATCCACGAAGCCGCGCACAAACTGGATATGCGTAACGGCGGCGAAGTCAGCGGCATTCCGCCCATTCCGCTGCGCGACGTGGTTGCCTGGGAGCATGATTTGCAGGCCGCCATGCAAAATCTGCAGGATGAAATCGACACCGTAGGCGAAGAGGCTGCCAGCATGGACGCCTACGCAGCAACCGACGCCGCCGAATGTTTCGCCGTACTTTCTGAATATTTCTTTAGTGCGCCAGAATTGCTGTCTGACCGGTTTCCGCTGGTTTACGGCCATTTCACCCGTTTTTATCAGCAAGACCCGCTGGCACGGCAACGTCGCGGACAACGCTGTGATTGTTAATCTGACGGCTGATCCCGTATTTTGATGGCGCTGATGATGATTTTCAGCCGTATTGATTAGATGCTGAGCAGTCAGCGGCTATTATTGAATTTTGCGTTGACACCCCGGCGCCCTCTGGATATTATCCGCCCCGTTCAAACGATTCCTCTGTAGTTCAGTCGGTAGAACGGCGGACTGTTAATCCGTATGTCACTGGTTCGAGTCCAGTCAGAGGAGCCAAATTAGAGAAGCCCGCTTAAGGAAACTTAAGCGGGCTTTTTGCTTTTCCGCTTTTCTTCCGTTCGGCGAAAATCGGGATACCTGAGAAACCAAATTCCAGACAATAAAAAACCCCGCTGGTGAGACGGGGTTCTATATTTTTTCGCCCTTAACGACAGGTAATCGTTAAGCAGCGACGTGCGACCATACAATCTAACGACGAGATTATAGCGTTCTTCAATACCCGTTGCAAACCCACGGACGCTCATTAATAATACAGGCCGTTAGGTTTGTCGTGCTTCAGGCTTTACCTATTTTAAAGCCCTGACTGCCAGACGGGTGGTGCCGCAAGCAGTGCCCCAGTCTGGAGTGCGACTATACAATCTAACACTTGTACACCCGTACTGACAGGCAATGTAAGGGTAAGGTACTGGTGTTGCGCTCCGCATTATGTGGAGAACGCGGATGAACATGTTGTCAGTGATCATCGTCGTACTGGAGCTGTTTTTAGCCCTTTTACGACTGATTAACCTGGTGAGTTAACTCTCCGGTTAAAACGCATCTAAAGGGGAAGGCCACTTCCCCTTTTAAATCATTTTAAAATCCATTTCGACGCGCTCACGCTTTCTGGTTAAATCCGCTCCTGATGCCCGTGATAGCCTGTCTGGAACAAAAAACACGCTGTTCATCCCTCGCGCCAACCATTTGTTCTCCTGCACAACGCACCTTTTCTAATTAAAGGGATTTATATCGCGCTGCGGGTTCATCTTGTTTGATGTCGGAAATCAGCGCCTGACGCGCACCGTCGAGGGCGTCCCAGTGTGCGGCATTTTGCAGTGGCGGAATGGTCACCTTTTCGCGACGGTCAAAACCGACCAGTGCGGCATCCACTAAATCATCCACCTGCATCATCTTAGGTGACGTTGTCACGTCAATGCCTGCGCGTTCCCAAATTTCCGTATAGGTTCCGGCTGGCAGCACCGCCTGGACATACACGCCACGGGATGACAGTTCCAGATCCAATCCCTGCGATAAGAACAGCACGTAGGCTTTAGTGGCGCCATACACCGACATCATAAATTCCGGAGCCAGCCCGACGACGGAACTGATATTGACAATTGCGCCCTCTCCCGCCTGCACAAAACGCGGCGTCGCGGCGTTTGCCAGCCGCGTCAGAGCTGTGATGTTCAGCGCAATCAGCCGTTCAATAGACTCTGACGTCTGCTCCGCAAAACCGCCCGACTGCGCAATGCCCGCGTTATTGATCAGAATGCCAATTTGCGCGTCGTCGCGCAGACGGGTTTCGACAGCCGCCAGTGCATCCGCTTGGGTCAGATCAGCGGGCAGAATGTCGACAGCCACGCCGTGTTCCTGCCGCAGACGCCCGGCCAGAGTGTCGAGTTTTGCCTTGTCGCGGGCGACCAGAACAAGGTTGTGCCCCCGGCGGGCGAAACGCTCTGCGTAAACAGCGCCGATGCCTGTTGAAGCGCCAGTAATGAGGACTGATGATTTGGTCATGAGATGATCTTCTTTATTGGTGAGTAAACAAAATCCGCCAGTGCGCGGCCAAAGTACAGACTTAATGATGGTGATCGTAATCTAAAAAGTCAATCGGTTTGATTACGGTTATCATCAATGTATACTTGAGGCATGAATTTTCGGGAGGTGGGCAAAAATGAAAGTGTCAAAAGAACAGGTTCGTGAAAACAGGAAACACATTGTTGAAACGGCTTCGGTGTTGTTTCGCGAACGGGGCTATGACGGTGTTGGCGTCGCGGAACTGATGTCAGCGGCAGGTTTCACTCACGGCGGGTTCTATAAACACTTTGCCTCCAAGGCGGATTTGATGTCGGAGGCAATGAGCTGCGGTTTTATGCGATCGGCAGAAAGTACCCAGGGGGTCAGCCGTGAGCAATTTGTGGAGAACTACCTCTCCCGGGAGCACCGTGATTCCATGGGCAAGGGTTGCGTCATGTCGGCGCTGGGGGCAGATACCGCCCGTCAGCCCGCGCCAATCAAAGCTGCATTTGCGCAAGGCATTGAAACGCAGCTGGCCCTGTTAGCCAGTGAACGTGGTCCGCAAAGCGCATCGCGCGCTGACCTTATCGACAGCATGGCCCACCTTGTTGGCGCTCTGGTGCTTTCCCGCGCCTGCCCCGATGATTCGGCACTGGCTGATGAGATCCTCGAGGTGTGCCGCGCGCGCCTTCTCAATAAGGCCGTCAGCGAGGAGTGAGCTTTCCGGCCCTGCTTTGTGCACGTGGCTGTGCCAAAATGAGTGCTGAAAAGCCCGTAAGGATAAATCTGAGCGGGCTTTCTTATGTCCGGGAGGCGTGAAGAACTGTCATGAGAAGCTGAACATCTGCCCGCTGATCATGAAGATCGTTCATGTTCAGTGAAATTAAATCACTTTTCCTTAGTCAGCGACTCAGGCATAAATTATACACGGTTATTAACAATAGAAAATTTTGAGGCTGCTGAAGGTAAATCTGAAAATAAATTGAGAAGCCCTGAAAAGCAAACAATCAAAACAGGTTTCATATCAGATGTCGGGATATCAGATAACAATGAATAAAAATATTACCTTTGCTATTAAGAGCATTCGTTTCGACGAAGATTATAATCCCTCGGAAAATACGCGTATTACCACCAACTTTGCTAATCTGGCAAGGGGTGAGAAACGCCAGGATAACCTGCGTAACACCTTAGTGATGATCGATAACCGCTTCAACTCTCTGGCTCACTGGGATAACCCGAAGAGCAATCGCTATTCTGTTGAACTTGATATCATTACTGTTCAGTTGACTATTTCCGGCGAAGACAGCTCAGATTCCTTCCCGGTGATTGAAATACTGAAAACAAATATCGTAGATAAACACACCAATCAGCGTATTGAAGGTATTTTGGGGAATAATTTCTCCTCTTATGTGAGAGATTATGATTTTAGCGTTTTATTGCCGGCGCACAATAAAACCCAATCTGCATTCAGTCTTCCTGAGAAATTTGGAGAACTGCATGGGGATATATTTAAATGCTTCATCAACTCAGATACCTATAAAGATAACTTCAATAAGAAACCGGTGATATGCCTGAGCGTCTCCAGCAAAAACACCTATTATCGCACCGGCGTGAAACATCCTGTATTGGGTATCGAATATCAGCAGGATGAACTTTCTCTGACGGATGAATATTTCGCAAAAATGGGATTACGTGCGCGATATTTCATGCCTGAAAACAGCGTGGCACCATTAGCCTTCTACTTCACCGGCGACTTACTCAGTGATTACACAAATCTTGAGCTGATCAGCACCATCAGCACGATGGAAACTTTCCAAAAGATTTACCGCCCTGAGATTTACAATGCTAATTCTGCGGCCGGAATACAGTATCAGCCAAGCCTGAATTATCAGGATTATTCTTTAACCCGCATTGTTTACGATCGGGAAGAACGTAGCCAGCTGGCTGTTGAGCAAGGGAAGTTTACTGAAGAAAATTTCATTAAACCCTATCAATCCGTTCTTGAACAATGGTCTGCGCAAACCGTTCTTTGATTATAAAAAAATATAAGGTCACCTGTTATGAAAAAATTATTACCGACATCGACTGCGGGCAGTTTACCTAAGCCTTCCTGGCTGGCACAACCTGAGGTGCTTTGGTCCCCGTGGAAATTGCAGGATCAGGAATTAATTGACGGCAAACAGGACGCCCTGCGTTTGTGTCTGGAAGATCAGCAACAGGCGGGTATTGATATTGTCAGCGACGGCGAGCAAACCCGTCAGCATTTTGTCACGACGTTTATTGAGAACCTCAGCGGCGTTGATTTCGAAAAACGCGAAACGGTTAAAATTCGTAATCGCTATGAAGCGAGCGTGCCGACGGTTGTTGGGCCGGTAAGCCGCCAACGATCGGTTTTTGTCGAAGATGCTAAGTTTTTACGTCAGCAAACCACACGATCAATTAAATGGGCTCTGCCAGGGCCGATGACCATGATCGATACGCTGTATGATAACCACTATAAAAGTCGCGAAAAACTTGCCTGGGAATTCGCTAAAATTCTCAATGAAGAAGCCAAAGAATTAGAAGCTGTCGGCGTCGATATTATTCAGTTCGATGAGCCCGCGTTTAATGTCTTCTTTGATGAAGTGAATGACTGGGGCATTGCCACTTTAGAAAGAGCTATCGAAGGGCTTAAATGTGAAACGGCTGTCCACATTTGCTACGGTTATGGCATTAAAGCCAATACAGACTGGAAAAAAACGCTGGGCACCGAATGGCGACAATATGAAGAGATTTTTCCAAAACTGCAAAAATCTAATATCGATATTATTTCACTGGAATGTCAGAACTCTCATGTACCCATTGAGCTGCTGGAACTTATTCGCGGTAAAAAGGTAATGGTGGGAGCCATTGATGTGGCAACCAATAATATCGAAACACCGGAAGAAGTCGCCGCCACCCTTCGCAAAGCGTTGCAGTTTGTAGACGCCGACAAGCTCTATCCTTGCACTAACTGCGGCATGATCCCCCTGCCTCGCAGCGTGGCAAGAGGCAAGCTGGATGCCTTAAGTGCAGGCGCTGAAATCGTCCGCAAAGAGCTTCTGGCGAAATAATTTCGCCACCCGTCTGATGTTTGAAGTGAGCCTGTAGGGTGGTGCGATCCCCCTTCAGGCTCACTTCACCACCGCAACACCCTTCCCGGAAAAATCCAATACTGCTTCTGTCGGCGCTGGTGGCAACGGAGGAAACGGCGGATCCCCTCTCTGACAGCGTAATCTCCCTGTTAAAAAGCCCGCTCAGTTATCCCTGAGCGGGCTTTGAGGGTGTTAACTACCCTTTACTGTCCTGCCTTTACGTTTACAGTTCGAACCGGTCCAGGTTCATCACTTTTGTCCAGGCAGCGACAAAGTCTTTCACAAACTTCTCTTTAGCATCAGCGCTGGCATAAACCTCGGCATTTGCACGTAAAACGGCATTCGAACCAAACACCAGATCGGCACGGGAGGCAGTGAATTTACCCTCTCCGCTGACGCGATCGCGGCCTTCGAAACGTTCACCCGTTCCGTCGGTGGCTTTCCATTCGGTGCGCATGTCGAGTAAATTGACGAAGAAATCCGTGTTAAGTTCGCCGGTTTTTTGCGAGAAAACCCCCAGCTGACTGCCGTCATAGTTTGCCCCCAGCGCGCGTAATCCGCCGACGAGCACCGTTAATTCAGGCACGGTCAGCGTCAGTTGCTGGGCCTTGTCGATCAACAGATTTTCGGTCGAGGCATTGGCCGAACTGCCACGGTAGTTACGGAAACCATCGGCTTTAGGTTTCAGCAATTCGAAGGACTCAATGTCCGTCTGTTCCTGACGGGCATCCACACGACCGGCAGTGAATGGCACCTCGATATCAACGCCAGCCGCTTTCGCTGCCTGCTCAACACCGACCACGCCCGCCAGTACGATCACATCCGCCAGTGAGGCCGTGCGGGAGGACTGCTGGATGGATTCCAGAGTGGGCAGTACGCGCGCCGCCGTGGCATTCACCTCCCACCCTCTTTGTGGCTGAAGCGCCAGGCGGGCACCGTTCGCGCCCCCGCGTTTGTCGCCGCCACGGAAAGTCGAAGCCGAAGCCCAGGCGACCGACGTAAGTTCACTGACGGTAAGACCGGAAGCCGCAATTTTTTCCTTCAGCTGCGCAATCTCAGCAACGGTCGGGTGATAAACAGGGACCGGCAACGGATCCTGCCAAATGAGATCTTCTTTTGGCACTTCCGGCCCGATATAACGCGCTTTTGGCCCCATATCGCGGTGAGTCAGTTTGTACCACGCTCTGGCAAAAGCTTCGTTAAAGGCTTGCGGGTCGCCGTGGAAACGACGTGAAATTTTTTCAAACTCAGGATCAAAGCGCAGCGTCAGATCGGTGACCAGCATGGTCGGTTTGCGTTTTTTTGACGTGTCGAACGGATCAGGAATGATGTCTGGTGCATCGGCGGCTTCAAACTGAATGGCCCCCGCCGGGCTGCGGGTCTGCACCCACTCATATTTGAAGAGGTTTTCGAAGAAGTAATTGCTCCACTGCGTCGGGGTTTGCGACCAGATCACTTCCAGACCGGAGGTGATGGCATCTGCGCCCGCGCCGGTTCCGTGGCTGCTTGCCCAGCCGAGGCCCTGAGATTCAATCGGTGCGGTTTCGGGATCAACACCCACGTGGGTGGCAGAAGCGGCGCCATGCGTTTTACCGAGCGTATGACCACCGGCGATTAACGCGACGATTTCCTCGTCGTTCATTCCCATATTGCCGAAGGTGGCACGGATGGCCGGAGCGGCAGAAGCCGGATCACCGCTGTGATTTGGACCTTCCGGGTTCACGTAAATCAGCCCCATTTCCGTTGCGCCCAGCGGAGATTTTGCCAGTTCTTCAGGATGGCGGTGTTCAAGCCAGGTGGTTTCGTCACCCCAGTTCACATCCAGATCCGGTTCCCAGACGTCTTCGCGACCGGCACCAAAACCAAAGGTGCGGAAGCCAGAATTTTCCAGCGCGACGTTACCCGCCAGAATGTAGAGATCTGCCCAGGAAATTTTCTGACCGTATTTTTGCTTCACCGGCCACAACAGACGGCGCGCTTTATCGAGGCTGACGTTATCCGGCCAGGAGTTGAGAGGAGAAAAGCGTTGCTGACCGCGTCCTGATCCGCCGCGTCCATCGACGGAGCGATACGTCCCGGCGCTGTGCCACGCCATACGGATGAACAGGCCGATGTAACTGCCCCAGTCGGCGGGCCACCAGGCCTGAGATTCGGTGAGCAGCCCTTTGATATCGGACTTGAGTGCAGAGTAATCTAACTTAGCGAATTCTTTACGATAATCAAACGTCTCGCCCAGTGGGTTGGAACGAGTTGAGTGCTGATTTAGCAGGTCAACCCTGAGCTGATTGGGCCACCAGTCACGGTTGGATGTGCCACCGCCGGAGGATTTATTGGTATTACCTTCATGGAAGGGGCATTTACCGGCGGATGCTTCTCTTTCTGCTTCAACAATGGGCTTTGCGTCTTTTGCTTCTTCATCAATGGAATTGCTCATGCTCACACTCCTGTTTTTGTAGTCTCATTGCTACTCTATACGCGGATTGAAACCAGTCACATCTGAATCACCCTATGTATTTGATAGATCTTGCCTTCAGAATTTTGTGCAGTGCCTGCGGGTTTTTTCATCAAAATAATGCCATCACTGATTATAGAATAACCCCTTAATGACAGCGGCTTATCTGCCCGCGTCGCAAAAAGAAAAAAGCCCGCCAGGGTTTCCCCCGACGGGCTTTCGTTTCGTCATGTTGCTTAGCGACTACTCACGCCATCCCATTTCGGGAGCAACATGTTTAAGGATCGATTCAATCACATGCACGTTATACTCAACGCCCAGCTGATTCGGCACGGTCAGTAACAAGGTGTCGGCTTCGGCGATGGCTTCATCCTGTTTCAGCTGTTTGATCAGCATTTCCGGGCTGGCTGCATAGCTGCGACCGAAAATCGCACGGGTTTTCTCATCGAGGAAACCCACTTTATCGCCATCGTTACTGCTGCCGCCAAAGTACATGCGATCGCGGTCATCCATCAGGGCAAAAATGCTGCGGCTGACCGAGACACGCGGTGCCCGCTCATGCCCGGCTTCCTTCCAGGCCGCACGATAGGCGCGGATTTGCTGCGCCTGCTGAATATGGAACGGCTCGCCGGTTTCATCATCTTTCAGCGTTGAGCTTTGCAGATTCATGCCCAGCTTCGCGGCCCAGACGGCGGTCGCATTCGAGCCAGCGCCCCACCAGATGCGCTCGCGCAGCCCTTCAGAATAGGGTTCAGTGCGCAGCAAACCTGGCGGATTTGGAAACATCGGTTGCGGATTGGGTTTCGCAAAACCTTCTCCGCGCAGCGCATCCAGCAGCTTTTCAGTATGACGGCGCGCCATATCGGCTTCTGTTTCGCCCTCTTCCGGCTGATAACCAAAATAGCGCCAGCCGTCGATCACCTGCTCCGGCGAACCCCGGCTGATACCGAGCTGCAAACGCCCCCCGGAAATCAAATCCGCGGCGCTGGCGCTTTCGGCCATATACAGCGGATTCTCGTAACGCATATCGATAACACCGGTACCAATCTCGATCTTGCGGGTTTTGGCACCAATGGCTGCCAGCAACGGGAATGGCGAGGCCAGCTGACGGGCAAAGTGATGCACGCGGAAATAAGCGCCATCGGCTCCCAGTTCTTCAGCCGCCACGGCCAGATCGATAGATTGTAATAATGCATCTGCTGCCGAACGGGTGCCCGACTGCGGAGATGGCGTCCAGTGACCAAATGATAAAAATCCAATCTTTTTCATCGCGTATTCATCCTCATAGTGCGAAAAACGCTGCGCCGGACCCGACTGGCGGATAACAGCACACTGATGGGATTACTTTACGCGACTCAGGATGAGAATAAATGTCATTTATTTAACATAAGGATTCAGTTTATTTGATGAACTGCGGGAAAGATTTACTGTTTTTTGACCCATCTGCACAAATTGTCTCCCATCAGAACGTCGCAGCAAAAAAACCTTTGATCCCGCCCCCGTCACTCGTTATCATGCGCCCCGTTCACACGATTCCTCTGTAGTTCAGTCGGTAGAACGGCGGACTGTTAATCCGTATGTCACTGGTTCGAGTCCAGTCAGAGGAGCCAAATTTATGTTTTCATGCATCTTCACGAATCTTTATAAGATTTAGATTCAACAAGTTAGTGTGAAAAGTCTTCCCGATGCATTTTCATTTCCCCCTCCGCATCGGGCAAGATTGGTGGTCTGATTTGGGGTCATTTCAGTTCGATTATGGAGTGACCACCATATGTCTCTGAACGACACTAAAATCCGCAGTCTCAAGCCTTCTGAAAAACCTTTCAAAGTTTCCGATTCTCATGGCCTGTACCTTTTGGTCAATCCAGGCGGTTCACGTCTCTGGTATCTCAAATATCGTATCAATAGAAAAGAATCACGTCTTGGCTTAGGTGCCTACCCTGATGTGTCTTTGGCTGATGCCCGTCAACAACGTGACGGCATCCGTAAACTCCTCGCGCAAAATATCAATCCAGCCCAGCAACGTATCGCAGACAAAGCAGCCCGCGCACCAGAAAAAACCTTTAAACACGTTGCATTGAGCTGGCATCAAAGCAATCGAACCTGGTCAGAGAACCACTCTGCCCGCCTGCTTGCCAGCATGAACAATCATATCTTCCCGAAAATCGGGCACCTGCCTGTCACAGAACTCAAAGCTCCCCATTTTATCGACCTGCTGAAAGGCATAGAGACAAAAGGTTTGCTGGAAGTCGCGTCCCGAACTCGTCAGCACCTGTGCAATATCATGCGACATGCAGTGCATCAGGGAATGATTGAAAACAACCCGGCGTCTAATTTCGAAGGTATCATTGCAGCACCGGTTAAACGACACTACCCGGCCCTTTCCCTTGAACGATTACCTGAACTATTGAGTCGGATTGATGGCTACCATCAAGGACGGGAATTAACCCGGCTGGCAGTAATGCTGACTTTGCATCTGTTTATTCGCTCCAGCGAACTGCGGTTTGCCCACTGGACGGAGATAAATTTCAGAAACAAAATCTGGACTATCCCCGCCACACGAGAACCGATCCCCGGTGTCCGCTATTCCTGCAGGGGGGCGAAAATGCGCACGCCGCATATAGTACCGCTGTCACAACAAGCCATCGACATACTGAAGCAGATAAGAGAAATCTCCGGTGACCAAGATCTGGTGTTCCCCAGCATTCGTAATCCATCTAGACCAATGAGTGAAAATACGGTTAATAAGGCACTGCTGCTGATGAAATATAATACTAAAGAGGATATTTGCGGCCACGGATTCCGAGCAATGGCCCGTAGTGCCTTGATAGAATCAGGCCTCTGGTCACAGGATGCGATTGAGCGTCAGATGAGCCATCAGGAGCGCAACAGCGTCAGAGCGGCTTACATCCACAAAGCAGAATATCTCGATGCTCGAATAGCGATGATGCAATGGTGGTCTGATTATTTAAATTTCAGCAGAAATGGATATATTGCACCATGTATTTACTCCCGAAAGAATAGGCCCGCCAAAAAATAGAATTTCATGAATATAATGCCGGGGGTTTTGACAATAAACTCCCGTTTTTTATTATAGTGCAACAACGATGAACAATGCCAATTGGTGACAATCTCTGACTACAAGATTGATGTGACAGCCCCATTATCTAACAATGGAAGTCATATAGCCTTTATGGTATAACCATCAAAATAAAGTGGTTACCTTTAGGTATAACAGGTTGTATTTTAATCACCCTCAGCATTTTTAATGTTATAATTAGTAATCATGTGCATTGTAAAAATTAAAAAATAGATCCAGCTAAAACTGCAATCGATAGATATTTAAAGCAGTAATAGAAAAATCAAGATGAACCATGTTTAATTTATCTTTGAATATTTGAAGTATCACCGCTAAATAACATCCTCACTCCTAAGCCAATCATCACCACACCAGTAAAGCGTTGTTGCCAAATTAGTAATTTTGGATTACTAGAAAGCCAATGACCTACCGTGCCAGAGGCCATAGCAACTGAACCCAATGAAATAATACCTGCAAGTTTCTGGATAGTGCCAAATATAAGCAGTTGCAACCAGACTGAACCTATCTCAGGATTAACAAATTGTGGTAGAAACGCAAACATAAATAATAGCGACTTGGGGTTGGTAAGACTGTTGACTGCGCCCTCTTTAACAGCCTGCCATCCAGTCATTGAACTTGGCTGTAAAAGTGTGGAACTTCCAGACTTGCTGGCCTTAAGCATCTTGATACCAAGCCACACCAAGTAGATTGCACCAGCCAATCGTAAAATATCTAAGGCCAATGGGTATGTACGTAGCATCGTCGCAAGTCCCAAAACCAGCATAGATACTTGAACTATTCCTGCAAGGAACACCATACCGAAAACATTCAACAAGGCGATTCTTCGCCCTTGCCCGATCCCCCGTGCAAGCGTCAACATCATATCCGGCCCTGGAGACAATTCTAATAAAGTCAATGCAATCAGGAACGTAGCGAACGTTTCAATAGTAGGCATTTTAGGATTAAGAACTCATTTCTGAAGAGACATCTAGAGGTTAGTTATATTAACTCCTCACCATAACTTAGAAAAGTACTTAAGCGATATAAATAGCAGGCGGCAATGTTATGAGAGTGCCTAATGGATCGGTCTCATAAGCATCTGGGCAGGTTTTCATAGTAGCAAAGATACCGTTATAATCTCCTAACCGATGTTGCATAGTTTACCTAAAGCCTTATATAACAGTAGTCCTTTGAACATAGTGATGACATGCGGCTAATCCCGTCGGTTATTTACTATTGCGATTGGATCAGATTATGTCATGCACAATAGCATAGGTAAAATAATGACTTACGATTCCCCAGAGCTTACTCCAGTGTCTGCTTGAAAATAACACCCAACACTCACACTTTGAAAACAGGCTTGAAAGATGTGCAATAAATAAATATCAAAACAGTTCCACGAGTGTTCTAAGAACCGATTAAACTTGCTGACTTAGCTCAAAGTCATTAATGAATTTTTCTCACAATAACATTGAGTTTTCACCCCCTAATCAGATTACCTTTAATCAGCCACTATGTACTTCAGGTGAATGAAGTATCTGGCAGGTCTAAAGACTGCCCTTGAAATCGTTATGAACCAATTTTAATTCTTAGTGAGAAAATCTTAGTACCAATTTAAGTAACTTGGATAATGGGGGGGCTAAATTCTGTTACCAACCTCTATTGCTATAGTTTTAAATTCTGGGACATCGATTTAGAAATGCTACACATCGATTGTGAATTCAGGCTTGGTCTGATTGTATTTCTGAATCGCTACGGGTAATCTAGACACTTCCGAGCCGTTGATGATACTGCTGTTCATATTCATTCGGCGACATCTGATCGCTTGAACCATGCCGACGCCTACTGTTATAAAACATTTCGATGTAATCAAAAATATCGCTGCGGGCTTCTTCCCGCGTTCCATAGATCTTTTTCTTTATCCGCTCACGCTTTAAAAGCTGGAAAAAACTTTCTGCAACTGCATTGTGGTGGCAGTTGCCGCGTCGGCTCATGCTGCCTTCCAGACCATGTGACTTCAGGAATGACTGCCACTCATGGCTTGTATACTGACTGCCTTGGTCAGAATGTACCAGTACCTGTTTTCGTGGGCTACGTCGCCACAGTGCCATTAGCAACGCATTCAGAACGATATCTTTCGTCATTCGGGATTGCATCGACCAGCCAATGATTTTGCGGGAGAACAGATCGACGATCACCGCAAGATACAACCAGCCTTCATGCGTCCTGATATACGTAATATCTGCCACCCAGCGTTCATCCGGTGCCATCGGATTAAATTGCCGCTGGAGTCTGTTAGGCGTCACAATGCTTGCTTCGCCTTTGTACGATCTTGGACTGCGATAACCGACCTGAGCTTTTATTCCAGCGCCGTGCATCAAACGCCAGACCCGGTTTGCACCACACCGCTCACCCGTATCGCGCAGATCTAGGTGGATCTTGCGATAGCCATATACACATCCAGATTCAAGCCAAAACTGCTTAATCAGCCCGGTCAGCTTCTGGTCTGTGTGGTATCGCCGTGAATGTGGTTGCTGAAGCCAAGCATAAAAACCACTCGGATGAACATCCAGAACACGGCAGAGCAAACGAACCGGAAAGTCACGACTGTTGTCACGAATAAAGACGTACCTCAGTCGGACAGCTTTGCGAAGTACGCCGCGGCTTTTTTTAATATATCTCGTTCATCAGTAACCCGTTTTAGTTCTTTCTGGAGCCGTCGGATCTCAACCTGAGCATCAGACTGGTCTTGGTTTACCGAAGAATCTGGGCCGTACTTCTTTATCCACGCATAAAGACTGTGTGTGGTGATATCGAGGCGTGTTGCCACGCTTGAAACGGAATGGCCACGACCAACAACCTGTTTGACCGCTTCAATTTTAAACTCGTCGGGATAACGCTTACCGCTCATGGGCACCTCTTTTTTAAGCCATTTTAAATGACTCTGAGATGTCTAACAAACCCGTAGCGATTCAGAATGTATCCATGGAGAACGCTTTGCCAGCCGGGAAATAATGCGGATGACGGTGTTTAATTATATCGAGTGTGATTACAATCGCTGGCGACGTCACAGTTCCTGTGGCGGTCTCAGCCCGGAACAGTTTGAAAACCAGAACTTCGCTTAGGGCCGTGTCCACATTACGTTGGTAGGATCAGTCTACCACCGAAAAAGAAGGAATTACTAGTGAAAACAGATGTGAAAGTCGGCCTTTTGAAGGAAAGACTAACCAGCTTGATGGATAAAGACAATCGTTGTGAGCGCCGCAGAAACGAGCTTACCCACCGACAAAACATTCTTTTCAAGATACTAAGCCAGGTAATCACACGTTATAGCAGTTTAGGCTTTAGCATCGTTTTCACTGGTGAAAGAAACCTGCTGTGTCATTCTCCTTTGAAAGAGGAAAAAGCAGATCTCTTTTCTTTCCCGGTGCCAACGTTCTCAATTGTGCATAAGGTTCCCGGCTTCAGGAACAGTGCTGAGCAAGAATCAAGTTCAACTCTACCTGTTTTACTGACAGAAGAAGTAGTTCGTTTTTATTTTACTCCAAACGTGAATGGAAATGGAGGCATTGACTATCGTTTTGAAGAGTTCATCCCCGGTGTCTCATACGCAGCAACAGGCTATTTGTCCTGGCAAAGCAAAAGTATGCTTGACGATGGAGATTACTGGCATTTCAACGTTAGCCCTTCTGAAGGACTTCAAAACAGGCCTGTTGATCTGGAATGTGTTGAAGAATGGTTGACAAGAATGTACACGCGCAATGCGATGATACCAAAGCAATAAAGACAAAAGGGGAATCTTACGGTTCCCCTTCTTATAATTTTGTATATCCCGGCAAAGCTAATTAAAGCGTCGTGGAGATGAAAGCCGTTTCATAACTCCCCACCTCTTACATACATCCTACGCAGAGATACCTAACCTACCATTGGCACCACATCCTTTCTAGCTGCTACCGATCAGAACCGTGTACTATCTAGATAAAAAGCATAAAAAACCCACAAAAGATGGCGTCTTCATTATGCACATCCATGGTGCTTATATATGCATAGGGTATGTATATATTGGTTTTCTCAACTGATTTTTTGTTTGACAAACTCATTTATAAACTCGATTGCACCCTCGAATTCAGATGCGTCACGAGCTGAAAGTTCTTGGCGTATTCTGTCCTCAGAAAATAACTTTTTTGATGTTTCAAGACTATCGAACACAACTTTTGGACATGACATTTCCTCGATGTCAATAACAGCTATAATTGATAGCATATCATCTGGATGTTTAATCACATCACCGTAGTTCTTTATTTCCTCTTTATCGTATAACTCCTGATTACCATGCCATGCAATTGATTTCAACCCTAACAAACACTCCAGATTTACTGTTGATACATTTTTAATTTCTTGTTTTGAACCCAAAATGAAACTATAAATTTCGTCGTCGAGCAATATAGCAGAGAAGTTTGAAACTCCCTCGCCAGCTTCAATGGGGGTGATATGTAATTTTTCTGACTCGGCTGCATCAAAGTAATCTGGTTTCTTTGAAAATAGCTCTATTTGACCCGGCTTATTCCCGCCTTTCAAGTCATCAGGTAACTTAAACCTATAGGCTGAACCACCGGGGTTACTGCCATTGAAAACCTTACCTTTATATCCATTCTCTTCAATGTAGTTTCTTAAGTGGATATAAAAGTTTTCGTCATTACTTTCTATAATCAAAACAATATCCAGATCAACAGTTTCACGAAACTGTACATCGAGTTTTTCAAAATGTAATGCACAGGCATTCCCGCCGATCAATATATAACCATTTGAGTAATCTCGCATGTAGTCAGAAAGAAACTCAATGCCAATCATGATTTACTCCTTACATTCTTAAGATTTTGAAATATATCCGTTTCCAGTTCGAAATATGATGATTTTACGCGAACTTCTTTTTTATTAACTCTAGACAGAGATAAAAATATCTTGTCAAGATAACCATTATTAACCACAGGTGCATAAGGGAATATTTGTAATAAGCAAACATCGTCACTTACATGTTCGTCGGTTTCCTCAAGTAGACTCAAAGCTTTGAAAAAATAATCACCCTCAATAGTTGCTGGCGTAATTGGTCTCATGTATCTATCAGTGTCGCTCATCGATATTCCCAGTTGCTGGTAGAACGGAGGGGATATTAGTGTATATTTAGATAACGCCGACTCGCCTGTCAAAAATGTGTCAAGATTTTTTATTTTCCCATTTCTGACAGGAATGAAACCGGTAGAAAGTTCTGCTATATTATTTCGATGTCGATTCCAAAGTGTTTGCCTGTCGCAGGAGAACTCAAACGAGCGAAGTTTACCCTCACCTGTTTCAACAATAATATTTCTTTCTATTAACTCTTTAATTGCTCTCGACACGGCCATTTTTGATACTTTTAAAGTATCTATAATATCAAAACTAACAAATTCATCATCAAAATAACCACATAGATAATACGCCATTAAGTATGATGGAATGACACCAAATTTTTTTTCATTATCAACAGTGATTTTCTTTTCTTTTAATTCATTTGCTTCTTTATGAATAAATAAAGATGATATAAAGGAATACTTATTAGGTATAATCCAGCCACCACCTATTTTCTTAATCATCCTTCTTGTTTCAAAATCTAACTCTTCGCTAATTATAATTAACGGAAGGTCAATTTTTGAAACTATCTTTCTAATGTAGAGAAAGTTGTTTGAAGTAAGCACAGATAGCTTATCAGATGCTATACATATGAAATCGGTGCCTTCTATTCTTATTATATAGGCAGATGCCTTTTGCCTTATTTGGAAAGGCAAAATGTCTTCTATGCCCTGTCGAACCTCTGTTTCTACCAGAAAGGATGAAGAAAGGTACTCCATTGCGTCAGTGATCAATTTCTCCATTTAAAGCCTCTTCATCTTATTTCATAGTCATTTTGCCATAGTAACCCATATGCGTTACTATGACAAAAGAGACCGAATAAACATTGTAACTATTTGAATATTCGGTGTTTTATCGTAACTCATTTGAGGTTTTATGAGATATTCTTCAACCACGACACAGAGTTATGCGTTACTTATCTTATGTACGAATATTAGGAACTGTAGCATTCAACTGTGCGATGCATTGGGTTGAACAAATCATGGCCACTAAATAGAGTGGCCACAGAGAGCCACCATGTCACTGCGTTTCAGCAATGATGAGTTTCTGTATACTCGGAACATGATGAATAGTAACTCATATGCGTTACTAACGTCGTTCTGATATCAAAATATTATTAACATTATGAATTTTATAGCTTTTAAAGTAACGCATTGGTTCGCTATTGGGTGAAGCCTAATGAGTTAAACATCTGCACGCGTTACTAAAATGCACCCACTACCCTAAGGATTGCAGTTTCAAATTAGGCTCGGTTGGGTCCTGATTGTTTTGTTGGTAAAAGAAACGTCGTGATAACTGGATTTGTTTGGAAGACGCGAGATTCTCCCTCGGGATTTCAGATAACATTTTATGAAAACATGAAACCCCTTTAACCAACTCGTGATGGCTACGGCCTATGCTCGTGAGCAATACCGTTTACACGGTACATACTTCTGGCAGGCTATGTATGAGTCCAGATATGTAGAACTTTGGCCAGGTGGCTTATGATCAACAGAGAATGGTGCTCAAATCCCCTGCTGCACTGGCGACCATGTATCGGTTAGCTATTGATGCAGAGTAGTCTAGGGTAAATGGCCTTCCTGGGGACAATTACTGACCAGAGGTGAAAAACGCTACCACGCCGATGGGCTTGCTCAATCCTTCACAAACTCGACAAGGATTCCCCGATATGTGAAGGGCTATCAGTAAGATCGGCATTGATTTCACCGCATGTACTACAGCGCTTACTGCTATGGCCGTTCGGCAAAACACGCTCGGACGTACCGAATCAAGTTTCGGTTTTAATTTGGTCATCACCAAATTACCCCCTAACCACATCAGCACTGACACTGATTTGCACTAAACGAGATGGCCGCCTAAGACTATATGATAATTACAGCGGCAAACAAAAATTAAGTAACCGGAACAGTTACTAACATCAATTCAGAGGACTTGTCAGACATGAGCAGACCTGTCACCTTAAACAAATCATGGTGGGAACATTTAGTTCCAAAGCAGCTTATCTGTCGCCGCCATGAAGTTGAATTTCTCATCAATGATTTTATAAGTTATTCAAGTTACGGTGCCGCATGGTTCAAGCAAGCCCAACAACCGAATGGTATTTTTCGGGTGGAACCTGGCCAGGTCGTCCCTAGCCTACATATGGTGTTTGTCGGAAAACGTCCTGGCTTTATTGCCCCGTTTGACAAGCTAAGGAATGGGCATCGTACTGTTAGGCAAGCTTCCGAATACGAGTCGGGAAAAGCACTTGGTGCGGATGAATTTTCGCTTCAGCCGATGATTTCTATCGATATTGCTACCGATCCGCTGCTCATTCAAGCCTCTGCCCAAGGTAAAACACGTATTGATGAAAGCTTGATAACACAACCCAGCCTGCTTTTCTCCATTCCGGCGCATTACCTGTTATCTCCCAAGCTCTTCCCGACTAATGCTTATGTCCTTTACCAGCATATTTTTGGTAATGGAGGCTCGTATCCTTTTGATGGTTTCTTTTATGTTGGGGTGACAACCCGCAGTTGGCAGAAACGATGGTCTGAACATAAGCGCGCCATCAATAATGGAAGTCCACTTCTTTTCCATAGCAAATTTCGGGAAGAAAAGCAGAAGGGGCGTGTTTCCTATTTGCATCATAAGGTAATGGCAATCACTGATGATCTTGAAAAACTCTACGCCGCCGAAGAATTTATGGTTGAGGGTCACTGGGACGACCAGCGTCGCCTAAACATGATCCCAGGAGGAAAATCAGGGCTGCGTTACCTGCGTGAAAATGGCATGATTAAATCGTCAATTGCCCCAATGACGGATGAGCGTGATGGCATCATAAGTACATGGCTCAAGGAACATCCGAGAAAGGGGCTGCCGGCGCCTTGGGTTGCGGAAAAATGGCGCGATAATGACTGGGCTATCGCCCAGATTTGTGGTCAAGATGGCAGATTATCCGTAAAGCAGGTACGTGCAATCCGAGAGTTGGCGAAAGAATTCTCAGCAGAGGAGATTTTTACTCGTATTGGGGCGAAGGATGTTGAGCAGGTTATCAGGGTAATCGATGGCATTACATATTCCCGAATTAAGTAGGACCCACTTGTAATGCCCGGAGCCACAGCTGGGGCATATCCATGTTTGTATGGCCAGTATCAGATTGTCATTGATTTCACGACATGAACTGCAGCGTTTACTGCTAGGTTCCTAACTGGCCACTGCCAGTAACCTCACCCCGCGCCAGATGTATTTGTACCACAACTGCGGGAAGAACTCACCGAGACCGACGTCAGCCTTGAGGCATGTCTGCAAACAGCCAAGAGCGGACACTACTGACATCAAGGTGTGACAATCAATGGGGAGCAGGTCAACACCACTCCAGTGCACCGGTTCATGCAGTCCATTGACGTAGAAATTAGTGGTCATTCTGGTGGTCTTGACAGAAAAGGAATTCAGGTTTAGCTTACTTATTAGCCAGTTACTGGTAAAGGCGATCCCAGTCAGAGGAGCCAAATTAAAGAAGCCCGCTTAAGGAAACTTAAGCGGGCTTTTTGTTTTTGTGTGATTGGTGAATCTCTGACAGGCTCAGATTTTAACCATCATATAACGGTGCGCTTTGGATGCCGAGCTAGCAGCCTTGAAAATATAGCGTTTGTCGTTCTTCAGTGCTTTCAGCCAGGAAGCGACATAGCTTTCATGCTGCACCTCTCCAGCAATCCCCAAATCAGCCATCAGGAACTCGCTTCTTAGTTCATCGTTCAGCTCTTCAAATGCATATCCCTCGGTGCCAAACTTCCCTTTCATTTAACGGTTCAGTAGATCATTCGCCCTTCCAGTGAACCAGCTCATGAAGGCGTTGGCGTAGAAATTGTCAGCATCGGTAAAAAGACAACGTTCCATTAAACGAATGTCATCGGTGGACGACGTTAAAAAGGCCTTATGTCCTTCTCTCTGCCGGACAATTTATTTCGTCATTCAGAGGCAAACCATCAATTGGTTCAACATTAAATACGGTGAACATCCACGCTAAACCTGTTTACTAAGCAGATAGAAGTGGACGGGCAACTTTGAGCAAAAAACGGACGTTGTGCTCATGCCGAAAACTGGAGTGGTTTAGCATCTGACCAACCACACTCTTGAATTACATTAATGATCCTCAGTATCTCGTGCAGTCAACACGGCAGCTTGCCGCACCTGACGACGCTGATTTCGCTTTTCCCACTTTGCTTGCAACCACTCGCTATGTGACGGCATATTAAGGTATAGCTGCTGGGTCATATCAGCCAGAATGCGAAGGTCATCTGTATAACCGCGCTGTCCATTTCCCATTTCGGCATGGCGGCCACCTGCAGTACTCCAAGCTTCATAAAGCGAATATGGTGCGAACAGCTCTAGACCAGTTAGGAGTACTACGGGAGCCCTTGTTTGCTGGCGCTCGGGAATGTATTCACGTCCCCAGACCGCGAGTTTTGCAATCCGCTGAATCTCGGCTGGGGAAAGGTCCCCAGCCTGCTTCATGGTTGCAAAAACGAGAATCGTGCCAGGAAAGCGGATAGCAAGTTGTTTCATTCTTTCCACATCTTCTACTTCAAATGCATCAGCTACTGCATTTTTCTCTTCGGAATTCTCGCCTCTGAAGCTTTTTGCCTCTCCAAATACGAGCTCTGCATGATGATCTAGTCCATTGAAGACTTTGCGTTGATGCCAGAGTATGAGATCAGCTTCAATGTGATTTTTAGGGGCCAACTTCAGTATTTGGCCAGTTGACCATGTGACTTTGGTGTCATGATTTCCGAATGTTTTAGCGAGAAATCTCAATGTGAGTGATGCGGCGTATCCTCCTCGAGCGTAATCAGGGAGTGCGAACGGACCAATAAGCCTGTAGGCCCAACGAGATAACTGACTTGAACTTGGATCTAATGATGGAAAACGGAACTTTTTTAGGCAAAGACTGCATGCTACTTCATGATCCAGTTCGCGAAGTGCATGCCATCCCCAAGTAGAGCATTTTGAACACTTCAACTCCAAGCCAAGTTCAACAGCACCACGTTCAATTAAAGTTTCTGCATTTTTATTTCGCCATATATCACCCTTCACCGCGTTTTTAATCTTGTTCTGAAATTCCTGGTTTTGAATTGAGGGTGAGATGGGGCTCCGCGAAATTTTATTTAGAAGCTTCACGATCTCTGCGTGAGCAAAGCTGCTAATGCCCCAGAAACCACCGAGTGTGTTAACAATTTGCTGTGTGGCTTGTCCTGCATCGGAGACTTGGCTTTCGATTCCATTGGTTTTTAGCCACTCACTGATAGAAGTTGTACCATCGTTTAGACGCCAGAGGTTGGACGTATTTTTGTAATGGCAAAAAACAACAAAACCTTCTGTCGTAGACAAAATTTTTCTCTGTATCGACTGAAAACGAGGGAACTTAGGCAATCGGTAATCATTGGGAAAGACGGTTGCGATTCGGTCTGTATTTGACCAATTTTGAAGTTTCACAACGTTCGTCCAACGAGCGTCGCTGTTGCCATATCTCTCAGCGAAATCTGGATGGAGATTGTCGAACCGAAGTTCGGTTCGGTCTGCGTCAATTTGCGTGTCGAACGTTTTTTCTCCTGCAGAAAGAATGGGGCGTGTATTACGAACGGCAAAATGTGGGGACGGACGCCAAATTGGAGGGTACCAATCTTGTCGGACATTTGCCCCCTCCCGATCTACGCGCAAATAGTCAGCATACAGTTGTTCGATGTCTGCAGAAGGGAGTGACCTTGCAAACAACACGTTAGCATGGGTCATTACGCCGTGTGGATTTCCTCGAAGCGGTCGATGGCAATGCTCGATGTATTCTCTACAGTACGGGGAAAGCACGTCGAGCCATTGGACTGGAATTGGGCGGACATTCCTCCTTACTGCACGAAGATTCCAATAGTCAATTAGATCGCGCGAGTCCTGTGCATCCATGACGAAGAGCGTTGGATCCGTATGGTCCTGATAATTAATCTCAATATTCGAGTGACCAATTTGTAATGCGGAATTAAATCCATCCTTGAACAGCTCAGTTAGCGAATCTGCGGTAAAAACGATCTGTTTGGGGTCAAAAGCATCGCGGAATCCTTGACCAAAATATTCAAGATCATCAGCCTCTGGAAAGCTCCCGAAAAGGCAGGCACAGAACGGCTTAAAAGATTTCGTCTGAGGTATGACATCTACAATATTGTGATCATGCCTACGTACGAATTGAAATTGCTTCTTATACAGATCTTTGTATAAGTCGAAGACATCAAGGCCCGCTTTGCCACTCGGTTCGTCTGCTCGTCTTAGCATGTCAGACAGTTGGAGTATTCGGTCTGGATCAAAGCCTAATCCTGTAGCCAGTCCCGCCTCAGCCTCAACGAGGAAATCAGGCTCGAAAGCATCAAGATAGCCATTTACGATCTGCAGGGCGCTTTCAGGTTTGTAATCATTCCTATCCCACCATTTAGGTACATGGCCGAAAATGGGAATGATAGGGTTGAAATTGCCACCCCACAAGCAGGTGTTTATTTGGAAGATTTCCAGCAATCGTTGATTGTCACTGGGTTTTATGAGGAATGCGAATCGAATTGGTCGTAGCGTTACGACGGCGCTGATGTGAGCCATAATTCTTCCTGTTGGAGTGTAGGGCGATCACCTTGAAGTCGCATAACCTATTTGTCAGGCACCGCGCAATTGAACGTTTACGGACATTCTACTTTGATTTATCAACCGTTTGAAAACGGTTTAAATATGAAGTGGAGTGGAAAAAGAAGCCATAGAACTACGCACAAAATTAAATTTAACGTTCAGTTAATAACGTCCGATCTGGCACAGAGAAAACTGTTCTAGGTCTTTGGACAGAATCAAGCTTCAAGCCGACTTTTTGATGCCCTTTCTAACTATCCTTGGCAGAGAACATCGTAGAAGGATCAACACATTAAGCGAAGTGTTTAAATCTTCTTTAAGCAACCCACAACTATTAGTGGTCATTTTCGTGGTCTGGACAGGATGGGAATTGAGAGTTTGCTTGCTTATTATTCAGCTGCAGGCGAAGGCGATCTCAGTCAGAGGATCCAAAAACTAGAAGCCCGCTTAAGCAAACTTAAGCGGGCTTCTAGTTTTTGTGCTTCATATCCAGAGTCAGCTCTGATTAAGTTGACGCTTATTGCAATATGGGCGCGATGCTGTCATGCCGATAATAAAACCTTGAAAACCTGTAACAAGGAATTATACGTCACGCTACTGACACGAAATTAAGGTTTCAGAAAATCGTTCACTTCATACAGATGGTTCATGAAAAGATGACGGTCATGACTGTGATGAGTTTTTTTATGACAGCGAGGGCAAAGAGCAACAGTATTATCGATGGTATCTGGCCCTGAATTTCGTAGAAACTTCACATGATGGACCTCCAGAAATACTGACTGAATGTCTGTCAATAAAGGCGTTGTTTGATTAGAACATCCCTGACACTGGCCATTAGCGCGCAAAAGGGTATATTTTTTAACCTGCTCACATCGTTCCACAATATCCCTGGTTTCAGAGATTTTTTGAGGATACCTGTTACCAGCAGGAATACTCATCGGCGTTTCATCGGAAATCAGGGTGGCTGGACTCACCGTTTTCCGTTGTAAAATTCTTATCCCATTTGATTGACCATTATTGGTGAACGTTTTCCATTTCTGAGTTGTTTCACCGATCAACGCCATATTTCTGACCTGAAGTTGGACGTTATCCCCTTTTCTCTTCAGCTTGCTTACCCTCGTCGAACCAACGACTTCACCCAACCATAACTGCGTCGGGAGTTTATTTTGAACGTAAAATATTAAGAGGTGATCAATGTCATTTGGCGCTACAAATCTCCAATTTCCTGTTGATACAGGCACGCCATTTTCCCATACGAGATGTAAGCCTTTCGTTTTCACTGCGGCAATGCCGGCATTATCATCTATGTTCTGTGAATTCAAAAACTCGTAGCAATTACTGAAATATTTAACCTCGGACATCATGATCTCCCTGTGTTTAAACACATTATCGGCAGATGACGTCTAAGCATGAGTATTTTAATTTGGTTAAAAGGCGACTATTTATCTCACTGTGAACCGTTTTTTACATACCCGTTCTCATCTGAAAATTTGCCAGAGGAGAAAACTTTCATGGAAAGCAGGTAATTTTCTGACAAAACCAAGTGAGTTATCTTTGCGTTGGTATTGCAGTGTTTATATTCGCCTTCACCCTGACGTCGTAACTCGGTTTAAAATTCGTTATCATCCGCTCCCACTTTCCGTCCGGGTTGCCTGATGTCTACGATTATCGATACGTTTATTGCCCCGCCGTGCCATGACCAGATTGAGACGCTGTATCAGGATGACCATCTGGTGCTCATCAATAAGCCGTCCGGTCTGCTCAGCCTTTCGGGCAAAAATCCGCAAAATCTTGATTCAGTGCATCACCGGCTGGTACAGATATTTCCCGGCTGCACGCTGGTCCACCGCCTGGATTTTGGTACATCTGGTCTGATGGTGATTGCCCGCAACAAAGCGGTTAATGCCGCCCTCTGCCAGCAGTTCAGCCTGCGCACCGTCACCAAAGTGTACAGCGCGCTGCTTTGCGGACATCTGGACCAAGATGAAGGGGTGATAGACGCGCCGATTGCCAAAGATCCGGCGCTTTTCCCTCTGATGTCAATTTGCGCACTCAGCGGCAAACCCGCGCGTTCTGGCTATCAGGTCATTGAGCGGTTTTATCAGGAACAGGATGACGGGGCGCCACTGCCGTTAACGCGGGTACTGCTCACTCCGGAAACCGGCCGCACGCATCAGTTGCGGATCCACTGTCAGCACACAGGCCACCCTATTCTGGGTTGTGACCTGTATGGCGGACTTTTGCTGCCGGGAACCGAACGGACACCGCGCCTGATGCTGCATGCCAGTGAACTGCATTTTGTTCACCCCGTCAGCCAGGAGCCGATGGTTGCCCGTCACGAAAGTCCGTTCTGAACCGGTTTATTACCACATCAAATCATCAGGCACTTTGAAATCAGCATACGGATCTTCTTCGTCTTGCTCTTCCTGACTCAGCGCGCTGTTCAGCACGATACTGCCCGCATCGCGCTGCGCAATTTTATCCGCGACGCTTGCCGGGATGATCGCGTATTCGCTCTCGCCATTGCTATCAACCAGCAGACGGGCGATCGCCAGACGCCCGCTGATCAGCTGGCTTTGCGTCGTTTTATCCACATAGATCTTTTTAATTAAGTTACCGTCGGTGAAGTTAAAACCAATATCGCCTTTGGCGTCAGTGATTCGGTTCATCTCAATCAGCTGCTTAACCTGAGCCTTATACTCTTTAGACAGGGCCGCCTGTTTTTGTTGTTCGCTCAGCTGTTTGTCACGCTCAAGCTGGGCTTTTTTGTTCTCTTCCACAGCCGCCCTTGCCTCACGGCTCTGAACACGTGATTTTTTAGCCGTTCTTTGGACTTTTTCCATTTTCTTGCTGGAGACTAATCCGGCTTTCAGCAGTTGCTCTTGTAAGGTGAGTTTTGTCATCTTCGTTTCTAAACCAGTTTAAAAAATTTGTGGGATTATACCTGTAAATGGCGGGGCTGTGTCAGGTTGCGGGATCGGATTACGCTAAGATTTGCGGTTAACCAGCCTCTTGCACGCCCCGCTTTCCGGCTCGCGGTATGAGGGAAATAAACGGGCGTTAACGTGAATGATAGTCAGGGCTCCCCTCTGACGTTCCCCTCGTCGGCATCCTGCAGGGTTTCCCAGGCGATGACCCTGTTCTTTCCCCGGGTCTTGGCCTGATACAGCGCGCTGTCGGCGTTGGCGACGGTGCCGTTTACCGGGGAACCCGGTGCATGTTCGGCGACGCCGACGGAAACGGTAATGCGGACACTGTCCGGCCCCTGGCTGGCACTGACATGCTCCTGGATTTTCAGGCGCATTTTTTCTGCCACCGGCAGCGCGTTGACGAGGCCGGAATTGAGGACGATCAGAAATTCTTCGCCGCCATACCTGCCGACGAAATCATTGCCGCGAATATTCTTTTTAATAATTTTGGCCACCGTGCTGATAATTTCATCGCCAAACGGGTGACCGAAATTATCATTAATTGATTTGAAGTTATCGATATCCAGCATAAATACGCAGAAATTGCTGCTGCTGTTTTCTTCCGCTTCTTTTAAATAGAGATCAATACTCCGCCGATTACTGACGCCGGTCAGCGGATCGGTTTCTGAGGCTTTTTTAAAATAATTTTTACTGGTCGAAAGGTCGGTCAGTTTTCCAAAAGAAAAATACAACACCATCAGGAATACCAGACTCATCAGCGTTTTGACGATCGCCAGTTCCCAGTACCCGTTGTCGTGCAGTGCGGAAATATGTGACAGCAAATTAATCGACTGGGCAATACTGTAGGATAAAATGACAAACATCATGCCTTTACGATGTGTCAGGCTGAATCCGGTCAGACAGATAAAATAGATAATGGAAAACACATCGTAATAACTGGTTTTCCCGAAAATAAATAGCGTGCTTGTTATAAAGCCTAAAATCAGCACCGGGTAGCCGTAGAAGATAAAGCCAAAGGTAACCGGAGCGATAATCACGCTGTAAAGACTGGCATGATTGACAGACCCTTCCTGAAAAATATAAGCGCTTGCCAACCCGAACAGCACACCCAGGCCGCACTTCACCAGCAGGCTGTTTTTCTGCGTAAACTTCACATATAAAAAAGGAATTGAAATACAGGTATAGGTAATACACATTCCGACAAGCGTATTTATTAACGTTTCTTCCAGGAAAAACATCATCAATCTTTCCAATATTGTGCGGACTTAATGTGCGCAATACTAACATTTCCCGAAAAGCAAAACAAAGCACCCGGAAATAACATTAATTACAATTATCCGCCGCGTGCCAGCGACTTAACATCATTAACACCATGAAGTTAAATGTGCATTATTTTATTGACATGAAACGGCAGTAATAAATAACGCACAGGGCGGTATCAGGAATATTTCCCTTACCGCCCTGCAATATATCGAAAACTGAGCCAATCCTGACCGGAAACACGCAGGGCAGGCCGCTGCCCTTTTCAGCCGTTACGCCACCGCCGCCGCTTTGGCGTCCAGCGCTTTGTGAATTGCCGCTTCCAGTTCGTTGATTTCGAATTTGGCGACGTAACCGTCAGCCCCGACTCTGCGCACGTGATCTTCGTTGGCGCTGCCGGATAAAGAAGAGTGGATGATCACCGGAATATTTTTCAGGAACTCATCGCGCTTGATATTGAGCGTCAGCGTAAAGCCATCCATTTCCGGCATTTCCAGATCGGTTAACACGAAGGAAATTTTATCGGAAATCGGGCGGCCTTCGGCTTTGCACTCTTCGGCCATTTTGCGGATTTTATTCCAGGCTTCCAGACCGGTGATATGCATCTGCGCCGGAATTTCCATCATGTTCAGGCCCTTCTCAAGCATCGAACGCGCCACTTTGGAATCTTCCGCCACGATCGCCACCGCGCCCGGTTTGAGAGAAAACGCCTTGGTTTTTTGCTTATCGATGGACACGTTGCTACTGGACGGCACGATGTCATAGAGGATCTGTTCGACGTCGAGCACCAGCGCCAGACGGTTGCTGGAGGTATCGTTATCCAGACGCGCAATGCTGGTGATGTTGCGGCTCTTCACACCGGATTCCGCAGCCAGCACCTGGCTCCATTCAAGACGGACGATATCGTCCACCGATTCCACCGCAAACGCCTGTGTACTGCGCGCATATTCGGTGACCAGCAGAATGTTCAGGCCGGTTTTAGGTACACAGCCCACCACGGCAGGCAGGTCGATCACCGGAATAATTTCACCGCGAATATTGGCCATCCCCATCATCGGCGAGGCCATACCTGCCGCTTTCGTCAGCGCAGGCATCGGTACGATTTCACGGAGTTTAAACACGTTGATACCAAAGAGTTCAGACTTTTCTTCATCTGGCGCAGAGCCCAGACGGAACAGCAATAATTCAAAGCGGTTAGATGAAGTGAGGTTCGTTCTCTCATCAATGTCTTTCTGAAAATTGTCCATACTTTCCCCAGGCCTGTCGTGATTTGTTTTTGTCTGTGATTACGCTGTGCGTCATTCGGAAAATAAGGAATTTCATTCTCTTTTTTCTCAGAGGGACATTCTTTTTATCGGCTGGTCAGGGGCAATTCTTTAGAGCGAAGAGAAAATTGAGCGGAAAGTTACCCGGTATCGCAGAGGATACCGGGTCAGGCAGCTTAGCCGCCGATTTTCACCAGGGTTCTGCCCTGAATGTTATTGTTCAGGAAATCTGCCGCCACCGCCGGCGTCATTTCCAGCGTGATCTCCGTGGCAGCCTGCTGGTAGAAGCTTTCCGGCAAGGTATTCATCAGGCGTTCCCAGACCGCCGCACGACGTTCGGCAGGCACCGACACCGAATCGACGCCCTGCAGGCGCACATTGCGCAGGATAAACGGCATTACGGTAGTCGGCAGATTAAACCCTCCGGCCAGGCCGCAGGCCGCCACGCAGCCGCCGTAATTGGTCTGCGCCAGCAGTTTCGCCAGTACTTTGTCGCCGACCGTATCCACCGCACCGGCCCAGATCTGTTTTTCCAGCGGACGGGTTTCGGCAAAATCATCGCGGGAAAGGATCTCGCTGGCACCCAGTTTGCGCAGGTATTCGTGGGTCGATTCCCGGCCCGTGACCGCCGCCACGGTGTAACCGAGGGTATGCAGTAACGCCACCGCCGTGCTGCCAACACCCCCGCTGGCACCGGTCACCACCACGGTGCCGCTTTCCGGGGTCACGCCGGCGTCTTCCAGCGCCATCACGCACAGCATGGCGGTGAATCCGGCGGTACCGATGATCATGGCGTTACGCGCCGCCATGCCTTCCGGCAAGTGCACCAGCCAGTCGCCTTTCACGCAGGCCTGTTCCGCCAGCCCGCCCCAATGGGTTTCACCGACGCCCCAGCCGGTGAGGATCACTGACTGCCCGACGGAGAAACGCGGGTCTTTGCTGCGGCTGACGTGGCCGGAAAAATCGATGCCCGGCACCATCGGAAACTGACGGATAATTTTGCCCTGGCCGGTGATAGCCAGCGCGTCTTTGTAATTAAGCCCTGACCAGCTGACATCGACCAGCACATCGCCTTCCGTCATTTCCGGCAGCGCAATCTCTTTCACGTGCGCAAGCGTTGCCTTGTCTTGTTGTTCGAGAACCAATGCTTTCATATGTTTTCCTTGAGCGTTCCGGGATTTCGAAGGGTTTTGCGAAACCTACGCCCAATCTTTTGACGAGGCAAGCCCGGAAGGCTTTTTGTCAGGATACCCCCCGGCACCCTGTACCGCCCTGCAAAGCAAAAAGCCCGCTCGGGGCTACCGAAGCGGGCGGGGAATCAATGGCTAGTATGTTGTAACTATTTTTCGTTGACCGTTTCGTGGCGGGTTTCCTGCACGCTGTAGCGGTTGGATTTGAACGGAATATCCAGCCGTTCGCGCAGCGTCGTCGCCTGCGAAGGATGCCAGTAACCGCGCGCTTCCAGCACCGGCAACACCAGCCGCGTGATGTCGGCGAGCGCTTCCACCAGTACCGGTCCGCTAATGATAAATCCGCTCGCTCCGCCCTCTTCCACCCAGCGGATCAACGTATCGGCGACCTGCTCCGGCGTGCCGAAAAACTCACCGCGCGGCAGCGTGGTCTGATAGGCCACTTCACGCAGTGTCAGATGCTGCTCTTTAGCCTGTTTCTTGATGCTGTCTGTGGTCGAACGGAAGGTGTTTTGCCCCAGATCGCCCAGCTCCGGGAACGGGCCGTCTGGCGGATACTGGCTGAAATCGTGGTGATCGAAGAAGCGCCCGAGGTACGCCAGCACATCGTCGAGGGATAACAGCGACAGCAAATACTGATATTTGGCTTCGGCCTCTTCTTCGGTATGGCCGACAATCGGGCTGATGCCGGGGAAAATACCCACCGGATGACGGCCATTTTTCGCCACCTGCGCCTGTAATTTGGCCGAATACTCCTGCGCTTCTTCCAGCGTGCGGGCGTTAGTGAAAACGGCATCGGCAGATTTTCCCGCCAGGGCGATCCCCGCATCCGACGCACCGGCCTGGAAAATCACCGGCTGCCCCTGCGGCGAACGCTGAATGTTCAGCGGCCCTTCCACCGAGAAGAACTGCCCCTGATGGTTCAGTTTGTGCAGTTTGGCGGCATCGAAAAATACGCCACTTTCGCGGTCACGGACAAAGGCATCGTCTTCCCACGAATCCCACAACCCCTGCACCACGCTGATGTACTCCTCGGCAATCTGGTAACGCAGCGCGTGTTCAGGGTGATCCTTGCCAAAGTTTTTAGCTGAACCGGCCAGCGGCGACGTCACCACGTTCCAGCCCGCGCGCCCCTGGCTGATGTTGTCTACCGTCGCCAGCTGACGCGCGACGGTAAAGGGATCGCTGTAAGAGGTTGAAATGGTGCCCGCCAGCCCGATGCTGTGCGTGGCCGAGGCCAGCGCAGACAGCAACGCGATCGGCTCAAAACGGTTGAGGAAATGCGGCAGCGATTTTTCGTTGATGTGCAGACCGTCGGCGACAAACAGGAAATCAAACCCGGCGGCTTCGGCGCGCAGGGCCAGATCACGAAAATAGGGGAAATTAACGCTCGCATCGGCAGGCGCCTGTTGATGCCGCCACGAATTCATATGGCCGCCTGCACCGTGCAACATCAGACCGAGCTTGATACTTTTTGAATGGCTCATGAAATCTCCTTACAGCTGGCCAGCCAGCAATTCAATGGACTTCAGACGCACGGCGGCATCTGTCAGTGGGGTGTGCAGGACGAATTCGTTGACGCACAGACGGCGCTGAATATCACGCAACTGCTCATGGATATCGCCGGGTGTGCCGTGCAGCACGCTTATCTGCTGCTTTTCGATGGTGAACTGTTTCTCACCGGCCTGACGGACAAAGGCTTCCGCCTGCTCGCGCGTGCCGACGGTGACATGCCGGTCGCCAATCGTGACGCGAAAATTGTGTTGTTCCGCCACCAGAGCGGCGGCCTCTTCACGCGTCTGCGCCGCCAGCACCGCCAGGCTCACCAGCGCCTGGCCCTGACCCGCAGAATATTCATGGAATGCCAGCACCGATTCGGTCATCACTTCTGCTGACGTATTGATGAAACCGGCGAAAACAAAGTTCCAGCCAAGGGATGCCGCCAGCCGCGCGCTCTCTTTACTGGCACCCAGCAGAAAGCGCTGCGGAGCCACCGGCGGACGGGGCAAGGCGCGCGCTTCGGTCCCGGCCAGGTGGTCATCAAGATGAGTCAGATAATGCGTGAGTTGCTGCAACTGCGCGGGAAAACCCGGCGCATTATCAGCGTGATTGTGCGCACGCAAGGCTTTGGTCGAAAGCGGCAAACCGCCGGGCGCCTTGCCGATGCCGATATCAACGCGATCCGGGGCCAGCGAGGACAAAAGATGGAAATTTTCCGCCACTTTGTACGGGCTGTAATGCTGCAGCATCACACCGCCGGAGCCGATACGCAGCCGCGAGGTGCGCGCCAGCAGCCAGGCCATCAGCACTTCCGGCGAACTGCCGGCCAGCTTATCGGTGTCATGGTGCTCGGAAACCCACAAGCGGTGATACCCCAGTTTTTCCGCCGCCTGCGCAAAGGTCAGCGTCGCCTCCAGTGCCTGCGCAGCGCTCTGCCCGTCAGGTATCGGGCTTTGATCTAATAAGCTCAGTCGGTAATTCACGTCGGGCATTCCTTTTTATCTGCCGGTGTCCGGTAGCAACATCATTAATGATAAAAAGAGTTTCACGAAGTCAGCCTGAAACGAAATAATTAAATCGCGTTTCTATAGTGAATATTTTGCTATGCGGCACGTTTGCGATTTCGTTTATAAATTATAGCCACAGGGTATTTAGTCCCTTCGCCCTGAGTGGCTAGGATGAAATGACTGCAATCTCTACCCATATAAGGCTATTTATAATGACCCTTTCACTTGCCGATGAAATCCGTACCGATGCAGGTACAAAAAATACTGAATTAGAAAAGCAGCTCATCGCCCACCGTCGCGAATTACATCAACATCCCGAATTATCCAATCAGGAATTTGTCACCACCCGGAAAATTACCGACTGGCTGAACGCGGCGGGGATCCGTATTTTATCCCTCGGCCTGAAAACCGGCGTTGTCGCTGAAATTGGCCCTGAGCACGGGCCGGTGGTGGCGCTGCGCGGGGATATCGACGCCCTGCCGATTGAAGAAACCTCCGGCGTGCCGTTCAGCTCGCAGCAACCGGGCGTCATGCACGCCTGCGGCCATGATTTCCACACGTCGGTGATCCTCGGTGCGGCCTACTTGCTCAAAGCGCGGGAAGACCAATTGCCTGGCCGCGTGCGGTTGTTTTTCCAGCCTGCGGAAGAGCGGTTTGGCGGTGCCTCACAGCTGATCAAGGCCGGTGCGCTGGAAAACGTTGATGCGATTTTTGGTCTGCACAATGCGCCTGAATTGCCGGTGGGCACCTTCTCCACCAAGGGCGGCGCGTTCTACGCCAACGTCGATCGCTTCCAGATAACGGTTACCGGCAAAGGCGCGCACGCGGCGCATCCGGAAGAAGGTGTGGACAGCATTGTTACCGCCAGCCATATCGTCACCGCGCTGCAAACACTGGTCAGCCGCAATGTGGCGGCGCAGGAATCGGCGGTGGTCAGCGTGACCCGCATCGAGGGCGGCAACACCTGGAACGTTCTGCCCCAGCATGTCGAACTGGAAGGCACGGTGCGCACGCACAACGACGATATCAGGGAGCAAATTCCGGGGCGGATCCGCCAGCTGATTTCCGGCGTCGCCGCTGCCCTGGGCGCACAAGCCGAACTGCACTGGTTTGGCGGGCCACCGGCGGTCGTCAACACCCCACGCTGGGCAGAGTTCAGCCTGCAGGCAGCGGCTGAATTTGGGTACAAGGCCGAAGTGGCCACCGCGCAAATGGGCGGCGAAGACTTTGCGTTTTATCTGCATCACGTCCCCGGTGCATTCGTCAGCATCGGCTCAGCCAGCGAATTTGGTTTACATCATCCGCAGTTTAATCCGGATGAAGCCGCTATTTTCCCGGCGGCGAATTATTTCCAGCAACTGGCCGAAAAAGCCCTGCAGGAATTAACCGCCGGATAACCGCTTTATTCCAGATTTTATTTCCTCACGCCCGGATATTCCGGGCATTTTTCGTGGGTTTTATCCGCTGCTCTGTATTTCCATTTTCTCTCTTTGATTATTTAATTTTGTTGTTTTACATCCCTGTAACACTCGGGAATAGTGAAAGTGTCACCTCACTGTCATCACCACAGACAATAAGCATGCAGGGTAAAAATAATAATGATGAAACATAGCGCCACTCTCACAGCCACCGCCATCGCAGCACTCGTCAGTTTTTCTTCAGCAGCTTACGCCGCGCCGGGTATTGATCTGATTGCCAATGAAACGCCGATACACACGCCGAAAAGCCCGGAAGCCGTGGCAAAAATTCCGGCCAACTTTAAATTTGTCGAACCGGGGACGCTGACCGTGGCACTGGCCGTCCTCGGCAGTGCCCCACCCTTTGGCCTGTTCGCCCGTGATAACAAAACGGTGATCGGCAGCGAGGCGGATATCGCCCGCCTGGTGGCCGACGGTCTGGGCCTGAAGCTGAAAGTGGTCCCGGCTGCCTGGGAGGACTGGCCGCTGGGCGTCACCTCCGGCAAATACGACGCGGCGATCTACAACATCACCGTGACCAAAGACCGCAAAACCAAATTTGATTTCGCCACTTACCGCGAAGACACGCTGGGCTTTTACGTGAAGACCGGCAGCAAAATCACCTCGATAAAATCCGCACCGGACATCGCCGGGAAACGCATTATCGTCGGCTCCGGCACCAATCAGGAAGCCGTGCTGCTGGCGTGGGATAAAGAGAATCAGGCCAAGGGGCTGCCGGCGTTTAAACCGCAATACGTGACCGACGATGCCGCCGCGACGCTGGCGATCCAGTCTGGCCGCGCCGATGCTACTTTCGGCCCGAACGTGACCGGCGCGTATAAATCGCTGCTGACCGGTAAAACCCAACTGGTCGGCACCGTGCCGGGCGGCTGGCCGAAAACCGCCAACATCGCTGTCACGCTGAAAAAGGGTAACGGATTAGTGGATGCCGTGCAGGCGTCGCTCAACAGCGCCATCGCCAGCGGTGCCTATTTACAGGTGCTGGATCGCTGGGGCGAGAGCGTCGAGAAAATTGACCATTCAGAAATCAACCCGCCGGGACTGGGCGACTGATCAGGAGACTGCACCATGAGCGACGATATCTTTATTCAGACCGTGCCGGACGATCCGCTGATTGCGCCGGTCATCGAGGGGTTATTTGGTGAATACCGCGAGCGCTACGGCGACTTTTTCTCCAGCCAGCCACCGGAAGATGACAGCGTATTTTCCGCCCCCGGCGGCGCATTTATCGTCCTGCTGAGAAACGGCGCGCCCATTGCGATGGGCGCCTACAAACGCTACGACGAAGACACTGCCGAACTGAAACGCATCTGGACGCACCGTTCGCTGCGCCGTCAGGGGCTGGCACAGAAGATTTTGCAGGAACTGGAGCGTCGGGTCGCGGCACAAGGTTACCGCCGGGTCTTTCTGACCACGGGTTTCCGTCAGCCGGAAGCCGTCGGGTTGTATTTATCCCACGGTTATCAGCCGCAGTTCGACACCCGGCTGGATCCGGAAGTGTATTCCCGCCCGCCGTATGACGGGCGTCTGCCCTTCATCAAGGCGCTGACCGCTGATGTTCCGGTCACCTGACCGGCACGATAACACTGAATACAGGCAGAAAAAGTATGAGCGAAAACACATCCCCGTTCGTGAATCATCCCCCGCTGAAAGTGGTGCCGGCACGCTATCCGTGGCGGCTGGCCGGTGCGGTTTTTTCGGTGTTCATTTTGCTGGCGATTGTGCAGTCGATAGCCACCAATCCCCGCTGGGAATGGGGTGTGTTTCGCCAGTGGTTTTTTGAACCGGTGATTTTGTCGGGGCTGGGTAAAACCCTGCTTCTCACCCTGCTCGGCACGGTATTTGGCGTGATCTTCGGCACCGCGCTGGCCCTCGCCCGTCTGTCGAAATCCTACCTGCTCAACTCGCTGGCCTGGGGTTACATCTGGTTGTTCCGTTCGCTGCCGTTGTTGCTGGTGCTGATCATCCTCTACAACTTTTCCTATCTGTACGACAACCTCTCGCTCGGCATTCCGTTTACCTCACTGTCGTTTTTCAGCACCCCGACCGTCGATCTGCTGGATCAGTTCTCCGTCGCCGTGCTTGGCCTGTCGCTGGTGCAATCGGCGTATACCGCAGAGATCATCCGCGGCGGGATCATGGGCGTTGAGCAGGGTCAGCACGAAGCGGCAGCGGCGCTGGGGTTACCGGCATACCGCCGCACCTTCCGCATCATTTTGCCGCAGGCGCTGCGTTCAATTCTGCCGACCGGTTTTAATGAAGTGATCAGCCTGGCGAAAGGCACGTCGATTGTGTACGTGCTGTCGATGCCGGAACTGTTTTACACCGTGCAGGTGATTTACAACCGCACGCAGCAGGTGATCCCGCTGCTGATGGTGGCGACCATCTGGTATCTGCTGATCACTACGGTGCTGTCGGTTTTACAGTATTACGTCGAGCGTTATTTCTCACGCGGCACCGTACGTCAGACCGCCCCGACGCTTTTTCAGCGCCTGCGCCAGTGGCGTCTGACCCGCGCATGAGCGGCTTAAATTTCCAGGAGAATCATCATGTCCGAAGCCTTTGATTTATTTGTAAACCGTCCGGCGGAAACTCCCGTTAAGCCGTTATTCCCGCGCAGGCCGCAGGCGGCCACCGTCGGGCACATCAGTATCAGTAACCTGAGCAAATATTACGGCGCGCATAAGGCGCTGGATAACGTCAGCCTGAACATCGAACCGGGGACGGTCACGGTGATCCTCGGCCCCTCGGGCTCCGGCAAATCCACCCTGCTGCGCACCATCAATCATCTCGAACGCGTGGACGAAGGTTTTATTCAGATCGACGGCGAGTACATCGGTTACCGCCGCAAGGGTGACACGCTGTACGAACTGAAAGAGCGCGCCATTCTTAAACAGCGCACCCACGTCGGTTATGTGTTCCAAAATTTCAATTTGTTCCCGCACATGACGGTGCTGGATAACATTATCGAAGCGCCGGTGGTGCACGGTTTCCTGAGCCGCAAGCAGGCCATCCTGCGGGCCTATGATCTGCTCGACACCGTTGGCCTGCGCGAAAAAGCCCACGCCTGGCCGCGACATTTGTCCGGCGGCCAGCAGCAACGCATCGCCATTGCGCGTGCGCTGGCACTCAATCCCAAAGTCATGCTGTTCGACGAACCCACCTCCGCCCTTGACCCGGAGCTGGTCGGCGAAGTGCTGGACGTGATTAAAAAACTCGCGCAGTCGGGCGTCACGCTGGTGGTGGTCACCCATGAAATCGGCTTTGCGCGCCAGGTGGCGGATCAGGTGGTGTTTATGGTAGATGGCCGCGTGGTGGAAAGCGGCGCTGCCGCACAGGTACTGGAGCGCCCGGTTCATGCGAGGACCAAAGCTTTCTTAGAGAAGGTGCTTTAAGATTTCCGATTGCACCGGAAGCTGGCAGGAAAGTGCTTTTACCGTTTTGGATTACGCCCCGCTTTTTCAGCAAGCGCGGTTTACGCACCTGGGCGGCGGCGACAGGCCGCCCCCCAGGCCGGTGTTATCTTGACGTTAAACGTCAGCTTACGGATATACCCCTTTAAACACCGTCTTCTTCCTCGGCTCCGACATAATCCCCTCGAGTGCCTCGACGCACCGGAGATAATGCGGGGTTTTCTTATGCGCCAGCACCGCGTCGTTATCCTGATAGGCTTCGTAGATAAAGAACCGCGTCGGTACCGTCTCGTCCTGCAATACATCAAACCGCAGATTTCCCGGCTCCTGCACTGCGCCGAGATGGTTGGCGTGGAACACTTTCAGAAACTCTTCCACCTTCTCCGGCTGAACATTAATTTCGACCAGCGTCACTTCCATGATTCACCCCTTTTCGCTCAGGAACAGTTCATACGCATGCGCCACGCTGGCGTTTTCATGCACCACCGCCTTCACGGCTTTCAGCATGGCGACCGGTGATTCTGACTGGAAGATGTTGCGCCCCATATCGACACCCGATGCGCCCTGATCAATGGCCTTGAAGCACATTTCCAGCGCCTCGCGTTCCGGCAGTTTTTTACCGCCGGCTATCACGATAGGCACCGGGCAGCCCGCCGCGACGCGCTCAAAACCTTCATCAACGAAATAGGTTTTGATGATGTTGGCGCCCATTTCCGCCGCGATGCGGGTCGCCAGCGAGAAGTAACGCTGATCGCGCGCCATGTCGGTTCCGACGCCGGTCACCGCCATGGTCGGCATGCCGTAGCGCATCCCCTGATCAACCAGCTGAATAATATTTTTAATCGACTGATGCTCGTATTCACTGCCGATATACACCTGCGCCGCCATCGCCGTGACGTTCAGGCGCAGCGCATCTTCAATCGCCACCGCCACCGTTTCGTTGGAAAGTTCGGTCAGGATCGAGTTGCCGCCGGACGCGCGCATCACCACCGGTTTGTTGACGGCGGCAGGCACCACGCTGCGCAGCACGCCACGGGTACACATCAGCACGTCAGTGTGGGCGAACAGCGGCGCAATGTTGATGTCAATGCGCTCAAGGCCGGTCGTCGGGCCCTGAAAATAGCCGTGGTCAAAGGCCAGCATGACCGTACGACCGGATTCAGGATTGAAAATCCGCGCCAGCCGCGACTGCATGCCCCAGTCCAGCTGACCGCAGCCTTTAAGAAAGAAGGCGTGATTGTGCTGCGGCGTGCCGATGCCGAAGTTTTTGCCGTCTCTGATGTCATCCAGATCTGCCATTTTCCTGTCTCCTTATCGTCAGAAATCGTATTTACCGATGTTGTCTTTGGTGAAGACCACACGCTCCGGCAGTAACACAATGCCGTTGCCTTTGGCCTCATACTGGTAGCCCTGCACGCTGTTCGGCATCACTTCCACCGTTCCGACGTCCGGTACGTCCAGTTTGTCACCCACGTTAAATTCGCCTTTTTTCAATAAATGGTCGGCCACGTAAACCGAGATTTTGCCCTGACTGACCACGTCCCACAGACCGAACTGTTTCACTGTGCCGCGCTCAACGTACGGGCGCATCACGTTTGGCGTACTGAAGCCGACGATGGTGACGTTGGTGCGTTTGAGGTTTTCCGCTGCCTGTGCGGCAGCCGGTAATGCGTTGGCGTCAGGGGCAATAATCGCGTCGAGATCGCCATAAGATTTGAGGATCCCTTCGGCGGTTTGCAGGGATTTGGTGGCGTCGTTATAGCCGTACTGCGTGGTCACGATTTCCCAGCCCGGATGCTCTTTGGCGATTTTGGCTTTCGCCTCTTTCACCCACTGGTTCTGGTCGGTCACCGTCGGGCTGGAATAGAAGAACGCCACTTTGGCTTTTTCTTTTTTCACCTGACTCGCCGTCATCTCCACCAGCATGGATCCGAGCTGCTGCGGGGTGCCCTGGTTGATGTAAATCGAGCGGCATTCCGGTTTGGTATCGGAATCCCAGGTCAGCACTTTCACGCCGCGCTGCATGGCGCGTTTCAGCGCCGGACACAATCCGTCGGGCGACACCGCCGCGACCACAATCGCGTTGTAGCCCTGATTGACGAAGTTGTTGATCATCTGCACCTGACCGGAAACGCTCGGTTCGGTCGGGCCGTCGTAGGTCACATCCACGCCCAACGCCTTGCCCGCCGCCGTGGCGCCGTTACCGCCGCTGGTGAAATAACCGACGCCCACCAGTTTAGGAATAAACGCGATACGTTCTGCCGCCTGCGCGCTCAGGCAGGCGAGGCTGACGGCGCTGGCAATTAATACGGTTTTCATTGTGTTGGCTTTCATCATTAACCCCGGCTTATTGAGAAGACGTGACAGAAGAAGAAGGCGCAGACCAACGCTGGCGATAACGCTGGAAAACACTGCGGATAAGACCCCGGTTGAGGCTGGCGGAACGGCCAATCACCACCAGGATAAGCAGCGCACCCGACAGCGCGCTGGAAACCTGACTGGAGACGCCGACCATCTGTAAACCCTGCTGGAGATACCCGATCAGCAGCGTCGCCAGCGCCGTGCCGAGAATGGAACCTGAACCGCCGTAGATATTGGCGCCGCCGAGCACCACGGCGGTGATGGCGGGCATCAGCAAGGCGTTACCGAGATCAGAACGCGCCGAGCCGAAATAAGAGGTCATCAGAATGGCGGCCACTGCCGAGGCCAGCCCGGTCATGCCGTAAAGGGCAAACACCGTGCGGCTGACCGGCAGCGCGCCGTAACGCGCCACACGGGCATTCTGACCGATGAGGAACACGTTGCGACCGGTGCGACTGCGGTGCATCAGCAGCCAGAAAAACAGCGTCGCCAGCAGGAAGATCAGCAGCGGCATGGGTAATCCCAGCACCACCTGATTGGCGAAATTGGTAAAGGCATCCGGGAAATTACCGATGCCTTCGAAACCCGTCGCGCCCGCCAGCCCCGAAAGCAGCAAAGCGCTGCCGCCGAACAGGTAGAGCGTTCCGAGCGTGATCACCAGCGGATTGACGCCGGTATAGAGGATCAGCGCCGCGTTGAGTAAACCGCAGGCGGCACCGAGCGCCAGCGTGAGGACTATCGCCAGCGCCAGCGGCACACCGGCCTGGCACAGCACGCCGAGCGCGATGGCGCACAGGCCGATGGTGGAACCGAAAGAAATGTCGATGCCACCGCTGACAATCACCAGCGTCAGCGGCAGCGCCACAATGCCGATGGTGATGAAATCACTGGTACTGAACAGCAGTGTACTGGCGTCCAGCATGCGCGGGTTGGCGAAACCGAACAGCAAGATTTCGGCAATCAGCAGCACCAGCAGCGCTGCTTCCCAGCCATATTGTTGAAGTTTGTTCATCACACCACCCCGCTCTTTTTGCCGGTACTTAGCCGTCGGCTGGTATTTTTCGGTTGCTGAGATTTACGTTCAGCAGGTTTCTTTGAAACCGGCGGGCTGGCGGAAAGGAAACGGGCGTATTTCTGGCGGCGCAGGTTTTTCTGCAACGCCTGCCGCAATCTGCCGTCAAACACCAGCACCGCCAGCAACACCACGCCGGCGATGAAATCGTTCCACCAGGCAGGAAGACGCAACAGCACCAGCACGCTGTCAATTTGGGTCAGGAAATAGGCGCCGAGCACCGCGCCGACGATTGAACCGGTGCCGCCGAGCAGGCTGATGCCGCCCAGCACGCAGGCAGCGATGGCTTTCATCTCCAGCCCGCTGCCGGTCTGGTTTGGCACAAAGCCGATTTGCGAGGCGAACACGATCCCGGCGATCGCCGCCATCATGCCGTTGATGCCGAACGCCAGAATGCGCACGCGGTTGACCGCCACGCCGAGCTGCCGTGCGCCCTGTAAGTTGTCACCGACAGCGTAGAAACTGCGGCCAAAGGCGGTGCGGCTGAGCATCCAGAACATCGCCACAAGTAAAACAATCACCAGCCAGCCCAGTGATGAAACGCTGAGGAACACCGGTTCAGAGAGCGATTTCAGCCCGGCCGGTAAGCCTTCAATCCATTTGCCGCCGGTCATCAGCAGCATCAGCCCGCGGTATAACCCGAGCGTACCGAGCGTGGCGACAATCGCCGGAATACGCAGCCACGCGACCAGCACACCGTTGAACACCCCGGCCAGCAGGCCGGTGCCGAGCGTCAGCAGACAGGCCAGCGGCAGGCTCATGCCGCCGTTGAGCAGCACGCCCAGCGTCACGGCGCACAGGCCGGTAATGGAACCCACCGACACGTCAATGTTGCGGGTCAGCATCACCACGGTGGCCCCCATCGCCAGCAACATCAGGATCTGCGCGCTGCCAAAAATCATGCTCAGGGTCTGGAAGCTGAACGACTGGCTGTCCATTGCGCCGAGCAGGGCAAACAGCGCGATAATCGCCATCAGCGCGGTCAGTTCGCGATTGTTCTGTATGCGCTTTAGCATGAGGATCCTCCGGTGGCGGCGGTCTGGGGATGATTACCAAACGCGATGTGCATGATGTTATTGACGTTGATGTCCGCCCCGCGCAATTCGCCGCTCAGTTCACCCTGATGCATGACGAACACGCGCCCTGCCAGCGCTTCGATCTCATCCAGATCGGAAGAAATCAGGATCACCGCCACGTTCTGCTCCACCACGTTGCGCAGCAGCTGGTAAATGTCGGCGCGCGCGGACACATCCACGCCCCGCGTCGGTTCATCCACAATCAGCACCGCTGGCTGCGCCTCGAGGCATTTGGCGATCAGCAGTTTTTGCTGATTACCGCCGGAAAGCGTGCGGGCGGTTTGCGCCCCGTCGCGGTATTTAATGCCGAGTGCCCGGTGATAGCGTTCCAGCACCGCGGCTTCGCGTTTGATATTCAGCCACCAGCCCTGACGGTTGAAGGTGAGTGAGGTGGTGTTCCAGCTCAGCGGCGCATCCAGATACAGACCGGAGGCCTGCCGGTCTTCCGGCAGATACACCAGCCCTTTTTTCATCCGCTGTAAGGTCGTCAGGCCGCTGATGTCTTGTTGCATCAGCGTCACCTGACCGCTTTGCGCGGGGCGCAGGCCATACAGGGTTTCCGCCAGTTCGGTTCGCCCTGCCCCCACCACGCCTGCCAGCCCGACGATTTCACCGGCGCGGGCGCTGAAGGAAATATTGATAAAGCCTTCACCGGTCAGATTCTGCACCTGCAAGACCGGTTCGCTGCCTGCCTGATTACGCCGTGTGCCGGGCAGATCCAGCCACAGTTTTTGTTCTGCGGGCAGCGCGTTGTCCAGGTTTTGCGGGGTGATAGCGCGGATCAGCGCATCGTTATCGAGGTCAGCCAGTGTGCCGCTCAGCGCGATATTGCCGTCTCGCATGACGCTGACACGGTCGGCAATCGCGCGGATTTCCGGCAGTTTATGCGAGATAAACACCACGCCGACGCCTTTGTCAGTCAGATGCCTGACCTGGGTAAAGAGGCGGGCGGATTCTGCCGGTGTCAGCGAGGCGGTCGGTTCATCGAGGATCAGCAATCGCGCGTCGCGCATCAGACCGCGCAGGATTTCCACCAGTTGCTGATCGGCCACCTCAAGGGTGCCTGCCAGCGCACCGAGCGGCAGGTTGCAGCCCAGCCCGTCCAGCGTGTGTTGCAGTTTTTTCTCGCTGGCCTGCCGGGCGGGTAAGCGAAACAGAATATTTTCGCGCACCGTCAGGCTCGGGAACAGCATCGGCTCCTGCGGCACCAGATAGATGCCCGCCTCATGCGCTTTCGCGGGGGTCATCGCCACCAGCGGTTGCCCCGCGAGCTGCATCTCACCGCTGTCCGCTGTCTCGACGCCGGCAATGATTTTCATCAGCGTTGATTTCCCGGCCCCATTCCCGCCGAGCAGCGCATGCACTTCCCCGGAGTGCAGGCTGAAACTGATGTCTTTCAGCACGGCGATACCGGAAAAACTTTTGCTGACGCCGCTGACCTGTAAAAGTACAGGCGGGCAACCGGGTGCTGCGGATGAATGTTCGCTGTGCTGCATGCGTCGCCCTCGGACTGGATACATTAAGTGAACAAATGTATTTATCATTTAACATTGTTCATAAACCTAGTCTGCGGCGGGGAAGAAAACTTTTGGGTCGATCACAATTTGTTCAACTCATATACTCTGCGATATGATTCAGGCGTCAATCATTTGGAATTTGCCATACACATCACAGTTAACAACATTTCGTTAACGAACAATTGATCTACATTTTGATAAGTGTTCACTATGACTTCTGAAAACGGCACAAAAACGGTCCTGTCCGATTTAACTAATCATCTGGAATTCAGCATGGGTGAAGAGGAACTGCTGGCGCGCACCGCGTGGTTCTATTACCACGACGGCCTGACCCAAAATGAGATTGGTGAACGGCTAGGGCTGACGCGGCTGAAAGTCTCGCGCCTGCTGGAAAAAGGCCGGCAGTCCGGGGTGATCCGGGTGCAAATAAACTCGCGTTTCGAGGGGTGTCTGTCGCTGGAAAACACCCTGCTGGAACGTTTTGACTTGCAGCAAATCCGCGTGCTGCCGCAGCTGGCCGACGGCTCGCTGAGCGCACGGTTGGGCGTCGGCGCGGCGCATATGCTGATGACCCTGCTCAAACCAGAACAGCTGCTGGCGGTAGGGTTTGGCGAAACGGCGATGAGTACGCTGCAACACCTGAGCGGATTTATCTCCTCGCAGCAAATCCGCATGGTGACGCTTTCCGGCGGTGTCGGGCCGTACATGACCGGCATCGGCCAGCTGGATGCCGCCTGCGGGGTCAGCATTATTCCCGCACCGCTGCGGGCGTCATCCGCCAGCGTGGCCGCGATTTTTCGTCAGGAACGAAACGTTCACGACGTGATGCTGGCAGCCTGCGCCGCCGATATCGCGGTGGTCGGCATTGGTTCGCTGAACCAGAAACAGGAAGCGACCATCCTGCGCTCCGGGTATATCAGCGAAGGCGAACAGTTGTTATTTGGCCGCAAAGGCGCGGTCGGCGACATTCTCGGTTTCTTTATGCAGCGCAGCGGCGAGCTGGCAGAAAATATGGCGATCCACGATGAGCTGATCGCCGTGAAGCCGGACGAACTGGCCAGCATCCCCACCGTGTTAGGCGTGGCGGGCGGTGTCGAGAAAGCCGAGGCCATTGTCGCGGCGCTGAAAGGTAAACGCATTAACGCACTGGTTACTGAAGAGAGCACAGCAAGAGCCATGCTGGCGCTGCTCGGCTGACCCGCAGGGTGTAAGGGGTGTGGCGGTCAGGTAACAGGTGCCCGATAAACCGGCACGGGAGAACCTGGCGATGACCTCAACCCTGAACTCTGACCACGAACGCAGCTATTTAATGGCGCTGGACGCCGGGACCGGCAGTGTCCGCGCGGTGATTTTCAATCTCGAAGGCGAACAGATAGCCGCCGGACAGGCCGAGTGGATCCATCTGGCGGTGCCGGATGTGCCCGGCTCGATGGAATTTGATCTGCAAAAAAACTGGCAGCTGGCCTGCCAGTGTATCCGTCAGGCATTGCAGGAAGCACATCTCCCCGCCTCCGCCATCCGCGCCGTTGCCGCCTGTTCGATGCGCGAAGGCATTGTGCTGTATGACAAATCCGGCGCCCCGATCTGGGCCTGCGCCAATGTGGATGCGCGCGCCAGCCGCGAAGTCTCCGAACTGAAAGAAATCCACGATTTTGAATTTGAACGCGAAGTCTATGAATGTTCCGGCCAGACCCTGGCACTCAGCGCCATGCCGCGTTTGCTGTGGCTGGCTCATCATCGCCCGGATATCTACCGTCAGGCCGCTACCATCACGATGATCAGCGACTGGCTGGCGTATATGCTCAGCGGCGAACTGGCGGTTGACCCGTCAAACGCCGGCACCACCGGGATGTTAGATCTCACCACCCGTAACTGGCGGCCTGAGTTGCTGGACATGGCCGGTCTGCGTGCCGATATGCTGTCGCCGGTGGCTGAAACCGGCACCCGCCTCGGCTACGTCACCGCCAGCGCCGCCGATGCCTGCGGGCTGAAAGCGGGTACGCCGGTCGGCATGGGCGGCGGCGACGCGCAGCTCGGCACGCTCGGCCTCGGGCTGGTGCGCCCCGGCCAGACCGCCGTACTCGGCGGCACGTTCTGGCAGCAAATCGTCAATTTACCCCAGCCGGTGACCGACCCTGAGATGAATATCCGCGTGAATCCGCACGTCATCCCCGGCATGGCACAGGCAGAATCCATCAGCTTTTTCACCGGCCTGACCATGCGCTGGTTCCGTGATGCGTTCTGCACCGAAGAGAAAACCCTGGCGCAGCGCCTGGGCGTGGACACATACAGCCTGCTGGAAGACATGGCCGCCCGCGTGCCGGTCGGTTCGTGGGGGGTGACGCCGGTGTTCTCTGATGCGATGCATTTCAAAAACTGGTATCACGCCGCGCCGTCGTTCATCAATCTCTCCATCGACCCTGAAAAATGCAACAAACCGACGTTGTTCCGCGCACTGGAGGAAAACGCCGCTATCGTCTCGGCCTGTAATCTTGACATGATCGCCGCTTTTTCAGGCGTGCGCGCCAAATCACTGGTGTTTTCCGGTGGCGGTTCGAAGGGGAAATTGTGGTGTCAGATTTTAAGCGACGTTACCGGCGTGCCGGTGAATGTGCCGGTGGTAAAAGAAGCCACGGCGCTGGGCTGCGCGATTGCGGCCGGTGTGGCTGCCGGGGCGTATGCCTCTCTCGCAGATACCGGCGAAGCCCTGGTGCGCTGGGAGCGGGAATATCAGCCGGATGTGGCGAATCATGCAAAATATCTGGTGCAGAAAGCCAACTGGCAGGAAGTATATGCCGATCAACTGGGGCTGGTTGACCGGCATTTGACGACGTCGATGTGGAAAGCGCCGGGGTTATAAACCGGGGTGATAAAGGGGGAACTGAACGCCCCCTTCGTTTCTGCTTATTTAATTCGCGCCACCGTCTCCAGCTTAACGCTCTGTTTTGCTGCTCTTCCTTTCATTTTTTTCGACCACATGGCGGTCAGGATAGGGACCAGAATCGAGGTCACAATCACCGAGGTGGCGACCAGCGCCGTGGCGGCCGGGGCGACGGCTTTGAATTCCGGCACCATTTCAGCAATCAGCACGGGCGTTGCCACTGCCGCACCGGCGGAGCTGGAGGCGGCGATACCGGCGGTTCCGTCTCCTCCTCCGATAAATTTATCTGCCAGCATCAGCGGGATACCGGTCACGACAATCACCGAAAGACCCAGCAGAACACCCAGCAGACCTGTCTGTGCGATCACGGTCAGATTGATGGTGCAACCGAGTGCAAAACCAAAGAACGGGATCAGCGTTTTAATCGCTTTGCCGAAGAATTCACGCAGTTCAGGATCCAGATTCCCCAGGCCAAAACCAATCAGGAAGGGCAGAACGGCACCGACAAAGACGTGCGGTTCAAAAGAGGCGATACCCGCCGTGCCGAGAATGATCATAGTCATCAGCGGGCCAGATTCCAGCGACATCAGAACAAAGGCGCTCGCCTCTTCTTTCGTGCCGTATTGCTCCATCACCGAGGCGTATAAACCGCCGTTAGTCATGTCCATCGCCGCCACCAGCGCCAGCACCGACAGCCCGGCGAAGAAGCCAAACTCGACGCCGTTTTCCGGCATAAAGCGCGAGGCTATTGCCGCCACAATCCAGGCAACGGCGATTTTGGTGATAACCAGTGTGCCGGATTTACGCAGTACGGTACCGGTCGCGCTGATTTTGATGGAGGCACCCATGCAGAAAAACCAGACCGCCAGAATAGGCACCGTGCCGGTCATCAGCCCGTTGGTGAAGGAACCGAAATATTTTCCCGAGTCAGGGGCAAAGGTGTGACACAGCGCGCCGATGAACAGAGGCACCAACATCATGCCGCCGGGGATTCTTTCTATCGCTCTTTTAATGTGCATATTTTCCACCTGATATAAAAGTATTGGATGACGTTATGCCACTACGTTATCCATTCATCAGGCTTATAAAATTGACCGCAATCATAAAATGAAACGATGTTTCTATTTTTTAGATCAGCGGTTTCATTAATGGCGTTCGTCAATAATTAATTTCGGCGCGAAATCACATTTCCAACTTTTTTGTACGAAAATTCTTAACCTATGGAAACAAAAAAACCCGCAACAGTGACCTGTGCGGGCGGGGGTGAAACGAAGGGAAAATCAGCCGAGGGACGTGGTGCCGAAGGCCTGCCGCCAGTCTGCGTCAAACTTTTCTATGGCCGCTTCGACCGCAGGCGTGTTGAGCAGCTGTTCAGCCACGTCCACCGGCAGGGTGATCGACTGGCAGCCTGCCAGCAAACAATCCATCGCCTGACGCGGCGTTCTGAAACTCGCTGCCAGCACTTTGGACTGCGGTGCATGGAGGGTGAGAAGCGTCTGTAACTCTTTGACCATCGCGATACCGTCACCGCCCTGCGCGTCGACCCGGTTCACATAAGGCGCAACATATTCCGCACCGGCCAGCGCCGATAACAATCCCTGACCCGCGCCGTAAACCGCCGTGCCGAGCGTCGGAATGTTCATCCCTTTCAGCTTTTTAATCGCCGCCAGGCCTTCCCCCGTGACCGGTATTTTCACCACTAAACCCGATACCCGCTGAGAGAGTAACAGGGCTTCAGCGACCATTTGCTCGGCATCTGACGCCATCACCTGCGCAAATAATTTCCCGGTGCCGCCCAGCGCATCACGCAGTGCGGGCAGTACGTCCCACAGCGATTTCCCCTCTTTCGCCACAATACTCGGATTGGTGGTCACTCCCTGTAACGGCAGAATGCGTGAAAGACGTTTTACCGCAATGACATCGGCAGTATCGAGATACAGCTCCATAACCCTCTCCTTGAAACCTGTGAGCGAATGCAAAGTTCTGAGAGTGTACGCCTGCAAGCGCAAGGTTTGTTGATCATCATCAAACTGACTTACGAATGAAAGCCTGTAAATTATGAGTGAAGGTTTTTAACCGCGAGAGTGTCCGTATGATTTTCAATGTGCAGCGTTATTCCACTCATGATGGCCCGGGGATCCGCACGGTCGTCTTTCTCAAAGGCTGTTCACTGAGTTGCACCTGGTGTCAGAACCCGGAAAGCCGTGCGGCTGGGCCTGACATTCTGTTCGACGCCCGCCTGTGCAGCGCCGGATGCCAGCACTGTGCGCAGGCATTTCCGCACGCCGTGGCCGTCACGGAGCACGGTATACAGATCCGGCGGGACGATTTCCTCGCCCGCGATATGTGTCAGATAGAACAGGTTTGCCCGGCCGGTGCGCTGAGCGTGTGCGGGAATGAGGCGGATATCGACGCGCTGATGGCGCAGATCCTGCGCGATAAACCTTTTTATCAGCGCACCGGCGGCGGCGTGACGCTTTCCGGCGGTGAACCTTTTATGCAGCCGCACACCACGCTGACGCTGCTGCAACGTTGCCGTCAGGAAGGGCTGCACACCGCCGTGGAAAGCTGTCTGCATGTGCCGTGGAAATACATCGACCCTTCACTTGGCGCGCTGGATTTGCTGCTGGCCGATCTCAAACATGTCGCCGACGCCCCCTTCCGGCGGCTGACCGGTGGCTCGGCCAGACGGGTGCTGGATAATTTCCGGCGTCTGGCCGCAGCGGGTCAGAGGCTGATTGTGCGCGTTCCGCTGATCCCTGATTTCAACGCCGACCGGGCGTCTGTCCGTCAGATTATCGATTTTGCTGCTGAAGAAACGGGCTGCGAAGCCATCCATTTTTTGCCGTATCACACCCTGGGTATCAATAAATACGTCCTGCTCGGACAACCATATCTGGCCGCGCGCCAGCCGTTAAATGACCCTGACCTGCTGACGTTCGCCGAAGAATACGCCGCAGAAAAAGGGCTTTGTGCACAGTTAAGAGGATAAAAAGAATGACTCAACTGAACCTGAACACCCTTTCCGCCCGTATCCGTGCGCATAAAGAAGCGCTGATCCATATCGTTAAACCGCCGGTTTGTACCGAGCGCGCGCAGCATTACACGCAGGTTTATCAGCAACACGCCGACAAACCGCTGCCGGTTCGCCGCGCGCTGGCGCTGGCCAGACACCTGAGTCAGCGCACCCTCTGGATCAAACATGACGAGCTGATCGTCGGCAATCAGGCCAGCGAAGTGCGCGCCGCGCCGATTTTTCCGGAATACACCGTCGGCTGGATTGAAAATGAAATAGACGCGCTGGCTGACCGTCCGGGGGCAGGTTTTGCCGTCAGCGCAGCCAATAAGAAAATCCTGCATGAAATTTGCCCGTGGTGGCGCGGCCAGACGGTGCAGGATCGCTGCTACGGCATGTTCACTGACGAACAAAAAGCGCTGCTCGACAGCGGCATCGTAAAAGCCGAAGGCAATATGACGTCCGGTGATGCCCATCTGGCGGTGAATTTCCCGCTGCTGCTGGAGCTGGGGCTGGACGGGCTGCGTCAGAAAGTCGATGAGCGCCGCAGCCGCATTAATCTGACTGACTGGGAGGATTTGCATAAAGAACAGCTGCTGAAAGCCATTGATATCACCCTGGCGGCGGTCAGCGATCACATCGTCCGCTACGCCGGCCTGGCGCGCGAAATGGCCGCGTCGGAGCCGCGCGAAAGCCGCCGTGCTGAATTGCTGACTATCGCTGCCCACTGCGAGCTGATCGCCCATCAGCCGCCTGAAAACTTCTGGCAGGCCTTGCAGCTTTGCTATTTCATTCAGCTGATTTTGCAGATTGAATCCAACGGTCACTCGGTGTCGTTTGGCCGCATGGATCAGTATCTGTATCCGTTTTACCGCCGCGATGTTGAGCTGGAGCAGACGCTGGAACGCCATCAGGCGATCGAGTTGCTGCAAAGCTGCTGGCTGAAACTGCTGGAGGTCAATAAGATCCGCTCCGGTACGCATTCGAAAGCGTCAGCGGGCAGTCCGTTGTATCAGAACGTCACCATCGGCGGTCAGAATCTGCATCACGGCGTGCCGTCTGATGCCGTAAATCCCCTTTCCTACGCGGTGCTGGAATCGTGCGGGCAGCTGCGTTCGACCCAGCCAAACCTGAGCGTGCGCTATCACGCCGGTATGAGTGCCGATTTCCTCGATGCCTGTGTACAGGTGATCCGCTGCGGATTCGGTATGCCCGCCTTTAATAACGATGAGATCGTGATCCCTGAATTCATCAAACTGGGCGTCGAAAAAGAAGATGCTTACGATTATGCCGCCATCGGCTGCATCGAAACCGCGGTCGGTGGAAAATGGGGTTACCGCTGCACCGGCATGAGTTTTATCAACTTTGCCCGCGTCATGCTCACCGCGCTGGAACAGGGGCAGGACGCGAAAAGCCAAACCTGCTTCCTGCCGCAGGCACGCGGTTTGTCGCAGGGGAATTTCGAGAATTTCGAACAGGTGTTTGCCCAGTGGGATGCGCAGATCCGTTATTACACGCGTAAATCCATCGAAATCGAATGCGTGGTTGATACCGTCCTGGAAGAAAATGCGCAGGATATTCTCTGCTCGGCGCTGGTCGATGACTGCATCGAGCGCGGCAAAACCATCAAACAGGGCGGCGCGAAGTACGACTGGGTATCAGGGTTGCAGGTCGGTATCGCCAATCTGGGGAACAGCCTGGCGGCGGTAAAAAAACTGGTGTTCGATCAGGGTGTGATTGGCCAGCAGGAACTGGCTAAAGCGCTGGCATCAGACTATGAGGGGCTGGACGGTGAGCGTCTGCGTCAGCGTCTGATTAACGGCGCGGAAAAATACGGCAACGATCATGATGACGTGGACCAGCTGCTGGTACGCGCCTATCAGTGTTACATCGACGAACTGGCAAATTATCACAACACCCGCTTTGGCCGTGGCCCGACTGGCGGCACCTACTACGCGGGGACCTCGTCGATTTCTGCCAACGTGCCCTTTGGTGCGGCCACCCCAGCAACACCAGACGGAAGAAAGGCGTACACTCCGCTGGCAGAAGGCGCGAGCCCGGCATCCGGCACTGACCATCTCGGGCCGACGGCGGTGTTTAATTCGCTGGGTAAATTGCCGACCGCAGCAATCCTCGGTGGGGTGTTGCTGAACCAGAAACTGAATCCGGCCTCCCTGGACAATGAAGGCGACCGCCAGACGTTAATGCTGATGCTGCGCACCTTCTTTGAGGAACATCGTGGCTGGCACGTGCAGTACAACATTGTCTCCCGCGAGACGCTGCTCAAGGCACGCGAAGAGCCGCAAAACTACCGCGATCTGGTGGTGCGCGTTGCCGGTTATTCCGCGTTCTTTACGGCTTTATCGCCTGAGGCGCAGGATGATATTATTGCGCGCACTGAACATACGCTTTGATGTTCTCCTCTGAATTTACCTTTATCGGGGCGGCTGTGGCCGCCCGTATTTCGGGCGATTATGAACGACAGACAACAAGTTATTCTGCAATGGGTAAACGATAAACAACGGATCAGCGTCAGTGAGTTGTCGGAGATTTGTCAGGTGTCGGAAGTGACCATCCGTCATGATCTGACCCAGCTGGAGCAGCGTGATTATCTGCGTCGTGCGCACGGCTTTGCCGTCGCCATTCAGACCGACGACGTGGATACCCGCATGATGTCGAATTTCGCCCAGAAACAAAAACTGGCCAGGTTCGCCGCATCGTTAATCCGCGACGGTGAAACGGTCTTTTTTGAAAGCGGCAGCAGCATTGCCCTGCTGGCACAGTACCTTTCCGACAAGAAGAATCTGACGGTGATCACCGTCAGCAGCTATGTGGCGTCACTGCTGAAAAGTATGCCGTGCGAGGTGGTGTTGCTCGGCGGTATGTATCAGAAAACCAGCCAGACAGTGGTCGGCCCGCTGACCAAAATGTGTCTGCAACAGACCAATTTCAGTAAGGCATTTGTCGGCATTGACGGGTTTACTGAGGCCACCGGATTTACCGGCAGAGATATGTTGCGGGCGGATATTGTCAATGCGGTGATAGCGAAAGGCGCTGAGAACATTGTGCTGACGGACTCGTCGAAGTTCGGCCAGATTAACCTCAATCCCCTTGGGCCGGTCAATGCCTTCAGCCGGGTGATCACAGACGACAAACTGCCGGAAGACTTTCAGCAACAGCTTGCGCTTTCAGGGGTAAAAGTCAGCCTGGTCGGCTGACTTCATCCTGTCTCACTGACCGTAATAGGCGTTCTTGCCGTGTTTGCGTAAATAATGTTTATCCAGTAACTGCGGCTGCATGTCTGGCAGCTGCGGCGTCAGCTGGCGGGAAAAGATGCCCATGTAGGCGATTTCTTCCAGCACGACCGCATTGTGCACCGCGTTATCTGCATCTTTCCCCCAGGTGAACGGCCCGTGAGAATGCACCAGCACGGCCGGGATATCAGCCGGTGACAGGTTGCGTTCGGCGAACGTTTTCACGATCACCTCTCCGGTTTCCCATTCGTAACGCCCGGCAATTTCTGCTTCGGTCATCAGGCGCGTGCAGGGAATATTGCCGTAAAAATAATCCGCGTGCGTGGTGCCCCATGCCGGAATATCAATGCCTGCCTGCGCCCAGATGGTGGCATGGCGCGAATGGGTATGCACGATGCCGCCCGCCTGCGGGAAATTCAGGTATAACACCCGGTGGGTGTCGGTATCGGATGAGGGCTTTTTATTGCCTTCAACCACTTTGCCGGATTCCAGCTCCACCACCACCATGTCATCCACACCCATGTTTTCATATTCCACGCCGGACGGCTTGATGACCATCAGCCCCTGCTGGCGATCTACCGCGCTGACATTTCCCCAGGTGAAGGTCACCAGATGATGGCGAGGCAGTGCCAGGTTGGCCTCCAGTACCTGCTCTTTCAGTTGTTTCAGCATGTTGGTTCCCTCGTCTGTCGATGACCTATTGTCTGGGCGGCAGGAGGTGGCAGGTATGGGGGAAATCGCTAAAGAGTGCGTACAGTTCTGCTGCAAACACAAAAGTGCCCGCAGGGACAGATTTGGATGAAATCTCACCGCGCTTTAGTCTTTTGTGCTCCGCTCACGCAGCGCACTGGTGAATTAAGATTATTCACCTAGTGAATGAATGGTAATTTCACTATTTTAATTCAACGGATGCAAAAGTGCGTCCGGATGATACGAATTATGAATAAAGGTTCGGAACAGCCAGAGAATTTGTAAGTAGCGTGAAGGAATACAAGGTGAATTTCGGTGAGAATGCTGCAACTTACCTATACTTATAAATGATGCTGAACGTTAATCCTTTGAGGAAGATAACTATGATGCTCGTAAATAAACGCGTTGCCAGTATTGCACTGGTTCTGACTCTTGCGATGTCTGTTACCGCCTGCGGTAACTGGTCTAAACGTGACCGTAACACGGCAATTGGTGCCGGTGCCGGTGCACTGGGTGGTGCGGTTCTGACTGATGGCAGTACGTTAGGTACATTAGGTGGCGCAGCAGTCGGTGGTATTGTGGGTCATCAGGTTAGCAAATAAAAACAGAGTCAAAAAACAGAAAGACGCTGCGCTGTTGACCGGCGCAGCATCTCATCACCTTCAGAGTTGATCAGCCGCCCGCCAGTTTGACTTTCATTCCCTTCGCTTCGAGCAATTGTTTGAGCAGGTCGCGTTTATCGCCCTGGATCTCAATCACACCGTCTTTCACTGAACCGCCACAGCCGCACTTCTTCTTCAATTCCGCCGCCAGTTTGTCCAGCGCTGCGTCATCCAGATCAACGCCGGTGATCAGGCACACTCCCTTCCCTTTACGGCCACTGGTCTGACGCTGAATGCGCACAATGCCATCGCCTTTCGGGCGAACGACTGCCGCTTTCGGTTCATCAATCCTGCCGCTGTCTGTTGAATAGACCAGGCGACTGTTGTTGTCGTTGTTCATATCAGCCTCTGCTTAACGCAATGAATCACGGATTTCACGCAGGGTCTGCGCCGGATCGGCGGATTGGGTGATCGGACGACCAATCACCATATAATCCACCCCGGCCGCCATCGCTTCCTGCGGCGTCATCACCCGGCGCTGATCGTCAGCTTTGCTGCCGGCAGGACGGATCCCCGGCGTGACCAGCTGGAATGCACTGCCCAGCGCGCTTTTAAAGCGCGTGGCTTCCTGCGCCGAACAGACCACGCCATCCAGGCCGCAGTCACGGGTCAGGCGAGCCAGACGCTCTGCGTAATCCGCCGGAGAAAGGGTAATGCCTAAATCGGCCAGATCGCTGCCTTCCATGCTGGTCAGAACCGTCACGGCAATCAGCAGTGGCGCATCTTTACCAAAGGGGGCCAGCGCTTCTTTTGCCGCCGTCATCATGCGCGCGCCACCGCTGGCGTGCACATTGACCATCCATACGCCGAGATCGGCAGCCGCGGCCACCGCGTGGGCCGTGGTGTTAGGAATATCGTGGAATTTCAGATCCAGAAATACGTCGAATCCGCGCGACTGCAAATCTTTGACCATCTGCGGCCCGAAGTGAGTGAACATCTCTTTGCCGATTTTCAGACGGCAATCACGGGGATCGATTTTATCTGCAAAGGCGAGCGCCGCAGATTTATCGGCATAATCGAGGGCGACAACAATAGGTGAGGAATTTAAGTCGTTGTTGTTAATCTTATTTTCTGACTTCATGTCTTCAGCCTCTTGTGAGTTATCAAATCTGGAAGGGAAAGCTTAATTTCTGCCGCCCGCATTTTACATGGCAAGACGCTGAATTTACAGCTATGCCTAATGTGACACTTTTATTAAATTTTTGTTAATCACTAGACGATGTCACAAGGCTGGCTTAGCTTGTTACTTTTACACGAAGGAAAGGCAGAAAAATGAGTGAGATAACGACCCTGACCGTAAAAATTCCGGTGGAATTAAAAGAGCTGATCAAGAACGCAGCTGCAGACGCAGAACATTCACTCAGTGCAGAAGTCGCCGCACGTCTGGAGGCAAGTTTTAATCCGGAAGCGCATAAAGGGAAGAAAGCCGCGAAAGCGACCGAACATGACATTGATAATCAGCATCTGGCGGAAGAGTCTGAGCCGGCGCTGACGGCCAAAGAAATCAAGAAATTACGTACGCTGATCAGCGCCCGTAAAGCGAGCAGCAAGAAGAAATAAATTCAGGTCTGACCGACATAAAAACGGGCAATAAGGTTATTGCCCGTTTAAAAACATTATGTTTCGTTTATATCGCTACTGCCCGTCCAGCCCGCGAATAGGTTTTATGGTTGCCCAGCCACGACACGACGGGCAATGCCAGTACAACGAATGCGCGGTAAAGCCGCATTTATGGCAACGGTAACGCGGCTTGGTGCGGATCTGTTCGCCGACCATATCCCGCAGTAATCCCAGACTTTCTTTCGCTCGCCCTTCTTCCGCATCCGCCAGATGGTAATCCATCAGGTGGTGGAACACGCGCATGGTCGGGTGGCGCTGAAGCTGACGGTTGATGTAGTTCTGCGCCACTTCCCGCCCTTCTTCCTGATGAATGATTTCCGCCAACATCAGTTCAGCCGTGGCACCGGTATTTTCGTCCACGCAGCGTTTGAGAAACTCCGCCCAGGCCAGCGTATCCTGCAAATTCTGATAGCACTCCTGCAGCATCGGCAGCGCTTCGCTGACCACTTCTTTGTCCTGCTCAAGCACCCGCTGTAGTGCATCGGCGGCTTTGCGATAATCGCCCTGCGCCATCAGAATGCGGCCCTGCATGATCGACACGCGGGCGCAAAGTTTGTCGGCCTGCGCAGCTTTTTTCAGCAGGCCGGTGGCTTTATCAAAATCGTCCGACACCATTGCCTGCAAGGCCAGTTCGCACCAGAAATGCGCGATCTCTTTGCGACGATTTTCTTTACCCAGTTTCACCAGACGTTCGGCCACATCGATGGCGTTCTGCCAGTCGCTGGTGGCCTGATGAATGATCAGGAGCTGCTCGAGCGCGAAAAGCTGGAAATCCTGCTCTTTCACCAGCTGGTTGAACATGTCCTCGGCGCGATCGTAAAAACCGGCGGTCATGTAGTCACGACCCAGTTGTTGCACGGCCAGCAGACGTTGTTCGAACGTCAGCGAGGCGCTTTCCATCAGGGACTGGTGGATACGGATCGCGCGATCGACTTCGCCACGGGAGCGGAACAGGTTACCCAGAGTCAGGTGCGCTTCGACCGTACTGCTGTCCTCTTTCAACATTTCGAGGAACAGATCGACCGCTTTATCCTGCTGATTGGAAAGCAGGAAGTTAACCCCGGCTACGTATTCACGCGACAGGCGGTTAGCATTTTCCTGTTTGTCCTGCTGAGAACTTCTGCGCCCCATGTACCAGCCATAGGCGGCCGCAACGGGCAACAACAGAAACAGCAGCTCTAACATAAAGGATTATTCCTTGCTGACATCATAAGATGCTGCAGGCGGCGTCACGACAGCCACGGGTTCGATTTGCAGTTCCAGACGTTTGATTTTGCGCTGAGCACGGCCAAGTGAAAGGCGTACACGAAGGTAAAACAATCCGCAGATGACCCATCCCAGAATGAAACCGGTCGCAAACAGCACGGCGAGCAGCGTCGATACGCGATAGTCACCCTGCGCCAGCAAATAGTTGAAGGTCACAGTTTGATCGTTATGCGCGCCTAACGTGATGGAAATCACCACGATGACCAGTAAAAATAAAAAAATCAGCAGATATTTCACATTCATTCCTGTAATGCCGGGTGTACCGGATGAATTATGCCAAAAACTCTCGTCCCGACCTAATAAGTTAGCATTTCTGCACAAAGCTGGGAAACATTGCAGAGGGTTAAAAGAGTAACTGTCTGAAGATCGCACGACTTTTGCGATCGACGACGTGAACCGGTGAAAACAACATATCAGTGATATGGGGACGATCTGCGTGAAATCAAAGGGGAACGGTAAAAGCCCCCCTCTTTTCAGAAACGCTGTGCGCGTGAAAACCTACTCAGTCGCGCTCTGCGATGTCCTGATCTTCTGCCGGTGGCGGCGTCAGCGGACCGATGTAACGGTCCGTCAGCCAGCAGGCCAGCGTCACCAGCAGCCAGCTTATCCCCACCGAGGCAATCAAATCGCGCGGCCAGTGCATGCCCAGCATCAGCCGGCTGCCCATCACAACCACCGACCACACCATCAGCGCGGTCACCGTCTTGTAGTGTTTACGGCGCCACAATAGCCCGATACCCAGTAACGCCCAGGTGGCAGCAAACATGGTATGGCCGGACGGGAACGCGTAACCGGTATCTTTCTGCCAGCTTCTGTTCAGCCAGTGCGGGATCTGGACGTTATCGCCGAGGAGTTCTTTCACCTGCTGGCTGCGCGCCTTGCGTTTCAGACCGTAAAATTCTTCAACGTTCATCTGATGATCAGTGCCCAGCCAGGCAACGTAAGGGCGCGGCTCGCGCACTTCCTTTTTGATGTACGTCTTGGTGGACTGGCCGATCAGCAGCGCCACAGAAATCATCAGCACCAGCCCGATTGCCGCTTTGAGACGAAAACGCAGGCACCATAAGAACCAGCCGCACAGAATAACCGTGGTCAACACGCCCCAGGGCTGGCTGACGGTTTCGGTCACCCAGTAAAGCGGGAGTAAAATCGCCGGATTGCCGCCGGGTGTCCATAGCCAGCCACTGACCCACACCGCCGCTGGCATGATAAGCAGAAGAAGTGCCCCGAGGGCGGTGCGTTTGGCGATATCAAACATAGTCGTCCTTTCTGTTTTCGTAAAATGCGTAAAAGAGTAGAAGTGTAGCAATGTTGTAATTCTTGCACATTCCTTAAATCCGGGTTGTTGAGGTTACTGTTATAGTTCATAAGTTATGAACTATTTGTTCAAATATTCCCGTCAATGCGCAGGTCAAACTGTGGCAAAATGGTGCCCTGTTGTGAAGGAAAGGCACCGATTCCCTATCCTGACACCGCATCCGCACGTAGGATGCGCATCAATAAGTAAAATACTCACTGTAAATGAAGACAATTTGTGTTTTTTTTGGAGCGTAAAATGCAGCTGAAACGGGTGGCAGAAGCCAATCTGCCGACACCTTGGGGTGATTTCCTGATGGTGGGTTTTGAAGAATTGGCCACCGGGCATGACCACCTGGCGTTAGTTTTTGGTGACATCAGTGGTGAAACGCCCGTTCTGGCACGCGTTCACTCTGAATGCCTGACGGGCGATGCCCTCTTCAGCCTGCGCTGCGACTGCGGTTTTCAGCTTGAAGCAGCGTTAAACGACATCGCCGAAGAAGGTCGCGGCATTCTGATGTATCACCGTCAGGAAGGCCGTAACATCGGTTTGCTGAACAAAATCCGCGCTTACGCCCTGCAGGACAAAGGCTACGATACCGTCGAAGCCAACCACCAGCTCGGTTTTGCCGCCGATGAACGTGACTTCACGCTGTGCGCCGACATGTTCAAATTGCTGGGTGTTGATTCGGTCCGCCTGCTGACCAACAATCCGAAAAAAGTCGAAATTCTGACAGAAGCCGGGATCAACATCGTCGAACGCGTTCCGCTGGTTGTCGGGCGTAACCCGGAAAACGAGCGTTATTTATCGACCAAAGCAGCCAAAATGGGCCATCTGCTCGATAACGATCTGCGCCACAAGTAATTCTGACCGGCAAATATTAAGGGCACCTTATGAAGGTGCCCTTTTTTATGCAGAAAACGCAGTATTAACGCATTTTACCCATCACAGCATTTTGCGGATCACGTAATGCAGAATGCCGCCGTTCTGGAAATAGGTCAGTTCGTTGCCGGTATCGATACGGCAGCGTGCGTTGATAGTTTGCGTCTGGCCGTCAGCGAACGCGATCTGCACCGGCACCTCCTGCCCCGGTTTCAGCGTTTGCAGCCCGCTGATGCTGATCTGCTCGTCGCCGGTCAGTTTCAGCGTTTTGCGCGTCACGCCCTGCGGGAACTCGAGCGGTAAAATGCCCATGCCGATCAGGTTCGAACGGTGGATCCGCTCAAATGATTCGGCAATCACCACGCGCACGCCCAGCAGGCGCGGCCCCTTCGCAGCCCAGTCACGGCTGGAGCCGGAACCATACTCTTTGCCGGCAATCACCGCCGTCGGCACGCTTTCATGCTGATAGCGCATCGCCGCGTCGTAGATGGCCAGCTGTTCCTGCGACGGGATGTGGCGCGTATAACCGCCCTCCACGCCCGGCACCATTTCGTTGCGGATACGGATGTTGGCAAACGTTCCGCGCATCATCACTTCATGGTTACCGCGTCGGGAGCCGTACGAGTTAAAGGCTTTCGGTTCGACACCGTGGTTTTTCAGATACAGTCCCGCCGGACTGTCGATTTTGATGTTCCCGGCCGGTGAGATGTGATCGGTGGTAACGGAATCCGCCAGAATCGCCAGAATGCGCGCGTCTTTAATATCTTCCACGGCATCCGGTTCAGCCTTCATGTCACTGAAGAACGGCGGATGGCGGATATAGGTGGAATCCTCCTGCCAGGTGTAAGTTGGCGTCCCTTCAACCTGAATCGCCTGCCAGCTGGCGTCGCCGTTGAACACTTCGGCATACTCTTTGTGGAACATTTCCGTCGTGACCTGCCCGACGGCAAGTGCGATTTCCGCCGCCGTTGGCCAGATGTCTTTCAGATAAACCGGCTGACCCTGCTGATCTTCACCGAGCGGATCGGTCGTCAGATTGACGTTCATGTTCCCGGCCAGCGCGTAAGCCACCACAAGCGGCGGCGATGCCAGCCAGTTAGTTTTGATCAGCGGATGGATGCGCCCCTCGAAATTACGGTTACCCGACAGCACAGCCCCCACTGTTAAATCACCGCTTTTGATGGCGGATTCAACAGGCTCAGGCAGCGGGCCGGAGTTACCGATACAGGTGGTACAGCCATACCCCACCAGATTGAAGCGCAGCTTTTCCAGATACGGCATCAGCCCGGCGGCATTCAGATAATCGGTCACCACTTTAGAGCCCGGTGCCAGCGAAGTTTTCACCCAGGGTTTACTGGTCAGCCCTTTTTCAGCGGCATTTTTGGCCAGCAGCCCGGCCGCCATCAGTACGCTCGGGTTGGAGGTGTTGGTACAGGAGGTGATTGCCGCAATGACCACCGCGCCGGTGTCGAGCGAGTAATGCTGACCATCAAGAGTGAAACTTTCTTTGTCAGTATGCCCCGGCTTGTTATTGCCCAGTTCCAGTTCGGTGGCGGCTTTGAAGGCTTTTGGCACATCCGGCAGCGCAACGCGGTCTTGCGGACGTTTCGGACCGGCCAGACTCGGCACGACATCGCCCATGTCCAGCGCCAGGGTGCTGGTGAACACCGGCTCATCACCGGCATTGCGCCATAAGCCCTGCGCCTGTGAATAGGCTTTCACCAGTTCGATTTGCTCATCGCTGCGGCCACTGAGTTTCATGTAGCCGAGGGTGACGTCATCCACCGGGAAGAACCCGCAGGTTGCACCAAACTCAGGCGACATATTGGCAATGGTCGCGCGATCCGCCAGCGGCAGATCGGCCAGACCGTCGCCAAAGAATTCAACGAATTTACCCACCACGCCATGCTTACGTAGCATCTGCGTGACGGTTAACACCAGATCGGTTGCGGTAATCCCTTCGCGCAGTTTTCCCGTCAGCCTGAAGCCCACCACGTCCGGGATCAGCATGGAAACCGGCTGTCCGAGCATCGCCGCTTCAGCCTCGATACCGCCGCAACCCCAGCCCAGAATGCCAAGACCGTTGATCATGGTGGTGTGGGAGTCGGTGCCGACCAGCGTATCGGGATAAGCCACCGTTTTGCCATTCTGTTCTTCATGCCAGACGGTCTGACCGAGATACTCCAGATTGACCTGGTGACAAATACCGGTGCCCGGCGGTACTACACGGAAACGGTTAAAGGCTTTTTGACCCCAGCGCAGGAACTGATAACGCTCGTTATTGCGCTCCATTTCCAGCCGGACGTTTTCATCAAACGCTTCTTCATCGCCAAACTCATCCACGGTGACCGAGTGGTCGATAACCAGATCGACCGGCGATAACGGATTCACCTGATCGACATTGCCACCGAGGCGTTTAACGGCCTGACGCATTGCAGCAAGATCCACCACGGCGGGTACCCCGGTGAAATCCTGCATCAGAACGCGTGCCGGACGGTAAGCAATTTCGCGATCGGCGTGGCCGGTTTTTTGCCATTCCACCAGCTGCAGCAAATCATTTTCCGTGACAGTGTCACCGTCAACGTGGCGCAGCAGATTTTCGAGCAGGACTTTAAGAGATTTAGGCAGGCGCTGAATATCACCCAGCGTTTTGGCGGCAAGTGGCAGACTGTAGTAGTGGAACTCCTTACCCTGGACTGCCAGCTTATCCAGACTTCTGTTACGAATATCGGACGACATAGCTTCTCCTTATGCTTCACAGCACCAGCTGGGCGAAAGAGGAATAACCCGCTGGCTTATAAGTGCATATATAAAGATAACACATATTATTGTTAACATTTTGATAACAGCTCAAACGGATCATCCGATAAAAAAAATCCCGCGTCATCAGAAGATGGCGCGGGACGTTTTACATCAGAAATAGAGGCGGAATTATTTCGTCGGTAATTTGATGTCTTTGAACATCTCTTCGATATCTTCATTCGAGCGCAGGGCAATTGCGGTATCTACCACGTCACGCGTCAGATGCGGTGCGAAGCGCTGGATGAAATCGTACATGTAGCTGCGCAGGAACGTGCTGCGGCGGAAACCGATTTTGGTGGTGCTGTAGGTGAAAATATCCCGCGCATCCACGGTCACCAGATCCGGATCCTGAACCGGATCGACCGCCATACTGGCGATCACGCCCACGCCCAACCCCAGCCGCACGTAGGTTTTGATCACGTCCGCATCAGTGGCGGTGAACACAATTTTTGGCGTCAGACCGGCGCGGTTAAACGCGGTATCGAGTTCCGAGCGACCGGTAAAACCAAAGGTATAAGTGACGATGGGATAGGCCGCCAGCTCTTCAATGGTGACCTTCTCTTTACCCGCCAGCGGATGATCTGGCTGAACCACCACCGCGCGGTTCCAGTGATAGCAAGGCAACATGATCAGATCGTCGTACAGGTGCAGCGCTTCGGTAGCAATGGCGAAATCAGCGTTGCCTTTTGAAACGGCCTCCGCGATTTGCGTCGGAGAGCCCTGATGCATATGCAGTGAAACGCGCGGGTAACGCTCGATAAAGCCTTTAATCACGTTCGGCAAGGCGTAGCGTGCCTGCGTGTGCGTGGTGGCGACATACAACGATCCCTTGTCAGGATAGGTGTGCTCACCGGCCACGGCCTTGATCGCATCGACTTTGGACAAAACTTCGCGGGCGATACGGATGATTTCCTGCCCTGCCGGTGTGACCTGCGTCAGGTGTTTTCCGCTGCGGGAGAAGATCTGAATACCGAGCTCATCTTCCAGCATTCTGACTTGTTTGCTGATCCCTGGCTGCGACGTGTACAGGCCTTCTGCCGTCGAACTGACGTTCAGATTGTGATTAACAACCTCTACGATGTAGCGCAGTTGCTGCAATTTCATATCTCATACCACCCTGGTTTCAAACCCTGTCACCATCCCTGTTCGCCTGCCGGCTGAACAGACTGGAAATGATTTTTATTGAATGCCCGAAGTCTGTAAACGCGCCTTTTTATGAGGCAGACGCATTAGCTTATTACTATTGTGAATAAAAATAAATTTTATATAACAATTATATCAAGAATTAACACGTTGTATAGCCAGATAACATAAGGATTAACGCAGACAGCATAAGCCTGAGAAGAAAGTTGTCAGAAACCTGTCGATGATAGATCTGAATGCAATAAAAAAACCAGCCCGGAGGACTGGTTTTTCACAAAAGAGTAACAATGAGTTATCGCCTGACAGGCGGGCTAACGGCAATGATTACTTTTTGCCTTCCACCCATTTGCCGTCAACGAAGAACGCTGTCCAGCCAGTGGCTTTGCCGTCTTTTTCCGAAGACACGTACTGCTGCTTAGTTTTGCGGCTGAAACGTACCATCGATTTGTTGCCTTCCGGGTCAGCGACGGGCGCATCCGCAAGATAACTCAGTTTCTCCGGCAAGCGATCTTTAAAGCGCTTCAGCTCTTCCACCAGCGGCGCACGGGTTTCGCGCGATTTCGGGAAAGTATTGGCCGCGAGGAACACACCGGCAGCGCCGTCACGCAGAACGAAGTAGGCGTCTGATTTCTCACACGGCAACTCAGGCAGCGGAACCGGATCTTCTTTCGGCGGTGCAACGTCACCGTTACGCAGGATCTTACGGGTGTTTTTGCACTCGTCATTGGTACAACCCATGTACTTGCCGAAACGTCCCATTTTCAGGTGCATTTCAGAACCACATTTCTCGCACTCAACGATCGGGCCGTCATAGCCCTTGATGCGGAATTCGCCCTGCTCGATTTCGTAACCGTCACATTCCGGGTTGTTACCGCAGACGTGCAGCTTACGCTGGTTGTCGATCAGGTAGCTGTCCATCGCAGTGCCACATTTGCCACAACGACGTTTCGCACGCAGCGCATTGGCTTCTGCCTCATCCCCTTCCAGCACGTTGAGCACTTCGGCATCCGCGATCAGGTTGATGGTGGTTTTGCAGCGTTCTTTCGGCGGCAATGCGTAACCGGAACAGCCCAGGAACACCCCAGTGCTGGCGGTACGGATACCCATCGGGCGGCCACATGTCGGGCACTCAATGCTGGTCAGGATCATCTGGTTCGGGCGCATACCGCCTTCTTCCGGATCCTTTTCTGCGGTTTCCAGCTGCTTGCTGAATTCGGTGAAGAATTCGTCGAGCACGGCTTTCCACTCAGCTTTGTTGTTGGCAACCTGATCCAGACCGTCTTCCATGCGCGCGGTGAAATCATAGTTCATCAGTTCGCGGAAGTTTTGCTCCAGACGATCTGTGACGATTTCACCCATTTTCTCGGCGTAGAAACGGCGGTTTTCAACGTGAACATAGCCGCGATCCTGGATGGTCGAAATGATCGACGCATAGGTAGACGGACGGCCAATGCCTCGTTTTTCCAGCTCTTTAACCAGTGACGCTTCGCTGAAACGCGCAGGCGGCTTGGTGAAATGCTGAGTGGGCAGCAGTTGTTGCAGATCAAGGTCGGTGCCGACTTCAATAGCAGGCAGAATGCGGTCTTCATCGCCTTTACGCAGCGCTGGCATGACTTTCGTCCAACCGTCGAAACGCAAAGTACGGCCTTTGGCGCGCAGGGAGTAATCGCCCGCTTTCACCGTCAGCGTGGAAGAATCGTATTGCGCCGGTGTCATCTGGCAGGCAACAAACTGACGCCAGATCAGCTGGTACAAACGCTGGGCATCGGCTTCCATGTCTTTCAGTTGTTCAGACACCACGGCCACGTCAGAAGGACGAATCGCTTCGTGCGCTTCCTGTGAATTCTCTTTGTTGCTGTACTGCAACGGCGCTTTCGGCAGGTATTTATCACCGAAATTCTCACCGATGTAGCCGCGAACCATTTCTACCGCATCCTGACTCAGGTTGGTGGAGTCGGTACGCATGTAGGTAATGTGACCGGCTTCATACAGACGCTGGGCCATCATCATGGTTTTCTTCACGCCGAAGCTCAGACGCGTGCTGGCAGCCTGTTGCAACGTGGACGTAATAAAAGGTGCGCCCGGCTTACTGCTGGTCGGTTTGTCTTCACGATCGACGACCGTGTAGCGCGCTTTTTCGAGCAGCGAAACCGCAGCGTGAGTTTGTTCTTTATTAACCGGTTTAAACGGTTTGTCGAGATGATGCGTGACTTCCATTTGCAGCGCGGTATCTTTCTTCGCCAGCAAATCTGCATGCAATTCCCAATACTCTTCCGGCACGAACGCTTTAATTTCTTTTTCACGCTCGACCACCAGACGCACCGCCACGGACTGAACACGACCGGCGGATAAACCGCGGGCAATCTTCTTCCACAGCAGTGGAGACACCATGTAACCCACCACGCGGTCCATGAAACGACGCGCCTGCTGGGCATTAACACGATCAATATTCAGTTCGCCCGGTTCTTTAAAAGCGTTCTGAATCGCGTTCTTGGTAATTTCGTTAAAGACCACGCGGCTGAAACGTTTATCGTCACCGCCAATCACTTCCCGCAAATGCCAGGCAATCGCCTCTCCTTCGCGGTCAAGGTCGGTTGCGAGATAGATGTGGTCAGCTTTTTCGGCTAACGCTTTTAACTCGGCAACCACTTTTTCTTTGCCAGGAAGTATTTCGTATTGCGCTTCCCAGCCGTGATAAGGATCGACGCCCATGCGATTAACCAGCGCAGTTTTCTCATCCTTTTTTACTTTTTTCTTTGGCTTTTCTTCGGTTGAGACGGCGGTTTTTTTAGCAGCGGATCCACTGGTCGGTAAATCACGAATATGACCGACGCTGGACTTAACCACGTAGTCATTTCCTAAATATTTATTAATCGTTTTGGCTTTTGCCGGGGACTCAACTATTACGAGAGCTTTGCCCATAATTACCTTTACCTGAATGATTCTTCATCAGCTGAAGAAGTTTTTGTCTAGTTATGCCGCGGCACAATATCATGTCTTTTTTTATATTGCGGCAGTGAGTCAGAACGTCAACTCATTTCTTTCAAAGAACGAGCGATCTGACTTCCAGAGGTTCAAAACACTGATTCTGCGAGGGATTAACCAGACAGGGTTCAGCGGACTGTGCCTGTTTTCACGTCAAATAATGACCAAGCGTAAACAAAACATTCCACCTGAAGCCACAAAATCCCACACTCTACCTGATAAAAATCGCTGCGCAACCTAATTAACACCGAATCCCCCATTTCGATAAAGTGGTGAAACTTTTCCCCTGACTGTGCAAAACATGACCACTTACTTAAAGGATTAACCCCAGTGGATTTGCGGTTTTATCATCAGCAGGATTACAATATCGTCAGAAATTATAGTGGGGAGTAAATAACATGCACGAAAATACATCGGCAATTAGTCGTGAAGCTTTACTGATCGAAGCGAATAAGGTTATCCGTGAACATGAAGATTACATGCAGGGAATGATCGCCACAGAGGTTGAGCAGAAAGGCAATGTGCTGGTTTTCCGCGGGGAATTCTTCATGGATGACGACGGTTTACCCACCCGAAAAACAACGGCCGTATTTAATATGTTTAAACATCTGGCACATCTGTTTTCAGAAAAATACCATCTCGAAAATTAAGTGAATACCAACCGGGATTGTCTGAAGATTTACCGATAAAAAACAGTGATAAAAAAAGGGACTTTCGTCCCTTTTTCATTATTGAATGTTCGGTTACAGCAGCGGTTTCTGACTGCGCTGCAACCAGCGCAGGAACAGGCGATCGGCACTTTCTGCCGCGCTGCCGGTGAACCGGTCCATCATGCGTTTGCGACGTGCGTAACGCACTGCAATCACCTCATGATTTTTCATTTCAGCAATCAGCAAATCATCACTGGTTCCGATGGCATCGATCAGCCCCTTTTCACGCGCCTGCGTACCAAACCAGTGCTCACCGGTCGCTACGGCATCAATGTCCAGTGAAGGGCGATTCTGGTGCACAAAATCTTTGAACAGCACATGCGTTTCGTTGAGGTCTTCACGGAATTTCTCGCGCCCTTCCTCGGTGTTTTCACCCAGCAGGGTCAGCGTCCGTTTGAATTCGCCAGCAGTATGCAATTCGATGTCGATATCGTTCTTTTTCAGCAAGCGGTTGAAGTTAGGAATTTGCGCAACCACGCCGATGGAACCGATGATCGCAAAAGGTGCCGCGACAATACGATCGGCAACGCAGGCCATCATATAACCGCCGCTGGCCGCCACTTTGTCTACCGCCACCGTCAGGCGGATGCCGCTCTGGCGTAAACGCACTAACTGCGAGGCCGCCAGGCCGTACCCGTGGACCACACCGCCGGGACTTTCCAGACGTAACAACACTTCATCTTCCGGCGTGGCGACGGCCATCACCGCAGAAATTTCCTCACGCAGCGAGGTCACTTCATGGGCATCCATACTGCCTTTGAAATCCAGCACATACAGACAAGGCTTGCGTTTGCTCTCGCCGGTTTTCGCCTGCAATTTCTTCTGTCTGGCTTCTGCTTTATCCTTTTTCTTCAGCTCTTTTCCGCGCAGTTTTTGCTCTGCGGGATTGAGCCTTGCAGTGCGCATTTCACGCTGCATCTCGCGATATTGTTCACCCAGGTCTGTCAGCTGTAACTCACCTTTACCCTGAGATTTACGCTGACGAAGCCCGACCACCAGGACCACCAGGACCACCAGTGCGCCGATGGCGATGACTACGGTGACGACTTTGGCTAAAAACAACCCATAAAGAGAAAGTAAATCCACTCAAACCGCCTTTTCAATGTGCAAATAAAACCGTGGTAATAACGATGCTGAACATTCTAGACAATAGCTTAACCGGCGTCTTGCGGGAATGTGACATTGTCAGCCAGAGGTAAATACGGATGCGCGCCTGTTCCAATTTTGTTACAAAAGAGCTGTCTGTTTTTCGGTTAATCATTGAAACTCATGTTCATTTCAGGCATATAACCGGTGATCACACCTGAAACACACCCTAATTCCGCCGAAATGCCGGACCCTGGTTGAGCGCAATATCTCCCACTTCCGGCGTTTTGATTTTACAAATGACGCATGTGACGACGGCCATTTGCCGCCACATTCCGACCCGTTATGAGGACAGAACGTGCACTATCATCCGAAATCTGACTTACTCAATCACCGCATTATTCTGGTGACCGGCGCAGGCGACGGCATTGGCCGCGAAGCCGCCCTCACCTATGCCCGCTTCGGCGCTCAGGTGATTTTGCTTGGCCGTACCGAAAGTAAACTGGCCAGTGTTCAGCAGGAGATTGCGGCGAGAAATCTGCGCCCTGCTTTCATTTATGCTCTCGATTTGCTCACTGCCAGCCAGCAGTATTGCCAGCGCGTTGCGGATCAGATTGCACAGTGGGTACCGCATCTCGACGGTGTTCTGCACAACGCCGGGCTGCTCACCGACATCACGCCGATGGCAGACATCGACTTGCAGGACTGGATGAACGTGATGCAGGTGAACGTGAACGCCACCTTCATGCTGACGCAGGCGCTGTTGCCGCAGTTGCTGAAATCGGCCAGCTCTTCACTGGTCTTCACCACCTCAAGCGTGGGGCGTGAAGGCCGCAGCGGCTGGGGCGCCTATGCCGTTTCGAAGTTTGCCACCGAAGGGATGATGCAGGTGCTGGCGGAAGAGCATAAGCACACCGGGCTGCGGGTTAACTGCATCAACCCCGGCGGCACGCGCACCAGTATGCGTGCCTCGGCGTTTCCGGATGAAAACAAGGATAAGCTCAAGACACCTGCCGATATTATGCCGCTGTATCTGTACCTGATGGGTGACGACAGCCGCCGTAAAACCGGCATGAGTTTTGATGCCCAGCCAGGCCGCAAAGCGGGCCCTGCCGAATAGGCGTGCCAGAATGCCCTGAAAATACAACGGAGCCTTTCATGACCGAAGATCGCCACAAGCAGCGCCAGCAAAAGCTAAAAGAACAGGTCGATGCACGCATTGACGCCGCGAAAGAACAGCGCGGAATTTTGATTGTTTTCACCGGCAACGGCAAAGGTAAAACCACGGCGGCCTTCGGCACCGTCACCCGCGCCGTCGGTCACGGGATGCGCGCTGCGGTCATACAGTTCATCAAAGGGGAATGGCCGAACGGTGAAAAAAACCTGCTCGAACCGCACGGGGTTGAGTTTCAGGTGATGTCGACCGGCTTTACCTGGGAAACTCAGAACAAAGAGACGGATACGCAGGCCTGTCAGGCCGTATGGCAGCATGGAAAGCGGATGCTTTCCGATGCGTCTTTAGATCTGGTAGTGCTTGATGAGCTGACGTACATGGTCAGTTTCGGCTATCTCGAATTACAGGACGTGGTGGATGCGCTGAATGCGCGTCCGGCGCATCAGACAGTCATCATCACCGGCCGGGGCTGCCATCGCGATTTACTGGAAATGGCCGATACCGTCAGCGAACTGCGCCCGGTGAAACATGCTTTTGATGCCGGAATTATGGCGCAACAGGGAATCGACTGGTAACAGGCGTATTCTTCAGCTCCCTGAATGGAGATAAAAAAAACCGCAGTCGGTGACTGCGGTTCTTCAGCGGATTCGAAACAATATCGCTAAGTCGCGATTAGCCTCTTTTCGCCGGGGCACTGCGACGTGCAGGAGCCACCTGAGTGTGGCGCTTAACGGCGCGACGGATCTGGTTAGCTTTCACACGGCGGCGGTCACGTTCTACCGGCATTTTGCTGACGGTTTCTTCGTTCATTTCTACCAGCGTGCGCAGGTAGTTGATGTCCGGGAGATCCAGCTCTTTATAGCCGCCGCGAGGCAGGCCTTTTGGCAGATTCAGATCACCGTAACGCACGCGGATCAGACGGCTGACCTGAACGCCAACGGCTTCCCACAGGCGACGCACTTCACGGTTACGGCCTTCGGTCAGGGTCACGTTGTACCACTGGTTAAGACCTTCGCCACCCTGGAATTTGATGGAGCGGAAAGCGGCAGGGCCGTCTTCCAGCTGCACGCCACGGCTCAGCTGTTTGATTTTTTCATCATCAATCTGACCGAATACACGCACCGCATACTCACGTTCAACTTCACGGCTTGGGTGCATCAGGCGGTTTGCCAGTTCACCGTCGGTCGTGAACAGCAGCAAACCCGAGGTGTTGACATCAAGACGGCCTACGGCAATCCAGCGCGAACCGCGCATTTTTGGCAGACGGTCGAAGACGGTCGGACGGCCTTCAGGATCACTGCGGGTACACAACTCGCCTTCCGGCTTGTAGTACGCCAGTACGCGGCACACGGTGTCCTGGGACTCCATGACTGACAGCACGTGGCCGTCGAGACGGATTTTTGTGCCGCCGGTGACTTCAACACGGTCGCCGAGCGTAGAGATTTTACCGTCGACGCTGACGCGCCCGGCCTGGATCATCGCTTCCACTTCACGACGCGAACCGTGGCCCGCACGTGCCAGCACCTTTTGCAGCTTTTCGCTTTGCCCTTCGGTGCTGTCCAGCGCATTTTTCGGCTTCTGGTACTTCACTTCGTCTTCGTCACCGGTTTCATCAAACAGCGTTTCAGCTTTTGGCTTGCCGGCGCGTGGTTTCACCGAACGAGGTTTTTCACCGCGTGGATTTTCAGGACGCGTCTTGCCGCGACCTGGTTTTTCGATGCGGGAATCAGAACGTGAATCGCTGCGACCGGCATCAGAACGTGGTTTGTCTGAACGCGGTTTGTCGCTGCGGGGTTTATCACTGTTAGGTTTATCGCTACGTGGCTTGTCTGAACGTGGCTTTTCGCCGCGTTTTTCAGCACGTGACAGTTCAGGACGGGCTTTCGCTGCACCGGAGTTTCTGCCGCTTTTCGGCTTATCACCTGGTGAACGTGCCGGTTTGGATCTGTCACTGGAGTGTTTCTGGGAATTATACTTCTCGCTCATTGAGCAGCCTCATTTGTCGCCTTCACAGGCGTCGGGGGGAGCGGCCAGCACGATGTGAACATCGCCTGCCCGTCAAAATTCAGTTTGGGAGATAAGCGGACTGTCGCGGAAACTTCATTTCTGCACGGGATCACTCGACACATGCACAGATAAAACACATCGCCAGACAGCATTACTTATCAATACAATGACTTACAAAAAGTCAGCCCGCCATTATACACAATTATCTGCAATTTGTATGCTTCGGGGGCTGTCAGGGTGATTATTTTTTAGCCAGTAGCGCGTAAATGCCTAGCGGAAAGGCGTCGGATCGCCTGCCCCTTCGCGGACCACTTCCGGAACCGACTCGGTCAGATCAATCACCGTGGTCGGTTGCTGGCCGATGGAACCGCCATCAATAACCAGATCCACCAGTTTGCCCAGCTGGTCTTTGATGTCTTCCGGATCAGATTCGGCAAAATCATTGCCCGGCATCATCAGCGTGGTGGACATCAGCGGTTCGCCCAGCGCGTCGAGCAAGGCGATGGCGATAGGATTGGAGGGCACCCGCAGACCGATGGTTTTGCGCTTTTCACTCATCAGACGGCGCGGCACTTCTTTGGTCGCTTTCAGAATGAAGGTGTAGTTGCCCGGCGTGTTGTTTTTCATCAGGCGGAAAGCGCCGTTATCGACATAGGCATACGTCGAAAGCTCGGACAAATCGCGGCATACCAGTGTGAAATTGTGGTTGCTGTCTAACTGACGGATCCGGCAAATCCGCTCCATCGCATTTTTTTCTTCCAGACGACAACCCAGGGCGTAACCGGAATCGGTCGGATAGACAATGACCTGACCTTTACGCAGCAGCTCTACCGCCTGACTGATCAGGCGCGGCTGTGGATTTTCGGGGTGAATATAGAAATATTGACTCATTGGATCCTCTCACTCTTTATTCTTTTCCGGTCAGGCATCAGACCGGTTCAATTTCAGGCTGTGTCATCGCAAGCGGCCAGTGTTGCCATACCGGTTCAACGCCTGCGGGAAGCCAAAGTTTGCGGCCAAGCTCAATCCACGAACAGGGCTGATGGAAATCAGAACCCTGCGAGGCCAGTAACTGATAATCACGGGCGTAGGCTGCCAGCTGCGCACGCTCATTCGGTGCCTGCTGACACTGGGCGACTTCCATCGCATCACCGCCCTGCTCAGCAAAATACGCCAGTAAGCGTTTCAGCCACTTGGTCGAAAGATCATATCGCCCCGGATGGGCGACGACGGCCTGCCCGCCTGACTGATGAATCGCATCAATCGCTTGTTCTATTGTACACCACTGTGGCGGAACGTAGCCGGTCTTGCCTTTGGCGAGGAATTTTTTGAACACCTGCGCGATGTTATCCGCCGCGCCGAATTCCACCAGATAGCGGGCGAAATGCGCACGGGTGACGGCTCCGCCATTGGCCAGACGCAGCGCGCCTTCCCAGGCACCGTCAATGCGTGCTTTCGCCAGCCGGTTGCCCATTTCCTGCGCGCGTTGCTGACGCAAACCGGCCTGCGCACTGAGTAAACTCATCATCGCCGGATGCTGCGGATCAATGCCCAGCCCGACAATATGGATCTCATGGTTTTCCCACAAAGTGGAAATCTCAACGCCATTAATCAGCACCAGCGGCAATTGCTGCTGCGCAATCGCCTGCGCCGCACGCGCCAGCCCTTCTGTACTGTCGTGATCGGTGATCGCCAGTACGCCGACGCGCATTTCAACCGCCCGCGCGACCAGTGCTTCAGGCGTTAAATAGCCGTCCGACGCCGTGGTATGGCTGTGGAGATCGTAAAGCGTGAAGGCCGTGCTGAGGTTCTGGTCGTCTTTCGGGGGTGAAACTGTTGTGGGTAAAGTCATCGTCACGTCGGGGATTTAACCTTTTCTGAATGCAGTTCATATCATAACGCGTTAGGCCGCCTCACGTTAGGGCTATCTTGCCGATGTTTTCACCTCGCCGTTACGCACTGTTACGGTGCGATAACATCTGAGCGCACTAAAGTTGTGAAATCCGCTGAAAAGAGGGTTGACTTTATATCCGTGAACTAGTTTACTAGTACGCAAGTTCACGAGGCAGTTCGCTGAAGAACGTCGTGACAAACCGATTCAGAAAGCTTAGTTTTTAAAACCTTTGCTTTCATAAACTAACAAGAGTGTCTGATGATGAAAATTCACATGATGGCGGTTCTCAGCTGGTGGCGTACTTCCCCTTGTCGGGCGGAGTAATCACGCATAGCTGTCATCAGACGCTGCAAGATTTCCGAAGCCCGCTTAATGCGGGCTTTTTTATGGCCGTTTATTTGAAAACGTTGATAAAAATTCAGGAAGCAAAATGAAAACTCCAACACCACGTTTAGAATTGCTGACCGCGCAGGGATGTTATCGCGGCGACCCGACGGCCATTTTTCATCAGCTGTGCGGCGCGCGTCCTGCGACCCTGCTGCTTGAGTCCTCCGAAGTGACCAGTAAAGAAAACCTGAAGAGCCTGCTGATTGTTGACAGCGCCCTGCGCATCACCGCGCTGGGTTTGCAGGTGTCCATTCAGGCCCTGACGCCGAACGGTGCCTCTTTACTGCCGCTGATTGATGCCGCGCTGCCTGCTGAAATTCGCAATGACGTCCGCCCGAATGGCCGCGAACTGACGTTCCCTGGTATCGATCAGATGCAGGATGAAGATGCGCGTTTACGTTCCCGTTCAGTGTTCGACGCGTTACGCAGCATTCTGACCTGCGTTGAATCTCCGGCAGAGGAGCGTGAGGCGATGTTCCTCGGGGGGCTGTTTGCTTATGATCTGGTCGCCGGTTTTGAAGATTTACCTGCATTAGCCTCCGACCAGCGTTGCCCGGATTTCTGTTTCTATCTTTCTGAAACGCTTCTGGTCCTGGATCACCAGAACCGCACCTGTCGTTTGCAGGCCAGCCTGTTCACGCCGTCGGCTGATGAGAAACAGCGTCTGCATGCCCGTCTCGAACAACTGCAACATCAGTTGCAACAGCCACCGCACGCCATCCCGCAGCAGAACGTGCCGGAAATGCAACTGAGCGTGAACCAGAGTGATGAAGAGTTCGGTGCTGTGGTTGAGAAAATGAAAGTGGCCATCCGCGCCGGTGAGATTTTCCAGGTGGTGCCTTCGCGCCGTTTCTCCCTGCCTTGCCCTGCTCCGCTGGCCGCGTATGAAACGCTGAAAAATAACAACCCTAGTCCGTACATGTTCTTTATGCAGGACAACGATTTCACGCTGTTTGGCGCCTCCCCGGAAAGCGCGCTGAAATATGACGCCACTAACCGCCAGATTGAAATTTACCCGATTGCCGGGACCCGTCCGCGCGGCCGCCGTGCCGACGGTTCGCTGGATCTGGATCTCGACAGCCGCATCGAACTGGAAATGCGTACCGACCACAAAGAGCTGGCCGAACATCTGATGCTGGTGGATTTGGCGCGTAACGATCTGGCACGTATCTGCGAGCCGGGCAGCCGTTATGTCGCCGACCTGACCAAAGTGGACCGTTACTCTTTCGTGATGCATCTGGTGTCCCGTGTGGTCGGCACGCTGCGTCATGATCTTGACGTACTGCACGCCTATCAGGCGGTAATGAATATGGGCACGCTGACCGGTGCGCCGAAAGTGCGCGCTATGCAGCTGATTTCGGCTTCCGAACAAACCCGCCGCGGCAGCTATGGCGGCGCGGTGGGTTACTTCACCGCTCACGGCGATCTGGATACCTGCATCGTCATCCGCTCTGCTTACGTTGAAGACGGCATTGCCACCGTGCAGGCTGGCGGCGGCGTGGTACTGGATTCCGTACCGCAGGCCGAAGCCGACGAAACCCGTAATAAAGCCCGTGCTGTACTGCGCGCCATCGCCACTGCCCACAATGCGAAAGAGGTATTTTAAGATGGCCGATATCTTACTCATTGATAACGTCGATTCCTTTACTTACAACCTGGTCGATCAGTTGCGTTCAAGCGGTCACAACGTGGTGATTTACCGCAATCAGATCCCGGCTGACGTGATTATCGAAAAACTCAGCCAGCTGGAAAAACCGGTGCTGGTGCTCTCTCCCGGACCGGGCACCCCGTCAGAAGCCGGTTGCATGCCTGAATTGCTCAAACGTCTGCGCGGTCAGTTGCCGATTATCGGCATCTGCCTCGGTCATCAGGCGATTGTGGAAACCTACGGCGGTTTTGTCGGTCAGGCAGGTGAAATTCTGCACGGCAAAGCGTCTTCGATTACGCATGATAATGAAGGCATGTTTGCCGGGATGAACAACCCTCTGCCGGTGGCGCGTTACCACTCGCTGGTCGGCAGCCAGATCCCCGACGGGCTGACCGTCAACGCACGCTACGGCGACATGGTGATGGCAGTGCGTCATGAAAAAGATCGCGTATGCGGTTTCCAGTTCCATCCGGAATCCCTTTTAACTTCACAGGGCGCCCGTCTGCTTGAGCAGACACTGGCCTGGGCTTTGGCGTAAGGAGAGCGATCATGCAAACGCAAACTATTCCCGGCATTCTGGAGAATCTGTATCGCGCACAGCCGATGACGCAGGAAGAAAGCCAGCAGTTATTTACCGCCATCGTCAATGGCGAACTGGAACCGGCTCAGTTAGCGGCAGCCTTAATCAGTATGAAAGTGCGTGGCGAGCAACCGGCTGAGATCGCCGGTGCGGCAAAGGCGCTGCTGGCGCACGCCGAGCCGTTCCCGCGCCCGGATTATCCGTTCGCGGATATCGTCGGCACCGGCGGCGATGGCACGAACAGCATCAACATTTCTACCGCCAGCGCCTTTGTGGCGGCGGCCTGTGGTGCGCGAGTGGCGAAACACGGTAACCGCAGCGTATCCAGTCGTTCCGGTTCATCGGATTTACTGGCCGCGTTTGGTATCCGTCTGGATATGCCGGCGGAAGGATCCCGCGCCGCGCTTGATGACCTGAATGTGTGTTTTCTGTTTGCGCCGCAGTATCACACCGGTTTTCGCCATGCGATGCCGGTGCGCAAATCACTGAAAACACGCACCCTGTTTAACGTGCTCGGCCCGCTGATTAACCCGGCACGTCCGCCGCTGGCGCTGATAGGCGTATACAGCCCGGAACTGGTGCTGCCGATTGCAGAAACGCTGCGGGCGCTCGGTTACGAGCGTGCGGCGGTGGTTCACGGCGCAGGCATGGATGAAGTCGCGATCCACGCAGCCACGCAGGTGGCCGAGCTGAAAGACGGCAAAATTACTACCTACGAGGTCACGCCGCAGGACTTCGGTCTGGACAATTACCCGATTGAATCCCTGCTCGGCGGCGAACCGGAAGAAAACCGTGACATTCTGGCACGCTTATTACAAGGTAAAGGTGATCCGGCCCATGAAGCCGCGGTAGCCGTCAATGTGGCGATGCTGCTGCGCCTTTTCGGTCAGGAAGATTTAAAACAAAACGCACAACAGGCATTGGCCGTCATGCGCAGTGGTGAACCCTACCAGCGCGTGTTGGCATTGGCAGCAAGAGGATAAGTGATGCAGCAGGAAACCGTGCTCCACAAGATTGTTCGCGACAAAGAAATTTGGGTCGCGGCGCGTAAAGAACAACAACCGCTGGCCAGCTTTCAGAATGAAATAACTCAGAGCCAGCGCAGTTTCTACCATGCCCTGCAAGGCGCAAGAACGGCCTTTATTCTGGAGTGCAAACAAGCCTCTCCGTCGAAAGGCAAGATCCGCGAAAACTTTGATCCGGTAGAAATCGCCAGCGTGTATAAAGACTACGCCTCCGCTATTTCCGTATTAACCGACGAAAAATACTTCCAGGGCAGTTTTGATTTCCTGCCTCTGGTCAGCAAAACCGCCACGCAGCCGGTGCTGTGCAAAGATTTCATTATCGACCCGTATCAGATCCATCTGGCCCGTTTCTATCAGGCCGATGCGATTCTGCTGATGCTGTCAGTTCTGGATGATGATCAGTACGTTCAGCTTGCCGCCGTCGCCCACAGCCTGAATATGGGCGTGCTGACGGAAGCCAGTAATGAAGAAGAACTGGATCGCGCGGTGCAATTGAAAGCCAAAGTGGTCGGCATCAATAACCGTGATCTGCGCGATTTGTCTATCGATCTCAACCGCACCCGCGAGCTGGCCCCGCGTGTACCGCACGGCGTCACCGTCATCAGCGAATCGGGGATCAACACCTACGGGCAAATTCGTGAGCTGAGCCGCTTCGCCAATGGTTTCCTGATTGGCAGCGCGCTGATGTCTGAACAGAACCTGAACAGCGCGGTACGCCGTGTGCTACTGGGTGATAATAAAGTCTGCGGTCTGACCCGCGCTCAGGACGCCCGGGCCGCGCATGAAGCCGGTGCCATTTACGGCGGGTTGATTTTCGTCGAAGGGTCACCGCGTTTTGTGACACACACGCTGGCGAAAGAAGTGCAGAACGGCGCACCGCTGAAATATGTCGGCGTATTCCGTGATGAACCGGTCAGCAACGTGGCTGAAACGGCTCAGACACTGAACCTGGCCGCCGTGCAGCTTCACGGCGAGGAAAGCCAGACGTACATCGATGAACTGCGCACGGTGCTGCCAGAACATATTCAGATCTGGAAAGCGCTGAGCGTTAAAGACAGCATCCCGTCACGCGACCTGAATAATGTTGACCGCTACGTGCTGGACAACGGCAAAGGCGGCACCGGTTATCGTTTCGACTGGAGCAAGCTGGCCGGTCAGGATCTGAGCAATGTGCTGCTTGCCGGTGGTCTGAGCGCAGATAACTGCGTCGAAGCCGCGCAGCTCGGTTGCGCGGGGCTGGATTTCAATTCCGGTGTTGAAAGCGAGCCGGGCATCAAAGATGCCGAAAAAATCACCGCCGTATTCCAGACATTGCGGGCGTACTAAGCCGCACGCAATGACGCAAAAATTGACAGACAGGACGGAATATCATGACTTTACTTAATCCCTACTTTGGCGAATTTGGCGGCCAGTATGTGCCGCAAATTCTGATGCCTGCGCTGGCGCAGCTGGAAGAAGCTTTTGTCAGCGCACAGCGCGACCCTGAGTTTCAGGCTGAATTCATTGATTTACTGAAAAACTACGCAGGCCGCCCGACGGCGCTGACGCTGTGTAAAAACCTGACGGCTGGCACTAAAACCAAGCTGTACCTCAAGCGTGAAGATTTACTGCACGGTGGTGCGCACAAAACGAACCAGGTGTTGGGTCAGGCATTGCTCGCGAAACGCATGGGCAAAACGGAGATCATCGCCGAAACCGGCGCCGGTCAGCATGGCGTGGCATCAGCACTGGCCTGTGCCCTGCTCGGCCTGAAATGCCGCATTTATATGGGCGCCAAAGACATCGAACGTCAGTCCCCGAACGTGTTCCGTATGCGTCTGATGGGTGCGGAAGTGATCCCGGTGCACAGCGGCTCCTCCACGCTGAAAGATGCCTGTAACGAGGCGCTGCGCGACTGGTCTGGCAGTTACGAAACCGCTCACTACATGCTCGGCACCGCGGCAGGTCCGCATCCGTATCCGACCATCGTGCGTGAATTCCAGCGCATGATCGGCGAAGAAACCAAAGCGCAAATGCAGGAACGCGAAGGCTGTCTGCCGGATGCGGTGATCGCCTGTGTCGGCGGCGGTTCCAATGCCATCGGGATGTTTGCTGATTTCATCGACGACACCAGCGTGAAGCTGATTGGCGTTGAACCGGGCGGCCTGGGCATTGAAACCGGGCAGCACGGCGCGCCGCTGAAACACGGCCACGTGGGTATTTATTTTGGTATGAAAGCGCCGATGATGCAGACGTCAGAAGGCCAGATTGAAGAGTCCTATTCTATCTCCGCCGGTCTGGATTTCCCGTCCGTCGGCCCGCAGCATGCGCATCTCAATAGCATTGGCCGTGCGGAATATGTCTCGATCACCGATGACGAAGCGCTGGAAGCTTTTAAAGCTTTGTCCCGCCATGAAGGGATTATTCCGGCACTGGAATCCTCACATGCGCTGGCACACGCACTGAAAATGATCAAAGAAACACCGGAGAAAGAACAAATTCTGGTGGTGAACCTGTCGGGTCGCGGTGACAAAGATATTTTCACCGTACATGACATCCTGACTGCCCGGGGAGAAATTTAATGGAACGTTATCAGCAATTATTCGCGCGTCTGGAAAGCAAAAAAGAAGGCGCGTTTGTTCCTTTCGTTACGCTTGGTGACCCGGGCGTTGAGCTGTCACTGTCAATCATTGATACGCTGATTGAAGCCGGTGCCGATGCGCTGGAACTGGGCATCCCGTTCTCCGATCCGCTGGCCGACGGCCCTGTTATCCAGAATGCTAACCTGCGTGCCTTTGCTGCCGGTGTGTCGCCGACGCAGTGCTTCAATATGCTGGCACGCATTCGCGAAAAACACCCGGACATCCCCATTGGCCTGCTGATGTACGCTAATCTGGTTTTCCATAACGGCATTGAAACCTTCTATCAGCGCTGCGCTGAAGTGGGTGTCGATTCTGTGCTGGTGGCAGATGTGCCGTTTGAAGAATCAGCGCCATTCCGTGCAGCCGCGCTGCGCCACGGTATCGCCCCCATCTTTATCTGTCCGCCTAATGCGTCAGACGATTTGCTGCGCGAGATCTCCTCGCACGGCCGCGGCTACACGTATTTGCTGTCACGCGCTGGCGTGACCGGCACTGAAAAGCGTGCGCTGACGCCTCTGAATCATCTGGTCGATAAGTTGCGTGAATATAACGCAGCGCCACCTCTGCAGGGCTTCGGTATCTCCGAACCTGCGCAGGTAAAAGAAACCCTGGCCGCAGGCGCAGCAGGGGCTATCTCCGGTTCTGCGACAGTGCGTATTATCGAAAACAATCTGCACCAGCCTTCCGAAATGCTGGCTCAGCTTTCCCGTTTCGTCAGTGAAATGAAAGCCGCCACCCGCGCATAACCGGTATAAACAGAACGTGAGGGGTTAAAACACTCGCGTTCTGTCTCTTTTCATCTCTTTGCGATTTTTCTGCACTTAAATAGTTGCCTATTTATTTGTATAAACCCCATGAATAAACCAAACTAAAATCACTCACCAAGCCTATGATTATACGGGCTCTGACCGCATCGCTTGCGTGAGTTCAGGCCATATGTGTACTGATCGTTTCTTTTGGTTTTATAACAAAGCATGGAGAGTTATTTATGAAGCTATTCAAGACCTTGTCTGCGTTCTGCATGGCAGCCGTTGTGGTAATGGCCGTTGCCGCCTGTGCGCCAACAAAAAAATCAGAAGGAACCGGCGGTTATATCGATGACACCGTGGTGACGACGAAAGTGAAATCAGCCTTGCTGGCAGATAAAACTATCGCATCGCGTGAAATCAGCGTCGAAACCTTTAAAGGTCGCGTACAGCTGAGTGGCTTTGTGACGTCAACCGCTGATGCTAACCGTGCGGTAGAAGTGACGCGCGGCGTGGCCGGTGTTCGTTCAATTGAGAACGACATGCGTCTGAAGTAATCAGGCTTGCCGGAAATAAACGTGAAAGAGGCGCCTGAGCGCCTCTTTTTTATGCCTGTATCGTCGATCAGAAACGGTAGCCGACGCCAAACATAAAGACCCACGGGTCAATCCGGGTGTTGATGTTTTGCTGCTCGCCACCGGCTTTGAATTTCACTTCCGTATCAATATCCATCCACCAGACAGACATGTTGATCAGCCAGTTCTCATCAAGGTTGTAGTCAAGACCGGCCTGCGTAGCCACGCCCCAGGAGTCTTTTACGCTCAGGTCTGACAATCCCGCATCGCGGCCAGTCTGGTTGAAATTTGTGTCGTAAAAGGTGGTGTAGTTGATACCCACACCGAGGTACGGACGCAGTTTATCCAGCTTATCTCCGAAGTAGTACTGCGCCATCAGAGACGGCGGCAACTGTTTCACTTCCGCGATGGTGCCGGTGCTTTTCAGCCCGACTTTATGCTGGAACGGCGTGGCGGCCAGTAACTCGACGCCGATGTTATCGGTAAACATATAGCCGAGTGTCATGCCCATCTGCGTATTGTTATTGATATCAAAAGAACCCAGTCCAAGTACATTGTCTGATCCTTCGGTCGGACGAACCGTGGCTGTTCCTACGCGAAAAATCACATCCCCTGCCTGATGTGCGTTCGCAACTGCCGGAAATGCCGCTGCCGCGACGAGTGCCCAATATGCTGCTTTCATTATCCCTTCCCTTTGTATGGATTAGTATTCACCGCGCGAATGATACCCACTCTGTGGCATGGTTTGATCTACGCGGGATCACATCTTTAAAACAAATTTTCACAAATTGCATCTTTCGCAAACCGATCTAAATCTATAAAAACAAAGGAATTGATCTACATCAAAAACGAGGGAATTTGTTGAGTTCACAAATGCAGCGAATATCTGTTGCTTAAAAAAAAGGCACTGCGTAGTTTGGACAGTTCTGTGGATTTTGGTTTGGTGCCGTAAAGGAGTCGGCCGCTTTCCAAAATGAGCGAAATGAACAATCCCTGTATGACCTGTGGCGCATGCTGTGCGTATTTCCGGGTATCCTTTTATTGGGCTGAATCTGAAGAGGCTGGCGGACGCGTTCCGCAGGCGCTGACAGAGCAAGTCACTCCCTTTTTGAGTTGTATGCAGGGCACTGGCAGTAAGTCACCGCGCTGTATCGCTCTGGAAGGTGAAGTGGGTCAGTCTGTTTCCTGTTCCATTTACCTTAACCGCCCCTCACCCTGCCGCGAATTCGATCAGTCGGGTTTGAATGACGTGAGTAACTCCGCCTGTGACCGCGCCCGTGCGCATTACGGCCTGCCCCCGCTGGAAGTGAATTTACCGTTACCTGATTTTGTTAGCTGATGGCTTCAGGCAGCAAATCATCATGCAAAATGACAGGAAGTCAGCGCAAAACTATCGGCGATAACCATTTAAAGGTTACAATCGCCGTCTTATTGTTTTTTGCTTTTTGCCAAGGAGCGTTCATGCCTATCACGGCCAGTACGTTGTACCGTGACAGTTTTAATTTTATGCGTAATCAGTTGGGTAGCATTTTGCTGCTCTGCGTGCTGACCGCATTAATTACCGTCATCTTGAACCAGATTTTCATGCCTGGCAGCGACCAGCTTAGCGTGCTCAGTGCAGGCAGCGACGATTTGCTGAGTAACACCGGCATGAGTATTCAGGAGCTGGTTCAAAGCATGTCGCCTGACCAGCAGAAAGTGTTGCTTCAGGTTTCTGCAGCGGCCACTTTTTCTGCGCTGATCGGCAATGTGTTACTGGTTGGCGGAATGTTAGTTCTGCTTCAGCAGGTTTCCGGCGGAATGCGGACCAGCGCGCTGCGGGCACTTGGCGCTGCGGCACCGATTATGCCTCGCCTGTTCGGTCTGATGCTGATCTGTACGCTACTGGTGCAACTGGGTCTGACATTGTTCGTCGTTCCGGGCATTGTGCTGGCGGTGGCGACGTCCCTGTCTCCGGTGCTGTGCGTTAATGAAAAACTCGGCGTGTTTAAATCCGTAAAAGTGAGCAGCAAACTGGCGTTCGCGAATCTGCGCTTAGTAGTTCCGGCGATCATGTTCTGGCTGGCAGCAAAAATGGTGCTGTTGCTGGTGGTGAGCCGCCTGGCGATGCTGTCTCCTGACGCCGCCGCGGTGATCCTGAGCGCGCTGAGCAATCTGGTTTCTGCCTTATTGCTGATTTATCTGTTCCGTCTTTACACAAAATTACGCGTGTAATATTTACAACTCTTTTTAAAGGGCGCTCAGGCGCCCTTTTCTTTTGTCCGCGAAATGATTCCGGTATAGTCATCCCATACATAAAACATGGAATGAAGTATGAAGCAGCTCCTCGATTTTCTTCCCCTGATTGTCTTTTTTGTGGTTTATAAGCTTTACGACATTTTCGTCGCATCAGGCGCTTTAATCGCTGCCACGGCGCTGGCGCTGGTCATCACCTGGGTTGTGTACCGCAAAATTGAAAAAATGACATTAATCACCTTTGCCATGGTTGCCGTGTTCGGCACCCTGACGCTGGTTTTCCATAATGATGAATTCATTAAATGGAAAGTGACCGTGATTTACGTGCTGTTCTCCGGCGCACTGCTGATAAGCCAGCTGGTGCTGAAAAAACCGCTGATTCAGCGGATGCTGGGCAAAGAACTGACATTACCCGATCACGTGTGGAATAAACTGAATGTCAGCTGGGCGATCTTTTTCCTGCTCTGCGGTCTGGCGAATATTTACGTCGCATTCTGGTTACCGCAAAATATCTGGGTTAACTTTAAAGTGTTCGGCCTGACGGTCCTGACGCTGGTATTTACCCTGCTGAGCGGGGTGTATATTTACCGGCATATGCCGGATGAAGAAAAAAAATAAGTGTTCTCCTGTCTGGGCCTTTCTCTGAAAGGCCTTAATTTTTGAAGTCATTGAACTGTGTGAAGCCACTCTCTATGAACGAAAAACATAGCTTACCTAATGGTGAAATGGTGCTGCGTACGCTGGCAATGCCCGCGGATACCAATGCGAATGGCGATATATTTGGCGGCTGGTTAATGTCGCAGATGGATATGGGGGGTGCGATTCAGGCCAAGGAGATCGCCAAAGGTCGCGTGGTGACAGTGCGGGTGGACGGCATGACGTTCCTCAAACCTGTCGCTGTGGGAGATGTTGTATGTTGCTACGCGCGCTGCATCCGCACCGGCAACAGTTCCATCACCATCAATGTGGAAGTCTGGGTTAAGAAAGTCTCCTCCGAGCCCATCGGGCAGCGTTACAGAGCCACTGAAGCGGTCTTCACGTATGTTGCCGTGGATGAAGAAGGCAAATCGCGCCAGCTTCCAGACGGCCGCAGTAATTTCAGCGTTGATTCTGACGGTGTGTCGCAGGATTAATAAAACGCCGTCATGCTTCGAAAACAAAAAAGGTCGCCTGTGAAAGGGCGACCTTTTTTATACGCTACAGAAAAGCGTGGCTTACTCGACGGACGAACCACCTTCCACTTTGAATACCAGATTAACCACCAGGTTACTGGCAGCCTTCGGTTCATAGCGCCACTTACGCATCGCCTGCTTCACTTCGCGTTCAAACATATTGCGAGGTTCAGCTGAGAGAATACGCACATTCTCCACGCGACCGTCACTGTCTACATCAAACTGAACACGGACACGGCCATCGATGCGTAACGCTAAAGCACGCGCCGGATAGAACGGTTTGCCACGTTCAAGAGGACGCGGACCGCTGGAACTTTGCGTATTACTTGACGCTGGCGGCTGGTTGGCCGGTTTGGTCACGGGCTGATTGCTGGTCACAGGTGCCGTCTGAACCGTTTGTGTCGGCTTTTCTACCGGACGCTCAACGGGTTTTACCTTCGGCTTCACCACCGGTTTTTTAACCGGTTTCGGCTTAGGTTTTGGGGGTTCCGGGATCACCACGGCTTCCGGCGGCGGTGGTGGCTCTGGAACCACTTCCGGCTCTGGTTCAGGTTCCGGCGGTGTCGGTTCTGCCTGAGGCGGCGGCGGTGGTGGCGCAAAGTCAGCAGGATTGACCATCGTCACACTCATGACTTTCTGTTCCTGCACTGGCAGCTTGAGCGCGTCACTCACCGTGACATAAAGCACAGCGGCAATAACTGCAGCATGTAAGCCGACGGAAAGTGCCACCGGCAAAGAAACCTTGCGAATAAACCTAAACTTTTTTAGCGGCATAATGATTCTTTTTCCCCGTGAAGCCGCAAGTTTAAATGTAAATAGCAATCATATTCAACACCGAGATGACAACTATTCTCAAATAACCTCTGCCTTGATCCCGCGCAAAGCACTTTCATCTGGCTTCAGGTTTAGCTATGTTAATTCTGCACATCACTCTGCCCGCACTGAACCCGGACAGAATGCTTATTAAAATCAAATTAAAGGTGGCTCATGCTTTACGTTATCTATTCTGAAGATGTTTCCGATTCACTGGAAAAACGCGCAGCGGCCCGCCCTGCGCACATTGAACGTCTGAAAGCATTACATGACCAGGGACGCGTAGTGATTGCCGGCCCGACACCGGCCATTGACAGCGAAGATCCGGGTACCGCTGGCATGACCGGCTCGCTGGTAGTGATTGAGTTTGAAACGCTGGAAGAGGCAAAGGTCTGGGCAGATGCCGATCCGTATGTTGCGGCTGGCGTGTATAAATCCGTCACAGTAAAACCGTTCAAACGCGTTTTCTAAGCCCGGTGAGCGTCACGAACGCAACCTTCGTGACGCAATAACCCCGAAACCCGTCACAATGCTTTCATGGCTTCTGTGTTAGGATGTTCACCCCTGCCCATGAGGTAAGCATTATGTCATTCTTCGACGGACTGAAGTTTCTAACCAGTAAAACCACGAAGGTTACCTGCCCGGAATGCGGTTATGTTGCTGAACAAATCAGCACCAAAGTTCGCAAAAACTCCACGCTGGTCTGTAAAAAATGTGGTGCGCTTTTTCAGCCTAAATCCCGCTAATCATGAACCCCATTCGTAGTTCACGGCATACAATGACAGGCGTTGATGTTGTTGATGGTGGATTTGACGAATACGGTAGATGTGACGATAGCGTCTCGACTGACCTTCCAGCCAGCGGCTTCTCCGGCGCTGAGTCTGGCGTAACATGCGCCAGCGACCGACTTCATTTTTACTGCGTTTCATACACCTGTGTCCCGTGGTGGCCGTCACTGTTCAATCATGAAAGGATAAGAACGGAAGAATTTAGCCGGGACATTATAGGCCGATGATCGTGTTATCCAAGTCTTGTTTCTCACCTTGTTGACCGTAATCAGCTAACCTTGAAGTCAGCACCCTGATGATTTTCTTATCGCCGGGTTGCTTTAAGAGGTAGCTGATTGATTGGTGGGAAAAAGTTGGTTAAAAGAACTCCCCAAACACGTACACTTATGCCCATGGCTTTCGAACAGGATTTTTCGTCTTTATGACAACTTTTTATACGGTAATCAGCGGATTTCTGGTTTTTGGTTACTGGTTACTGATAGCCGGCGTGACGTTACGTATTTTAATGAAACGCCGCGCGGTGCCTTCTGCCATGGCGTGGCTGCTGATCATTTACATCATTCCTCTGGTCGGAATTATTGCCTATCTGTCGTTTGGTGAATTGCATCTGGGCAAACGCCGCGCCGAGCGGGCGAAAGCGATGTGGCCTTCCACGGCTCGCTGGCTGAACGATTTAAAAGAGTGCCAGCGAATTTTCGCGACCGAAAACAGCGAAATCGCCGCGTCATTATTCCAGCTGTGCGAGCGTCGTCAGGGCATTGCGGGTGTCAAAGGGAATCAGCTGCAACTGCTGACCACCAGCGATGACGTCCTCAAGGCGATGATGCGCGACATCGAACTGGCACGCAGCAATATTGAGATGGTTTTCTATATCTGGCAGCCCGGCGGGCTGGTGGATCAGGTCGCAGAATCGCTGATGGCGGCGTCGCGTCGCGGTATTCATTGCCGTCTGATGCTGGACTCTGCAGGCAGCGTGGCCTTCTTCCGCAGCCCGTATCCGGCAATGATGCGTAATGCCGGTATCGAAGTGGTCGAAGCGTTGCAGGTTAATCTTTTCCGTGTATTCCTGCGCCGTATGGATTTGCGTCAGCACCGCAAAGTAGTGCTGATCGATAACTATGTGGCTTACACCGGCAGCATGAACATGGTCGACCCCCGCTTCTTCAAACAGGATGCCGGTGTCGGTCAGTGGGTTGATCTGATGGCGCGCATGGAAGGCCCGGTCGCCACCACCATGGGCATCGTCTACTCCTGTGACTGGGAGATTGAAACCGGTAAACGCATTTTGCCGCCCGAACCGGATCTCAACCAGATGCCGTTCGAGCAGGAAAGTGGCCATACTATTCAGGTTATCGCCTCCGGGCCGGGTTTCCCGGAAGATATGATCCACCAGGCGTTGCTGACCGCGACCTATTCCGCCCGCGAACAACTGGTGATGACCACGCCGTATCTGGTGCCAAGCGATGATCTGCTGCATGCGATTTGTACCGCCGCCCAGCGCGGGGTGGACGTCAGTATCATTCTGCCGATGAAAAACGATTCAATGATGGTGGATTGGGCGAGCAAAGCGTTCTTCGGCGAATTACTGGAAGCCGGTGTCAAAATTTACCAGTTCGAAGACGGTCTGCTGCACACCAAAAGTATTCTTGTTGATGGGCAGTTGAGTCTGGTCGGTACAGTGAATCTGGATATGCGCAGCCTGTGGCTGAATTTCGAGATAACGCTGGTGATCGATGACGCCGGATTTGGTGATGATCTTGGCCGTGTTCAGGACGATTATATTGCCCGTTCGCACCTGCTGGATGTCGAAGCCTGGCTCAAACGGCCTTTCTGGCACCGTATCGTCGAGCGTCTGTTCTACTTTTTCAGTCCGCTGCTGTAAATGCCGGATTGGGCGTGGTGTAATAGACGCAGTACCGGCTTTTTTGATGCCTGAATACACTTTTTGTAAATGAGAACGCTATGGACCTGAATAATCGCCTGACCGAAGACGAAACGCTTGAGCAAGCCTATGATATCTTTCTGGAACTGGCCGGAGATAACCTCGACCCCGCAGATATCCTGATCTTCAATCTGCAATTTGAAGAACGCGGCGGCGCTGAGTTGTACGATCCGGCAGAAGACTGGGTGGATCACGTCGATTTCGATCTGAATCCTGACTTCTTCGCCGAAGTGGTGATTGGTCTGGCTGATGCAGAAGACCAGCCGATCAATGATATCTTTGCCCGCGTACTGCTGTGCCGCGAGAAAGATCACAAGCTCTGCCATATTCTCTGGAAAGAGTAATCTTAAAAGCTGCATGAAAAAAAACCTGCCACCGGCAGGTTTTTTTATGCTTTGCGTCTGAGGCGTTTTATCAGAGCGGGTCGACCTTCAGGCAGGAAACCGCATGGCGGAAACTGCCTTCAAGCAACGGACGGGTGATCGCACATTCCGGACCGGCAATCGGACAGCGTGTGCGGAAAACGCAGCCTGACGGCGGGTTGATCGGCGAAGGCAATTCCCCTTCCAGCAACTGAATGACTTTGTTGCGCTCTTTATCCGGATCGGGTACCGGCACCGCTGACATCAGCGCGCGGGTGTACGGATGCTGAGGATTGTTGTACACCTCATCATAGGTCCCCAGCTCAACAGCGTGGCCCAGATACATGACCAGAACACGGTCGGAGATATGTTTCACCACGGCCAGATCGTGCGCGATGAAGATCAGGGATAACCCCATTTCGCGCTGCAGCTGTTGCAGGAGGTTAACCACCTGCGCCTGAATGGAAACGTCGAGAGCGGAAACCGGTTCGTCACAGATAATCAGTTTCGGCTCAAGGATCAGTGCGCGTGCAATACCGATACGCTGACACTGACCGCCGGAGAATTCATGCGGATAGCGGTTGATCAGGTTAGGCAACAGCCCGACCTTCAGCATCATCGCCTTCACTTTCTCTTTCACCTCTAACCGAGGCATATTCGGGTTATAGGTTTTCAGCGGTTCGGCGATAATTTCCCCGATGGTCATACGTGGATTCAACGACGCCAGCGGATCCTGGAAAATCATCTGAATGTCACTGCGGGTTTTACGCCACTCGTTATCAGACATATTCAGCAGGTCTTTGCCAAGCCACGCCACACGGCCATCGGTCGCTTTCACCAGGCCGATCAGCGCACGGGCAAAGGTGGATTTGCCACAACCGGACTCCCCCACGACGCCCAGCGTTTCCCCTTCATACAGACGCAGCGTCACGCCATCGACCGCTTTCAGGGTTTTCGAAGGCTGCCAGAACCACTGTTTACCATCTTTGATGTCGAAATGGACTTTGAGATCGGCCACTTCGAGCAGGACTTTTTTCTCCGGCGCATGGGTGTTCATCGCCGCGCTGTCCATGATTGTATTGTCTGTCATACCAGTTCCTCCAGCGGCTTGTAGCACGCACGCAAACGACCATCACCGAAACGCTCAAGCGGAGGTGCAGTGGCACAAATATCCATCGAGTGCGGACAACGTGGCTGGAACGGACAGCCTTTAGGCAGGCGCAGCAGGTTCGGCGGGTTACCCGGAATGGTCATCATCGCGCCACCTTCCGCATCAAGACGCGGAACGGCATTCAGCAAACCAATGGAATACGGGTGGCAAGGCTCGTAGAAAACGTCGCGGGCGCGACCATATTCCATGGTGCGTCCTGCGTACATGACCAGCACTTTGTCACAGATACCGGCAACAACGCCCAGATCGTGGGTGATCATGATAATCGCCGTATTGAACTCGGCTTTCAGCTCATTCAGCAGCGTCATGATCTGAGCCTGAACGGTCACGTCGAGGGCCGTGGTCGGTTCGTCAGCAATCAGCAGCTTCGGACGGCACAACAGCGCCATCGCGATCATCACACGCTGACGCATGCCGCCGGAAAACTCGTGCGGGAACATCTTCATACGCTTGCGGGCTTCCGGCATTTTCACCGCGTCCAGCATGCGCACAGATTCTTCGAAGGCCTCACGTTTGCTGAGATTTTTGTGCAGTATCAGCACTTCCATCAGTTGCTCACCCACACGCATGTACGGGTTCAGTGAGGTCATCGGATCCTGAAAAATCATCGAAATCTGTTCGGCGCGCAGCTTGTTCAGCTCTTTTTGCGGCAGATTGAGAATTTCGCGGCCGTTGAATTTAGCCGAGCCTTCAATGCGACCGTTGCTCGCCAGCAACCCCATCAGCGCAAACGCAGTCTGAGATTTACCGGAGCCGGATTCGCCAACGATCCCCAGGGTTTCGCCAGCGCGCAGATCGAAGTTAAGATCGTTAACCGCAGTCACATCACCGTCCGGAGTTTCGAACGTGACGCGCAGGTCTTTAACATCAAGCAGCGTCTGCCCGTTCGCAGCGTGCGATGACGCGGCATTCGCCTGAATTTGTTCAATGGTGCTCATGATTGCACTCCTTAACGATCTTTCGGGTCGAGGGCATCACGCAGGCCATCGCCGATAAAATTGAAACAAAACAGAGTTACAACCAGGAAGCCTGCCGGGAACAGCAGTAACCAAGGTGAAACTTCCATCGAGTTGGCACCGTCACTCAGTAACGCGCCCCAACTGCTCAGCGGCTCCTGCGTACCCAGACCCAAGAAACTCAGGAAGGATTCGAACAGGATCATGCTTGGCACCAGCAGCGACGCATAGACCACGACGACACCCAGTACGTTAGGAACAATGTGACGCAATACGATATTTCGCGTACTCACACCACTGACCAGCGCCGCTTCGATGAATTCTTTACGTTTCAGGCTGAGGGTCTGACCACGCACGATACGCGCCATGTCCAGCCACGACACCATGCCGATCGCAACGAATATCAGCAGGATATTTTGCCCGAAGAAGGTCACCAGCAGGATAACGAAGAACATGAACGGGAAGGAGTTGAGGATTTCCAGCAAACGCATCATAGCGGAGTCAATTTTGCCGCCCAGGTAGCCGGACAAAGAACCGTAGAGAGTCCCGAGGATCACCGCCACCAGTGCAGCAGCAACGCCGACCATCAGGGAGATTCGCCCGCCGATCGCCACACGCACCAGTAAGTCACGGCCTGATGAGTCAGTACCGAAAAAGTGGTGAGAAGCCATATCAGGCGCGGCTGACATCATGTTCCAGTCAGTATCATCGTAGGCAAACTGCGACAGCAACGGGGCAAATGCCACGAACAGCGCAATAAAGGCCAGAACGATAAGACTGGTTACCGCTGCGCGGTTATGCATAAAGCGACGACGTGCGTCCTGCCACAAGCTGCGGCCTTCAACTTCCAGTTTTTCGCTGAAGTTCTCGACAACGTCGCTGTTTTTCTTACTTAACATCATTGACGTACTCCGGCATTAATAACGGATTTTCGGGTCGATGACGGCGTACAGCACGTCAACGATCGCATTGAATAAAATGGTCAATGCGCCCACTAAAATAGTCAGGCTCAATACCAGTGAGTAGTCACGGTTTAAAGCGCCGTTAACAAACAACTGGCCGATGCCCGGCAATCCGAAAATGCTCTCGATAACCATCGAACCGGTGATGATCCCAACGAATGCTGGCCCCATGTAGGACAGCACCGGCAGCAGCGCAGGTTTCAGTGCATGGCGCAAAATAATGCGATGCAACGGCAAGCCTTTGGCGCGGGCTGTACGGATAAAGTTGGAGTGCAGAATTTCGATCATCGAACCACGGGTGATACGCGCGATACTGGCGATATAGGCCAGTGACAAGGCGACCATCGGCAGGATCATGTATTTCACCCCACCGCCGTTCCAGCCGCCGCCCGGCAGCCATTTCAGCGTGATGGCAAATATCAGCACCAGTAATGGCGCGACCACGAAACTGGGGATAACCACCCCGGTCATGGCGACCCCCATCACCGTATAGTCCCACTTGGTGTTTTGATTCAGCGCAGCAATAACGCCCGCCGTCACACCAAACACAATCGCCATAATGAATGCCGCCAGGCCTAATTTCGCCGAAACCGGGAAAGAAGCCGCGACCAGATCATTGACGGTGTAATCCTTGTATTTGAACGACGGGCCAAAGTCACCTTTCGCCAGTTGTTCTAAATAATTGAAATACTGCTTATAGATTGGATCATTGAGGTGATATTTCGCCTCAATGTTGGCCATAACTTCTGGCGGAAGATTACGCTCACCCGTAAAAGGGCTACCGGGGGCGAGACGCATCATAAAAAACGAAATGGTGATCAAAATGAATAGCGTCGGAATCGCTTCCAGACAGCGGCGTAAAATAAACTTTAACATTGCCCGTACCTGTTTCTAAGCCTGTCACTACAGCTTGATAGTTTTGGCTTGGTCACGATGCCCCGCGTGTGTGGGTCATCGTGGTGGCTCTTTGCTTTGGCACTGAACGTCAGCGCTAAGAACATTACTTACATCAAATAAAAACAGGGCAGCTCGGGGATGCCCTGTTCTTTTCACTGATTAGTGTTTGATGATGTACAGATCTTTCACGTAGACGTTGTCCTGTGGATCTTTACCGGTGTAACCGCCAACGTAAGGTTTCACCAGACGCGCGTTCACGTAGTAATAAACAGGCACGATAACGGAATCTTTATCCAGCTGGGTTTCAGCTTTCTGATACAGATCAGCACGCTCGTCATCCGTCTTCGCGGTCAGAGTGTCAGCAATCGCTTTATCAAACGCTGCGCTCTTATAGTGAGAGGTGTTGTTGCTGCTGTCAGACAGCATGGTGTTCAGGAAAGAAGAAGGTTCGTTGTAGTCAGAGCACCAGCCGGCACGTGCTACATCGAAGTTGCCCTGATGACGGCTGTCCAGGAAGGTTTTCCACTCCTGGTTAACCAGCTTCACGTCAACGCCCAGGTTTTTCTTCCAGATAGCCGCTGCGGCGATAGCCAGTTTTTTATGCAGGTCAGAGGTGTTGTACAGCAGTTCGAAGGTCAGAGGTTTAGCCGGTGTGTAACCCGCTTCAGCCAGCAGTTTTTTCGCTTCGGTATTGCGCTGATCCTGAGTCTCTTTGAACCAGGCCGGAGGCGTCAGTTTCGCGCCGTCGGTGTAAGGAGGAGTGTAGCTGTAGGCTGGCAGGTCGCCCTGCGCTTTCACCTTGTTCACGATGATGTCGCGATCCAGGCCCAGTTTCAGTGCTTCACGAACGCGTGAATCAGTGAATGGTGCTTTCTGGTTGTTGATTTCGTAGTAATAAGTACACAGGTACGGGTCAACATGAACTTCGGTAGGGATTTCTTTTTTCAGCTTCTGGAACAGTTCAATCGGCATGTTGTTGTAAGTCATGTCGATTTCGCCACTGCGGTAGCGGTTAACGTCTGTCACTTCTGAAGAAATTGGCAGATAGGTAACCTGGTTAATCACAGTTTTGGCGTTGTCCCAGTATGTCGGGCTACGTTCGAGCACGATACGTTCGTTGACGGTCCATGCTTTCAGTTTGTATGCGCCATTGCTGACGTAGTTTTCTGGTTGAGTCCATTTGTCGCCAAATTTCTCAACAACACTTTTGTTCACCGGCTTCATCGCGGTGTGAGACAGCATTTTGACAAAATACGGTACTGGCTCAGTCAGGGTCACTTGCAGAGTATGGTCATCAATCGCTTTCACACCCAGCGTATCAGGGCTTTTTTTACCACTGATGATGTCATCGATGTTTTCGATGTGGCCGTATTGCAGGTAGCTTTCATAAGGAGAGGCGGTTTTTGGGTCAGCCAGGCGCTGCCAGCTGTACACGAAATCCTGAGCAGTCACAGGATCGCCGTTAGACCATTTTGCTTCCGGACGCAGGTGGAAGGTCCAGACTTTGAAATCTTTATTATCCCAGCTGGTGGCAACACCAGGGATCACACTGCCGTCTTTGCTGTCGGTATTGACCAGGCCTTCCATCAGATCACGGATCACGTTGGATTCAGGTACGCCTTCCACTTTATGCGGATCAAGGGACTGTACTTCTGAACCGTTGTTACGTACCAGCTCTTGCTTGTCTGACAGGGTCACGCCTGCAGGCACGGTGGCTGCAAAGACGGTATTAATGGAAATGGCGCCAACCGCAGCCATGATGCAGGCAGCCAGCAGATTTTTTTTTGTGATGTTGGTCATTGTCATTCAACTCCAATTTTTATTATGAACTTGCACACTCTGGCGCAAGATAAACCCTTACTGCGTCTACGGGTTTCACAAGCAGGAACGAATTGCTCAAGAAAGGCCCCCATTCAGTAACCATCCGCGGATGGCTTCCCCTATTACTGCGTGAAGCAAGTGAAACGTCAGGCTGTTAAGCGCCATGCGGTTTCAGAGATCGTTAAGGAAGATCTCCTCCATTTGACTTACCCCGTTTATCACCGGCATTCATTCCGGAGGTACACCAGGCAGTCGCATACTGATATTCCTAATGGCTTTAAATAAAATTTTTTGGCTGTCACCGGTAAAGGTGAAAGCATTTCCGCCGTCATCAAACGTCAGAAATCAATTAAGAAGAAAAACTGAAGATTTGTTTTGCTGAGCGGGAAGATTCAACTCAGAGCTGTGTAATGGCGTTAACGCAAAGATCGTGTTCCTGCGAAAAGAAAACGACTGAGGATAATTTTGCGGTACGTATTGCGACACTTTGCTCTCCAAAAACAAATGAAATTGCTTCAATCTTTCTGTGCCTTGCAAGATTCGTTCTCACTTAGAGCATGACTCTACACAATTTTCCATTTGTTAAGACGATTTGAAAATTATCAGAAGCCCGATACCGGCGCCAATTAATTTTGCAAATTTGTTACGCAATTCTCTTTTATACGTTACTAAGCTTTTGAGCGCCCAAGATACCTACACCGTGAAATAGCAGGTAACTTGCTGTTTAAACTCATCTTAAATGCAATTTTCAGGTCCGAAATCTTCTGCGAGGTTGCTCAAGAACTCGACTGACACAATCAGTTAACATTCTGACGATTTCAAGGATAAAGCCCTGTTAACTGCTGTGTTAACACTAATAACATCTCGATACGGCCTGCACAAGCCTTACAGAATGATGTGGATAAATTAACGGCAATACGGGCAGTAAAGGAGGGGTTTTAGCAAAAAAATAGCTAAGTTTATTAGAAGAAATGAAGGCTTGGATTCAAAAGAAGTCTGAGAAGGGAGTTTACGCCACATTAGGGTGCAAATGCTCTTATTTACACCATTAGCTGCACTATATTAAGGCATTCGATTATAAGCAGACGTAATAATTATCACGAAATCACGTTTATGATCTCGTGATAATTTGGCTGCGTATTGATTAGAGAAGGCCTGGGAAAATAGCTTTAATTCCTGTCACAATAAATTCGATGCCCAAAGACATCAGTAACAACCCCATGATTCGGGTAATCACGTTGATGCCCGTCTGCCCCAGTAAACGAACCAACAGCGGTGCCGCACGGAACAGAAGCCAGCAACAAAAGGCAAAGAAGATGATCGCCAGCGTAAGACCCAGCAGATTCTGCCAGCCGTTATAGCGGGAACTCCAGACAATCGTAGAACTGATTGCCCCGGGCCCTGCCATCAAGGGTAATGCCAAAGGCACTACACCGACATTTTCACGGATCGCAGTTTCCGATTTCTCTTGTTTGTTCTGCTTATCTTCACCGAGCTTGCCGCTGATCATGGACATCGCAATGGTCACAACCAGAATGCCGCCTGCGATGCGGAATGAATCAATGGAAATCCCAAACAGATGCAGAATGGCATCGCCGAGGAACAACGCTGTCGACAATATAATGGCGACGGATAAGTTAGCCGTCATGTTGGTCTTATTACGACCGGCGGCAGCCTGATAGCTGGTCATACTAATGAAGACAGGCAGGATCCCTACCGGGTTAACCAGCGCGAACAACCCGACGAAAAATTTGATATAGCCTGAAAAATCTAATAAAGATTGGCTCACGCAGAACTCCGCACAAATTGCCAGTAGATGAAGGTCTTGATGGGGCGCTAATGTACTGGAATTGCAAAGATGGCGCCACGTCGTTTCATGGTATTTATCACCAGAATTTCATTAAAAAGCAGTGAATGACACTTTTGTTAAAAAAGTGTAATATTACTGCCTCAAAAAGCCGTTAAGTTGTAGATAGTTTCCACTTTTTTGATAATCATTCTTATTAAACCCCAGCTGAAAGGAGTCAGCATTGGTGTTTAGTGATCCAGATCAAATTCCCTCTGCCTACAAATAGGTAAGCTTTGCGCATAGTCACTCACCGGTACTTGCGAACACTCTCTGAGATAAACGTTCACAAAATGGCGCGGAATGACAATTTATCTACTCTGGGTGCTACACGACTGAAAGCTCTTTGAGCAAATAAAGAGACAGAGATAACACATTGAGAACAGTAGTAATAATTACTTTCTCGCAGTGGAGGATAGCAAGGCTATACTCATTTCTGGCAGGTTATTTACTAAAAGAGTTTAACTTTATCAGGAGAGCATTATGGCTGTAACAAATGTCGCTGAACTGAACGCACTCGTTGCCCGAGTGAAAAAGGCACAACGTGAATACGCCAACTTCAGTCAAGAACAAGTAGATAAGATCTTCGCCGCCGCCGCCCTGGCTGCTGCTGATGCTCGAATTCTGCTGGCAAAACTTGCTGTTGAAGAATCCGGTATGGGTATCGTCGAAGACAAAGTGATCAAAAACCACTTCGCCTCTGAATATATCTACAACGCTTATAAAGATGAAAAAACCTGTGGCATCCTCGGTCAGGATGACACCTTCGGTACCATCACTATCGCAGAGCCAATCGGCCTCATCTGCGGTATCGTACCGACAACTAACCCAACTTCTACCGCGATTTTCAAAGCGCTGATCAGCCTGAAAACACGTAACGGTATCATCTTCTCTCCACACCCACGTGCTAAAAACGCAACCAACAAAGCCGCAGATATCGTTCTGCAAGCCGCTATCGCTGCGGGTGCGCCAAAAGACATCATTGGCTGGATTGATGAACCAAGCGTAGAGCTGTCCAATCAGTTAATGCATCACCCGGATCTGAACCTGATCCTGGCAACCGGTGGCCCGGGCATGGTGAAAGCCGCTTACAGCTCCGGTAAACCCGCGATTGGCGTTGGTGCCGGTAATACCCCGGTTGTCGTTGATGAAACCGCTGATATCAAACGTGTTGTCGCTTCCGTTCTGATGTCTAAAACCTTCGATAACGGTGTTATCTGTGCGTCTGAACAGTCCATCATCGTGGTTGATTCTGTTTATAACGCAGTGCGTGAACGTTTCTCTTCTCACGGCGGCTACCTGCTGCAGGGTAAAGAGTTGAAAGCCGTTTCCGACATCATTCTTAAAAACGGTGGCCTGAACGCGGCAATCGTAGGCCAGCCAGCCGCGAAAATCGCTGAAATGGCCGGCATCAAAGTGCCAGCTCATACTAAAGTGTTAATCGGTGAAGTCAGCGTTGTTGACGAATCAGAACCGTTTGCACACGAAAAACTGTCCCCTACCCTTGCGATGTACCGTGCGAAAGATTTCGAAGATGCGGTAGCAAAAGCAGAAAAACTGGTAGAAATGGGCGGTATCGGCCACACCTCTTGTCTGTATACAGACCAGGACAACCAACCAGAACGTGTTAATTATTTTGGCAACAAAATGAAAACCGCACGTATTCTGATCAACACCCCGGCTTCACAGGGTGGTATCGGTGACCTGTATAACTTCAAACTTGCCCCTTCTCTGACGCTGGGCTGCGGTTCATGGGGTGGTAACTCCATCTCTGAAAACGTCGGTCCAAAACACTTGATCAACAAGAAAACTGTAGCGAAGCGAGCAGAAAACATGTTGTGGCATAAACTTCCAAAATCTATTTACTTCCGTCGTGGCTCACTGCCAATCGCACTGGAAGAAGTGGCGACTGACGGAGCGAAACGCGCCTTCATCGTTACTGACCGCTACTTATTCAATAACGGCTATGCAGACCAAATCACCAGCGTTCTGAAAGGTCACGGTATTGAAACTGAAGTCTTCTTCGAAGTAGAAGCGGATCCAACGCTGAGTATCGTTCGTAAAGGTGCTGAGCAGATGAACTCTTTCAAACCAGACGTGATTATCGCGCTGGGTGGTGGTTCACCGATGGATGCCGCTAAAATCATGTGGGTTCTGTACGAACATCCAGATACTCAGTTTGAAGATTTGGCGCTGCGCTTTATGGATATCCGTAAACGTATCTACAAATTCCCGAAAATGGGTGTGAAAGCGAAAATGATCGCCGTCACTACCACTTCCGGTACCGGTTCTGAAGTCACTCCGTTTGCAGTAGTGACAGATGACGCAACAGGTCAGAAATATCCACTGGCTGACTACGCGCTCACCCCAGATATGGCTATCGTTGATGCCAACCTGGTGATGAACATGCCGAAATCACTCTGTGCGTTCGGTGGTCTGGATGCGGTGACTCACGCACTGGAAGCTTACGTTTCCGTTCTGGCGAATGAATATTCTGATGGTCAGGCTCTGCAGGCGCTGAAATTACTGAAAGAAAACCTGCCAGCCAGCTACCACGAAGGTTCTAAAAACCCGGTTGCTCGTGAACGTGTGCACAATGCGGCCACTATCGCCGGTATCGCGTTTGCGAACGCCTTCCTGGGTGTGTGTCACTCAATGGCCCATAAACTGGGTTCAGAGTTCCACATTCCACACGGTCTGGCCAACGCCATGCTGATTTCAAACGTTATCCGTTACAACGCGAACGATAACCCAACTAAACAGACTGCTTTCAGTCAGTATGACCGCCCACAAGCGCGTCGTCGTTACGCAGAAATCGCTGACCATTTAGGTCTGGGCGCTCCTGGTGACCGTACTGCACAGAAAATCCAGAAACTGTTGAACTGGTTGGACGAAATCAAAGCGGATCTGGGTATTCCAACTTCAATCCGTGAAGCCGGTGTGCAGGAAGCTGACTTCCTGGCGAAAGTAGACAAACTGTCTGAAGATGCGTTTGATGACCAGTGTACCGGTGCTAACCCACGTTACCCGCTGATCGCCGAACTGAAACAGATTCTGATGGATACTTACTACGGTCGTGAGTACAACGAAGATGTTGCTGATGAAGTTGCCATTGCAGCTCCGGCACCTAAAGCTGAAAAGAAAACCAGCAAAAAATAATCTGCTGAGATTCCCGTAAGCAAAAAACCCGCCAAATGGCGGGTTTTTTTATTGTGCCATCAGGAGCGTCACTCGACGTTTTAATGGCACTCTTCAATCTGGTACAGATTTGCTACCGCTCACAGGCCCGGCTGACTTAGCGTGTCTTTGTATCGTCAAGGGGAGCTATCGCGGCCATGGCTTCTTTATAATGCTTGCGACAAACGGACACATAGCTCTCATCCCCGCCAATGACCACCTGTGCGCCATCGTGCAGCGCGTTACCCTTCTCATCCATGCGGAGGTTACGGTTGGCCTTACGGCCGCAGTGACAGATGGTTTTAAGCTCGACCAGCTTATCCGCCCATGCCAGCAGGTACTCGCTGCCTTCAAAAAGCTCTCCACGAAAGTCTGTCCGCAATCCGTAACACAGAACCGGCACATCAAGGTCGTCCACGACGTCTGTAAGCTGCGACACCTGCGCCTTGGTAAGAAACTGACACTCATCTATCAAAACGCAATTCAGGCGCTGTGAGCCGCTGTCCTGTGCGATCAAATTAAAGAGATCGGTTTCTTTATTGTAAAGTTCCGCAGGCGATGACAATCCGATACGAGAACTGACCATACCGACGCCAAACCGGTGATCTAACTCCGCCGTTAAGACCAGCGTACGCATGCCACGTTCTTGATAATTATATGAAGACTGCAACAGAGATGTCGATTTACCGGCGTTCATCGCCGAGTAATAAAAATAAAGTTGAGCCATTAAGCGGCGACCCCGTTAAGTATTGGATGGCGGAATTTTTCGGCAAGGATTGTACCATAGCCCCTGCCGGCTGATAACATCGCGTCACCGATCCCAATAAGATCCATGAATAACGCTTTATGACTTTTCAAAAAACACAGAAACTTACAAACAGAAATTATAAAACCCGCCAATCATAATGCGTTATCTGAACACCTTATTACCTTATCTGACCGGTATTTATATGTAATACCTTATGCGTACGCTGGTTTGTCTATACATAGCGGATCCGATCAGCGGAGTCTTAAAAGTTCGGTAAAAATCCTAAAGGCTGTAGCATTAATGCCCTGATTTGCCATATCCTTACAATAGATGCCCACGTAAATGTTTTATTTGTGCGAAGTCTCGCAAAGTTATACAACGCATCTTGCGGCACGCGAATACACCTGAAGAATGTATTGAAAATTAGCTTATATGCCCCAGATAAATAGTGTGTCCCGGCTCAACTATATTTTTACACTGTTATCAATATTTGCTTTAAATGCGTAAATTAGAGTCAGGTGTTCAAATTGGCTATTGCAGAATAGAGAAGAGCAATCTATTATTAACCAAACGCCCCCCACCATATAATTTGAGACTAGTATAATGAGCGAAGCATTAAAGATTCTGAACAACATCCGTACTCTGCGCGCACAAGCAAGAGAATGCACTCTCGAAACTCTGGAAGAGATGCTGGAGAAATTAGAAGTTGTTGTTAACGAACGTCGCGAAGAAGATTCTCAGGCAGCTGCTGAAATTGAAGAGCGTACACGTAAACTGCAACAATACCGTGAAATGCTGATTGCTGATGGCATTGATCCTAACGAATTGCTGCAAACAATGGCTGCTACCAAATCTGCTGGTAAAGCCAAGCGTGCTGCACGCCCTGCGAAATACAAATATATCGACGAGAACGGCGAAAACAAAACCTGGACTGGCCAGGGTCGTACTCCAGCTGTGATCAAGAAAGCAATTGAAGAGCAAGGCAAATCACTGGACGATTTCCTGCTGTAATTGCCCTTATTGACCTCAGTGTTATTAATGCTAAAACCCATCCTTGTGATGGGTTTTTTGTTATGTATTTAGGTTGATGCATTTCGGGTAGCAACAAAAATCAAAAACAATCCAGGTTAAACAACCATAAGATTTAACTGAATTATTTCTGATAAATAAAAAAGGCTGCCTGGGCAGCCTTTTGTTATTAGTTCATGTCAGACCTGGTAAAAATCGCGGTACCAGTCAACAAAGTTCTGCACGCCCTGCTCAACCGTCGTTTCCGGCTTAAAGTGGATAGCCTCATACAGCGGCTGTGTATCGGCACTGGTTTCATGCACGTCACCAGGCTGCATAGGCAGCATATTCTTTTCAGCCTCAATCCCAAGGGCCTTCTCAAGCGCGCTGATATAGGCCGTCAGCTTCACCGGATGGTTATTACCGATGTTATAGACACTATAAGGCGCTGAACTACTGGCAGGAGAACCTTCTTCTACCGTCCAGTCCTGCTGCGCTTGTGGAATGACATCCTGCAGGCGAACAATGGATTCGGCAATATCATCGATATATGTGAAGTCCCGACGCATTTCGCCGTGGTTATAAACATCAATACTCTGACCGGCGATCATTGCTTTGGTAAACTTAAACAGCGCCATATCAGGACGCCCCCACGGACCGTAAACAGTAAAGAAACGTAATCCGGTGGTTGGCAGGCGATAAAGATGCGAATAAGTATGAGCCATTAATTCATTGGCTTTTTTCGTCGCAGCATACAATGACACGGGATGATCAACCGAATCATCCGTTGAGAAGGGTTGCTTCTTGTTCAGACCATAAACTGAGCTGGAAGACGCATAAAGCAAATGACCGACTTTATTATGACGGCACCCTTCCAGCACATTAACAAATCCTATGAGGTTAGAATCTGCATAAGCTAAAGGATTCTCAATGGAATACCGGACACCGGCCTGCGCAGCCAAATGAATAACACGATCAAAACGCTGTGCCGCAAACAATGCCGCCATACCCTCACGATCGGCTAAATCCAGCTTGAAAAACTCAAAGCCGTCTTTATTTTCCAGTTGTGACAGACGTGCGAGTTTCAGATTGACGTCATAATAGTCATTGAGATTATCCATCCCGACAACGGTATGGCCTGCCGAAAGCAAACGTTGTGACACATAAAAACCAATAAACCCTGCAGCGCCGGTAACCAGATATTTCATGAATTCTCCTTACAGAACCGGATTAACTGATGCACCACGGCCAATCCCGTAGTAAGTGAACCCGCGTTTTTCTAAACGTTCAGGATCGAATAAATTACGACCATCAAAGATGACCGGTTCTTTTAATGCATTTTTGATGACATCGAAATCAGGCGCGCGGAAATTCTGCCATTCCGTACAAATAATCAGCGCATCGGCGTTTTGCAATGCGGATTCTTTGGTTCCCATCAGTTCGAGATCTTCACGATGACCGTAAATTCGCTGAGTTTCATTCATGGCTTCCGGATCGTAGGCTTTGATTTTCGCGCCCGCGGCCCAAAGTTGTTCCATTAAAACGCGGCTGGAAGCTTCACGCATATCATCGGTATTCGGCTTAAAGGACAGCCCCCAAAGTGCGAAGGTTTTACCCTGCAGATCCTGACCGAAGTGGCGCTGAATGAAAGTCGGTAATTTATATTTCTGCTGATAATTCACCTGTTCCACAGCCTGTAATAATTTTGGCTGATAACCAATATGTTCTGCCGTGCGGATCAAAGCCTGCACGTCTTTTGGGAAACAGGAACCGCCGTAACCGCAGCCAGGATAGATAAAGTGATAACCGATACGGGAATCAGAACCGATCCCCTGACGTACTTTCTCGATATCCGCACCCAGCATTTCAGCCAGATTAGACATCTCATTCATAAAGCTGATTTTGGTGGCCAGCATGCAGTTAGCTGCGTATTTGGTCAGCTCAGCACTGCGAATGTCCATCAGGATCATACGGTCATGATTGCGGTTGAAGGGCTCGTACAGTTCACGGATAGGGTCGATGGCGTCAGGATTGTCGGTACCGATAACGATACGCTCCGGGCGCATGCAGTCGGCAACAGCGGCCCCCTCTTTCAGGAACTCCGGATTTGACACCACGTTGAAATCGATGTCTACGCCGCGCTGTTTCAGCACTTCGGTCATCACGGCACGAACTTTATCTGCCGTGCCGACCGGAACGGTAGACTTATCAATCACCACTTTTGTGTCGGTCATGTGTTCAGCAATAGTACGCGCTACAGCGGTAACATATTTCAGATCGGCGGAGCCATCTTCATCCGGCGGCGTGCCCACAGCAATAAACTGAACGGTGGCATGCGCCACGCCTTCGGCCGCATCTGTGCTGAACATCAGACGCCCGGCTTCATAATTCTGTTTTACCAGCGGCGTTAAACCCGGTTCGAAAATGGGGATCTGACCATTTTTCAGGTTCTCCACTTTGTTCGCATCAACATCGATGCACAAAACTTCATGCCCGACTTCAGCAAGAACCGCCGCCTGAACAAGTCCGACGTAACCGATACCAAAAACTGTTACTTTCATCAGCGAATTCCTATTATTTATTTTTTAACAAACATTTTTAGACAACGTTAATTAGACGGCTAAATTTCTGGGCGCATTATACCAGTTTCACACGTAAGTGCCTCTGCAATGGCATATTTTGCATAAGATAGGTCTTAGAATAATGTGATGAATCATGAATATGAAACGTCCTGCGGAAGAAATGCTCAATACTATTAAGGCATTATTCTACTCGCTGAGAAATATGCTCACTCAGTAGACAACATTAATCTCAGACGCCCACCCGATCCCCATACCTGGCACTGCCACGCGTCGCAGCGCTGGCTTATCTGGTTGGAATAGGTGGCGCCTGTCGTGCCCAGCGGCACGCCGTTGCTGAGCTGGATGGTGTTGGTCCCGGTATTGACGTTGGCGTGTAATCCCGCAGACACCAGAATCAGGTTTTTTTGCTCGGCATGATAATAACCGAGCAGAAGAGGAAACTGCCCTTTCAGATTGGCTTGTTTAAATAAGTGATTCACCTGCTTGAGCAGCGTCGACATCTGCGGCAACCGCTGATGCTGATCGCTCAGATGCTCACGCAGCAGGCTGTTGAAAATAGCGCGCAGCAACAGTGCCGCCAGCACCCCATTTTCATTCGCACGGGTGACGTCAAGGCAATAGAAACCAAGATCTTTAGACGACAGCGCCGCGATGTCCAGCACCAGCCCCGGATGGTCGGTGGTGGTCAATTGCCGGTAATTAATGCGGCAGTGAGCAAGGGTTTGTTGAACCGGTGGCTGCAACTCTTTCAGCAAGCGCTGCGCTTCATTCGGATTCCGGCACAAGGCTTCCCAGTCCTGAACCAGTGAACTCTCTTCCATCGCCTGTGAAGAAAACAGTTTCGGATACAGGCAGGTGAGCAAGGCTTCGCGCAAGCGCTGGAGATCGCCGATGGGCTTGAGCAATACATCTTCCACACCGAGGCGCAGCATTGTTGCCACGTCAGTCATTTTATCGGTGGCTGAAATCACCAGAACAGGAATTTTATTTCCCTGCAATCGCAGGTTCTCAACGAATTCAATGCCGCCCATTTCGGGCATCGCCAAATCGCAAAGGATTAAATCAGGAGGGAAATCTTCGATCAGAGAGAGTGCCTGAAGGCCGTTTTCTGCTTCCGTGAAGGTAGCGCCGAGAGAACTCACATAACCCGCGAGCACAGATCGGAAAACGGCTTCGTCTTCTACGATAAGTATGTGCTTGCTTGTAAGTGGTTTATCCATCACGACCCCCGGATTTTCTTATTCTAATAGTGGCTCATAAAGCCTGATTTTGCTTGTCAGAATTATCAGATTCCGTCAATGCGCACGTTAAGCCACTCAGAACGGTTTGTTTTTTATCAAGGGTAACAATTGCTCACGTTGCTTTTCTACAGCGAGACGTCCCGCCTCGATCGCCTCTGCAGCGCGATGGAAATCCAGTGTGGAAATTTGCGGACAATAGGGCTGAATCACCACATCCGGCGGATCTCCCGCCATGCGGTTACGCTTGAGGCGGTTCTCCAGTACCTGAATGGACGTCGACATGATTTCCATGGCTGAAGGGCTGACGTTCGGCTTACGGGCATTCGGGCGGGTCAGACGCTGGCGAAGTCTGTCCCGCCAGCTCAGCTCTTTCTCCAGACTGTGTTCATCTCCGGTCGGCTGTACCGTGAGCAGATCCTGCTGCATCAGATGGGCGTCGTGCTGCAAATCTACTGCGATAACGATATCTGCCCCCAGCGCACGGGTCAGCGATACCGGCACCGGATTGACCACCGCCCCATCCACCAGCCAGTAACCGTTGTGCCAGACCGGAGCCAGCAGGCCGGGCATACTACAGGAAGCACGCACCGCTTCGTGCAAATCCCCTTTCGTCAGCCACAGTTCACGCCCGGTACTCAGGTTGGTCGCCACAGCCCCGAATTTTTTCGAACATTCTTCGAACTCGCTGACGCGGATAATCTGGCCGACCGCATTAAACACCCGCTCGCCGCGCAGCAGTCCACCGCGCTTCCATGAAAAATCCATCAGCCGCAGCACGTCCCAGTAACTAAAAGATCGCACCCAACTTTCCATTGCCGGCAATCTGTTGCTGACATACGCCGCACCCACCAGCGCGCCAACCGAACATCCGGCGACCACATCCACCTCAATATCCATGTCTTTCAGGGCATTAATCACGCCAATATGCGCCCAGCCTTTTGCTGCTCCCGAGCCAAGGGCCAGACCGATCGTGACTTTTCTACTCATTTGAAAACCTTAATGCCAACTGTGGATAAAAGTGAACCGGGAAGCGCGTTGCCACACGGCGAGGATGTTAGGTAACATAACACTTTGACGCATTCAATAGCGCAACCTGCTTGTAACATATGTAATACAGGCTGAATCAGGAGTTTACGTGTCCCTACTTTGCCCTTGCGGCAGCAACATTTTGTTCGACGAATGCTGCCAGCCTTACATCGACGAGACAAAACCTGCGCCCACACCCGCCGCGCTGATGCGTTCGCGCTACACCGCGTACACATTGAAAAATGCGAGTTATCTGATCGCCACCTGGCACCCGGATTGTCACGCAGAGCACTGGCGCGAAAGTTTGCAGGACGGGTTTGCGACCACGCAATGGCTTGGATTGCAGGTGTTAAACCAGCACGAAGGCCGTGATCAGGACGAAGGTTTTGTGGAGTTCGCCGCACGCTTTACCGAAACCGGTCAGGAACAAATCCATCTTATTCATGAACGTTCGCGATTTCTTCGTTTGAAAGATCGCTGGTACTATATAGATGGAATCAAACCGCAGACAGGCCGCAATGATGCCTGCCCTTGCGGTTCGGGTAAAAAATATAAGAAGTGCTGCGGTAAATAATTGACCGCATTATGACTACCAGTCTTGGACAGGATCCACACCCTCATGCCGCAACAGAACGTACAAACCAAGGTATTACGCACCATTTGCCCTGATGCAAAAGGTCTGATCGCCAAAATCACTAACATTTGCTACAAGCACGAACTCAATATCGTGCAGAACAATGAATTCGTGGATCACCGCACCGGACGCTTCTTCATGCGCACCGAGCTGGAAGGGATCTTCAACGACACCACACTGCTTGCCGATCTCGACAGCGCGCTGCCGGCGGGTTCGGTGCGTGAGTTAAACAGCACAGGCCGTCGCCGTATCGTCATTCTGGTGACCAAAGAGGCCCATTGCCTGGGTGATCTGTTGATGAAAGCCGTTTACGGTGGACTGGATGTTGAGATCGCAGCCGTTATCGGTAACCACGACACGCTGCAATCGCTGGTTGAACGCTTTGACATTCCGTTCCATCTGGTCAGCCACGAAGGTCTGACCCGCGAACAGCATGACAGCGCGATGATTGCCCAGATCGATCAGTACCAGCCTGATTACGTCGTACTGGCGAAATACATGCGCGTGCTGACACCGGGTTTCGTGCAGCATTATCCGCATCAGGTTATCAATATTCACCACTCGTTCCTGCCTGCCTTTATCGGCGCACGCCCTTACCATCAGGCGTACGAGCGCGGCGTTAAACTGATTGGTGCCACCGCGCATTACGTCAACGACAGTTTAGACGAAGGCCCGATCATCATGCAGGACGTGATTAACGTCGATCACACCTACACCGCCGAAGATATGATGCGCGCCGGTCGTGACGTTGAAAAAAATGTGCTCAGCCGTGCGCTTTATCGCGTTCTGGCGCAGCGCGTGTTTGTTTACGGAAACCGCACGGTTATTCTGTAAAAGCTGTTCTGACGATGCTTTTCGCACAGAGAAGCATCGTTAAGAACAAAAAAACCGCAATCGAACTTTTTTATCGCTTTCAGCACTTTACACATCCGTTTCATTTGGTATTATGCGCCCCGTTCGCAGCGTTAACCGCTGTAACGTGAAATCATCCATGTAGCACATGATGATTTATGGCTAAGAAGTACGTAGTAAAATCCACAAAAAATTGTGGTGGGGTTCCCGAGCGGCCAAAGGGAGCAGACTGTAAATCTGCCGTCATCGACTTCGAAGGTTCGAATCCTTCCCCCACCACCATCTTCCCGTAGTTCTCGTTACCTCCCACAAAAAACAAAAATCAAATAAAGCTCAGATCGGTAAGGATAGAGAATCTTCGACCCGAAGGTTCGAGCCAATCAAACCTGAACAAAATGCCCTGCCGAGACTTCCTGATACTGCCTTTGCGGTGGAATATAACCGTTATCGCGCACCGGACTTTTCAGCTCGTCCACCTGCATTTGTCGTTTGAGCATTCTGCGCGACGGATCCGGCACCGGCACTGACGCCATCAGTTTTCGCGTATACGGATGCTGCGGATTATCGAATATCGCCGCACGCGGGCCGATCTCGACAATTTCCCCCAGATACATCACCGCCACGCGATGACTCACCCGCTCAACCACGGCCATGTCATGCGAAATAAACAGATAAGACAGATTCATACTTTCCTGCAAATCGAGCAGCAAATTCACTACCTGCGCTTTCACAGAGACATCCAGGGCGGAAACGGATTCATCGGCCACAATCACTTTTGGATCCAGCGTCAGCGCGCGCGCAATACAAATCCGCTGGCGCTGCCCGCCGGAAAACTCATGGGGAAAACGCCGCAGCATGTCCGGCGACAACCCGACTTTTTGCAGCAACGACGCGGCTTTCTCTTTTGCATCGCTGCGGTTATACAGTTTGTGTTGCAGCATCGGTTCAATCAGCGCGTCGCCAATCCGCATACGGGGATTGAGGCTGGCAAACGGATCCTGGAAAATCATCTGGATGCGCTGACGCATCTGTAAAATGTCGCGTTTGCCCAGATTCATGACATCGAAACCGTCGAAATCAATCGCCCCGCTGTGCGGTTTCAGCAGGCGCGTTACTGCGCGGCCGGTGGTGGATTTGCCGCAGCCGGATTCACCGACCAGCGACAACGTTTCGCCCTGAAATAAATCAAAGCTGATGTTTTCCACCGCATGAACCGCCCCCACCTGACGACTGAAAATACCGCCATACACCGGGAACCTTGCGCTGAGATTTTTCACCGAAAGCAACGGCGTCGCCCCGGCATCAACCGTGCCAGCCACTTCCTTTGGCACGCTCGCCTCACCGGTTTGCAGATTAATTTGCGGGAAGCGCAACGGCCAGCCATGCCCCTGCATTGATCCGAGTTTCGGCACCGCCGCCAGCAACGCGCGGGTATAAGGATGCTGCGGGCGATGGAAAATATCCTCCGTCGCCCCGCTTTCTACCGCCTCACCGCGGTACATCACCAGCGTGCGGTCCGCGATTTCCGCCACCACGCCCATATCGTGCGTGATGAACAACACCGCCATCCCTTCCTCTTCCTGCAAGGTTTTAATCAGATCCAGAATCTGCCCCTGGATGGTCACGTCCAGCGCCGTGGTCGGTTCGTCGGCGATCAGCAATTTCGGTTTCAGCGCCAGCGCCATGGCAATCATCACGCGCTGGCGCATACCGCCGGAAAACTGATGCGGATACTCGTCAAAACGCGCTTTGGCATTCGGAATACGGACTTTCTCCAGCAGCTTCAGGGTTTCGGCCCGCGCCTGCGCGGAGGACATCCCGCGGTGCCGCTTCAGGCTTTCCGCAATCTGCCTGCCGATGCTGAATGTCGGATTGAGCGACGTCATCGGTTCCTGAAAAATCATCGCCATTTCATTGCCGCGAATATCGCGCATCTGTTTATCGGAAAGCGCCAGCAAACTGCGCTGATTCAGCCAGACTTCGCCCTCAATCTTACTGCCCTGCGCCTTAAGTAAACGCATCACCGACAGCGACGTGACACTTTTTCCCGAACCGGATTCCCCGACAATTGCCAGCGTTTCACCGGGATACACATCAAAAGACAAATCCCGCACCACAGGCAGCCAGTCATCATCACCGCGAAAAGAGGTGGTGAGATGTTTTACGCTCAGCACAGGCTGACGATTTTCCGGTTCGCTCATCTTATTTGCTCCTCGCCGACAGCTGCACCTGCGGGATAAAGCTGAAGTCACGGTCAAACGGGAAGGTTTTGCGCGCTTTGCGGTTACGCGGCAGGCGCTCAACAAACTGATCGACCACGCCGTTAGACAGCGCCATTAAATTCGGGCTGGCAATCGGCGCCAGTTCCGGCGAGAGATAGCCGGATTTCACGACCACAATATCGGCAGTATGCGGATCCAGTTGCAGCACGGTGAAATCGCTGATGTTGTGATACGGCCTGCGGCGTGCAGACACCACCACATCAATACCGCCGGTACGCAGAACCGCCTGACGGTCTGCCGGTGTCAGCGCATCGAGCAGGAAAACCACTTCAAACTCACCTTTTACCTGCGGGCTGGAATGATCCAGCGACGCGCCGAGCGTCAGGGTCAGAATTGATCCGACCCCGGCATTGAATGCCGCTTCCGTCGCCGGTGCATCGGCAATCCCGGCGACAATCGTATTTTGTGCGTATTGCCTGATCAGCTCCTGTAACACGTCGGCGCGGTCACCGACGCCGCCCCCGGTCGGGTTATCGCCCGAATCGGCCAGCACCACCGGGCGCGTTTCACAGGCAATGGCTTTTTTCACGCAGGCTTCAACCGTGTCCGTTTCACAGCCAAATACGAAGTCTTCGCGCGCGTCCCAGTAAGCCTGCGCCAGTTGCGTGGCCTGCTGTTCCAGTACCGCGCGGTCGGTGCCGGTCATGATCACCGCAGCCGTCGCACGCGGTTCATCCGCCCACACATAACCCACCATCAGCGAACTGTCCCACACGCCGTCAACGTCATCCATTTCCGGCAGGCGGGCGTACAAACTTTTCGCCGGTTCATCTTCGGTACTGGTGCGCTCGCCCGGTAATACCACCGGCACCGGCACCCACAGCAGCATCGGTTTCACGCCGGTTTGCAGATGTTTCACCAGCATGGCGACCGAACGGCGCATGGTTTCTTCCACATCAATATGCGGCGCCGTGCGGTAGGTGGAAAACATATCGATGGCGTCAATAATGCGCTGCGAAACATTACCGTGCAGATCGTAACTGACGCTGATCGGGCAGTCCGGCCCCACCGCTTTTCGCGCCGCGGCGATCCAGTCGCCTTCGGCATCTTCTAAACCTTCAACGTACATTGCGCCGTGCATCGCCAGATACACACCATCGAAGGGTTTTTGCGCGTCCAGCCCCGCCAGCATTTCTGCTTTAAATTTATCGTAAGTTGCCCGCGCTACCGGACCACCGGCAATGGCGCGGGCGTGGATAGTCGGCAAAAACGTCGCCGGATAATCCTGCAAAAAACGAAAGCGCGGTGAGGCCAGAAGCTGCGCATCGCGCACAACGGTAAAATCTTTCTCTTCGTTCAAAACCGGATTGTAAGTACTGCATTCAATATGGATACCGCTGACAGCTATACGCATGTTGATGATTCCTCAGACTGGCTTCAGACCGACAAGAAAGCGATGTGCAGCAATACTTGCCGCCGCGCGCGCCCAGGTGTCGTCGTTTAGGGTAAAAGTGCGGACCGGCGTTTTACCGGCGTTGCCCGGCAGCACGTTGGCTTCAACAGACTGATGCACAACCGTGCCGAACAGCCCGGAAAAATCGGCATCCTGATGTGCAATCAGGATCAGATCCGGGTCATTAATTTGAATCAGATGGGATATCGCTAAACCGAGCGCAGACCCGGCACGATGCAAAATACGGATGGCGGCAGTCTGCCCCTGCATCGCCAGCAGCTCGAGGCCGCCGATGGTGGTGGCCTCCAGCCCTTCCGCTTTCGCCATTTCCGCAATCGCATTGAGCGATGCCAGCGTGTCCAGACAACCCCGCTTGCCGCAGCGGCAGGGCGAACCGTTCAGCTCCAGCGTGCAGTGCGCAATTTCCCCCGCTCCGCCGTGCAAACCCCGGTGCAGCTTTCCGGCAATAAAATGCGCACTGCCGATGCCCGCGCCGTGGCTGACCAGCGTAAAGCTGCTCAGATCCCGCGCCTGGCCGAAACTTTTCTCGCTCACCGCCAGGGCTTTGGCGTCATTTTCAATGGCCACTTCCATGCCGGTCGCCTGCGAAATCAGCTTTGCCAGCGGCACATCGCGCCAGCCCAGCAACGCCGACTGCACGCAGGTCGACTGATGTTCATCGATAAGCCCGGAGAGCGTCACGCCCAGCCCGACCAGCTTTTTCGCCGCCTCGGGATGAGGTTCGAGTAACGCGGGTAAGGCACCGGCGATATTCGCCGCCAGCTGCTGCGGATCCGCGTCCGCCGCAAAAGACACCCGCGACAGTATTTCGCCATGCAAATTGATCAGCGCCATTTGCGCCGGATTTTGCAGCAAAGAAACCCCGGCAAACCAGGCGCCGTCAGGATGCACCACCAGCCGTACCGACGGTCTGCCCTGCCCGCTGCCCGGCACCGTTTCCGCTTCATGCAGAAAACCGGCCTCGAGCATTTCGCGCACCACGCCGCCGATGGCCGCTTTACTCATGCCTGAGAATTGCGCCAGTTCGGTACGGCTTAAACCGCCTGCGGCATTCACTGCACCTAAAATCTGACGTTGCAAAGTTGTTAGCATATTCGTTTTGGCGCTCTCAGTTTTCGCTCATCTGCATTGACATTAAACGGTAGAAATGGATATATCAATGCTAATTAGTTCACAAATTAAACTAAATGTTCATACATAAGTATTTCATATGAACTATTTGTTAAATCTCTTTGTTAAAACAAGCTGTCGTTAATACCGGCGTTTTGACGAACCGGCAGACTGAGCCAGAGCTACTTAATCCGATTTTTCACGCAGAGGGCAGAACATGAAGATTACCCGTTACATCCGGCGTCCCGTGCAGTTAACGCTGCTGAGCAGCGCACTGCTCGCCGCCTTTTCGCTGCCGGTTTTTGCCGCCACGCTGAACGTGATGCAAAACGAAGCGCCGCGCAGTATGGATCCGGGCAACCAGACCGCCACTTTTACAGGCACGGTACTGGACCCGATGTACGAAGGCCTGCTGCGCATGTCGCCGCAACTCAAACCGGAAGCGGCGCTGGCAACCTCGTGGAGCAGTGACGAAAGCGGTCTGGTGTGGACCTTCAAACTGCGCAGCGGTGTGACCTTCCACGACGGCACACCCTTTAACGCCGACGCCGTTGTCGCCAACTTCGCCCGTCATCTCGACACCAAACGCGGTCTGGCGGCCAGTGGACGTCTGCGTACCTTCCTCGACAGCGTGACCAAAACCGACGAATCCACCGTCGTGTTCAAACTGAAAAAACCGTACCCGGCCTTCCTGAATTTACTGACCACCGGCGCCTGTCTGATGGTCAGCCCGGCGGCGGATAAAACCGGCACGCTCGACAGCAAGGCCGTCGGCACCGGCCCTTACAAAATGGTGCAGTACAAGACCGGCGAATTCGTGCTGGAAGAAAAATATCCGGGTTACTGGGGCGATAAAGCCGCCGGGCCGGATGACATCAAATGGACCTGGAGTGCCGAACCTTCGGTGATGAACATGGCGTTGCAGGCCGGTGAAGCCGACGTCATCAACCCGGTCCCGCCGCAGTTTGCCCGCGTGCTGAAGAACAATCCGAAGTTTGACCTGCATGAAAGCCCTGGCGCTTCCGTATTCTGGGTGGCGCTGAACACCGATCTCAAACCGCTGAGCGACGTCCGCGTGCGTCAGGCACTGAACTTCGCCACCGACCGCGACGGGCTGGTACGCGCCATCATGTCCGGTTTCGCACAACCGGCGAACTCTCCGCTGGCACCGGTCACCGCCGGTTATGACAAAACACTCAACCCGTATCCGCTGGATCTGGCAAAAGCCAAAGCCCTGCTCAAAGAAGCCGGTGTCGCTGACGGTTTCACCATGTCGATTGCGGTGCAGGGTCAGGACGCCCGCATCGGTCAGGTGCTGCAAAGCATGTGGGCGAAAATCGGCGTGAAACTGGACGTGAAGATCATGGAAAGCGGCGTGTGGACTAAGGCAGCGTTTGCCGATCAGGCCGGTAAAAAAGCCGACAACACCGGCGCGGTTCTGGCCTCCTGGTCTTCCGGCGCGAACGGCGCAGATCTGCAACTTCGTCCGCTTTACTACAGCAAAAGTTTCGCACCAGGCGGCGCCAATCTGGGCTTCTTCAGCGATCCGAAACTGGATGAAATGTTAGACAAAGCGGCTTCGACGCTGGATGAAAATTCCCGTAACGCGATTTACGTCGATGCGCAGAAAGAGATTAACCAGCAGGCGCCGCAGGTGCTGTTGTATTACCAGAATGATTTGTACGCCACCGGCAAAAACATTTCAGGCGTCACGATGATCCCCGGCGGGCAAATTGTGGTTAAAGATGCACAGAAAAAATAACTGCGGCATGAACAGTGGAAAAGCGCCATGAAAGCTTATCTTGCCAAAAAACTCATCGCCTTCCCGATCATCCTGATCGGCGTGTCGATGCTGATTTTTGTCTCCATCCGTGCGCTGCCGGGGGATCCGGCGCGTCTGATGGCCGGTCCCGAAGCCACGCAGGAAGCAGTCGATGCCATGCGTGTACGCCTCGGGCTTGATCAGCCGCTGGTGACGCAATACCTGCATTTTGCGGGTGACGTTTTGCACGGCAATCTCGGCGTCTCGTTGCAGTCGCAGCAGCCGGTCACGCAGGAAATCGGTGAACGTATGCCGTATACCCTGATGCTGGCCGTGCTGGCGTATTTTCTGGCGGTGGCGGTGGGCGTTCCGGCGGGCATGATAGGCGCGGTGTACCGCAACCGCTGGCCGGATTTTGGCGTGATGTTGCTGGCGATTGCCGGTGCGTCCATCGCCAACTTCTGGCTGGGGCTGATGGCAATGAACACCTTCTCGGTCAGTCTCGGCTGGTTGCCGTTACTCGGCGCGACGTCATGGAAAAGCTACATTTTGCCTTCGGTAACGCTGGCAGTTTTACCGATGGCGGTGATGGCGCGCATGACACGTTCCAGCATGCTGGATGTGTTATCGGAAGATTATATCCGCACCGCGCGCGCCAAAGGGTTATCCGCCACCACCGTCTATTGCAGCCATGCGTTTCGTAATGCGCTGATCCCGATTGTCACCATCGTGGCGCTCAATTTCGGCAGCCTGATTGGCGGCGCGGTGGTCACAGAATCCGTCTTCAACTGGCCGGGCATTGGCCGCCTGCTGGTGGATTCCGTGCGCTATCGTGATTACCCGGTGATTCAGGGCGTGGCATTGGTCGCCGTCTGCGGCGTGGTGGTGATGAACCTGCTCGGTGAATTACTGATCGCTTTCCTGAATCCAAAAATAAGGTTCGATTAATGTCTGCCATTATCACGCCATTAGCCCGTCGCAAACCGCGCACGCTGCGCTTTTTCCGCTGGTTATGGCGTCATCCTGCCGTGACCCTCGGCGGTTTTATCGTCAGCCTGATCGTGCTGGCTGGCCTTTTCGCGCCGCTTATCACCCGTCACGATCCTTACGCTCAGGATCTGATTGATACCCTGCTGCCGCCCGATGCCGGTCACTGGTTTGGCACCGACGATTATGGCCGCGATATTTTTGCCCGCGTAATTTATGGTGCACGCATTTCGATTATCGAAGTAGTGCTGAGCGTCGGGCTGGCGATGATCATCGGCATTCCGCTGGGGATTATCGCCGGTATGGCGGGTCGTTATACCGACATGATCATCATGTGGTTTATGGACATGTTGTTCGCGTTTCCGGGCATCGTGCTGGCGATTCTGGTGGTCAGTATTCTCGGCGGCGGGCTGGTAAACTTGCTGATCGCGATTTCATTGTTTGCCATCCCGGTGTACGCGCGCCTGAGCCGTAACCTGACGCTCGGATTAAAGCAGATGGAATACGTCGAGGCCGCACAGGCGCTGGGTTTATCGAACTACCGCATCATCGTGCATTACATTTTACGCAATGCCATCGGGCCGATTATCGTGCAATCGACGCTGACCGCCGGTACGGTGATCCTCGCCGCTGCCAGCCTCTCATTTCTCGGGCTTGGCGTGCAGCCGCCGATGCCGGAATGGGGTACCATGATGAGCGATGGCCGCAACTTCCTCGGCATTAATATTTACCTTTCGCTGTTCCCCGGTCTGGCCATTATGCTGACCGTGCTTGGTTTTAACGTACTGGGCGACGGACTGCGAGATTTACTGGACACACGCTCATGACCTCAGCCGTTTTTTGCGCCGATATCGGCGGTTCGTTTATTAAATTTGGCATTTCACGTCGTTCAGGCGAAATTGAAGAGTGCGGCAAAGTCCCGACACCCGTCGCCTCCTGGGACGATTTCGTCGATGCCATGCAAACACTCATCACCCGTTACGGGGAGGATTTACCGTCATCCACCCCGCTTGCCATTTCCACTGCCGGCCTGGTTTCACCGCAAACGGGCGAAATGCTGGCAACCAACATTCCGGCCTTTACCGGCCATTCACTGGCGACAGATCTCAGCGTTGCGCTTGAGCGCCCGGTCACTGCCGCTAACGATGCCGACTGTTTCGCCCTTGCCGAAGCCCATGCGGGCAACGCACAACATCATGCGGTGGTCGCCGCCATCATTTTAGGTACCGGCGTTGGCGGGGGTCTGGTGATCAATGGCCAGCTGGTGCGCGGCCACGGGGGTGTCACCGGTGAATGGGGGCATGGCGCTATTACCCGCACGGCGCTGACGCTCAATGGCGAAAGCTACTGCGTTCCGCGCCTGACATGCGGCTGCGGCCAGACCGGTTGTCTCGACATGCTCGGTGGCGCGCGCGGCATGGAGCGTTTGCATGAGCATTTTCACCGCCAGCAAAACACCAGTCTGGAGATTGTGACCGGCTGGCTGAATGGCGATACCGATGCCTCTCTCACCGTGAACGCCTGGCTGGAACTGGTCGCCGAACCGCTGGCGCTGCTGGTGAATATTCTCGGTCCATCACGGATCGTCGCAGGCGGCGGTCTGGCTTCGGCGACAGAACTGATCGCCGCGCTGGATCAAAAAGTACGCGCCGGCGTGCTGCATACCTACACCGAACCGCTGCTGATACCCGGGAAATTCCTGACCGGCGGCGGGTTAGTCGGGGCTTCAGTCATGGGGCGACTTGGCAGCTAGCCTTCAGATTCAGCCTCCCCGCCTTCCCCAGCATTCAGACGGCAAACAAGGAGTTAAGTGAAAAGGCGCAGGGATATGCGCCTTTCAATATTGTATCAGGTGGCTTGCCATGCCCCTTTAGAAAGCCGGTACAAGCAGTGCTCCTCCAGCCAGTCTCCCGCAGCCACCGCCGGATGTTTGAAGTTTTCAGTGGGATCACACACCATACCCATTTTCTTCATCACTGCCTGCGAGCGCAGATTGGGCAACGCAGTAAACGCCACAATTTCCTTCAGCCCAAGCACGTTAAAACCGGCATCGAGCGCCGCCCGCGCGGCCTCACTGCAATACCCTTTACCCCATGTATCTGCCCGCAGGCGCCAGCCAATTTCAATACATGGCGTGAATGGCAGGTCATAGCCCGGCGTATGCAACCCGACGAAGCCAATAAACTCGCCCGTTTCACGCAACGCTACTGCCCAGATCCCCCAGCCGCGTTCGGCAATCAAATCACGACAGCGCATTGCCATGTCGTCGCTTTTCTCCCGGGTCAGCACTGACGGGAAAAATTCCATCACCTGTGGATCCGCATTCATCACAGCGAACGGGCCAAAATCGCTTTCCTGCCACTGGCGCAGGATCAAACGCGGTGTGGTCATCGTTAACGGCGGGGTAACCACGGGGACAGTAAACGTATCCATGCATAACTCCTTGTTTATGGCTGTTTATTCGGCGTGAATGTTCTTAGTATCACACCCGACGAGCCTTTTGAAATAAATTCCCGCCCCGCAAGCGCCCACCATCATAACGTCGGTTACATCTGGCAAACAAATAACTTAAGGTATAGTTGCATTAGTTACTATTTAAAATGTAGCATAAGTTCCCTGTTTATTTCGGAGCCTTACCATGACCCCTGCACTGCAAGACCAGCAAGATATAGCCGACCTGATGAACGGCTGGATCCACCGCGATTTATCCCAGTGGGATCAGCTGCTTGAACTTTTCCATGATGACGGCACCATTGAAGTCACCTGGTTTGAAGGCATCTTCAGCCAGTTTGTGGAAGGCTCAAAAAAGATGGGCGGTTCTGATCTTGTGACGAAACACCTGATAGCCTCCCCCGTCATCACCTTTAACGGTAACCGCGCCATTGCAGAAACCAACGCGATGATTGTCGGCGAAAACGTCAAACTCGGCATTGGTTGCAGCAACCACAACCGCTTTTATGATCTGATCGAAAAACGAGACGGCGTGTGGCGCATCGTAAAACGTCAGTCTGTTTATGACATGGGGACTTTTACCTTCCCGAAAGGTCTGGTGGACATTGATCAATCCATCGTCGCGAAATACCCGCGTGAATATGCGCCGCTGGCTTATCTGCTGGAACAGAGCGGCTTTCCGGTGAAGCGCATTTTCGCCACAAAATTCAGCCAGCTCGAAAAAGAGATGAAGGCTGAAGGTCTGGCGTGGTTGCATGCCTGAAATTAGCTGACAAATGGGCAGTTTCCGATTAAATCTATTCATATCAATGATGAATACTTCCGGAGCTGCCACTATGATTTTTCACCGCTATCACGGACTGGGTAACGATTATCTGGTCTGCCATCACAGCGTCGCCGCCCTGCTCAGCCATGAGCAAATCCGGCGCATCTGCGACCGTCATTACGGCATCGGTTCCGACGGTTTGCTGATCGACCATGACGACGCCGATATCCCCTCCTTGCGCATTATCAATCCCGACGGTTCTGAGGCCGAGAAAAGCGGCAACGGACTGCGCATTTACGCCCGCTACCTGTTTGATACAGGCCGCGTATCCCATAAACCCTTTCTGGTGAATACCTCGGGTGGTCAGGTGCGTTGCGAAGTGACCGAAGGCGCGCATCAGGTGATTGTCGATATGGGCCAGGCAAAATTCTCCCCGGCGGCCTTACCGGCCAATGTTGAAGGTGATGAAGCCCTCGCGCTGCCGCTGGTTGCGGGCGGCCATCATCTTTGCGCGACACTGGTTTCCATGGGTAATCCGCACTGCGTGATCCGCGTTGAAAAACTGGATCTGGATGTCGTGAAACAACTCGGCGCGGAAATCGAAACACTGGCGATTTTCCCGAAACGGACCAACGTGCAGTTCGTGCAAGTGCTGGACAGAAGCAACATCAGTATCGGCATCTGGGAGCGCGGCGCCGGGTATACGCTGGCGTCCGGCAGCAGCAGTTGTGCAGCGGCCAGCGCGATGCACAAACTGGGGCTGGTGGACGAAAATGTCACGGTGCATATGCCGGGCGGAAAACTTGCCATCCGTTTCAGCGGCGATTTTCAGGTCAACATGCGCGGGCCGGTGCAAAAAATCGCGTCCGTCACGCTCGACAGCGACTGTTTCTGGGATATGCCTGCATAGCCCGGTGGTGTGCAGTGTTCACTTTCCTCCTCTCTGCTGATTAACGCTTTGCATCACGGCAGCCTGTCTGCCGTTTTTTTATGCCTTCATATAAATAAAACTCATACCTGCATAATGATTTTATGGCAGACAGCGCGCTTTCCAGCCCCTAAGTTGGTTATCAGGAAGCACCACAATGAATAACCAACTCATTGTTTAACAAATAAAATAATCTTAATAAAAACCCTTTACGACCGTTCTGCGTGCTAAGCCGGTCAGTGAAATTTTGTTCAAAGTTTTAATCCGATCACATATTAATAAAAAAAACAGAGAGCGTACCCTATGAGCAACAACTCCATCGTGGACGTGAAAGCCTGGATAGATGACCGCCCGATATCCAAATATCAATGGGTGGTCCTGTCCCTGTGTTTCATCATCATTATGTTCGACGGTTACGACGCCGCGGTGATGGGCTTTATCGCCCCGGCGCTGATCGAAGACTGGGGCATCAGCCGTGCGGAAATGGGCCCGATTTTAGGCGCCGCCATGTTTGGTGTGGCGATCGGTGCGCTGATTGCCGGGCCAAATGCAGACCGGTTCGGTCGCAAACGGGTGCTGATGTGGTCGATTCTCTGTTTCGCGCTGTTCAGCCTGCTGAGCACCTTTGCCCGCACGCCAGTGGAAATGGCGATCCTGCGCTTTCTCACCGGCCTCGGTTTAGGGGCGGTGATGCCGAATACCGTGACGCTGGTGTCGGAATATATGCCCGAACGCCGCCGCAGCCTGATGATCACCGTGATGTACAGCGGCTTTAACGTCGGTTCCGGCGCAGGCGGTTTTGTTGCCGCCGGTTTGCTGCCGCATTTTGGCTGGAAAGCGGTGATTTTTGCGGGCGGGATCCTGCCTCTGCTGATGCTGCCTCTGCTGATGTGGATCCTGCCGGAATCCGCCATGTACATGGTGGTCCGCAACGTAGCGAAAGAGAAAATCGCCAAAGTGCTGACCCGCGCCGGTGGCGTGTTCAGCGAAGGCACCAAATTTGTGCTTAAAGCCCCGGTGATTCAGAAAAAAGCCAAAGTCTTCCAGCTGTTCGCCAACGGCTATGCCAAGGGCACGATTGTCTTGTGGGTCACCTATTTCATGGGGCTGTTCGTGATTTATCTGCTCAACGGCTGGCTGCCCACCATTATGCGTAACGGCGGATTCTCACTGGAGCGCGCGGCCATCGTCGCCGGTTTGTTCCAGCTGGGCGGCACCTTCGGCGGCCTGATGGTCGGCGGGCTGATGGACAGATTCATTGCAAAACGCGTCATCGCAGGCTTCTACATGATGGGCGTGGTCAGCCTGCTCTCGCAGGGCATTGGCAACTTCGGCCCGGACATTCTCGCCCTGCTGGTGTTCATCAGCGGCGTGTGCATTAACGGCGCTCAGACCGGCTTGCAGGCCTTTTCCCCGGCCTTCTACCCGACAGAAATGCGCGCCACCGGCGTCTGCTGGATGCACGGCATCGGGCGCAGCGGCGCGATCATCAGCTCATCACTGGGGGGCGTCCTGCTCGGCGTTTTCTCCGGCCAAAACATGATCTTTATTATTCTGGCGCTGCCTGCCTTGCTGGCGGGTCTGAGCATTCTTTTGCACCGCGCGGCGCACCCGGCCGAGATGATCAAAGGCGTTGATATTACTGACATCCCGGAGTTGTCGCGCACCCTGAATATCCGCTAGTCTCTGGATTAGCCACCTTATAATTAGAAACACAAGAATCAGAAACCTAAGTCAGACACATCGCTCACGCGGCGCGACATTGGCGTCGCGGTTACCCTACAAAAAGTATTGAGGATTTAAGATGGCGAAAATCATAGGCGGTTTAGCAGTTTCACATACCCCGACCATCGGTTTTGCGGTTGACCATAATAAGCAGGATGAGAGTGCCTGGGCGCCGATTTTCGAAAGCTTTGCGCCGATGCAAAAATGGCTTGAAGAAAAGAAACCTGACGCGCTGGTTTACATTTTCAACGACCACGTCACGTCGTTTTTTTTCGATCACTATTCGGCATTTACGCTGGGTATTGACGATCATTATGAAGTGGCCGATGAAGGCGGTGGCGCGCGCGATTTGCCTGCGGTGAAAGGCCATGCGGCGCTGTCGCAGCATATCGGTGCCAGCCTGATGGCGGACGAATTTGATATGTCCTTCTTTCAGGATAAGCCTTTGGATCACGGCCTGTTCTCGCCGCTTTCTGCCCTGATGCCGCACGAAGGCGGCTGGCCGACGCAAATAGTCCCGCTGCAAATCGGCGTGTTGCAGTTCCCTATTCCGACCGCCCGCCGCTGTTACAAACTCGGTCAGGCGCTGCGCCGCGCCATTGAAAGTTTTCCGGAAGATCTGAACGTAGCGATTGTCGCCACCGGCGGCGTTTCCCATCAGGTACACGGCGAACGCTGCGGTTTTAACAACCCGGCGTGGGATGAACAGTTTGTCGATATGATCGTTAACGACCCGGAGCGTCTGACCGAAATGACGCTGGCGGAATTCGCCACGCTGGGCGGCATGGAAGGCGCGGAAGTGATCATGTGGCTGGTGATGCGCGGGGCGTTATCTGCCAACGTGAAGAAGCTGCATCAGGCCTATTACCTGCCGTCGATGACCGGTATCGCCACGCTGATCCTTGAGAATCAGTCCCGCGAAGCCCCGTATGACGTGCAGCAGCGCCAGCGTGACAAAATCGCACAGCAAATGGCGGGGGTCGAAAAGTTGCCGGGCACCTACCCGTTCACCCAGGCGCGCAGTCTGAAAGCCCTGCGCATCAACCGGTTCCTGCACCGTCTGATCCAGCCTGCGTGGCGCGAGCGTTTCCTCACCGATCAGCATGCGCTGTTCGCGGAAACGAAGCTGACCGGCGAGGAACAAACACTTCTTCGCGAACTCGACTGGCGCGGCATGATCCATTACGGCGTCAGCTTCTTCCTGCTGGAAAAACTCGGCGCGGTGGTCGGCGTCTCCAACTTACATATTTATTCCGCGATGCGCGGCGAAACGCTGGAAGAATTCCAGAAAACCCGCAATCAACAAGTTCTCTATTCAGTAGCAGGTAAAGCGAAAGCATGACGATTTTTGAGCAACCTAAGATCGACACTCATCACCACGTGTTTGATCCGGCGCGCTTCCCGTACCTTCCGGACACGCCTTATCGTCCACAAGGGCACGAGATCGGCACCACCGATTATTACCGCGCCGTGATGCAGGCGTACAACATCCGCCACTCGCTGATTGTCGGCCCGACGTCGGGTTACAACACCGACAGCACCTGTCTGCTGGATGCGCTGGAAAAAGGCAATGGCCGCTTCAAAGGCATCGCCGTGGTGCCGTTTGATATCAGCATTGAGCAACTCGCCAGCCTGAAACAGGCCGGTGTGGTCGGCATCGCCATGAATGTGGCGATGCTCGGCACGGAGCCGTTTCTGCATCTCGACGCACTGATGGGGCGTCTTGCTGAACTGGAACTGTTCGCGGCCATTCAGGTGCAAAACGATCAGCTGCTGGCGCTGCTTCCGCTGATCAACCGCAGCAAAACGCGGCTGCTGATTGATCACTCCGGCCGCCCTGATGTCACGCAGGGCCTGCAACAACCGGCGTTTCAGGCACTTCTCGGCCTGGCTGACCAGCAACGCACCTGGGTGAAACTCTCGGGCCTGGCAAAGTTCAGCCGCCAGCCTTTCCCTTATCAGGACGGACACGCCTATCAGCATGCCCTGCTCCATGCCTTTGGCGCTGAGCATTGCATGTGGGGTTCTGACTGGCCGTTCCTGCGGGCGGAACACCGGATGGATCTCGGCACGTTGCTGATGCTGGTGGAGCAATTATTCCCCGACGAAAAAACCCGTCAGCAGATTTTGTGGCAGACGCCGAAAGCGTTGTTTGGATTTACGGATGACTGAAGAAAGGAAAGACCATGAATTATAAAATCGCCGTTTTTAACGGCCCGAATCTCAATCTGCTCGGCACGCGCGAGCCGGAAACCTACGGTCACGACACGCTGGCGACTGTCGAAAAACTGTGTCATCAGACCGGCGAAAGCTGCGGCGCAACCATCGACTTCTTCCAGACCAATCACGAAGGCGAGCTGATTGACCGCATTCAGGCCTGTCGCGGCAACGTGGATGCCATCGTCCTGAATGCCGCCGCCTGGACGCACACCTCCGTCGCCCTGCGCGACGCGGTGACCGCCGTCAGCCTGCCGCTGTACGAAGTGCATATCACTAACGTGCACAAACGCGATGCCTTCCGCCATCACTCCTTTCTCTCCGACGTCTCCGTCGGCGTGATCTGCGGGTTTGGCATTCAGGGTTATGAATATGCCATCAGGCAGGCAGTGGTGAATCTGAAGAAGTAATTTAGCCGCACACCTTTCTGATCTCCTCGACCAGCGCGCCGGCCGCCGGTGACAACAGGCTGCCGGCGCGGAACGTCAGGCCGATGGCGCGGTGCGTATCGGCCAGTTCCAGCGGCAGTTTGACCAGTTCGCCGGATTCAAGCTCGTGTTCCAGCTGGCGGGCAGACACCGCTGCCAGCATGTCGGAACCGAGCAACAATCCGCGCACAATACCCAGATCGCCACTTTCCACTACCGGGTCAGGCGGCGGCATGTCCATGGCGGCAAAGCTGTTATCCAGCAGTCGTCGGGCGGGGGTTTCGGCGCGTGGCAACACCCAGCGCGCTTTGCGCAAATGCTCCTGCGTCACGGTTTCTGCCAGCAACGGATGCCCCTTTCTCGCCAGAATCACCATGCTTTCGGTAAACAGGGTTTCAGTCGCCATATCCGCCGCGTAATCGCTGGAACGCAGTGCGCCAAAAATGAAATCCACTTCGCCGGAACGCAGCTCAGAGGCCAGCGCACTGAACGCGCTTTCATTGGTGACCACTTTTACCCCGCCGTAACGCTGCGTCAGCCCGATGATCGCCTGCGGCAGTAACCGCGTGCGGCCAAGCGGCAATGCCCCAACCTGCACCGTCCCTTCCAGCACGCCACGGCGAGCCGCAAGATCGGCGGGAATGTGCCGCAGCTCGCTGAGCGCACGGCGCAGATTCGGCAGGATATCCTGCCCCGCCAGCGACGGCATCATGCCGTGCGGCGTACGTTCGAGCAGCGCCAGACCGGCACCGTTTTCCAGCACCTTCAGCGCGGCACTGACCGCAGGCTGACTCAGACCAAGCAGGGTCGCCACCGTCTGCATATGCCGCGTGTTGCACAAAGAGATAAAGATTTGCAGACGCCGGACGTTAAACAGATACAGCGGTTCAGTATCGCCCCGCCGCTGGCCGCTTTTGCCCTGCAATTTCGCCAGCTGCGACGGGATCTGGCGCAGCTCGGCAATGGCCTGCCGTGCGCGGGGCAAGACGCATTTGCCGAAATCCGTCAGCAGCATGCCGTTGGCGTGGCGCTCAAACAGCGGCACATCGAGAAACTGTTCCAGGTCACGGATAGCCCGCGTGACCGCCGACTGGGTTCGGTACAATTCATCCGCCGCACGGGATACGCTCCCCTGATCGACCACCTGACAAAATGCCCGTATTTGCATCAGGTTACTCAGCATCTCAGCTTCCGCCATCCCCTTCTCCCTTATGGTTTTTTTGCGTGACACCTCCCTGCAATATAAATAAAACGCATACCCCCTGCAATCAAATGAATTACCCGTCACGCACGTTGGCTGACAGCATGGAACTCAGACATTTGAGAACAATAAAACCAAGGACACCCTCATGACTCAGCCCAAAAAAGATGATGCTAAAAGCGCATTAGTTGTCAGCGCCCATTCCGCCGATTTCGTCTGGCGTGCGGGCGGTGCCATCGCCAAACATACCCAGGCCGGTTACGCCGTGCACATCGTTTGCCTGTCGTTCGGCGAACGCGGTGAATCCGCCAAACTGTGGCGCAAAGGCAATATGACCGAAGACGTGGTGAAAGCCTCGCGTCGCGAAGAAGCGATGGCCGCCGCTGAAATTCTCGGTGCCACCGTTGAATTTTTCGATATGGGTGATTATCCGCTGCGTGCTGATAAAGAATCGCTGTTCCGCCTGGCCGACGTTTACCGCCGCGTGCAGCCGCATTTCGTGCTGACCCATTCCCTGAAAGACCCGTACAACTACGATCATCCGATGGCGACGCATCTGGCGCAGGAAGCGCGGATTATCGCGCAGGCCGAGGGGTATAAGCCGGGCGAAACCATCGTCGGCGCGCCACCGGTGTACTGTTTTGAGCCACATCAGCCGGAACAGTGCGACTGGAAACCCGACGTGCTGCTCGATATCACCGACGTCTGGGACAAAAAATATCAGGCCATTCAGTGCATGGCCGGTCAGGAACATTTGTGGGAATACTACACCCGCGTCGCCCAGCAGCGTGGCGTGCAGGCGAAACGTAATGTCGGCATCACCAGCGCCAAAAACATCGTTTACGGCGAAGGTTATCAGAGCATCTTCCCGCGCGTGACGGAGGATTTAGCATGAGTCTGGTCGGCAAAAAAGGCGTCGTGGTTCGCCATATTCCACGGGCAGATAAAGCGGACGTTACCGCACTCGCGGCCTTCGGCGTCGCGACGGTACATGAAGCACAGGGTCGTAAAGGCTTGCTGGAGGCGGGTATCCGTCCGATTCAGCAAGATTGCGCGATTTCCGGCAGCGCTGTCACCGTGCTGACCGCGCCGGGCGATAACTGGATGTTCCACGTGGCTGTCGAACAGTGTCAGCCGGGAGATATTCTGGTGGTCGCACCGACGTCGCCATGCTCTGACGGCTTCTTCGGTGATTTGCTGGCAACGTCGCTCAAAGCACGCGGCGTGGTCGGGCTGGTGGCCGATCTCGGCGTTCGAGATACCAAAACCCTGCGCGACATGGGATTCCGCGTCTGGTCGCGGGCGGTTCATGCGCAGGGCACCATCAAGGAAACGCTCGGTTCCGTGAACGTACCGGTGGTGTGTGCGGGGCAACTGGTTTACCCCGGCGATGCGATCGTGGCCGATGACGACGGCGTGGTGGTGGTGCGTCGTGAAGACGTTGCCCTGGTGGCGCAGGCCAGCCGCGAACGGGAAACGCTGGAAGAAAGCAAACGCGCCAGAATGGCTGACGGCGAACTCGGGCTGGATATCTACAACATGCGCCCGCGCCTGGCAGAAAAAGGGCTGAAATATTTCGATTCCACCGAAGAAGCAGAACAGGCCGAAAAGCGCTGAGGAGCGGATATGCCACAGACCCGGATCCCCTGCATGCTGATGCGCGGCGGCACCTCGAAAGGGGCGTTTTTCCTGGCCGCTGATTTGCCACAAAATGAAACGTTGCGCGACCGCGTCCTGCTGGCAGTGATGGGTTCCCCTGATCCGCGCCAGATTGACGGCCTCGGCGGGGCGGATCCGCTGACCAGCAAAGTGGCGATTATCCGCCCTTCCGCACGGCCTGATGCCGACGTCGATTATCTGTTTGCGCAGGTGAATGTCGATAAAGCGGGGGTGGATTACGGACAAAATTGCGGCAATATTCTGGCCGCCGTGGGCCCGTTCGCCCTCGAAAAGCAGCTGGTCAGCCCGCTGGACGGCATCACGCCGGTGCGCATTTTTATGGAAAACACCGGGCAGATTGCCACCGCGCATGTCCCGGTCAAAGACGGCGAAGTCTGTTATCAGGGGGAATTGCGCATCGACGGGGTACCCGGCACGGCGGCTAAAATCAGCGTCGAATTTGCCGATATCGCCGGTTCCAGTTGCGGGGCGTTGCTGCCCACCGGCAACGCCCGCGATACCTTCGACGGCATCGACGTCACCTGCATTGACAACGGTATGCCGGTGATCCTGCTGCGCGCCGCCGATGTCGGTCGCAGCGGCTATGAAACCCGCGAACAACTGGATGCCGATACGGCGCTGAAACAGCGTCTCGAGTCGATCCGCTTGCAGGCGGGCCCGAAAATGAATCTCGGCGATGTCTCGCAGCGCACCGTGCCAAAAATGACGCTGATCGCTGAGCCGCGCAATGGCGGCGCCATCTCCAGCCGGACATTTATTCCGCACCGCTGCCACGCCTCGATTGGCGTGCTCGGCGCGGTGAGTGTCGCCAGCGCCTGCCTGATCCCCGGCAGCATCACCGAAGGACTGGCGCATACGCCCTGCGGCGACACGCCGCGGGTCAGCGTCGAACACCCGACCGGCGAGTTCAGCGTGGAACTACAACTCGATCCGACTCAAACCGGCGCACAGCGTCTCAGAGGCTGCGCGCTGTTACGCACCGCGCGCCTGATTTTTGAAGGCCGCGTCGCCATTCCCGCCAGTGTGTGGGACGGCCATCAGGACGAACATCAGGAACCGCATCATGAATAATGTCACCCGCATTTCCTTAATTGGCCTCGGCGAGGTCGGCACGATTCTGGCAACGGATTTAAAATACCAAAATCCGTCGCTGGATATCGTGGCCTTTGATAAGCAAAGCGATTCAGCGGTGATACACCAGCGCGCCCGTGACGCCGGAGTGAACTTTGCGCTGTCTGTGGAAGACGCCGTAAAAAACAGCCAGATCATGTTCTCTGCCGTGACCGCCGCCGAAGCGCTGAAGGTGGCCGAAACCGTCGCCCCGCATCTCGCGCCCGGACAGTTTTTTCTCGATCTGAATTCTGTTTCGCCGAACACAAAACGCGAGGCGATGGCACTGATTGAACAGGCGGGCGGCAACTACATCGACGTCGCCGTGATGGCACCCTACCCGCCTGCGCGGCTGAAAACCCCGTTGCTGCTGGGCGGCACGCATGTTTACGCCATCAGCGAATGGCTGAACGAAAACGGATTTAACAGCAAAGTCCACAGCACCGCCGTCGGAGAAGCTTCCGCCATTAAAATGTGCCGCAGCGTGATGATCAAAGGCCTCGAAGCCCTGACCGCCGAATGCCTGAGCGCCGCACGCCAGTACGGCGTGGAGAATGAAGTGCTGGCCTCGCTGCACGCCAGCTTTCCGTCACTCGGCTGGGACGCACAGTTGCCGCACTATCTCATCAGCCGCATCGCCGAGCACGGCAAACGCCGCGCCGAGGAGATGCGCGAAGTGGTGAAAACACTCGCGGATGTCGGCGTCGCACCGAATATGAGTTCCGGCACCGTGCTGGCCCAGCAAGGGCTGGTGGATGCGCTGGCCGCGAAGGGGATCCGGTATTCGGATCTGGAGCCGTTTGAGTGGGAGAGAACCGTGGATATTTTGCATCGACGGTAATGCGAACCGATCAGAAGGTCAAATTCAAAACCGTGGGGTGCCGGCCACGCGGGCCTTAAGATCAAAGTCAAAACCGTGGGTTGCCACCCACACCGGCCTTAAGAGGCGCCTATCGCCGCGCCTCTTAAGAATCTCCGGCTCTTTTACTGCGCGCTACCGCTCGCTGGCTATGTTTCAGTTAGCACGGCGACAGGCTGGAAATCTTGCCGCTGCGCGGTTCCTTCTCTCGGTCCTGGAGCCTTGGGTCTCCAGGCCGCTCCGTTCAGCAAGATTTCTGAATCGCCCGCACGATCTTAAATTCAAAAGCAGACTGATTCTCATCTTTTCAAAAAGTTAACTGGCGTGCTCAAAATCCAGCTGAACGGAGCGGCTTCGAGACCTATGGCTCGAAGACCGAGAGAAGGCAGTGCGAAGCACCTGGATTTGCGCCACTCACGATAGCTGCGGAACATGTCCATCGTTCCTGCGATAGCGCGCAGTAAAAGAGCCCGGGGGGTCTTGGGGGGCGGCGGCGATATGCCGCCCCCCAAGTCGGTGTGGGCCGACGCCCACGGTTTTGACCTTAAGGCCGGTGTGGGTGGCAACCCACGGTTTTGACCTTAAGGCCGGTGTGGGTGGCAACCCACGGTTTTGACCTTAAGGCCCGTGTGGATGGCAACCCACGGTTTTGACCTTAAGGCCCGTGTGGGTGGCAACCCACGACGTTGACCTTGAAATTAAAAAAGCGTCTTTAGACCCGCCCCGGCATAACCCGATGACACCTCGCCACCACCCCGTCTGCCCCGCAGACAAGATCCTGCGGCATCTGGCAGCCGTCGCCGGCCAGCGGGCAGCGTTCGCGGAAATAACAGCCCATCGGCAGATTTCGGTTACTGGGTAACTCCCCTTTCTTATCCACTATTCCGTCATCGAGCGCACGCCCGGCGCGGGGAACGGAATCGAGCAGCAACCGGGTATACGGATGCTGCGGTTCGGTCAGTACTTTTTCTGCTGCACCCAGTTCAACGATTTGCCCCAGATACATCACCGCCACGCGGTCGCTCATGTGGCGCACGACGGATACGTTATGAGAAATCAGTACGTAGGTCAGATTGCGCTGGCGTTGTAGTTCTACCAGCAAATTGAGGATTTGCGCCTGTACCGAAATATCCAGCGCGGAGGTCGGTTCATCCAGCACAATGATGTCTGGCTCTGAAGATAACGCGCGGGCGATGGATATACGCTGACGCTGACCGCCGGAAAATTCATGCGGCAGACGGTCGAGGTACTCTTTGCGAATACCTACCTGTTCCGCCAGCGTGGCGGCCAGTTCACGACGTTCGCGGCTGCTGTTGTGTTTTTGCACGAACACCGGCTCGGTGATGATCCGCCAGACAGGCAGACGCGGATCCAGCGACGATTGCGGATCCTGAAACACCATCTGCATCCCGGAGCCAAACCACGAATTGTCGTGGCGCGCGCGGTGGATTTCCCCGCTGCTCGGCTTTTGTAATCCCATCAGTAATTGTGCCAGCGTGCTCTTTCCGCAGCCGGATTCGCCGACAATCCCTAAGGTTTCGCCACGGATAATATTGAGATCCAGCCCGTTCAGCGCGTGCACATAACCGGTCGGTTTACCGCGCCAGTTAAAGCTTGAGGGAAAACGTACGCGCACATCCTGGAGTTCGACTAACGCTTCATCAATCATCAGGAAAGCTCCTCAATCGGCTGGATGCGGATTTCACGCTGCGGATGCCAGCAGGCAACGGATTGCTGCGGATGCCGGGCCAGCGGGGTAAGTTCCGGCGTGGTTAAACAGCGGTCATCAGCATAATGACACCGCCCGCGAAACGCACAGCCCTGCGGCAGATTTGACAGATTCGGCACCGTGCCGGGAATGGCTTTCAGCAGGCTGCGGGGGGTGCCGTTTTCCGGTGCCGCCTGCAACAGGCCGATGGAATACGGGTGCGACGGCGTGTCGATCACATCCGTGGTGTTGCCGCTTTCGATTACGTGCCCGGCGTACATCACGTAAACCCGGTCGCAAAGCTGCGACACCACCGCCATGTCATGGGTGATAAATAACACGGCGGTGCCGCTGGCGCGGGCTTTGCGCTGGAGTAACCGCAGCACCTGACGCTGCACCGTGACATCCAGCGCCGTCGTCGGCTCGTCGGCGATGATCAATTCCGGCTCACAGGAAAAGGCCATGGCGATTAACACCCGCTGGCGCATACCGCCGGAGAGTTCAAACGGATAGCGGGACATCACCTGCTCCGCGTCGGCGATCTGCATGTCATCCAGTAACCCGATGGCTTTTTGCCACGCCTGCGCCTTGCTGAGTTTCTGATGCAGGCAGATGACTTCGCACATCTGACGGCCAATTTTGCGCGTCGGGTTCAGGGCGTTCATCGGCTCCTGAAAAATCATCGCTACGCGTGCGCCGCGCAAAGTACGCATCTGCTCTTCACTGGCGCGCACCACGTCGGTGCCGAGCATGCGTAATTCGCCGCCGGTGACGGTAAAACCGTCGGGCGGCAACAGGCGCATCGCCATCATCGCGGTGACCGATTTGCCCGAACCGGACTCACCGACCACGCCGACAATTTCACCGGCACTGACCGACAGTGACACCTGATTCAGTGCTTTTACTTCGCCGCCGTAGACCGGAAAGACCAGCTGCAACTTGTCGATTTCCAGTACCGGCCCGTGGGTTTGCTCAGTCATGTCAGCGCCCTCTGCTTTTCGGATCCAGCAGGTCGCGCAGACCGTCGCCGAACAGGTTAAAACCGGTGGCGGTGATCAGGATCGCCACGCCGGGGAATGCCGAATACCACCACTGATCGAGAATATAATTACGGCCGTTAGACACCATCGCGCCCCATTCTGCGGTCGGTTGCTGCGCACCGAGGCCGATAAAGCCGAGCGTCGCCGCCATCAGAATCGAGGTGCCGATATCCAGTGATGCCTGCACCACCAGCGGCGGCATAACGTTGCGTAAAACGTGCCAGGTAATCAGATGCCAGCGCGACGCGCCGAATGTGCGCGTGGCCTGCATGTATGCCTGATGGCGCAGCATCAGCGTTTGCCCGCGCGCCAGCCGCACATAAAACGGAATGCGCACCACGGCAATCGCCAGCATGGCGTTAAACAGACTTGGCCCGAGCGCGGCGGCCAGCGCCATGGTTAATACCAGCGACGGCACCGAGAGCATGATGTCCATGCAGCGCATGATCAGCGCATCCACCAGACCGCCGACCACGCCGGAGAAACAGCCGAGCAACGAGCCAATGCTGCCCGCGATAATCACCACCGCCAGCCCTGCCGCTACCGACTGCTGGCTGCCAATCAGCACGCGGCTGAACAGATCGCGCCCGACTTCATCCGTGCCAAACCAGTGCAGCGCGGAAGGTGCCTGTAGCCGGTCGGTCAGGCTGATGGCGTTCGGGTCATGCGGTACCAGCCACGGCGAGAAAATCATGATGAAAAGTACGATCAGCATAATCGCCAGCCCGAGCAGGGTCAGCGGGCTGCGGCTCAGCAGATGAAATGTGCGCCGCCAGCTGGCGAAACGCGGTTTGACGTCCGGTGCCACGATATCGGCCCGGTGATTATTGACGCCCGGTTCAATCACAGACATGCCTCACCCCTCACGGCCAATGCGCGGATCGATCCACACATACAGTAAATCCACACACAAATTGACGATGACGTACGCAAACGACACCACCACCGCAAAGCCCATCACCGCCGGGAAATCCAGCGCCTGAATCGAATTCACCACGTACGCGCCCATGCCTGGCCAGGCAAAAACGGTTTCGGTCAGCACCGCGCCGTAGAGTAAATCGCCCATCGCCAGCCCGAGCACCGTCACCGATGGGATCAGCGCGTTCGGCAAGGCGTGGCTGAGGATCACCCGCCAGCGCGAAAGCCCGTTGGCACGCGCCGTGCGGATATAATCTTCATTCAGTTGCTCCAGCATCGCCGAGCGAATTTGCCGCGCCACGATGCCCATATGGACGAACGCCAGCGTCAGCGCAGGCATCGCCAGATGTTGCAGACTGTTCCAGAACGTCTCCCAGTTGCCGGTCAGCAGGGAGTCGAGCACATAAAAACCGGTGATATCAGCAGGGGGATCCAGCCAGTCGTCGAGCCTTCCGCCGCCCGGCAGCAGGTTCAGATGGCCGTAAAACAGGATGATGACGCCCAGCCCGAGCCAAAATGCAGGCGTGGAAATGCCCAGTACGGAAAGCAAACGCACCAGATGATCGGGAAATTTATTCTGGTATACCGCCGACAACACGCCCAGCGGAATGCCAAGCACAATCGCCAGAAACAGGGCGCTGACCGCCAGCTCCAGCGTCGCCGGGAAGAAGGCTTTCAGATCTTCCAGCACCGGACGTCCGGTGCGGATCGACGTGCCCAAATCACCGTGCAGCAAATCACTGACATAACGGAAAAACTGTACATACAGCGGCTGGTTCAGCCCGAGCTGCTCACGGATATGTTCGACCATTTCATTACTTGCGCGATCGCCCGCCAGTAACCGCGCCGGATCACCGGGGATCATGTGCGAGATGATAAAAGTGATCACGCAAACGCCCGCCATCACCAGTATCAGGCCCCAGCAGCGCTGGCGGATCAACGTCCAAAAAGTCATAGTGTTTTCCCCGTAAAACCCCCTTCAGATCGTGAAAGGGGCTTTCGTGAATGATGCCGCTGTTACTTGTGCATTTGCCCCACGTTAAACACCTGCTCCAGCATCGGGTTGAAAACAAAGCCTTTCACGTCTTTGTTCATCGCCACCTGATAGTTTTTCTGGAACAGGTAAACGTACGCCGCTTCGTCGATAACGATTTTCTGCGCCTGCTGGTAGTAACCGGTACGCTCTTTCTGATCGGTCACCGACACCGCTTTTTTCAGTAAGGCATCGACCTCAGGATTGGCGTAGAAAGAACGGTTACCCGGCAGGCCTTTTTTATCGGACTCAAACCAGTAGTTCATGAACATGTACGGGTCAGCGAAATCCGGGCTCCAGTTACCGATGGAGATGTCGTAATCGCCCTGCCCGATGCGGTCGCGCATGGTGGCATTCGCCAGTTTTTCCAGCTTCACGTTGATACCGGCCTGACCGAGGCTCGCCTGCACGGCAAGCGCGATAGATTCCCAGTTCGGATCGTTATCGGAATACAGGAAATCCAGCGTCTTCGGTTTGTCTTTGACCTTCTCCAGATCGGATTTGGCCTGCGTCAGATCTAAGGTGTATTGCTTCGCCGTCGGGTCGAAGCCCCACATGCCCTCAGGAATTGGCCCGCGCATCTGTTTGGCATTGCCACCGAGAATGCCTTTCACCATGCCCTGATAATCCACGGCAGAGGAAATCGCGCGGCGTAAATCCACCTGATTGAGCGGCGTTTTGGCATTATTGAGATAGAGATAGGTCACGCGCAGCGACGGGAATTCCTCGACAGCAACGTTGCCCTCTTTCTTCAGTGCCGCCAGTTGATCCATCGGCAGGGAATCGGCGATATCCAGATCGCCGCGCGACAGTTGCAGGCGGCGGGTGGCGCTTTCACCGATAATTTTCACGGTCACGCGTTTGAACGCCGGTTTCGTGCCGTTGTAGTGCGGGTTCGGCACCAGCACCAGTTGCTGACCTTTCTGCCAGCGATCCAGCTTGTAAGGGCCGGAACCGGCGGTATGACCGGCCAGCCACGCCTTACCTTCGTCGGCAGGATTGGCTTTGGCAATCGCCGGGTTGACGATGCCTGCGCCGTCATTGGCCAGCGTGTAGAGGAATGGCGCGAACGGCGTTTTCAGCGTAAAGGTGACCGTCATCGGATCCACCACCGTCACCGTCATGTCTTTCGGGAAAGCTTCCGACGGACCCTGACCGATTTTCATCAGACGCTCAAAGGACCATTTCACCGCGTCGGCATTGACGTCGGTGCCATCATCAAATTTGGCGCCGGGCTTGAGTTTGAAGGTCCAGACCAGTTGATCGGGTGAAGCCGTCCAGCTTGCCGCCAGATCGCCTTCCACCTGCGTTGAGCCTTTACCGTCTTCGGTTTTGTACTGCACCAGACGCTGATAGGCCGGATAGGTCACCGTCCAGTCGTTGTTGTCAATGGTCACCGCCGGATCCAGCGTTTGCGGATCGGCCGCTTTACCAATCACCAGCATGTCTTTCGGCACGGCGGCCTGGGCGGCAAAACTTAAGCCTGACAGGGCCAGAAAAATGGCACCGGCGATCTGTGTCTTTGTATTTTTGCGGAACGTGTTGATTGCTGTGTTGCTCATCGGAGAACTCCTGGCTCTGTCAGAAAGTGATAAGAGACGTGCAATGATTACGCGGCATTCACCGGCGGAAAGCAGCCGAACCGCTCTTCCAACAACGGATACGTTTTGGCATCCGGTAATTCAAAGTGCCACCACTCGCTGGTGATACCTTTAAAGCCGCCCGCGGCCATCACGGCGTTGAGCAACAGGCGGTTACGCTGAATGTGCGGCGGTAAATCCGGATAAAACGGGTGCGAAACTTCGGTCATTTCATCAAAGCCCGCGCCCATATCTACCACGTTGCCCTGCTCATCCAGCAGGGTCAGATCCACCGCCACCCCGCGGCTGTGGTGCGAACCGAGTCTGATATCCACCACATAATCCGGGTTTGGAAATGCCGCCCACAAACAGGCCTGCGCCGCCTGTGGCCGGTAAGCGTCGTAAATTTTCAGGGTAAAGCCGGCCAGTTTTGCCACCTGGTTACAGCGCACCAGTGCAGCAGCGGCATCAGGGTGTAACAGGCAGCGCGATTCGCGATAAATCGGCTGACCGGTCAGGTTATCTGCCGTGGCATATTTCAGGTCGATGACGGCATCGGGTAAAACCTCTGCCAGATCGATCAGGGCGATATCAGGTGTTTTTGTGTTCATCAATAAATCTGTCCGCTGGTGTGAAGGTTAGGATTCAAATTGTCCGAGCTGTTTTTGTAAAATCCGGTTATTGGCCAGACGCTGCTCGACGTCGTTACCGCGCAGTTCGAGCACCGCCGAACACAGCAGGTTGAACAGGCAACTGAGTGGCGCCATCGAATCCCAGAACTGGCCGGTGTCAGTTTTCACCTGCAACAAATCCACCGGATAATCGCGCGCCCACGGGCAGTAAATGTCGGTGATCAGCGCGACATTCAGCCCGCGTTCGCAGGCCGCTTCGCAATAGGTTTGCGCCATTTTTGAATACGCACGGGTGTCGGTGACCACCAGATAAGGCTGCGCGAATTCCGAATTCAGCGATTCAACATAGGTGCCGGACAGGCCGTCGGCGAAATAGACTTTCGGGCGTAAATACTCGAGATAACTGGAGAAATTGTTGGCAATGCCGCGCACGGACTGGATCCCGAGAATGAATACGGCCTCCGCATCGGCCAGACGCCGGCTGATCTGCGCAAAGCTGTCGCTCTGTGCCAGCTGATACACATGATTGATGGCTTCAAGTTCGAGCGTCAGTGACTGCCGGAGCTTTTCCTGCTGCGGCTGTTTGCTGCGCTCGCGATACGCGCCAAGGCGATCGGTCACCACCCACGGCTGATAGGCGGTGCCACTTTGCAGGCGCAGCGTTTGCTTGAAGTGATCCAGATTGCGATAGCCCAGGCTGCGCAGATAACGCCCGACGGAAATGCCGCTGGTCGCTGCGCTGCGCGCGATACTGTCCGCCGTCTCAAACGGGATCTGCGCCAGATTTGCCAGCAGATAACTGGCGATGCGCTTGCCGGTTGGCGTCTGCACGGCGAACGAGGCTTCGATTTGTTCAATCACATCCTGCGCTGGCTGCATTGGTTAACTCCGTGTTGCTTTATTGTCATAAAACTAGCTCTTGTTAGTTAAATAACAATGCACGGGGTGTGCCAACCCCGAGAAATGAGTGAAATTTGTGCAGCAGATCTTGAATCAGGGGGCGTTCAGGCCGGAAAGTCGCTAAAAACCCGGCCTGGTCCTTTTACAGAACCGCAGGATGAGCGAGAGGTGCACAACAAACAGGCAGCTTGTGTGTACTTTTAGTGCATCCACGGCGCACGAAGAGGCAGATAAGGCAATTTGAGGACGAGGAATCAATCACTTTGTCTTAATAGTCAACAGGTTGGATATTAAGAAAGCAGTCGGTCATCTTTTTTCGTTAACCCTTTGACATGCCCACGGGCAGTCGTTATTATTCGCCCCGTTCAAACGATTCCTCTGTAGTTCAGTCGGTAGAACGGCGGACTGTTAATCCGTATGTCACTGGTTCGAGTCCAGTCAGAGGAGCCAAATTAGAAAAGCCCGCTTAAGGAAACTTAAGCGGGCTTTTTGCATTCTGATTATGTGCACGAATTCGTGCAGGTCAGGCAATGCGGTTACATCGCAAATCCAAAATGAGTGCCATCCGGCAAATCGATTTCCAGACGCAACTTGCCACCCGCTGCTTCAACATAACGTTTCAACGTCGACAATTTCAGGTCACGGCCCGGCTTTTCCATACCGGCAACCGTAGGCTGTTTAATGCCCAACGCTTCAGCCATCTCACATTGTGTTTTATTCATTCTTTCACGCAGTTCGGCCAGCTCAAGGGTAATCAAAATATCAACGGCCATCGCCTGCGCTTGTGCAGCGACTTCAGGTTTTACGGATGCCAGTAACTGTTCAAGGGTTCTGCTCATTAAGGCAATTCCTTTTCTTTTATCGTATTCAGGTGCCGTGTAAATTCATTGTCGGCCACCGGTATCATGACTTCATAAAATCTTTTTTCATTACCCACTTTGTTTCCCGCGCAAAGTAAAATACCTCTGCGCAAAGGATCAAAAGCATAAAACGCCCGAAGGGGATCGCCCTTACTTTGGATGCGCAATTCTTTCATATTGCGATGTCGGGAGTGATTCACAAGTGGGACGTTTCCAATACGGAACACAGCTTCCAGAATACGCAGGGTAATGTTAAAGAATGGGTGCCTGAGGCCAACATACGTCGACAACAACCAAAAAGGTGGGGCGAACCCCACCTTACGGTTAGCTCTTAATTTCGTAGCTTAAGACTGCCGCAATTTCTGTTTTCCCCTGCTTAATATGCAATTCGCACAGCGAATCACGCACCATCCAGGTCCAGGCCAGCAATGTGAAACAAACCACGATGAGTCCGTGTAACACAAGCTTTCGCGACATCTTGCCCTCCGTTGCATTCCTGCTTTTAAGAGGCTATCCTCATATTGTCTAGGTATGGTTGTGATAGCCTCGGGTTGATTGAAAAATCTCCTCGGGGCTTTCTTCTTATTATGCCTTGAACAACTATTATGTCTTTCACAACGCTGCTCAAGCCAGATAAGCCTCAAGCACCCGCGCGCATTCTATCAAGTTAACCCTGCCTGATTTTCGTTCACTTTGTCCTAATTTTAACCGGCCCTTACTGCCCCCTCTATCGTTATGTCTAATCCGCATTAGACATCTATACGTCTATCCATTAGGATCGAACCACCTGGGATAACGACCTCACATAACGATGAAAATTAAACATTTACCTCTTGATCAGAATATTAATGGCTGGGCCGCCGTGCGCGGTAACACGCCCCGCCATCCGGCGTTGCACGGTAACGTTACCGCTGACTGGCTGGTGATTGGCGCAGGATTTGCCGGGCTGGCGTTTGCCCGCCGTATTGCGGAGCTTCGCCCGCATGAACACGTTGTCGTGCTCGAAGCGCTGGATGTCGCGGATAACGCCTCTGCGCGTAACTCCGGTTTTGTGATTGACCTGCCGCACACGGTTGGCAGTACCTCCGCTGAGCTCGAGCAGGCGCAGACTTACCGCCGTCTTTTACAGTTTGGTCTTGCGCATTTGAAAGAAACTGTCGATCAGCACGGTATTGATTGCGACTGGCAGAACGCCGGGAAATATCACTGCGCGGTGAGCGAACAATTTGATGATGACATCGCGCACTATCAGGACGAACTCACCACGCTGGGCGAACGTTTTGAACGGCTGGATAACGCAGCGCTGAAACAGCGTCTGGGCACTGGTTTTTATCGCAGTGCGGTATATACGCCCAACTGCATTCTGGTGAATCCGGCTGCGCTTATCAGCGGGCTGGTGGCGACCCTGCCCCCGAACGTTACCGTCTATGCCAATTCTCCGGCCTTGCAGATTGATACACAAGGCGCGATCCGGGCTGAAACCCCGCATGGAGAAGTCCGGGCACGCAAACTGATGCTGGCGATTAATGGCGCGGCGCGTGGATTACCCTTGTTTAAAGGCAACGTGTTTGCCATGTCGACGTTTGCCACCCTCACTGAACCGCTGACGCCGGAACAACGCCAGCGGATCGGGGATATTTCACCCTGGGGCTCAACACCAGTGAATGCGCTGGCGGGCGCGACGCTGCGCTATACCGCCGATCATCGTTTCCTGATCCGCGAGCATGTTAATTTCACGCCGGGTCTGGTGACCGGTGCGGTAGAAACCGGCCGCCATGCGCGACGTCATCAGGAACTGTTCGCCCGCATCTATCCGCAGTTGCAGGACGTCAATATGGCCTACACCTGGTCGGGATTGATCAGTATTACGCGCAACGGTGCGCCGGTGTGGGGGAATCTGTCGGAGAATGTCTATTCGTCGGCGGGATGCAACGGCTCCGGCAGCTCAAAGCAGAGCGCCTTTGGAAGGTTGCTGGCGGATCATGCGGCGGGGGAAGATCACCCGCTCCTGGCTGATATGCATACGGTTGGGCGCGCCAGTTATCTGCCGCCGCGCCCGTTCCTGGATATCGGTGTGAAAGGGTTTATGGCGCGTGAACGCTGGCGCTCACGCAGTGAAATGTAATTATCAGACTGGCCGGTCGCCATTCACAGACGACCGGCTTTTTTAATGGCGTTTATCGACGCGCGCCACGATGCGATCGCCCAGCCACTGAATGCCGCAGACCATGACAATCAGCACCACAATCACTTCAATCATCACCACCGTTTCAAAACGCTGATAGCCGTAACGGATTGCCAGATCGCCCAACCCGCCTGCGCCGATAGCCCCCGCCATCGCCGACGCCCCAATCAGCGCCACCAGCGTCACCACAAACCCGGATAAAATACCGGGCAATGCTTCCGGGATCAGCACGTCCCAGACGATGCGCAGTTTACTGGCGCCCATCGCACGAACGGCGTCAATCAGACCACGATCGACATCGCGCAGAGACACTTCGGCAACACGGGCAAAATACGGTGTCGCCGTAATGGAGAGCGGCACAATGGCTGCCCAGGTGCCGAGCGACGTGCCGACCAGAAAGCGCGTTACCGGAATCAATGCTACCAGCAAAATGATGAAAGGAAGTGAGCGGAAACCGTTGATGACCAGCCCCAGCGAGCGGTTGACCCAGCGGTTTTCGGCAATGCCGCCAGGGCTGCTCATCACCAGAATCAGACCAAGTGGCAAACCAGCAATCAGTGAGAACAGCCCGGAGATGGCGGTCATCAGCAGTGTTTCTTCGACAGCGTTAATCAATAAATCAAGCATTACTGGAGACATAGCCTGTCAGCTCCACGGTTGCCTGGTGCTGGTGCAGCCAGTGTAAAACAGCCTGCTCTGACGCCGGATTATCAACCGGGACAGAGAAGAAAAAACGCACCACGGCGTAATGCTGGATATGGTCGACGCCGCCCTGAATCAGACGGAATTGCCCCGGCAGTTCCGCCGCCATCAGAGTGAGGATCTCGCCCTGACGGCCTTGCCCGGCATAGTGCACGCTGTAAATCGCCTCGCCCTGACGTACCGGCGAAAGCTGTTCGGCTAGCGCCTCCGGCAACTGGGGCAGTAATCCCTGTAAAAGCGTGCGCGTCAGCTGAGATTGCGGATGAGCAAACACCTGCCAGACCGGCCCTTCCTCAATGATTTCCCCGGCGTTAATCACCGCCACCCTGTGGGCGATTTTTTTGATCACTTCCATCTCATGGGTGATCAGCAAAATGGTGATGCCGAGTTTTTGATTAAGGGATTGCAGCAGCGCCAGAATAGATCGCGTGGTTTCCGGATCGAGTGCCGAGGTGGCTTCATCGCAGAGTAATAATGCCGGGTTGGCGGCCAGCGCACGGGCAATACCGACACGCTGTTTTTGCCCGCCGGACAACGCCGCCGGATAGTTTTTGGCTTTATCTTCCAGCCCGACCAGTGCCAGTAATTCGGCGACCCGCGCCTGGCGGCGTGCTTTGTCGTAACCGGCAATTTTCAGCGGCAGCGCGACGTTTTGCTCAACCGTTTTGGCCGACAGTAAATTAAAGTGCTGAAACACCATCCCGACGCGGCTGCGCACCGACTGCAACGCTTTTTCGCTAAGGCCGGTGATGGTGTGCCCTTCGATTTTGATCACGCCGTCATCAGGTTGTTCCAGTCCGTTAAGGCAGCGGATCAGGGTCGATTTCCCTGCCCCGCTGCGACCGATAAGGCCGAGGATCTCTCCCCGCCTGACGGTTAACGACACATCCTTGAGGGCCTGCGTGTTTGCGAAACGGCGGTTGACGCGGTGCAGTTGCACCACGTCTTCAGCATGTTCAGCCGCGCCTGTCCGTTCAGCTCTTACGAACGCATTCACCTGCGCTTCCCCGGCGTGATGTTCATCGGCGGAAGAACCGGTAAAATGCGCGTCGATCTCAGAGATAATCGTCATGCTTTACATCCTTACCAGGCCGTGACGCCGGTGCCTTTATAGACCTTATCAAACACTTTTTTCACGTCGTCGTTCTGGTAGGCGGCAACTAATGTTTTCACCCACGGCGCATTGGCGTTCTCTGTTTTCACTGCAATGAAGTTGTTGTAAGGATTGCCTTTTACCGGCTCCTGCGCGATACGGTCAGCCGCCGTCAGGCCGCTTTTCAGCGCCCAGTCAGTGTTGACGATTGCCGCGTCCAGATCCGGAACGGAGCGGCCGATAATGCCGGAATCCAGTTCTTTGATGGTGACGTGACGCGGGTTCTCAATGATGTCTGCGGTGGTCGCGAAAATACCCGCGCCCGGTTTCAGTTTAATCACGCCGGACTGTTGTAACAGGATCAGACCACGCGCTTCGTTAGCCGGATCGTTGGGAACGCCGATCACCGCGCCTTCTTTCAGCTCATCAGCCGTTTTGACTTTTTTAGAATACAGGCCGATCGGCCACACGGCGGTGTAACCCACGCGCACGATATCGTAATGATTTACTTTGATCTGATTATCGAGGAATGGCTGATGCTGGAAGGCATTGGCGTCCACTTCACCGTTTTGCAGCGCTTCGTTAGGCTGGTTGTAATCATTGAAGACCACCGGTTTCACGGTCAGCCCTTTCGCGGCCGCCTGCTTCACCACTTCGCGCCAGACATCTTCGTCTTCGCCACTGATGATACCGACTTTAATGGTGGTTTTATCCGCCGCCTGCGCCAAAGAAAGCGGAGCAAGAATGCCGCTTGAAATCATGACAGCAGACGTCGCTGCCAGTAAAAATGCACGGTTAACGCGGGTCTTGGTTTTGTTGAATGTAGTCTGCATCGGTTATCCCCAAAAGTATTGATGAGAGGCCTGCACATGGCTGTGATTTTGTGCAGGAATTTGGCGAGTATACCGATCGGCTTATTTCTTTATAATATTGTTTAAGAGATACATATTCCTGAATTGAATATGCAAAATGGCATAGTAAAGCGATAAAAACGATAAGGATTTTGCGCGAAGATGACGGCCAATAAAAAACCCGCCGCAGCGGGTTTTTGTCCTGATGCCTGAGGCGTTATGACTGCGGATCGACCGGCTGAACCTCCAGCGACACCATACCAATACCGAGTTTACGCGGCAGGAACCCGCCGCTGGTGCCCTCGGTCGGTTCTGTCGGTGACGGTGGTGTGATAACAATGCTTTGCGCCGCACCGGGGTTGGTAAACTGCAATTTCACCGTTCCGTCTTTATCGCCAAAGGAAGCAAACTGCTCCTGATCGCCGACGCGCACAGACACCGGTTTATCAATGTTATTGCCATAGGCTCTGGCGCGGATCACCACGTCAAAGGTGGTCGGCAGAGGTTTGACGTAATCAATTTTCACCGACGGCGCCAGATTAGCGTCTGACCAGCGGCCCCAGTTTTCCAGCGCAGAAATACCGGTAATAGCTTTTACCTGCTCCGGCATCCCCGGCAGCATGAAGGCTATCGCCTCAGATTTATAAGTGGTATCGGCATCATCTACGTTCAGCATTTTTACTGTCTGCTGATAAATCGCGTTGCTGCCGGACGTATCCTTCACAAAATCCACCTTGCCTTTAAAGGTATCGCCCGTTGCCTGCACGATACTCGGGCGTGCTCCGAGGTTGCCGGAAGCCACGCAAAGGCCGGTATTGAGCGACAATTCAGGTGCCCAGACGCGGCCCATTTCGTAGCATTTATCGACCCAGACAAAGTTGTCGCTGGTGGACAGCGTGGACAGCTGTTTTTTCAGCGGCGTGGATAAATAGACGTCAAACATCGGTTCGATCTTGTCACTGGTGACTTTCAAAATGAACGGCGTTTTGATGGTCATACCGGAGAACGTGAAACTGTTTTCCTTGTTACTGACGGTGTAATTTTTGATGCTGTTCGGGAAGCCCCACTGTTTAATGACCGCCGGTTTCCAGGCGTTGACTTTGTCATCGATATTGAGGAACTGCTCGGTCATTGATGTCGCAGAAATCCCGCTGCGTCCGAGCCCGATGAAGTTGTCACCGCCCATCATATCCAGCACGGTGGCACCGTTATCCAGCGTACTGCGCTTCGCGGCATTCAGATCACCCACAGGTTTGCGGCCATCGAGCACGAAGAACAGATCTTTGCGGTTCTGTTTGGTCAGAATGTTGTAGGCGGTGTTGTTCATCGCCAGATGATCGGAAGACACCACAATCAGGGTGTTATCGTAATAGCCCGACTTTTTAATTTTATCGATAAACGCCGCAATCAGTTCCTGACTACAGGACACCGCGCTCAGAGACTGATTCGGTTTGCCGGTGACCGGATAAGCTTTGCGCGTACAGCCGCGGGAAATAAAACCGTCCGGGTGGTGCGTATCCACGGTCAATGTGAACAGGGAGAATGGCTTACCCGCTTTACTCAGTTCGATGAATTTCTTGTACACCTCGTCGAGCAGCGTGTCGTCGTACCAGCCCCAGTCATTTTTGTACGCCGGATCGGCAACGGTTGGACGCAGTTCATTGTAGCCGTACAGGTGGTCAAAACCGTGGGATTTCAGGAACGTGCCTTTCCCGGCAAACGCCAGTTCAGCCCCCTGATAGAAGTAGTTGGTGTAACCCGCGCCTTTAAGCACGTCGCCCAAACAGACGTTTTCAGGGTAGAAGGTCGCCAGCGCGCTGGAGGCGTTGCCATCAAACGGCGCGAACAGCGGGATCCCGCATTGTGAAGCGACCATGCCGGCAATGGTGTAACCGGTGCCCGGCAACTGGCGGGTGTTGGTGAAATCCGTGCTTTCCGCCTTGTGACGGCTTAATTCGGTGGTCAGCCCCGGGAAGACCTTTTCATCGAAATAGGTGCGTTCCAGACTTTCGCCATAGATATAGACCAGATTAGGCTTTTTCTCGCCCTTCACGGCTTTCACCGGCACTTTGTAATACGTATCGAAATCCGCGCCGCTGCCGGACATTTGCGTTTTCACCAGACGGGAAATGTTCTGGAAGGCCTGAGTCGAGCCGACGGAAAACACCGCCAGCATCACGGCCAGCACGCTGTAAACCCAGCTGCTGCTTTTTGCACGGCGCTGCCTGAGGCCCCAGGCCAGCAGCCAGAAGACGATGACCAGCCCGGCCAGTAAGCCGAGGAACGGCAGGATATATTTATTCAGTCCGGCGCCTTTAAGGCTGCTGGTTACGGTATATAACACCGCATCGGTGATGCCTTCACCGGTGAAATAATTACTGCCAATCAGGATCACGTTCAGAATGACGTAAAGCCCTAAGAAGAACAGCACCAGCGAAAACCAGATACGACCGGCCGACGCCCGTGTGACGTAGAAATAGATAGAGGAAAGAAATAAAACAAATGAAAGCCACTCAGAAGCCATTTTTAGCGCCCTGTCTGATTAAAAAAATAAACACTACGAACGAGTCTGCTGTTTGCCAGCAGCGCCGACGGTTCAATTCATCGAGTAAATGACCCGTTTGTCATTCACTTCATCCCTGAGACAGGAAAATTTTGTGCCAAAAACGGGTTGCGCTATATAGCCTGTTGAACATCCGGGGGTCAACGCCCTGATGCTGTTTTATGTCACTGATTTGTCCGAATAAACCATTTTTTCACAAATTCGTGATGCTTATCTCTGCATGATACCGCAAAGATGTAACCTGCCGTTCACTAAATTGTAGGAATTGCATGATACGGGAATAGTATGAGTGAAATGTGGAGGGAGCGTTTGAAATGAGAAAAATTCAGGAAAAAGGCTTAAAAAAAATCCGCGATGAGGGCATCACGGGCGTCACGCCGGGCAACAAATTGACCCTTTACACGCCGCCTAAGTAAGCCTTTCGCACCTCGGGGTTGACCAGTAAAGCCTCGCCGCTGCCGCTCAGGCGGATCTGCCCGTTGACCATCACGTAGGCGCGATCGGAGAGTTTCAGTGCGTGGTGCGCATTCTGCTCCACCAAAAAGATTGTCATGCCGTTTTTCGCCAGTTCGCGCAGGATCTGAAAAATCTGCTTCACGATTATCGGCGCGAGTCCGAGACTGGGTTCATCGAGCAGCAACAGTTTCGGGCGACTCATCAGCGCCCGCGCAATCGCCAGCATTTGTTGTTCGCCGCCGGACATGGTCATCGCCCGCTGTCTGCGTCGCTCTTTCAGGCGGGGAAACAAATCAAACATGGATTGCAAATCCTCTGCCGCGTGTTTATTGCCGACGGGGATCGTGCCCATCAGCAGGTTCTCCTCGACGGTCATATCCGGAAACACCCGCCGCCCTTCCGGCGACTGGGCAATGCCCGCTGCCGCCACAAAGTGCGTGGATTTGCGGCTGATATCTTCGCCGCGAAATAAAATCTGCCCGCTGCGAATGCGTGGCTGCCCGAAAATCGACATCAGCAGCGTCGATTTCCCTGCGCCGTTCGCGCCGATAAGCGCCACGGTTTCCCCCTGACTGACCTCCAGCGACACCTGTTTCAGCGCCTGAATGGCACCGTAAAAAACGTCCACGTCACGAAACTCCAGCATTGCATCGCTCATAAGCTGACCTCGTCGTCTTCATCAGCACCCAGATACGCGGCAATGACTTTCTCATTATTCTGAATCGCCTGCGGCGGTCCTCCGGCAATCACATCGCCATGGTCGAGCACAATAATGTGGTCTGATATCTCCATCACCATGCCCATGTCGTGTTCAATCAGCAGCACGGTGATCCCGTGGTGGTCGCGCAGGAAGCGGATGATTTTGCTCAGCGTGCGCGTTTCCACCGGATTAAGCCCGGCGGCCGGTTCGTCGAGGCAGATCATTTCCGGTGCGGTACACATGGCGCGGGCAATCTCCAGCCGCCGCTGCTGCCCGTAAGACATCTCCCCCGCCAGGCGGTTGGCACAATCCACCAGCTCGACCACTTCCAGCCAGTAAAATGCCCGATCCAGCGCCTGATTTTCTGCCCGGCGATACCCCGGCGTATTGAGAACACCGGCGATAAGATTGCGGTTGGTTTGCATGTGCTGCGCCACCAGCAGGTTTTCGACCACCGACATTTCCCGAAACAGCCGGATATTCTGGAAAGTACGCGCCAGCCCGGCGCGGTTAACCAGATGCGTGCCGCCAAACATTTTGTAGAAAATACGTTTGCCGAGCTGCGCCGGTTTTATCCAGTCGTCGGGCTGGAATTTCTGTCCGAGTACCTGAATCACATTGGTCGCGCCCCGGCGGGTGTTCAGCGAAATGGAACCGCCGGTGGCTTTGTAGAAACCGGTCAGGCAATTAAATACCGTGGTTTTACCGGCACCGTTCGGGCCGATTAACGCGGTGATCGAACCGCGCTTAACGTCCAGGCTGACGTCATTGAGCGCCCTGATGCCGCCAAAATGCATCATCAGATGGTCAACGCTGAGGATGCTGTCGTTCATCACCGCTGAATTCATGGCGCAACTCCTTTACGCACGGCAAACCCGCTGCGGCTGATACGGATTAACCCGCGTGGCCGCCAGATCATCATCACCACCATCAGTACGCCAAACAACAGCACGCGGTATTCGGCAAAACTGCGCAGCAGCTCCGGCGCGACGGTCAGCACAAAGGCCGCCAGCACCACGCCGATGGTCGAGCCCATACCGCCCAGCACCACAATGGCAAGGATCAGCGCCGATTCAAAAAAGGTGAAAGAGGTCGGATTCACGAAACCCTGATAGGTGGCAAAAAACACACCCGCGATACCGGCCGTCGACGCGCCGAGCGTAAAGGCCGAAAGCTTGACCAGCACATGGTTCAGCCCCATCGCGCGGCAGGCGATTTCATCTTCACGCAGCGCTTCCCACGCACGGCCAATCGGCATACGGGTCAGGCGGTGTTTGATAAACAGCACCAGCAATACCACCAGAACCAGCACCGCGTAGATGAAAATAAACTTCATGTTGGGGTTGTAGGTCAGATGGAAAAACTCATGGAAAGGCACGCCGCCCTCTTTCGCCCGCCTTCCGAATTCCAGTCCGAAAAACGTCGGCGCAGGCGCCGAAACGCCGTTCGGCCCGCCGGTAAAAGACAGCCAGTTGGTGAGCACCAGACGGATAATTTCGCCAAAGCCCAGCGTGACGATCGCCAGATAATCGCCGTGCATGCGCAGCACAGGAAACCCCAGCAACGCGCCTGCCAGCGCAGCCATCACCGCCGCCAGTGGCAGCATCGACCAGAACCCAAGGCCGAGATACTGATACCCGAGCGCCAGCCCGTACGCGCCGATGGCGTAAAACGCCACATACCCTAAATCCAGCAGACCGGCCAGACCGACCACGATGTTCAGCCCGAGGCCGAGCAGCACGTAAATCAGCCCTAAAATCGCCACGGTCAGAATGTATTTGGTGGCGACCAACGGGAAGCATATCGCCAGCGCGATTAACAGGGGCAACACCCAGCGCAGGCTGCTTTTGTGATCCGCAGGCCGGACGTAAACACCTGCGCTGTCACGTTCAAAACGCGCGCGCATGGTCTGCCCGGCAGCCGTTTCCAGAAAGGCACTGAGCAGAAAGCGACCGGCCATTACCGTAGCGATAATCCACACCAGCCGCTGGCTGTGAAAGTTGAAACTGTACCCGTCGAGCACCACGCCCACTACCGGCCCGAAGATGATCAGGGCGACCAGCCCGGCAAAAATGGCATCCAGCAGGCAGCGTTTGAGCGAGAAGCCGTGATCCGCAACAGCAGTTTGTGACGTCATATTTTCCCTCACACTTTAGTCACTACCGGGCGACCCAGCAGGCCCTGCGGGCGGAAAATGAGGATCACCACCAGCAATCCAAAAGAGAAAACATCTTTGTAATCGGAATTGACCATGCCGGAGAACTGCGCTTCGGCAATGCCTAGAATCAGCCCGCCGAGCATCGCACCCGGCAAGGAACCGATCCCGCCCAGCACCGCGGCGGTAAAGGCTTTGATACCGATAATAAATCCGGCGTAGAAATCAAACGTGCCGTAATTCATGGTGACCAGCACGCCCGCCAGCCCGGCCATCGCCGCACCAATCATAAAGACCAGCGAGATAATCCGGTCCGTGTTGATGCCCAGAATCGAGGCCATTTTTCTGTCCTGCTGCACCGCGCGACACATACGCCCGAGCCGGGTGTGACTGATAATCCATGACAACACCAGCATGCCGACAAATGCGGCCACCAGAATGAACAGTTTGGTGTAGGTCATCTGGACAAAACTGTCGCCGATATGAAAACGCAGCGCGCCATCAAACATCGTCGGAATACCCTGCTGGCGCGGCCCCTGACTGATTTGTGCGTAGTTTTGCAAAATCAGCGACATGCCGATGGCGGAAATCAGCGGTGCCAGACGCGTGGAATTACGCAACGGTTTGTAGGCGATGCGCTCAATTGCCCAGCCGTAAACGCCGGTGACCACAATGGTAAAGACCAGCGTGCCAAGGATCAGCAGCGGAAAGGAGTGCACCCCGAAGAAGGAGAGCAGCGCCAGCGCGATGGCGCAGAGGTAGGCAGAAATCATATACACTTCGCCGTGAGCAAAGTTAATCATGCCGATGATGCCGTAAACCATGGTGTAACCGATGGCGATCAGCCCGTAGACGGCACCCAGCGTAATGCCATTAAACAGCTGTTGCAGGAAGAATGAATCCATAAATACGCAGTCTCTTTTTTTGACCGCGCCCCGATAAGGGCGCGGTCTGACACAGATCAGAACGGGCAAATCGAGATGATTTATTCCTTCACTTCCTGATACTTTCCTTTGTCATCCCATTTATAAACCACGTAATCAGAGACTTTCAGGTCGCCTTTACTGTCCCAGGATTTTTTACCCATGACGGTATCGACGCTGTTGGCTTTCAGCCATGCGCTGGCTTTGGCGGAATCGCTGCCGCCGGTGGCTTTGAATGCGGCGGCAATCGCCTGTACGGAGGCGTAGGAGTAGAGGGTGTAGCCTTCCGGCTCGAATTTGTTGGCGCGGAATTTATCGATAACTGTTTTCCCTTCGGCGATCAGACGCGGGTCTTTGCCGAAAGTCATCAGAATGCCGTTGGTGTATTGCGGACCGCCAGCGGCAGTGACCATCTCTTCGTTGACGATGCAGTCGCCGGAGAAGAAGGTGGCCTGAACGCCCTGCTCACGCATCTGGCGCACCAGCGGACCGGCTTCAGGATGGCAGCCGCCGAAGAACACCACATCCGGTTTTTGCGCACTGATTTTAGTCACCAGTGCGTTGAAGTCTTTTTCGCCGCGCGATAAGCCTTCATACATCACTTCTTTCACGCCGCGTTTGTTGAGCGCCGCTTTGGTGGCATCCGCCAGACCCTGACCGTAGGTGTCTTTGTCATGAATAATGACCACTTTTTTGGCTTTCAGTTTGTCGATGATGTAATCGCTGGCCACCAGCCCCTGCTGATCGTCGCGCCCGCACATGCGGAACATATCGCTCATGCCGCGTTCGGTGATTTGCGGATTCGTGGATCCGGGCGTAATGGCGATGATCCCGGCGTCGTTATACACCTCGGAGGCAGGCATGGTGGAAGAGGAACAGAAATGCCCGACCACGGCCTGCACTTTATCCTGATCAACTAAACGGTTGGCGACGGCGACCGCCTGTTTCGGTTCGCAGGCGTCATCGCCCTGCACCAGTTTGATTTTTTCGCCGTTGATCCCGCCTGCGGCATTAATGTCTTCTGCCGCCTGCGTTGCGCCGTGCCAGTATTGATCGCCATAGGTGGCGTTCGGGCCGGTGAACGGGCCTGCGACACCAATCACAATATCTGCCTGCGCGGAAAATGCCGTCACCAGACAACCTGCCAGTAAAAGAGAGAGTGGATTTCTTATAAATTTCATCGACATCATCATGTTCCTTAGAAGCCTGTTTGAGCAAAATGGTTTAGTAAAAACGCCTGAGCGTAGTCGTAAATCCTGTAGCAAAAACACGAACAAAAGCACTGAAATGGAGTGGTTGAAATTTCCTGGGGACGACGGCGGGGTTTCCTTACGGTTTTGCCAAAGGTGAAAACCTTAAGCAAAATTGCTGCCAGTGTTGCAATGTGTGACTGAACAGCAGGTCATTGTGAGTATAGAGCGCGTGGCGGCCAGCCCTGAGGCAAGTTGCAGAAACAACGGTCTGATCACATCGCACCGTGCTGGTGCTGAAAACAGGTGAAAAAGGGCCACCCCGCCCCCGCGTGCACCACGATGAAACGCAGAGGATCTTGCCCGGCGGCTCCCGCTCTTACGCTTGCTGACATTTTTATTCTTTGCATGTTCATGGCGGTTGTTTTGTAATGCGGGCAGATAATTGCAAAGGGAAACAACTGAACAATGAAGAAATTATCCTGCCTGACGGCTGTGGTTTTGGCCCTGACACTCTCCGGATGCGCCGGTGATTACGTGATCAACACCAAGGCCGGTGACCAGTTTTTCGCCCACGGCGAACCGGATCGAGACCGTGATACCGGCATGACCAGCTACACCGACATGAACGGCGATTATCATCTGATGAACACCAATGATATTGCCGGGATTGTGAAGAAGTAGCGGCAGAAAATCTGCAGGCAACATAAGGATCACGATGTTCCGTAAAATTCAGCTAATGACATTTCCTTCCGTGGTCATTTCGGTATTTTTTCTGACAGGCTGTCCACCTGCTGCGGAGTACACCCAGTGGCAACGCCCTTCAACCACCGAAGAGGGTGTGAAATCGGCCATGACTGAATGTGGTGATCCGGTTGGCCTTTCAATGAATACCCTGCCCGAAAACGAACAGGCGTTGCAATTCCTGTGCATGCAACACAGGGGTTTTACCCGTAAAGACGGGTTTGATTTTTGTCAGGTCATGGCCGATCTTCCGGCTTGCGTCGAAAAAAAGCAGGGGCATCCGCTTAGCCAGTCCCGGCTCGAAGCGCTGCCCTATCATGCCGATGAAGGGTTCTACCCGATAAATCCGGAATCCGGCAGGTACGAAGACATGCAGGTCACCTGGCGTAAAGTGGGCGCGCCAAGGGGGTTCTCAACGCAGGTTCCTAATAACCGGGAAGCGTTGCCGGTCATGTACGCCTGCGGCTATCCCAAACCCCTCGGATCGAATCTGAATGTCGCCAGCATCGGGCGTACTGCCAAAGCGCAACGCTGCATGATTGATCACGGCTTTGAGCCAAAGGACAAACTGATATTGGTATGCCGGGCTTACCCGCAGGTGACGGGCTGCAAAGTGTAAAGGTATTGCCGGCTCCTGGTGTTGAGTTGATATGCCACGTGCCTCTGTTTCAGGGAGGTTTCTCCCTCAGGAGCGTGGCTGCTTTTGGCACTCAGAAACGGCGGGAGTCTCTGCGGGGGATCCTGAAATACTGTTCAAAAAAAAAAGCCCGCCGCCGGTAAGGCCGCGGGCAGTTAAGAGGTCAAAAAAAGCTATCCGCTGAAACAACTTGCCGACCGATGGCGTCGTTAAACCCTTATCGTTTAAGGGCTACCGGTTGGCGTCAGGAACGGTTTTACTTTCAGTAAACTCATGCTTTTCGGGCCGTATCTTGAACCAGATGGCATACATCGCGGGCAGGAACACCAGCGTGATAATGGTGCCGCCAAAGGTTCCGCCAATCAGGGTGTAAGCCAGCGTTCCCCAGAATACCGAGTGCGTCAGCGGGATAAACGCCAGAATGGCCGCCATCGCCGTCAGCAACACCGGTCGCGCGCGCTGCACCGTCGCCTCCACCACCGCATGGAAGGGTGCCAGCCCCTCCTGTTCGTTGTGATGGATCTGCCCTATCAGGATCAGGGTGTTACGCATCAGGATCCCCGACAGCGCAATCAGTCCTACCAGCGCATTGATGCCAAACGGCTGGTTAAAGAGCAACAGCGTGGGCACCACGCCAATCAGCCCCAGCGGTGCGGTGAGAAATACCATCACCATCGCCGACATTGACCGCACCTGCAGGATAATAATCAACAGCGTCATGGCAATCATGATTGGGAACAGCGGTGCCATCGCCTGAGTGGCTTTACCGGATTCCTCAATCGCACCCGCCTGTTCTATGCGGTATCCGGCCGGCAGCGTCTCGATGACCGGCTGCAAGGCCTTGATGATTGCCGCAGAGACATCCGGCGGCTGCAGATTTTCGGCGATATCGCCCCTGACGGTAATGGTCGGGGTGCGGTCGCGACGGCGCAGAATAGGATCTTCCATTTGCACCTTAACCTCCCCTATCTGAGACAGCGGAATGCGCTGGCCAGAAGATCCCACCAGGGTAAAGCCCGCTATTTTTGCCGGATCGAGACGGATATTCCCCGCCGCACGCCCCATGACCTGTACCGAACGAATATCTTCACGCACTGCGGTGACAGGAACACCTGAAAGCAGGAACTGAAGCTGCTGCGCCACCGCATTCGATGTCAGCCCCACCGCCTGAAGACGGTCCTGATTGAGCGTGAAGTGCAGCGCCGGTACCCGCGGCCCCCAGTCGGTATTGACGGTCCGCATCATCGGGCTGGCCTGCATCACTTTTTCGACCTTGTCTGCAATTTCGCGCAGTTTAGTCGGGTCCGGCCCCATGAGCCGGTAGGCCACCGGATAAGGAGAATACGGACCAAACACCAGCTGGGTCACGCGCACGCGCGCCTCAGGTGCCAGGCCGCTGGCCACCGCTTCACGCAGCCTGAACTTGAGCGTCTCACGCGCTTCCTGGCTGTCCGTCAGCACGACAATTTTCGCAAACGACGGGTCAGGCAGCTCAGGCGCCATGGCCAGGTAAAAACGCGGCGACCCTTGCCCGATATAGGCGGTGACGATTTTTGCCTCTTTCTGCTTTCTCAGCCAGGCTTCGATTTTCGCCGTGGTGGCGCTGGTCTGCTCAATCGCGGTGCCGTAAGGCATCTGCACTTCAACCAGCACCTCCGGGCGATCGGAGGTCGGGAAAAACTGTTTTTTCACCAGCCCCATGCCGAGTATCGCGACCGTAAAGAGCGCAATCACGGTACCGGCGACTATCCACTTGCGGGCGATAACGCGGGTCAGTAACCGGCGAAAGCGGTTGTAATGGCGGGTGTTGTAAATCGCCGCATGCCCGCCTTCCACCGTTTTGATTTTCGGCAGCATTTTGACACCCAGATACGGCGTAAACACCACTGCCACAATCCAGGAAGCAATCAGGGCGATACCGACAATCCAGAACATGTTGCTGGTGTATTCGCCGGCGGTGGACTGCGCAAACCCGTTGGGCATGAAGCCGACGGCGGTGACCAGCGTGCCCGCCAGCATCGGCGCCGCCGTGTGGCTCCAGGCATAGGCCGAGGCTTTGATGCGGTCGTAACCCTCCTCCATTTTCACCACCATCATTTCGATGGCGATGATGGCATCATCCACCAGCAACCCGAGCGCCAGGATCAGTGAGCCCAGAGTAATGCGGTCAAAGTTTTTGCCGGAAGCTTCCATCACCACAAAGACGATCGCCAGCGTCAGTGGCACCGCCGCGGCCACCACCACGCCCACGCGCCAGCCCATACTGACGAAGCACACCACCATCACCACCAGCAGCGCGACAAAGAATTTGATCATGAACTCATCAACGGCGGAGCTGATGTTGACTGACTGATCCGTGACTTTGGTCAGCGTCATGCCCAGCGGCATCCCCTCATTGATTTTGGCCGTTTCCGCATCCAGCGCCTTACCCAGATCCAGACCGTTCCAGCCGTCCCGCATCACGATGCCCAGCAGCAGCGCCGGTTCACCCTGATTGCGGATCATAAAGGTCGCCGGATCTTCATAGCCCCGCTCAACGGTTGCCACGTCAGAAAGCTGCAGGGTTCTGCCCTGAACGACAACGGGCGTTTTGCGGATTTTCTCCAGCTTATCGAAAGCGCCATCAAGGCGGATAAACACCTGCGGCCCCTGGGTATCAATCGAACCGGCGGGCGTCAGGACATTCTGGCTGTTAAGGGCGGAGAAAATATCCTGAGGCGAAATGCCCAGCGTGGCCAGCCGGTCATGCGAGAACGAGACAAAGATGCGTTCAGCCTGTTCGCCAATAATATTGACCTTTTTAACCCCCGGCACATGTAAGAGACGCTGACGCAAAGATTCCGCATCGCGCACCAGCAGTCGCTGTGGCTCCCCTTTCGCCTTCAGCGCAAAGAGCGCGAAGGTCACGTCGGAGAATTCATCATTGACCATCGGCCCGATGACGCCTGCCGGCAGATTTTTGGCCTCATCCCCCAGCTTCTTGCGCGCCTGATAAAATTCTTCCTGCACCTGTGAAGGCGGCGTGCGGTCCTGCAGCGAAAGCATGGTAAAAGCCAGGCCGGGACGCGTATACGTCTCACTGCGGTCATACCACTTCAACTCCTGCATCCGCTTTTCCAGCGGTTCAGCCACCTGATCCTGCATCTCCTGCGCGGTGGCGCCCGGCCAGGCAGAAATAATCGTCATCTGTTTGACGGTAAACGGCGGGTCTTCAGCCCGCCCCAGTTCGAAAAACGACAGGATACCGGCCACGGTGATCAGGATAATCAGGAACAGTGTGATTGAGCGCTCACGCACGGCGAGCGCTGAAAGATTGAATCTCCCCCCGCTCATGGCTGGCTCCCGGCGACGCTGGCATCGCGCTGTTCAGCCATGCGCACGGCCTCACCTTCATGCAGCAGATGCGCGCCCAGAGCGACCACCTGTTCACCCGGCGTTAAGCTCCCGGTGACCCTCGCCGCATCTTCACCCAATCCCAGCACCTGCACGGGCCGCCATGACACCCTGGCCGGTTTACCCGAAATCTCCCACACACCCGGCCCTTTGCCCGGATCATAAAGTGCAGCTAAAGGCACCTGCATCACCTGCGCCGGTGATTTCTCGTCTGCAATATGAAGCGTCACGGTGGATCCCAGCGGGGCATTGGCCAGCGCCCCCTCAAGCACATATCTCGCCTCAAAGGTGCGGGTTAGCGGATCCGCCGCATCTGAAAGGAGGCGCAGTTTTGCAGGAACTGACTGTTGAGCGGTGCCGTACAACGTTGCCTGCGCGTCGCTTCCGGCAGCCGGACGTAACGTCTCAGGTAACTGCACGGTGGCCTCCCGCTGCCCCGCTCTTGCCAGCCGGACTACCGGCTGACCGGCACTGACAACCTGACCGGGTTCAGCCAGCGTATCCATCACCACGCCGTCGGCGTCGGCCAGCAGCACGGCGTAGCCCGTCGCGTTTTGCGCCACGTTGGCCTGTGCCTGAGCCGCACTGAGGTCAGCTTTGGCCGTGTCGGCGGCGGCCTTTATCTGATCGTAGGCCGATGCCGACACGGCGCCAGACGCGATCAGCCCGCGGTAACGCGCCTCTTCAACTGTCGTTTGTTTTGCCCGTGCCCTTGCCGCCGCAACGGCCTGTTGCTGCGCCTGCGCCTGCAGACCCAGGTCAACCGGATCCAGACGCATCAATGGCTGACCACGTTTAACCGTCTGGCCGGTATCGACCAGCCGCTCAAGGATTTTGCCCTGCACTCTGAAACCGAGATCGCTTTGGACCCGGGCGACGACAACGCCGGTAAATGCGCGGGAGGTATCTACAGCACTCACCACGGTCACAGACCTGACCAGAGGTGGCTGTGTACGGGGATCGTCAGTACCGGAAGTGTCGCCGCAGGCCACAAGGGCAAGCGGCAACAGGCAGACAGCAAAGGTGGCAGGATTAAGCCTGAGCATGGGTTCCCTTAAATCAGTTAACAGGAGAGTAACCGCATTCTCAGACTAGTGACCAATAATGTCAATGGTCACAAAACTCAGGGTGACAGACTTCTCAGTATCAGTGAGGACAGAAGAGTCGCCGCAGCCGGTGCCGTGTCGAGATTGTGCTGCAACTGAATCGGGCTGATATAGGGGCGCATCACCAGATACAGGGCATGTGCGGCCTCGTCCAGCGGCGTTTTTCGTTCAAATTCTCCCGACTGCCGCCCTTCAACAATGATGTGCTCAACCAGGAGTCGCAACCGCTTTTCATACGCCTCCGCCGAAGGCCACTTATCCCGCGCAGCGACGGCAGCAATGTCATAAAGCTTGCGATCGTGAAAAAACAAATCACTGCCGGCTTCAGTCAGGGCGCGGAATAAACGCCGTAATTTCTCGGAGGCCGACGGGGCATCTGCAATCGCAGAATTGACAATTTCCATGATCATCGCCAGCCGGTTAGCGCAGATCACCTCGCCGATCGCCTGCTTGGAATCGAAAAATTTATAGATATAAGATTTTGAAAATCCTATTGATTTAGCCAGTTCCGACACCGTGGTTTTCTCATAACCAAAATGCCCGAAATGCTCTGTCGCAGCGTCCACGATCTGATCGCGGACGCTGTGATCCGATGGCCCTCTTGGAGGGTGTACATTGATATTTTCAGTCATTTTTCCAGCTTAACTTAATGAACCTTAATTGACAACGAGTGACCATTTGGTAATTAAGTCACATTCCTAATGTGCCTGCTAAAAATCAGCCAGATGAAAAGAGCACAGAGCGCAATGACCGCCAAAATCATATAGGCGAAGCTCCATGACGAATGGCTGACGATGGCACCCGCCAGCGCCGGACTGAATGAGGCGCCCAGCCCCTGGAGTAACATCACGAGTCCAAGTGCTGCGTTGATATGCCCTGAGCCATTAAATAACGAGGCAATAAGTCCGGGTACGGCCACGCCCAAAATACCTGCACCGACACCGTCTAACGCCTGAACGGGAAATATAACGAATTCATTGCTCCATAAAGACGCAATTGCGGCGCGAAAGGGTAATACGATCAGCGCAATACCGATAAGTCTGGCGTAGCCATATTTTGAGGCATATCTGGCCGTCAGCAATGCAACGGGGATCATCACCGCCTGAGAAATCGCGACCGTAAGTGCCGCATAGGTACCCGGCGTGAACAGAGAACCCGAGGGAGAGGAAGCGACCTTCATGCTTAACATCGGCAATTGTGCAGCATTCGCCAGGTGGAAGAGGAGCAGAGTCACTCCGGTTACAGCCAGTTCAGGTCGCTTTAGCAACGCCAGAACCGAGACAGAAACGGCCGGACCTTCGTGTTTTTCAACCCCTCTCGCCACATCATGGTCTATATCGTTTTTATTGATCGCTAATGTGCACACCACGGCGCATACAGCCATCGTGGTCATCAGTAAAAATACGGAACCTGTGCCCCAGATCCAGCAGGTTATGGCCGCCAGCACGGCAACCGCCATATTACCGCTATGGTTGAAGGCTTCATTTCGGCCCATCTGCACCAAAAAGCCTTTCTGACCGGTGATGCCTAAGGTTATGCCGGCAATGGCGGGGGCAACGATGGCTGCCGCGATACCGGTAATGATTTGCGATAAAACCACCACGGTGGACGTCGGGAAATACCAGAGGGCCAGCGCGCTAAACGTAATGAGCAGGGATGAAGTGATAATTAACAGACGTTTGTAACGTGTGGCATCGACGATCATCCCTGCGGGGAACGTGGCTAACAATCCGGCCAGCCCTCCCACCGTCATCACCAGACCAATTTCTTCTGCGCGCCAGTGATGGGACACCAGAAAGATGCCTAAAAATGGCCCGAGTCCATCGCGAACATCAGCGATAAAAAAGTTGAGCAAACAGAGTACTTGCAGCGAACGTAATCTCATCAACATTAGTCCCGGAAAGTTTGATCATCACAAAAATACCCAGGCACTGTGCCTGAGTTTTTTTGCCTGGCTTATGCATGTTCAGTACCTGAACCTTGCTGCTGGTACTCGTGAACCAGGCTCAAAAATAGTGCCCATCTGCCGCCCCGTCAACGTCATTGAACCCCTGGGGCTGCGCGAGGAACGCCATCTGTATTTCGTGTTGAAAGAGGGATGATAGAAATGGCGCGAGGATAATGGTAAGGCTAGATTTAAACCCTGGTGGCCATACGCTTAGAGTTTTAGCTCACCGCAGGCAGCAAATAGTGAAGTGGTTTCCTTTCATAACATTCCCATGATGCCCAATGAGCATCACATCTGGCACGAAGGTCTTTCATCAGGCAGACCTTCGTGCCAAAGCCGTTATCTTTTCTATCAAGCATTACGCCGAATATTAAGCGCCTCCTTCAACCAGCACAAAAGTTCCGGTCGCAGCACCTGCACGTATTGCTTTGGCTGCCTGATATTGAGGACTCTCATAAAAACGTTTGGCCTCGGCAAAAGAAGCAAACTCAAAAACAACATGCCTTTCATGGGATTCCCCCTCAAGGTTTTCATACTGCCCGGACCAGGCAACAACCTTTGGACTGAACGCCTGCATTGCTTCTCCGGCAGCCTTAGCATATTCGGCGTAGGCAACAGCGTCCGATACAGTGACATGCGCGATTAAATATCCTTTGTTCATTTCTTTATCTCTTTTGTTAGGTGTGATTTATTCCGGCGCCATACAGGCGTGCTTTTTCTGGATCACCTGATGACATTTCTTCAGGGAAAGCATCGGCAGATTGAAAGGGGTTGAGTCATGATAATTGCCTTCAGCAAGTGTCTGCGCTGGATAACGCGGTGTGAAGACAGTCTATTAAGCATTACAGTAGGCATAAATAACCTGATAATTAACGCACTGTTATCTTAAAGAGGAACAATGAAAAATCTTGAGGCACTGATTATTTTCGCGCGAGTTGCGGAAATGAAGAGTTTTACCCAGGCAGCTGAAAGCCTTGGTATTCAGAAAGGACGTGCTTCAATCGTGGTGCGCGAGCTCGAACATGACGTAGGCGCTACACTTTTGCACCGCACCACTCGGACGGTGCAGTTGACCGAAGATGGCCGCATTTTTTATTCGCGTGCACGAGACTTGCTGGCGGAAGCAGACGAACTGCATTCAATGTTTTCACCTGGCGGAATGTCTCTGCGAGGGCGTTTGCGTGTTGATATGCCTGCTATTCTGGCAGAAAGCGTGATTATCCCCGCACTACCAAAACTACTGGACGCGCACCCGGAATTCGAACTTGAGCTTTCGAGTACTGATCGCCGTGTTGATTTAGTTCTGGAAGGATTTGATTGCGTCATTCGTCTGGGACCTGTTGTTGATGAAACCCTGATCGCCCGGCCGCTAGGACAATTACGGATGATCAATGCAGCGAGCCCTGGCTATCTGAAACGCTTCGATGTGCCGCAGACGATTGATGATCTTCTTAATCAGGGGCACAGGATGGTTCATTACATGCGCAATTTTGGCGCGAAACCTGACGGATGGGAATATCCGTCAGGTGATGGCTACAAGTCGCTGATGTTACCCGGCACGATGACGGTTAACAGCGTACCGGCCTACCATGAAGCAGGACTGGCGGGTTTAGGGTTAATTCAGGGAGGGTATTCCGCACTCCTGCCCCATATCCAACGTGGAACATTGGTTGAAATCCTTCCCAATCTGCGGCCCATGCCGCTTAATGCATCTTTCGTTGTCGCGCACAGGCGCAATCTTTCGCAAAGAGTGAGGGCTTTTATGAAGTGGACTGAAGAAGTGTTGAAACCTTATTTTGACTAATGTCTGAGTGAATGAGAAAAACGAAGGGGGTGAAAGCCTGGTTATTTATTTGGTGCCTGTTAATTGAAACATCGTGGCATTTGCCATGTCCGCTTCTGGCACGAAGCGGATTGACTCACTGAGCAGAAGGTCCGATCAGCGCTGCAGAGTCTTTTGACCTTGCCGGCTCGGCGTTAAACGTATTGAGAGAGTCGCGCGTATACATCTCATTAGACATGAATCGGCGACCAGGAGGGGTCATGGGCTGCAGCGTCAGTCTCGACGTCCGCAGAAGCCATTTGATCATAAACTCCCCCTGCACGCTGGCCGCAACGATATCTCCGTGCTGTGGCCTGGCGCTGCACATCATCGATAAATCGCTGTGTCACATAAAAAAAACGGCAGGGTGACATCTCATCCCTGCCGTCGAATCGGATAGCTTAATTTTTCGGCGATTAAAGAGAGTTCAATTGTGATGTAAATCACATTTTTATCTCATGCAAAACTCTTCGATTACTCTATTCATGTCTATTTTACGGCTGACACTGACAGGCTGCGAAAGGGCGGCAATTACCTTAATGTCAGGAGGATATCTGAACAGGGTTAAGATACAGACCTTTCATTGCCGGCCAACTCAATTCTGTTTCGTCCGTTTTCCTTTGCCCGGTAGAGCGCAATGTCGGTTTTTTTCATTAACGACTGCTGGCTTTCCCCAACTTTCCGGAAAGCAACCCCGATACTGACGGAGATACCCTGACCATCATCCAGTCTGATGTTCCGGGCATTCCTGCAGATGGATTCTGCATAGCGAATCACCTCATACCGGGAAAGCCCCTCGCCGATTACCGCAAATTCCTCTCCACCGATACGGAAAACTTTCAGTGCAGGCCCACTGATACCCGCCAGCTGTTCGCCGAATCTGGACAAAACACCATCACCGGCATCATGCCCCCAGCGGTCATTGATGTGCTTGAAAAAATCAATATCGATGATCATCATGGACAGCTGTGTACTGGTCGTGCTGCTGAGGGTTTCCACAAAATAACGCCGATTCGGAAGCCGGGTGAGTTCATCATGCAGGGCGCTGGTCTGCGCCACGGAAAAACGTGAATTCATCCGCATGATGATGCAATAGACGCTAATAACGGTGAGAAGCATTCCGGACAGCTTTAACAAATCTTCGCAGAAGTAGCCCACCCATCGCGGTTGACTGACTATTTCATCCATCACATCGAATGCACCTGCAGCGATCCAGAGTATGAGGCCGTTAATTGCTCCGCTCAGGGGACGTCCGTCAACGAAAACACAGGCAACATTCCCCAAGGTAAAAATCAGGAGCAGCAAGAAGAAGAGATCAATATATAACCCCGGACTGGACATGATTTCACGGAAGGTGCCCAGTGGGGAACCTGCGCTGATGGCCACAATGGCAGCAGTAGTGAGTGCCATGCAAACCCGGAGGATAACCGCCACCCTGAAGCGAACGGATGAAGACTGCAGCATATTGAATTTCCGTAGTGGTGGATGATGTTTAAAACCAGGACCCATGGAGACGGTGTTTTCGTGTGTCAGTTTGACGCACCACACCGCACAGGCTCGCTGCGATCGGGACAGTTGTCAGGTAAAACAGGTAACTCAAAAGTACCTCTGTCAGATAAAGGCGTAAACTCATGATTACCGAAATATTGTCACACCCGGACGACCTATTAAGTTATCAGAATGGGTAACAAGGGAAGTGGGTTCCCTCCGCCCTCTCGCCGGGTTTTAACCCGCAGCACAAAGCCGACCATCACTTTTTCTAAATTAATGAGCTCACCTAATAAACCCTAGAGAATTACCCACTATAATCAAATTAATCACTCTGCGTTATGCTTTTCCGACACAACAGCTGAAGGATAACCTCATGTAAACGGTAAAATTTTACAATGGTATCGACATGCCGCTGCTGGGCTTTGGTGTTTTTCAGATGACGGATGCCGCCGTATGCAGCGCGCCGTTATTGATGCCATCAATACAGGTTATCGCCTGATTGATACCGCCGCCTACTGCCTGAACGAAACCCAGGTCGGCAACGCGCTGTGAGTTCAACGAGTCGATGCAACGCTAACTGAACTAACGGGCCGCAAAGAGCGATCTTCGGACATTGCTAACGGCATTCAGCGTGAATTAACGAGGAGTTCGTCACAACTATTACGCGCAGCAATTTAGTGGTCTGTTTGATAATCAAATAATAAGAAATACTTTCACCAAACCACTAATCGAGGTGAAAATGCCATTGATTGATTTTTATGAAAGTTAAGAAAAAACCCGTGAGCAGGAGAAACAATGCAAGATTCGGGATACTGAAAACAGGGAACAGACTAGTGCAGCATTCTATAAACATTTGGCTGTCGATTTAAAACGAGCAATAAATAAACAAACGCTAAGGGGTTTTGATGAGTCCTCGCATAGATTTTAGCCCACAGATGAAGGAAGCATTGGTATCTGCATTCAAGCAGACGCTACCGGATGTTGATTATAATTGTGGGAAATTTGAACTTGCATCTTCAGAGGTAGATCGTGCAACAGTAGTTGCGGCAATGCTAGCGACTAAAAAGTGGCTAGTCGAGAATGTAGAGCTAATAGATAGTGAGGTGACTCGCTTATCTCTTTTATCGCAGAAAGATTGGAATCTGGAGCAGGTTGAAAGAGCAAGATACAACTTAACATCGGCGTTGATGCTAATACCAACTGTAGAAGAGTTAAACGAGATATACGATAAGGCGGCAGGCATAGTTCAGGGAGTGTAGATCATCCGGAATTCTGTTTCTGACTGGAGCAGGATTTCGGGTCAGGGTCAGCTTCATGTTGGCTGCATAATCTGGCAACCGGTAGCCTTCTCAGTAAATTCGCATGGGTCATCCAGCCTAGCGCAGAATGGAGATGAGCTAACCAGGCTGGAGGTCCGCTGTGAGCGAGAAGAGGACATGCGAGTCAGGATAAAACGTAGTTAGTCATGCCATCAACAGGTAATATGGCGACGCGCGGAAAGTACGCCATCAATATTGCTGCTTTATCGCGTCTATAAATGTTTGGGAGGGTTCAATGTCTTCAGCTTTACAACATCGTTTCATTCTGACGGGTGGCCCGGGGTCAGGCAAAAGCACGATAATTGATACGATCATAAAACGAGGGTATTGGTGTTCAAAAGAAGCTGGAAGAGGTGTTATACAGGACCAGATTAACATAGAGGGTGATGCATTGCCGTGGGCCAATCGAACAGCTTTTGCAGAGCTCATGCTATCTTGGGAAATGCGTTCGTGGCACGAAGCGGAAGGGCAAACACGACCATGCTTCTTCGATCGTGGAGTTCCTGATGTTGCGGGTTATTTAAGCCTTGAAGAGCTTACCATACCGAGGCATCTGGATAACGCCATTGCGAAATTTCGTTATAACCGTACCGTATTTATTGCACCACCCTGGCGTGACATATATGTACAGGATACAGAGCGCAAGCAATCTTTCGATGTCGCCGCCGCGACATATCACGCGATGGTGAAAGCATACCGTATATATGACTATCAGTTGATTGAATTACCATGCGTTTCTGTAGAGGAACGTGTGGATTTCATCCTTTCCAGGATATTACGCTGATAGAACGGTAACTGCGCTTAATGATGAATCACCATGCCTGAACCTGCCATATTCTAGTGAATATAGAACTTCCGCTCCTGGCACAGACCTGCCTGTGAAAAAATCCAGGGACTGCGTTGAACGGGATGCCGACGTTATTCTCCCGTTGACTTAATTGACTGCGCCAATTCAGGACTCCGTTTGGGAAACGGAAAATATTGTACGTTATGATGGTTTTCTGTACTGACTGATTTCAATCAGGCGAAAAGGTCAATACTTTCCTTCAACCAGCTTTCTATTGTTTCGCCAAATATTTCCGCATCAATGCATTTTGTAGTGTCACGCCACGACGGACAGGAAAACCCCGTTCCACTCCATGAAAGCCGTGCCGTAGAAAGAACTCTTCCGCAGCCTTACTCACATTTGAAGTAAGTTCAGCAATTCCAAGTTGTCTAGCTTCTTCATGAATGCAATTCATCAGTAGCGTCCCTACTCCCTGTCTCGGGTAGGTTCCTGAGACAAAGAAATGGTCAATGTACCCATTCGGCTGAACATCTGCATATCCAGCTATTTCCCCATCCACTTCAACAACAAAGGGGCGCAGCTCCTTCATGTAATTGGCCCATTGTTCCGGGTCGATATCTGGTGGAGCCCAGGCCTCTATTTGTTCATGTGTGTAGTAGTGTGATGCGATGGTATGTACAGAAGATAAAAAGACCCTGAATAACGCAATTTCATCCCCATTAGTGAACCTTCTGATTTTCATAAAACCTCGTTAGTCGTAACGCGTTCTGCCTGCCGGTAAAGGGTCTGGATGCTACATACTTGAGAGCAACTATAGCCTGTGGCATCTGCTGTTTCCCGGATATTCAGTTTTTTAACCTGTCGGTAGTACAGCACTTTCTGGTGCCTAATGGTTTTAACAGCAAGCGATCTGTTTTTAGTCTGAGTATCTGCATACGTTCATCTCCTTACTCAGAAGGAGTACGGTTTTATCGTAGTTACTCAGGCACCACTCATGCTTTTTGATAACCGCCGGTGGGATTTTCTCTATATCTTTGACGGTACCAAATCCCATTGACCCGTAAAAACCTTCAAGCTCAGCAAAAGGTAAACAGTAAAGAACTGACAGACCTGAGTTCTTAATTAGGAAATCTACCACCTTACGGGCGATCCCCAGACCCTCATTGCCGGGAAAAACATAAATTCCCCCAAGCTCGCCGCTTTCTGTATCGATTGTTACAACTCTACCTTGACCAACAATATTATCGCCATCAGTCGCCAATACGATTAGTTCCCCTGCAAGTGACGGTACAAAATCAATCTCAGCATAGCGCTCGTTAACGATGGCGAGATCAGCGTTGGTGGCGATTCTTAAAGAAATTTGCATCATTCTTCCTACATCTCTTTATCTGTATTTTTCAGCTTTTGATTTTCAACCATAATATTTGGTGTAAATATCAAACAATAACGGTCAAGAAACATATTAGATATAGCCTAAATGTTTGAATATTTTCTGATAGATTTCACGCACCACTTTGCTTTTATTTTCGTGATATTGTTGAATATCTAAGCTACAACCTTTAATTGCATCTAATTTAACGTCAGCATATAGCTGGCAGTCCTTCTTTGACTGTCGCAACCAATCTCGAAAAAGCACATGTCGGATTGTTTCAGGAGTGTCTTGAGTGAAAACATGAAGGTTAACTCTGGGATTATCGTAATGAAAAAGACGATGTCCATGGAAGCGAGGCTCACGCACAATTAGTTTATACCCAAGACTCTCAAGTGCTAATACATAAGTTTTTTCATCTGTAGCATCAGCAACTGTCAAATCAATATCAATAACGGGTTTGGCAGCCAGACCAGGTACCGCCGTAGAACCTATATGATCAATTCTTAGTAAATTCGAACCTAATTTATTTTTAATAGTGGATGCTAACGATGAATATATTTCCGGCCACAGGGGATCATAAGCAACGACCGCAACATTCTCAATCGGCGGTACGCCATTAACAAAATAACTATCCTGAGGATCAATGACATAATGCTGCATTATTTCTTTTGGGCTAACCATAAACCAACACCTATCGACCATACAAATTATGAACAATAGCGTACAGGAGATGGGTTTGGATGTCTCTCAAACGTCCGCTCCTGGCACGAAGCAGACATACAGATATGAATGGTCCGCTGTGAGCGAAAAGCTGAAGATTAGCTCTCGCAGAAGACATAAGCACTTTTATATCCAACTACCCATAGCGGTCATAACTTTGTGCAGATTCTTTGGTGTATATGCTTTTGGGTGTGAGCCCAGCTTTTTCATTGAACCCTTCCTGATATATTTTATTAGGCTGTTAGATCATGGCTATCTTCAAGCAGCTCGTATATTTCTTTGGAAGAGAGCGGACTGGAAAGAAGTATGCTGACCCAGTGCTCTTTGTTCATGTGGTAAGCAGGAAAGATACCCTCTTTTTTACGCAATGAGCCGATGTGCTCCGGTCTGACTTTCACTTCTAGCACATCGACCTGATCTTCCGTCTTTAGACCCAGCTTAGTGCCAGATACATTCATCACGATACCGAACCATTTCTTACCGTCGTGATGCCTGAGTACTGCGTAGCCCGGCAGGTTGCTCCAGAGATATTCCGGTTCAGATTTAAAGTGTTCTCGTGCGTAGCTGTATAATGCATCTCTCTTCATCATAGTTTCCTTAACATCACTTACTTTATATTTTACTCTGGAAGTTATAATACCGGGTTCATGGCTATTTTAGTCATCCGCATTCTATTTAAGGTGAGTCCGAAAGCACTGGTGTGGGGCAGCTTAGGGCGAAAGCGGTTGTTAACCGCATCAGGATATAATCAGTTTGTCAGAAGCTCTCTGAATGTGGATGATTCGAATTACATGAACGCCTAGATTTAAAGTGCAGCAACAATGACAGCTTCCATTTTCTCCGGCGTAGTGATCGGTGCAAAACGCCTGAGGGGTTTGCCGTCGCGCCCGATCAGGAACTTAGTGAAGTTCCACTTGATCCGCCCACCCAGCACACCGGGTAATTCGTCTTTCAGGTAACGAAACACCGGGTGCGTAGCCGGGCCGTTGACCTCCACTTTTTCGAATATCGGGAAGCTCACACCATAATTGATGTGGCAGGTCTGCGCGATGTCGTCGGCACCGCCGGGTTCCTGATTACCGAACTGGTTACAGGGGAAACCAAGCACCACCAGCCCCTGGGGAGCGAACTTCTTGTAGAGCGATTCAAGGCCTGCGTATTGCGGCGTGAAGCCACAATGGCTGGCGGTATTCACCACCAGAACCAGCTTACCCGCATAGTCGGCCATAGAGATGAACTGCCCACTCAGACTGGTGGCGGTGAGTTGATGAAAGGTGGTCATGTCGGGCTCCTCAGAGAAGATGTGCAAAGTCGAACAAAGAGTGACGGAATAAGTTGCTGTAATAACAGGCGACATGCGGCAGAAGCTCAGCCCGCAAAACCGATGCCTGCCGGGTATTTAAGCACTCTGTAGATCTCAGAAATAACCTGCGCCGTTGCGTCTTCGATAATTCCTTCATTACGGCATAACACCCAGCCCTGAGCTGTAACTTCTCGCTCAAACGCCCTGCTACAAGCGACATGCTCTTCCAGTTTATGAATGACAGTACTGCTTAGCCCACGCGTTCTGGCCGCGGCTCTGGCCCATGAAATGTCAGGCGCAGTAACCACCCCGATATGCAGGTCTGGCGTACGCACGTTTCGTTCAATATTAAGCTGTAAGATCTCTGCAAATGGAACCTTCCGGCGAAACGCGGCTTCCGACGGGTACCAGCGATCCATTAAGATAATGCTGTCCGGTGGCTGTTTAGGCAGCACATGCTCGGAAATCCAGGCACGGCTATCAGCAAAACGCTCACACACTTCCCGTTCCAATTCCAGGGAGGGATGTCTGGCGAGCCTGTTCACGAGGGCCATTGTTTCCCCCCTGTAAGGATCGCTTTTTTTCTCGCTAAGTCGGATCACCTTTTTGTTATCTGCCCTGAGCACTTTCGTCATGGCCTCCAGCAGTGTGGTTTTTCCGACTCCCTTGGGCCCGTCCAGAGAAATAAACAGCGGACGACTCATTGTTGAAATGACGTTTGACATAGGTTTTGCTTAACACTCAACTCTGGCAAAAGCATCTTATAACCTTCTTTGTAACAGCCGACCACCCTGTAGTTCGCAGCCGCGGCCTGTCGCGTCAGCATAATCCCCCCACCCAAAACGGGTAAATGAATCGATGACCAGATGATTTAGTAAGATAATGATTTAAATTGGTTTTTCACATCAATAGTGAACCAGCCCGCCGTCCACCGCATACTGGCTTCCGGTTACGTAGGACGCATCGTCTGAGAGCAGAAAAAGTGCGACGGCGGCAGCTTCATCAGCGGTACCGGCTCGCCTGAGAGGCACCTGGCTTACCACAAAATCTTCAAACTTTTGCCGCGACTCTTCGGACATGAAGTGCCTGAAATTCGTCTCGACAGGTCCTGGCACCAGCGTATTGGCGCGAATGTCGCGCGCGGCCAGTGAGGCGGCCCAGCTTTTTACCATGGCAACCACGGCGCCTTTGGTTGCAGCATATAACCTGGTCATGGGCGCACCTTCGTAGACCGAAGACGATGCGGTGACCAACACGGATGCACCTGGGTTCAACATGTTGGAAAGTGATGCAAGCTGCAACATCGGCCCGCGTACATTGGCATTCATCATGCGGTTAAAGGCGTCGGCCGTAACGGATTCCGGTGCACCAATTTCTGCGTAACCCGCATTCAGCCACAATCCGTCGAGCTGCCCCCAGCCGCTGACTGCGGTAGCGAGCGCATCAATATCCGCCTCACTTGCCGCATCACTTTTCAGGATCAGCGCGGTGTCCGGCAACAGCGTGCGGGTTTGAGCAAGACGTTCGTCACTCAGCCCCGTGATGGCAACCTGTCCTCCCTCTTTCACAATTCGCAGCGCGCCTGCCAGCCCAATACCGCTGGTGCCACCCGTGATAAGTACACGTTTACCGTGAAATCTTCCCATCATTACGCCCCTTTGAACCTTTGAATCGGCACTTACCTTACGAAAGATAACTGTAGTCGTCATCTGTTTAATCATGTGGAAGCGACGTTAATGGATGCCCTGCCCAAATCGATTCTGGCAGTACAATTTTTCCATCGGATGATAAGGTGAGATTTCCCTAAATCTTCTTGGCAGGAATGAAAGTGAACATTTCAGAGAAACATGAGTGGCAAAAGGATATGTACCTGGTAAGCACAGACACAGAGAAATTGGATGTAGAGGCTATACACCGGTATCTGACCAGATCTACCTGGGCTAAAGGTATTGGTCTGGATATTGTCTCTGCATCAATAGAAAACAGCCTTAATTTTGGCGTTTATCATAATGAAATCCAGATAGGTTTCGCTCGTCTGATAACGGACTATGCGACAGTCGCCTACCTATGCGATGTCTATGTGCTTGAAGAATATCAGGGAGAAGGCTTTGGAAGATGGGTGATGGAATGCATACACCTTCACCCTGTGTTTGAAAAGCTACGCAGAATAATGTTGTTCACAACAACAGCTCCCTGGCTTTATGAAAAGCTTGGGTATGAGCCCGTAAATCGCGAAAACTATGCATGGACCATTACCCGGCCTGATATTTATACCCATGGGAATAAACCGGGCTGACAAACACTCACCTTCCGCTCCCCGTTGACTTATTTTTGCCTGTTTTTGCAAGGGCTGCATGGGTACGAAGCAGCCAGAGGCAGAGCCAAGGGCTGCTTTGAGCGAGTAGCGGAAGAGTAGTATTCGGCTATTTTCTTGGCTTCTTTTTTCAGGAAAATTACCATGTAGTATAACTTCTGTTATCTCAACCACTTCTCCGGGTGTATTGATCATATGCGTAAATTACAAAAAATAATTGCAGCCGAATATACCAATCCTCCACTTCAATCCAGTCTCCCTTCGACAGCGATACCTCGTATTGTATCAAAATGTCGAAATGATGAATTTGCAGATGCACATATCCTTATAAAGCAGCTCAAAGCTGAGTTGGTCACAGTTCCTGATTGGGAGGGAGATACACAGGATGACATCTGGAAGGCCATCGCACTGTTCAGAGCAATCTTGGCGAAGGTAAAATAATAAATTATCCTGACGAACGCCCCTGGCACGAAGCAGACATGCAGGCGTAAAGGGTCCGCTTTGAGCGATCTACGGGCATTTACCTCTAGGAGGAAGTGGAAGGCCTCTTAAGATGATTGATCCCTTAAAACGGGTTACTTACACAACTGTGATATCATGCAACAGTATTAATACCTATAGGTATCTGGCATATGAAAATAATAATCATTAGTGATTTACATGTTGGTGACGCGGCTGTTTCAAATGAGTTTGCAGTAGGAAGCTCTAACAACGCTGTAAAAAATCAGTTTCTAAAAGAATTAAGGCATCTTGCTAAACAAGAGGATATACGAGCTGACTATCTTGTTGTCGCGGGTGACATCACCAACAGAGCAACTAGAGAAGAATTTGAACTTGCATCTACACGCTTGAAAGAAATAGCGATGATTGTGGGAGTAGATCAAGAAAAAGTCTTTTTTGTTCCAGGGAACCACGATGGTAACTGGGTTGAAGAAGAACTCTCAATGACTTCAAATGAAAACATTAACATGACAATTGAACGCAAATATAGCAACTTGCGCTTCAATGACTTTTTTAAACAATGTTTAGACCGAGCTCATTTTGGCTGTTATTATAATGAACCATATTTTGCTATTTGGAGTGATGAGAACCTAAATATCATTGGTGTGAACAGTTCGGTTTATGACCACTATGATAGAAAACCTCATCACGGTGTTATTCGCAAACAGGATTTAACAGAACTGGATAGAAAGCTTCAAGAGCTGCAGATTGCATATAGTGAGAAGATTAATCTGCTAGTCGTACATCACCATCCAATCCAGCAGCCTGATTTACCTTTTGATGCCGCAGATCATAGCATCTTACAAAACGCTGCTATCCTGATGGAAATTGCGTCTAAGCATAACATTAATTTCATCGTACATGGACACAAACATATACCGAGGCTTGCACAGTATTCTGACGACTATCAGCATCCTATTAATATACTTTGTGCTGGCAGTTTCTCTGCGCGTTTAGATGATAGATGGTTCCAAGGGGTACCGAATACTATTCATCAAATTGAAATTGATAAAATTTGTTATGTAAATAAAACCCCTTTAGGGAAGGTAGTGACTTGGTCACACAATACAGGACATGGGTGGACAAAAGATGAGTCCATTAATGGAATACCTCATAAAGAGTTTTTTGGTAATCGCATGTTACCTGTTGAACTAAAAAATCAGCTAAAAAAATCTATTGAGAGTTTTTTCGAAACGCAGACACATGTAAAGTGGAGTGAACTATCTAACCATTATGCTGATATAATATATACTTCGAGAAAGCTACTTGAAAAGACTATTATGGATTTATCGGATGAAGTTGGCTTTACAATATTTAAAACTCCAGGACAAGATGAGTTATTCATTTTGCTGAAGGGAAAATAACATGCATAACTTATTTGGATTTAATAATATATTTGAACACTCTAATGCTAGATATTTCACTTCTAACCAACTAGCTGAAGAGTTTGTTTGGACTCCAGCATTTGAATCTCTGATATCTAACAAAAATCATATAATACTAGGTTCTCGAGGCTCGGGTAAGACTGCTTTGATTAAAATGCTTTCTCATGAATGCCTTACTAAGTTAAATGATGAAAAAGCAAGAAAAATCATAGATCAACGCTCGTTTATTGCGACGTACATTCCCTTGAAAGTTGAATGGGTAAACTCAATTGGTGACATTGATGATAATAACCAGCTTTTTAAGTGGAGTTTGAACTTATCTTCATGCGCAAGGTTTTTAGATACCATACGAAGCTGCCTTCATTCGTATATTGAGGATGAAATAGATAGGATTATCAAAGAAAAATCCATTTGCAATAAAATATCAGAATTATGGTTGTCTAAGAAATTAAATACAATTACCGATATTTATGACGAGCTAGAGATTACCGAATATAAAAAGAACATTATATTTAATAAGATGAAGCTAGGTCTTAAATTAAGCGATGACGATCTTATGGTTGGGCTTAACTTTAATACTGATCTATTTAAGCCTTTAACAATGGCACTATCTACAGTAAGAAAAGAAATCGGACTTTCTGATTCTTCTACATTCTGTGTTTGTATTGATGAGGCTGAATTCTTAACAAAAGAGCATCATAGAATATTGAATACGCATATGAGGTCATATAATGAGATCGTATTCAAAATAACAACAATGCCATACCGGCACTACACTCTGGAAACTGTTACGGGCACTCCACTAAACATGGGGCACGACTTTGATTATTTAAATATTGATAAGCAAGGCCTCCATGGCAGTTCAAATAATAACTCTCATAATTTCTTTGAAAATTTCGCAGATAAGCTTTTTAGAAAAAGAATAAAAAATTCATCTATTATAAATAAAAATATTACACTAGAGTTTCTTTTGGGTAATTCAATATTAGTTGACTCCCCTAAAGATGCACTTCCTGATGATAAACTGATGGAGAAGGTGAGAGAGTATTGTGATTCCAGTACGATCAAAAGAGCGGAGAGGTTACTGGAGCAAGACTATTCTCTTTTCGAAAGCTCGGTATCAAGAAAATTGAGAGGGACACTGATATTGAAAGATTCCTTTCAACGTTATAAAGGTAATGCTTCACCATTTATATTTTCTGGGCATTCACTAATAGTAAGATGTTCTGATGGAAACCCACGTCGCCTATTACGGTTATTTAATTATCTTTTTTCAAAGAATATTGAATCTTGTACTGAGCTTAAGCCTCTATCAGACAAGGAGCAAGGTGCGAAACTAAAAGAGTTTTCATACTCAGAACTGGATGGTTTAAACCTAGAGGTGGATGGAAAGAAAGCTTTCGATTTGTTTACAACAATTGGTAGATTTTTAAAAGACAAACTTCATACAGACAAAATAAATACAGATACATACAACTCATTTTCATTCGATGTTGAAGATGATAACGTATGGAAATATATAGAAACAGCTGTAGATCTAGGTTTAATTTACCCAGATTTTAGAGGGTTGGACAACGATAACAAAATGCCAAACAGAAAAGGTAGATTTTCCTTGGCCTTTTGTTTATCACCTCATTTTTACTTAATGCCAAGAAAAGGAAACTCCATCAAATTATCTGTGATAATGAACAATTCTTCTTATAGCCGATTTAAAGCTGTAAATAAAAACAATGATGATGGACAATATAGTCTAGACTGGGAGGGGGATGATGAATAAATTACATGTAGATGACTTATCAATAGGTGAGCTAAGGCAGTCAAAATATGATATTGCATTGTTCTCTTGTGGATACGAAGAACGCTGTATTGACGTGGCGACACGATTGCATAAGGATAATATCGACAATGTGATTGTTTTAGCTTTTGACCAACATAAAGAAGATCCAGTTCGTGTCGATAGTTTGAATTATTTTTCAGAAAGCTGGACTGGCTTCAAATTGCTAGAAATTTCACAAAGAGAAATTTCTGAAATACAAAAAATATTAAGTGAAATAATTAATAAGGTTAATGTTAGGGAATTAAAAATATTAATTGACTACACTTCGATGTCTCGAGCTTGGTATGCGGCGATTTTAAACTACTTGGTTAATTTTTGTGAATTGAGAGTAACAGTTGATTTGATATATGCAACTGCAGTGTATAAAAATTTAGATCTTAATGTTGAACTAGGTGAGTTACGCATAATTCCGGGGTGTGAAGGTATTTCATTAACCAAAAGATATAATGCAGCAATATTTATGTTAGGCTTTGATAGATATGGTCCTCAACGTTTATATAATTTATTAAACCCAAACAAATGCTTTGGTATCATGGCTGCACCAGCTGCAACCTATGATTATGAAAATACTTGTTTAGAAAAAAACAAAGACTTTATTTCACACTACCTTGGTGGTGAAGATAAACTCATAAAATTGCCAATTAATAGTATTGCTACATGTTATGATAATATGTCACAAATGCTATCTCCTCTTAGATCTGAGTACAACGTTTCCATTATTCCATTTGGACCAAAACCACATATTTTAGCCGCGATATTATGTAGTTTTAATTATCCTAATGTTACCTGCCTATACTCTGAATATATTCGAAATGAAACTACAAAAGTTGAATCCTCCGGTGATTTTGTAATATGTCGCTTGCATGTCAAAAGACATGAATAACTTATTGATTCTACTACATTACTAGATGGTTTAGTTTGGGTGTAGGGTGTTGTAAGTATCTCACCCAAGCAGGCCACATGTTTTTAGATATCTGAACTAACAAGCAATAGCGTTCGTGATATCAACTTCTGGCACGGAGCGGACCTTCTGAAGCTCCATCGTAAGCACATCTGTTTTAGTTCCACGCACTCTTTGAGATTTCCGGGGTTTCAGCCATCAGCCGTTACTCTTCCGGTGTCAGGTTATCAAGGGATTCGTGGGGGCGCTCGCCGTTGTATTTAGCCAGTCAGCGCTCTGAACAGATAAAAATCCAGTATTTCTGTCCGGTACGTCCGGTTGAACCGCTAGATAAAGGCATTCTGCGTGGGCTTGCCGAGCCAGATAAATTCCAGCATCACACCATGCTCTTCTGCCCATTGCGCCAGCGTCAGCGTAAGCGTCAGCGTCAGCGTCAGCGTCAGCGTCAGCGTCAGCGAGACCAGCTCCGGGCCGTTATCCATCCGCATTTTCAGCGAATATCCGGGAAGTGTATAGCAAGGCTGATACTAAATTAGAAACTAGAAATGGCTTTCGGGAACAATGAATCTATTGCTAACCACTCTGCATTTCAATCAACTGAGTATAGTTCAAAAAGTGAAACTTTTAGTAGTGACTCAATAAGCCAATTGGTGCCTTAAGTGTTATTAATGCACCAGAAATTAAAAATTTTCCATATTACAATTATTAATAGTAACTAATAGCTATTAAACATTAGCGCCAAATAAATTATTCGTATTTCTCGATGAATTTTCATCTTTTTCACTTCTGTGGTTAGATAGTAAATAAGCATTAGCTTCTAATATTGATTTCAAATTCTTTAAGATATTACTCATATCTGACTTGGCTTCAACCATAATAATTGGAATGCGACATCTTTTTGCCTCTTCAAGTTCCCATTGGACCCATTTTGAAGTAAAGACTGAACTGGATGCAATTAAAATTAGTAAATTAGATTGTGATAACATGAATTCCACATGTCGCTGCTTATCTTTTTCGGTGTTATGTAATAGATCGATGTAGCAATGACCATAAAGTGAAACGACCTCTGATACAAGCTCTAATAATTTTTTATCAACATTATCGTCTCTAGTCGTGTAGCTGACAAAAATATTCATGCTACTTACCTATATATACGTAAACAAGCCATCCACTAATTTCTATGATTGCAAAAGTATAGTATAGGGCCATTGAATGGTTAAATGCTGCCTTAAACCAAGTTACCTCTAAGTTTTCAGTTGGATAGTTATTAATAGAATTTCTATTGGCCAATGCAATCAGTTTATTATTCATAGCCACCCGAGTTTTCCTCTGAAAATAATATGCAGAAAAATCTGCGATCCAGAAACCAAAACATAGGATAAAAGTTATATAAAAATAAGAATGATCAAGTTTACCATCGGTTAGTTTTGCTAATATCGCCAAAGTTGCACCGATAAGTCCTACGCATATCTTTTTGAGCTCAAAACAACTCTTACTCATTTGAAGTGTCGCTTCATGGAGTTGATTCACAACTACCCAATCAAGCTCATCCTCACAAGTTTTTTTATATTCTTCCATTAGTCTTAACCTTTGCATTCGGATAGGTAAAGTGTCACAAAACTAAAGAAGTGAAATAACCTTGCATGATTTTTTCACTAATGAAGTATGAACCAAATGAAGCCGTATCAATAAGTAAACGTATTAGTCTCATTCATAACCTTACCTCACGATTCGCTAAGCTAGCTTCAATGTAAATAAATTTCAATAGATTTATCGTAATCCATTGAATTAATGCATATAAAACATAAGTAAATAGTACGTTACATGAGGTGGTCAGCGCCACATCGGTGAGAAACTACAGCGTTTGCAAAGTCCGTTCCTGGCACGAAACACACATGCGTACCTGAACAGTCAGCTTATACGAGGAGCAGCCCTCCGTCTTTCCCTACCCCAGGCTCCCAGCCTCCGGGGTTCCCTGATGAAAAACCAGCCTCCAATGACTGCTATCAGAACACTCCCAACACGAAGAACGAAGGGAAGCCCTGGTACCCTCCGGATGAATTGTCCGGTAATGCAATATGGCAAAATCATCCCTGATGCTGATGAGCCGGAAGTCGCTGCTGTGAATAGCCGGGGCACCTTCTTCGGCGATAAGAGAATCTATCGTCTCCTGCCGACTCACCCTTACACCTGATCGTGTGATTTCCGTGAACTCAGGGTGAAGTATCTGTTCAAGCCATTTCCGATCGTTCCTTTTGGCACCGTGAAGGGTGCATTCGAGCGATGTAAGCTTTTCCAGCAACATGGCGTTCCTCCTCGTTAAATTTTGACAGTCGCGCTCATTACTTTAATTATTTTGCGGCGCTTCGCTAAAATGATTTAAACGTAACCAGGGCAACAAACACAAGGCCGCCAGTTTGCAGCAACCAGGACCTGAGAGGGTCTGGATTATCCGCGCTGAATACAAAGAGAGACGCATGAATATTCTTATCGCGAAAATCACTCCGGATAACAACGGTTTTTTGGCGTTAAAAGAGGAGAGCATGGCTGCTGGATTTAACATGCTACGCAGACTTGAAGAAAACTGGCTCAACGGGCAGAACCGCTTTGATAAACCCGGTGAGAATTTGTTAGGTTTTTACGCTGACGGCTTACTGATTGCCGTATGTGGATTAAACCAAGATCCTTACATGCCTTCAGTCCGGGCCGGACGACTCCGTCATCTCTATGTAGGAATCGAGTGGAGAAGAATGCGGGCTGGTATCACTCTGCTCAAAACAATACTGGAAGGTTCTGAGCGCTGGTTTGATTTTATCAATACTAACGCGCCTCAGTCAGCATTCAGCTTCTATGAAGGTGCTGGCTTTATTCCACTGGCAGATGCCGGTAACGTTACCCACCGCCTCTACATGAAGTCATATCATTTTCATCCTCTGAGCTGATGCAGGTTGATTGATACACCATGTTGTTCGTCACGTTCATTTAGCGCGAACGCTGCAAGCAGGAGGCAGACGCTTCTTTGTGAACTTCATTCCGCCGCGCTGCCATAAAAAAACCGGGCCTTTGCCCGGTTTTCGTTTGCAGCATGTGCAGAAATTACAGCCCGTTTTCGGCAATATCCATGGCGAAATACGTCAGGATAATGTCTGCGCCTGCACGTTTGATCGCACCCAGGCTTTCACGCACCACGGCACGCTCGTCGATGGCACCGGCCTGCGCCGCGAATTTGATCATCGCGTATTCGCCGCTGACCTGATACGCCGCCAGTGGCAGACGGGAGGCTTCGCGGATGTCGCGGATAATATCGAGATAGGCACCGGCAGGTTTCACCATCAGCGCGTCGGCGCCTTCCTGTTCATCGAGCAGGGATTCGCGCACCGCTTCGCGGCGGTTCATCGGGTTCATCTGATATTGTTTACGGTTGCCTTTCAGCACGCTGCCGCCCGCTTCACGGAAAGGTCCGTAGAGCGAAGACGCGAATTTGGTGGAGTACGCCATGATCGAGGTGTCGATGAAGCCGGCTTCGTCCAGAGCGCTGCGGATAGCCTGTACCTGACCATCCTGTGCAGCGGAAGGCGCGATGAAATCTGCGCCAGCGGCGGCGGCCACCACGGCTTGTCTGCCGAGGTTTTTCAGCGTCGCATCGTTATCTACGCCGTGATCGTGCAGGACGCCACAGTGGCCGTGCGAAGTGTATTCGCAGAAGCAGGTGTCAGACATGACGATCATTTCAGGCACGGTGTCTTTGCAGATGCGCGCCATACGGGCAACCAGACCGTTTTCGTTCCAGGTATCGCTGCCGGTGGCATCCATATGATGCGAAATCCCGAAGGTCATGACGGAGCGGATACCGGCGCGGGCATAACGTTCAATTTCAAACGCCAGACGGGATTCGGGGATACGTTGCACACCGGGCATGGCTTCGATAGGTACGTATTCAGAAGACTCTTCCTCTACGAAAATCGGCAGCACCAAATCGTTGACGCTAAATTCAGTTTCCTGAAAAAGTGTACGCAGGGATTCGGACTGTCTCAGGCGGCGAAGGCGTGAGCTCGGGAACTGATTCGACATGAAAACTCCTAAAAATTAATCTGTTGCGCTGAAATTTTTAAAAACAGGAGCGCAGACAGTTCAGACGGCAGGAGGCATTGCAGCGCCGTCAGACGATGAAGCCCGCATTTTATAATAACTTTTAAACAAATGATGAACTTTCCGTGAGGAGATGTAACAGAGGCCGCATTTTTGGCAAGGCGATCCCGGATGAGGGATCGCCTGACGCACACTACCCCAGCCTGATTTCGCGATCGGCGGAGGCAATGGTCGAAGGCCGGTGCGCGATAAATATCCGCGTGATATCCAGTTCGCTGATGGCCTGATTAATGCGCATTTCGTTGTCCAGATCCAGATGGCTGGTGGCCTCATCGAGGAACAGAATGGCCGGACGGCGGTAAAGCGCACGTGCAATCAGCACACGCTGTTTCTGACCGCCGGACAGGCTGCCGCCCAGTTCGCTTATCAGCGTTTCATAGCCCATCGGCATGCGTTCAATATCATCATGGATATTGCAACGGCGGGCGCAATCGATGATGCGCGCCTCGTCTTTCTGCTCGTCAAAACTGGCGATGTTCTCGGCGATGGATCCGGCGAACAGCGTATCATCCTGTAACACACAGGCGATGCAGCTGCGGTAATTGTTCAGACCGGCGGTGGTGATGTCCATGCCGTTGATCAGAATGCGGCCTTCGGTTGGCGTCAGTAAACCGGTCATGATTTTCATCAGCGTGGTTTTGCCCTGCCCGGACGGCCCGGTGATCGCCACACTCTCCCCCGCTGCCACCGACAGATTCAGCCCGTTAATCAGCGGCGCGGTCAGGCCATCGTACTGAAACACCAGATCGCGCACATCCAGCGACGCCGCCTCACCCGCCCGCAACAACTCACGTTCCGGCAGCGATTTTTCGGTGTCGGTCAGCGCGATATCCGCGATGCGGTCACGGTGCAGCGACAGCATTTTCAGCTGTAACATCATATTCAGCAGATTGGCCGCACGTTCTGAAAACTGCCCGCGATAGGTGTTGAACGCCACAAACATGCCGAGCGTCATATGGCCGTCGATCACCTGCGTGGCGCCCAGCCACAGCAGCGCCACCTGATCCAGCGTGGCAATCAGCGTATTACCGCCGGTAAACATCATTTCAAACTTGGTTTTACGCACCGTCGCATTGGCGTTATCAATGTTCAGATTCAGCCAGAAATTGGCGCGCGCTTTCGATAAACCGAGCGCTTTCAGCGTGCTGATGCCGTAGAGCGTTTCCATAAAATGCGAACCGGCGCGCGCGCCTTTGACAATTTGTTCCTCCGAAACCTGACGATACGCATTGTACGTTGCCAGACGGAAAATGACGTACACCGCCGTGAAGCCGAGGATCACCCAAATCAGCCAGCCGCCGTACAACACCATCATCACTATCAGCCCCACCGACATAATGCCGTCGATAATACTGTTCACCACGTTGGTGGTCAGCGTGGTACGCAGCGTGTCGAGCGAGGTAAAGCGAGACTGAATGTCGCCGAGTTTGCGCTTCTCAAAATAGTCGAGCGGCAGTTTCATCAGATGATCGAACAGCCGCGCTTTCCACTGCACGTCAATCAGCGTGCTCATCACCAGCGAGGTCCAGGCGCGCAGCATGCTGACGCCGGTGCGAAAAATGATAAAGAACAGCAGGCCGAGGCAAATCAGCGTCAGTAAATCCGGGTCTTTCGCCGGGATCACGTGGTCCATCACCAGCTGCATCCCCACCGGCAGCAGCAGATTGACGGATTCAATCATCAGCGACAAGCAGAAGATTTTGGTCAGCGCCGGAATAAGCCCGCTGACGTTACCCATCATTTTGCGCAGGTTAAGACGCACGCGCGGTTTTTCAGAGGTAAAACCATTGTCAGGCCACAGCTCGAGCGCCACGCCGGTGAAATGCTCGGAAACTTCGCGCAGCCCCAGTGAACGGCGGCCAAATGCGGGATCGTGAATAATGACCTTGCCCTGTTTAACGCCGACCAGTACCACAAAATGGTTGAGATCCCAGTGTAAAATACAGGGCGTTTTCAGTGCGTTAAGTTCGTCGATGTCCAGCTTCAGCGCGCGGGATTTCATCTCATTCGCCGCCGCGATATCCATCAGCGTGCGCAGCGTCGCACCGCGTGACGAAATACCGTGGCGCTGGCGCAGACTCTGTAAATCAACGTGTTTGCCGTGATAACCAAACACCATAGCCAGACTCGCCAGCCCGCACTCGGCGGCTTCAGTCTGGATAATCTGCGGCACACGCTGGCGCCAGCTAAAGTGCAGGCGGTCAGCCAGCTCCCGTACATTATCGAGATTCATTGATCGGCCCCACCACGCTTTTCTTCATGCTGTAATACGGAGACAACATCCACTGATATAGCGGCCTTTTCTCCAGGAATAATGTTGATTCGGCTTTCATGCCGCTGGATAAATTCAGCGTCTCGCCGTGCCAGTCCATCGCTTTTTTATCCAGTGACACAATCACTTTGTAATACGGCCCGCTGACCGTGCCGCTGGCGTTTCGCGGCGCGCTGGCGTAGGAATTCAGTTCCTGCTCCGAAACCGGCGCAGAGGAGATCGATTCCACCTTGCCGGGGAACTGGCCATATTTTTCAAACGGATAGGCTTCGTAACGAATATTGATGTGCTCGCCCGCTTTCACGTAAGGCACGCTTTCATTGGGCAACCAGGCAACGAGAAAGAACGGGGAATTGCTGGCAGGTACCAGCTGCGCGAGGCTGTCCCCGGCATTGACCATCTGGCCAGGCGTGACGCTCAGCGAGGAGATTTTGCCGGAGGTTGGCGCCGTGATCAGCAATGAACCTCTGGCATCAGCCTGCGCCAGCTGACGTTCAAGATCATTACGCTGATAGCCGTACTGCGAAATCTGGTTATCGAACTCGGCGGCGCGCGTCACCAGTTCGCTGCGCAGATTGGTGATTTGCAACGCTTCCTGAATCGCCTGGGTGTTCAGGCTCTGGAATGACGTTTGTTGCTGATAAAACAGATAGCGCTGATTATTCAGCTGATCGGTATTGATCAGCCCCTTCTTCTGATACGCGCCGTAGTTCTGCATGCTTTTCTTCATCGCATCCAGTCCTTCCTGCGCGGAATCCACCATGCTTTGTGAAACCTGATGGGCTTTCTCATATTGCGCTAACTGCTGTTGCAAGTTTTGCAGCGTCTCCTGCTTATTGCGTTCAAGTTGCGCGACGATGGCATCAATTTGCTCACGCTGTTTTTTAATCGCGGCGAGCGTGGTGGTGCTCACGTTGCCCGCCTGCGTCACCCGGCTGACGTCAATTTCATACAGCGGCTGGCCTTTTTTAACCGGTTTACCGGTATCAACATACAGTTCAGTGATCACGCCCTGTTCGGGGCTGAATAAGTTAATGCTGTGCGGCTGGGTGATAATTTCACCACTGACATTAATCCGTCGGGTGTAATTAGTGAAGATTAGGAATATGAGTAAGAAAATAAGAAAAACAGCGGTCAGTGACGTCACAATCCATAAGGGCCAGCCGGCGAGTAATAACGCTTTACCCGTCCAGTGATTTTGCTGATGTTCATTGACCTCTTTGCGAAAGAGCATATTTTTTGTTCCGGGAAAACAGGCTGTAAAAACAGAATCTTTGAAAGATAGCAGCCAGAAAACCTCCTGCCACCGCGATTACTCTGAAACATCGCTGGCGGTATTTCCGTATGGAGACAGTCACGCGGTAATATTAATTTACTTTCTGTAGTGAAAATAATATCTCTCAGTCACCCGGTTATTTTTTATACGACAAATGAATAAATCAGATAAGCTTAAGTATTAATTCACAGTAAAAACATATAGTTAAACTTAAAATTCGACTTAGGAGATTATTCCTAGTCAAATTCTTCTCCGGGTGCTCTAGGCTTAATCCCTGTGAAGACATTGCGTAGAAATTATCTCCATAGCATTACTCAATGTTTTCATCGCCCCCGGAATATCGGGGACTGGCTTTAACAGATAAGAGGATGACCTAAGATGAAACAATTAACAGAACGTGATATTGAAATGGTTAATGGTGCGGGTTGGTCGGAAGATGTGAATAAAGTGGCCGACCGCTTGTCAAACTTTGGTCAGGACGCGGTAAGTGATACCGGTAATGCGGTGAACAAAGCGTATTCACAAATTTCCGACGGTCTTGCTAAAGCACAGAACTATCTGACAACCTAGTTTACAGTCTTTAAAGGTTTATCAGAGTTATACCAGCCCCCATTTATTTGGGGGCTTTTTTTTGTCGCAGATTTACTTATGACAAAATAAACGTCAGACACCCGCCCTGGTTTTATCGCTCTTCACCATGCTGTTTTTCAGCTTGCCGATGAGCTCACGGCGGAAATCGCCGAGTTTGGGTTTATCCCCTTCCAGCCACGGCAGCGGGCGGCAGAGCTCCATGGTTTTGATGCCCAGACGCGCGGTCAGCAATCCGGCACCGATACCTTGCGCCGCACGGGCAGACAGACGCGCCGCCAGGTCCTGCGACATCCAGTCCATCCCCACTTCGCGCACCAGTTCGGACGCCCCGGCGAAGGCCATATTCAGCAGCACCAGACGGAATAAACGGATGCGGCTGTAATAACCCAGTTCGATGCCGTACAGCACGGCGATGCGGTTGACCAGACGCAGGTTGCGCCAGGCGATAAACGCCATATCCACCAGCGCCAGCGGGCTGACGGCAATCATCAGCGCCGATTCCGCCGCTGAATGGCTGATCTCACGTCGCGCCTGCGCATCGAGCACCGGCTGAACTAACCGCGCGTAAAGCTCGACCACTTCACGATCATTCTGAGTTTCATGCAGCGACGCCTGCCAGCGTTGTAATGCCGGATGGCTGTTATCGAGCCCCGCCTGCGCCGCCAGTTTTTCGCAGAAAGCGCGCCCCTGCCCCAGTCCGTGACTGTGCATTAACTCACGTGCCTTATCGCGCTCGTCGGCACGCTGCCGCAGGCGGTATAAGCGCCGCCATTCGGTGGCGATTGAGCCGACACCCGCGAGGATAATCAGCCCGCCTGCCGTGCAGGCACCGAGTGCCACCCAGTCCTGCTGGATCCAGGCCTGATGTACCCATTGAACGCCCTGCGCCACCACGCTGATACCCAGCACCGCCACGCCCAGACGCACCAGTTTACTCCACACGCTGCGGCGCGGTTTGAGTGCGCGGCTGAGTACCGCTTCGGCCTCGCCCTCTTCCTGTTGTTCATCCGTTTCGCTGGTGACCGGAATGAAGCGCTCTGAAGCGAATTCGTCAAACGCCAGCGCCGGTTTGATCACCGGTTCGGCCGGGGCTTTTAATTCCGTTTCAAAATCGATACGCGGTTTTAAAGGTTCGCTCATCGCATTTTATCTCCCAGTAAAAACTCCATCACCGCATCCAGACGGATGTGCGGCAACGGCTGATCCACGCTCATTTCGCGCGGACGAAACTCGTCAAAATGGAAACCTTGTTTTTGCCAGAACGCGTGCCCCGGCAGGCGCGCCGGGACTTCGCCGGGGAACACGGTCAGCGGCGCGCCGTCCTGCAAACGGTGACCTTTCAGCGCAGGCAAACTTTGCCCCTGATATTCCACCAGGCCGGTTTCCGTCGCCTGAACAGAAGCCAGTCCGGCGCAATCCATGCTGATGCCTTCGAACGCCGCGTTCTGCCACGCTTCCTGCACCAGTTGCTGTAACAGCGACACCAGATTGGCGTGCTGATCGCCGGTAATGTGATCGGCTTTGGTGGCGGCGAACATCAGTTTATCGATGCAGGGATTAAACAGGCGGCGGAACAGCGTGCGTTTACCGTAGTGGAAACTTTGCATCAGCTGAGTCAGCGCGAGACGCATGTCATTGAACGCCTGCGGCCCGCTGTTGAGCGGTTGCAGGCAATCGACCAGCACAATCTGGCGGTCAAATTTCACAAAGTGATCTTTATAGAAGCCTTTCACGATGTGCTGACAGTAGTAGTCGAACCGCGCGCGCAGCATGCCGAGATTACTGTTTTTATCTGCCTGCGCCAGTTGCGCGTCGGTATAGCGGTTCAGTTCAGGCCACGGGAAAAATTGCAGTGCGGGCGCACCGGCCATATCGCCCGGCAGAACAAAACGCCCCGGCTGAATAAAGTGCAAACCTTCGGTTTTGCAGCGCACCAGATAGTCGGTATACGCCTGTGCAATCGCGCCCAGCAGATTTTCATCCGCCGGCGCCAGCGGATCGCATTGTTCGCACAGCGTCAGCCACGGCTTCGCCCATTCTGCGCGATCGCCCTGTAACAGCCCCGCCATCTGGCGTGACCAGTCGAGATACTGTTGCTCGAGCATCGGTAAATCCAGCAGCCATTCACCGGGATAATCGACAATTTCCAGATATAACGTGGAGGTATCTTTGAAGTGACGCAGCAGGGAGTCGTTGGAGCGGTAACGCAGTGCGAGGCGGATTTCGCTGACGCCACGGGTTGGCGTTGGCCATGCAGGCGGCGTGCCGAAAAGCGACGCCAGCCCTTCATCATAGGCAAAACGCGAGACGCCCAGATCCCGCTGGGGTACGCGTTTCACGCCCAGCAGTCGCTCCTCGCGGGCAGCCGAAAACAGCGGTAAACGTGCGCCGCTGTGCATGTGTAAAAGCTGGTTAACGAAGGCGGTAATAAATGCGGTTTTTCCGCTGCGGCTTAAACCGGTGACGGCCAGCCGCAGATGCCTGTCCATGCCGCGATTGATCAGTGAATTAAACTCGTTTTGTAGTCTTTTCATTGCTCTCCCTGGCGTAGCGCCCAAACAGCGCGGTCAAAATACGTTTGAATAACGGTTCTAATAATAGTGCTAAAACGTAACGAACGGGTCCTTTTGCTACCACGCCCAGCACGCGCGCCGCCAGCCCGGCAGGGCCAAAAGTCAGCGCCAGCGTCACGATCACGCCGAAAATTTTCTTCAACAGGCTGCTTTTACCCGGCAGCGAGGAATGCAGATAACGGGTCATAAAGATTCCTTAAGCGGGGACGTGAAAAGGAGGTGGCAACCGGCGCGACGTCCGGCGGCCAGAAGCGTTCTTTACAGCTGACGGAAACGGCTGCGTACGCCGAAGGTTTCCGAGGTGACGTAGCGTTCAACCTGACGCAAGCGCTGTTCGCTGGCTTTCAGCTCACGATCGGCCTCCTGCAGCAACGTCCGTGGCGAGGGTGCCGCTTCACCGTCGAACTCACTGGCGGGTACCGGATCCAGCACGTAACTGAGAATGATGTAAGCCACCACGGTGAACATAAACAGGCCGAAGAAAATCGACAGCACCGCCATGATCCGCAGCAGTTTTACCGGTACGCCCAGGTAGTGCGCCAGACCGGCAAGGACGCCTTTTATCACGCCCTCTTCCGGTACGCGGTAGAGTTTTCGTTCTGACATTCGGCTCGTCATTATGATTGCCTCCAGCCCGGATGTTCGGAATCCAGAATTTCTTCCAGCGCCTGAATACGTTCACGCATGCGCTGCGCATCTTGCGTCAGGCTGGAGAGATTTTGCATCTCATGCTGACTGAGCTGAGTGCCATTTTGCTGGCGATTGCTGTAGTGAAGCCACAACCACACGGGCGCCACGAATAAAACGAAAATGGTCAGCGGAATAGCTAAAAACAGGAAGCTCATTGTCTCTCCTTATGAGTCTTTTTTGTGCCGGTTAAGGCGTTTGTCCTGCAGTGTGAACCCGCCCGCAGGCAGGTTCATCAACGGTGCAATGCGCAATTATGCGTCCTGGCTACCGTTCATTTTAGCTTTCAGGGCAGCGATCTGTGCGCTGATTTCATCGTCGGCTTTCAGTTCGGCGAATTCCTGATCCAGCGATTTCTTTTTGCCAATACCGACCGTTTCAGCCTCGGCTTCCATGTGATCGATGCGGCGTTCAAACTGCTCAAAACGCGCCATCGCTTCATCAATTTTACCGCTGTCCAGCTGACGGCGAACGTCACGGGAAGATGACGCGGCCTGATGGCGCAGAGTCAGCGCCTGCTGACGGGCACGGGTTTCGGTCAGTTTGCTTTCCAGCTCGCCAATTTCTGACTTCATGCGATCCAGCGTTTCTTCCACGACGGTCACTTCGTTTTTCAGCACAATGACCAGATCGGAGAGTTTCTGTTTTTCAATCAGCGCAGCACGCGCCAGATCGTCTTTTCCTTTACGCAGCGCCAGCTCGGCTTTGTCCTGCCATTCGGCCTGCTGAGACTCGCCCTGATCGATGCGGCGGATCAGCTGTTTCTTTTCTGCCAGCGCACGGGCGGAGGTCGAACGTAACTCAACCAGCGTGTCTTCCATTTCCTGAATCATCAGACGAACCAGTTTTTGCGGGTCTTCTGCTTTATCCAGCAGCGTGTTGATGTTGGCGTTAATGATGTCAGCGAAGCGAGAAAAAATACCCATAATCGAAATTCCTCTTTGATTCTGTTTGGTTTCCGGCCAAATGATTACCGGTCAAATCCGCAGGAAATTTTTCAGCTGCGGCGATAAACCTATATCAGGATCCGTGCCAACTTTTTAAAATCTTTATCTTCATGAATAAATTGAATTTTTTAATGACGACTCTGCTATGCTTATTTTTCAAAATGATGATTTTCACTAAGTGTTAGTGTGTTTCACCACGCAAGGAAGACCAAATGACGGATAACACAGACAATTTACTTGGCGAAGCCAACGCCTTCATCGAAGTGCTGGAACAGGTGTCACAACTGGCAAAGCTGAACAAACCGGTTCTGGTCACCGGCGAACGCGGCAGCGGTAAAGAACTGATCGCGCATCGTCTGCATTATCTGTCCCCGCGCTGGCAGGGGCCGTTTATTTCTCTTAACTGTGCGGCACTGAATGAAAACCTGCTGGATTCCGAGTTGTTCGGCCACGAGGCTGGGGCATTTACCGGCGCGCAGAAACGCCATCTGGGCCGCTTTGAGCGCGCCGACGGCGGAACGCTGTTCCTCGATGAGCTGGCGACCGCGCCGATGCTGGTGCAGGAAAAACTGCTGCGCGTGATTGAATACGGCCATCTGGAGCGCGTCGGCGGCAGCCAGCCGTTGCAAGTGGATGTGCGGCTGGTGTGCGCAACGAATGATGATTTACCTGCGCTGGCTGAAGCAGGAAAATTCCGCGCCGACCTGCTCGACCGTCTGGCTTTCGACGTGGTTCAGTTGCCGCCGCTGCGTGAGCGCCAGCAGGACATCATGTTACTGGCCGAACATTTTGCCATTCAGATGTGCCGCGAACTCTCACTGCCGTTGTTTCCCGGTTTCACTGAACATGCGCATGACACGCTGATGCGTTATCGCTGGCCGGGAAATATCCGTGAGCTTAAAAACGTCGTCGAACGCTCGATGTACCGCCACGGCACCAGCGAGTTTCCGCTCGACAACATTATTCTCAATCCTTTCGCACAACGCACCGCTACGGAAAAACCGGAGACGCCCGCTGATAACCCGGCGCTGCCGGCCTTACCGCTGGATTTAAAACAATGGGTGACCGGTCAGGAAAAAAATCTGATCGAGCAGGCACTGCGGCAGGCACGTTTCAACCAGCGCAAGGCGGCTGAATTACTGAACGTCACTTATCATCAGTTACGCGGCATGTTGAAGAAGCATGAAATACAGGTAAATGCGCAGGAAAGTGACTGAATTTCAGACAAAAAAAAGCCAGCACCCGAGCTGGCTAAGTCATTCTGGAAGCAATGTGAGCAATGTCGTACCTCGCGATTAACGCCCCTGGCGGGACACCTCTCGTCCGGTGAAAAGAATGATAATGGTTCTCAGTATCGTCTGTAAAGCACTTTGTTGAGAATTTTTCTCATTACCACAACGTCATTATGGCTACTTATTGAACAACCTTAACCTCCTTAAGGATTACCATTCAGGGAACGGATCGGCCATTGCCATCCAGTTATCGATGCCCTCTGCCATCTGTTCTTCACTTAACAGGCACGCATCCAGCTGGCGGATAATCTCCGCCTTATCGAGATACTGACCAATAAACACCAGCTCCTGGCGCATGTCGCCGAACGGTTCCACCCATTTCTCCATGATCTGTTCGCGCGTTTCCTCATCCTGCGGCCAGTCGCTTTCCGGCAGGGCGCGCCAGAAAATACCCGCCATGCCGTAGTGGGCAATTCCCCCCGCCTGACTCCACTGCCCGGCGAATCGTGGCCGCGTCGCCAGCCAGAAAAAGCCTTTTGAACGCAGCAGATTGCCACCGCCCCAGTCGCCGTGCACCACGCGGTAAAACTTATCCGGATCAAACGGCCTGCGGGCGCTGTAAACAAAGCTGCTGATACCGTATTCCTCAGTCTCCGGCGTGTGCTCGCCACGCAGCTCTTTCAGCCAGCCGGGTGCCCGCTGCGCTTTAGCGAAATCGAAACGCCCCGTATTGAGCACGCTTTCCAGCGGCAGACTGCCTGGCGAAACCGGAAGTATGTGCGCGTCCGGATTGAGGCTTTTCAGCAACGCGATAACTTCCCGCTGCTGCTGACTGTCGAGCATGTCGGTTTTACTCACCAGCAGAACGTCGCAAAACTCTATCTGGTCGATCAGCAAATCGGTCACGCTGCGGTTATCCTCCTCACCCAGACTTTCGCCTGCCTCCTGCACGCTGCGCGCTTCCTGATATTGCTGCATAAAATTGACGCCATCGACCACGGTGACCAGCGTATCCAGCCGGGCAAACTGCGACAAACTTTCGCCGTTTTCATCTTCAAAAGTGAAGGTTTCCGCTACCGGCAGCGGCTCCGAGATACCGCTCGACTCAATCAGCAGATAGTCAAACCGCCCCGCCTGCGCCAGTTCGCGCACCGAAATCAGCAGATCTTCGCGCAGCGTGCAGCAGATGCAGCCATTGCTCATTTCCACCAGTTTTTCCTGCTGGCGGTCGAGAGTAATTTCGTTGGCGACCAGCGCGGCATCGATATTCACTTCGCTCATGTCGTTGACGATCACCGCCACGCGCATGCCCTGCCGGTTATTAAGAATGTGATTAAGTACGGTGGTTTTGCCCGCGCCAAGAAAACCGGACAGCACGGTAACGGGAAGTAAGGACATCGTTAACCTCTTATCGAAGGAGAGTGCAGGAATACTTCGCCTGCGATTATTGTTATATTATAACATAACAATATCAGTCCAGCTTCAAGGGTTTTATTTTTATCCGCATAAAATTTGCGCGATGTGCCGCAGGAATACGCGGTGTTTCGCGCAATGGATTGGGGTACCTCGCAGAGTACGGTACACTTAAGGCATTGCACCTTAACTTTGAAGCCTTTATGCGTCGTCTAACCTTGTGGATGCTTTTACTGAGCGGTTTGTCCACAGCAGTGTTTGCTGAGACTGCCCCAACACCCGCCAGCGCGCCGGTCATCACTGCGCCGGTGAAAGATATTCGCCAGAGTGGCTTTGTCTATTGTGTCAACGGCATGATCAATACGTTCAACCCGCAGAAAGCCAGCAGCGGGCTGATCATTGATACGCTCGCAGCACAATTGTATGACCGCCTGCTGGATGTTGACCCCTACACCTATCGTCTTATCCCTGAGCTGGCGCAGAGCTGGGAAGTTCTTGACGGCGGCGCGACGTACCGCTTCCATCTGCGTAAAGACGTGCCTTTCCAGCAGACAGGCTGGTTCGCGCCTTCCCGCAAAATGAATGCCGATGACGTGGTCTTCAGCTTCCAGCGCATCATTGATCCGAACAATCACTATCACGGCGTCAACGGTGAAGATTATCCCTACTTCGACAGCCTGCAATTCGCCAAAACCATCAAAAGCATCAAAAAAATTGACGACTCAACGGTTGAGTTTCGCCTGAACAATCCGGACGCCTCTTTCCTCTGGCACCTGGCGACGCACTACGCGCCGGTACTCTCTGCGGAATATGCGGCCAGTCTGCAAAAAGCAGGCAATGAAGAAGAGATCGACCGCCAGCCGGTGGGCACCGGTCCGTTCCAGCTCGGTGAATACCGTACCGGACAGTACGTGCGTCTGATGCGTAACGGGCAATACTGGAAAGGTAAACCGCGCATGGCGCAGGTGGTGATCGATATGGGCGTTGGCGGCACCGGGCGTTTATCCAAACTCCTGACCGGTGAATGCGACGTGCTGGCCTATCCTGCCGCCAGCCAGTTGTCGATTCTGCGTGAAGATCCGCGTTTGCGCCTGTCGCTGCGCCCCGGTATGAACGTGGCGTATCTGGCCTTCAATACGAATAAAGCACCGCTTAACGATCCGCGGATCCGCCAGGCGGTTGCGTTATCTATTAACAATCAACGCCTGATGCAGTCGATCTATTACGGCACAGCGGAAACCGCTGCCTCTATTTTGCCGCGCGCGTCGTGGGCGTATGACAGCAACGCGCAGGTGACGGAATACAATCCGAAGAAAGCGCAGAAAATCCTCAAAGATTTAGGGCAGGAAAAGCTGACCCTGCATTTATGGGTGCCGACCGCCTCGCAGTCGTTTAACCCGAGCCCGCTTAAAACCGCCGAACTGTTACAGGCAGACCTTGCACAGGTGGGGATTAGAGTGATCATCGTGCCGGTCGAGGGACGTTTTCAGGAAGCCAAGCTGATGGAGATGAATCACGATCTGACCCTGACCGGCTGGTCCACCGACAGTAATGACCCCGACAGTTTCTTCAGGCCGATGCTCAGCTGTGCGGCGATCCCTTCACAGACCAACTATGCTCACTGGTGTGACCCGGCGTTTGATGAACTGCTGCGTCAGGGCCTGCTTTCCCAGCAGCTTTCGCAACGCATTGAGTTTTATCAGCAGGCGCAAAAAATTCTTGAGCAGCAACTCCCGGTGCTGCCGCTGGCCTCTTCCCTGCGCCTTCAGGCTTACCGTTATGACATCAAAGGGCTGGTTTTGAGCCCGTTCGGCAACTCGTCGTTTGCCGGTGTCTTTCGCGATGACGAAGGAAGGAAAGCACCATGATCATCTTCACGTTACGTCGCGTTCTTTTGCTGCTGGTTACGCTGTTTTTTCTCAGTCTGGTGGCCTTCAGCCTGAGCTATTTCACCCCAAACGCACCGCTGCGCGGGGCGTCATTATGGGATGCCTACCATTTTTACTTCACCAGCTTATGCCAGCTGGACTTTGGCGTTTCCAGCATTAATGGTGAAAGCATCCGCTACCAGCTCAGAGCAGTGTTCCCGGCGACCATGGAACTTTGTGTGCTGGCCTTTGCCCTGGCACTGCTGGTTGGCATTCCGTTCGGCATTCTCGCAGGCGTAATGCGCGGAAAATGGCCGGACATCGCGATCAGCAGTCTCGCCCTGCTCGGCTTCTCCATCCCCGTATTCTGGCTGGCCGTGTTGCTGATGCTGTTCTTCTCGCTACAGCTTGGCTGGCTGCCAGTGTCCGGACGGCTGGATCTGTTATATGAGTTGAAAACCGTCACCGGCCTGACGCTTATCGACGCCTGGCTGTCTGATTCTCCGTATCGTCATGAAATGATTGTCAGTGCCATTCGTCATATGGTTTTACCGATCGCCGCGCTGGCGGTGGCGCCCACCACAGAAGTGGTCCGTCTGATGCGGATTTCAACCGACGAGATCCTGACAAAAAACTATGTGAAAGCCGCCGCGACGCGGGGATTATCACGCTTCACGATTATCCGCCGCCATGTGCTGCACAATGCATTGCCGCCGATCATTCCCAAACTCGGTTTACAATTCTCCACCATGCTGACGCTGGCGATGATCACCGAAGTGGTCTTTAACTGGCCGGGCATCGGGCGCTGGCTGATTAACGCCATCCGCCAGCAGGATTACGCGGCGATCTCCGCCGGCGTGATGGTGGTCGGATCGCTGGTCATTGTGGTTAACGTGTTCTCAGACATTCTGGGTGCGCTGATGAATCCATTGAAACATAAGGAATGGTATGCCCTTCGATAACGTATACCGCGAAAAACAGGTACCCAGCCCGCTGCGTCACACGTGGGGAATTTTCTATCGCGACACATTGTCGATGATTGGTTTCTATGGCGTTATCGGGTTGCTGTTCCTGTGTGTTTTCGGGCACTTTCTGGCTCCTTACGCGCTGGATCAGCAATTTTTAGGGTATCAGTTACTGCCGCCATCCTGGTCACGCTACGGCAATGTCTCTTTCTTCCTCGGCACAGATGATCTGGGGCGCGATTTACTGAGCCGCATCCTCACCGGGGCGGCACCGACCATCGGCGGTGCGCTGGTGATTACGCTGGCGGCCTCTCTGTGCGGCGTGATTATCGGTGTTCTGGCGGGGATCTCCCGCGGGCTGAAATCCGCCATTCTTAACCATATTCTCGACACACTTTTATCCATTCCTTCTTTATTGCTGGCGATTGTTGTGGTGGCTTTTATCGGCCCTAAACTCGAGCACGCAATGCTGGCCGTTTGGCTGGCATTGTTGCCGCGTATTTCCCGCACCATTTACAGCGCGGTGCATGATGAGCTGGAGAAAGAGTACGTTGTCGCCGTGCGCCTCGACGGTGCCTCGACCTGGCAAATTCTGCGTTACGCGGTGCTGCCCAACATTGTGGCCGTACTGGCAACCGAGTTTACCCGCGCGCTGTCGATGGCAATTCTGGATATCGCCGCGCTCGGTTTTCTCGATTTGGGCGCGCAGCTGCCTTCGCCGGAATGGGGCGCTATGCTCGGTGATTCGCTCGAACTGGTGTACGTCGCGCCGTGGACAGTGATGCTGCCGGGGGCCGCTATTCTTATCAGCGTATTGCTGATTAACCTGCTGGGTGACGGTGTGCGTCGGGCGATCAATGCGGGAGTGGAATAATGCCATTACTTGATATCCGCAATCTGACCATCGAATTTATGACCTCAGAAGGGCCGGTTAAAGCCGTCGACCGCGTCAGCATGACGCTCAGCGCCGGGGAAATCCGCGGCCTGGTGGGAGAATCGGGTTCTGGCAAAAGCCTGATCGCCAAAGCCATCTGTGGCGTGACCAAAGATAACTGGCGGGTAACGGCTGACCGGATGCGCTTTGACGATATCGATCTGTTGCAACTGACACCGCGCGAACGCCGCAAGCTGGTGGGGCAAAACGTCTCGATGATTTTTCAGGAGCCGCAGTCCTGTCTGGACCCTTCCGAGAATATCGGACGCCAGCTGATTCAGGCGATCCCCGGCTGGACCTATAAAGGCCGCTGGTATCAGCGTTTTCGCTGGCGTAAATACCGGGCCATCGAGCTGCTGCATCGCGTCGGCATCAAAGATCATAAAGACATCATGGCCAGTTATCCTTATGAACTGACTGAGGGTGAATGCCAGAAAGTGATGATTGCTATTGCGCTGGCGAATCAGCCACGTTTGCTGATTGCCGATGAGCCGACCAATGCCATGGAGCCGACCACGCAGGCACAGATTTTCCGCCTGCTGGCGCGGCTGAATCAGAACAATAACACCACCATTTTGCTGATAAGCCATGACCTGCAAATGATGAGCAAATGGGCAAACCGCATTAACGTGCTTTACTGCGGGCAGACCGTCGAAAGCGCCACCTGCGAAGATCTGCTGGCAACACCTCACCACCCTTATACGCAGGCGCTGATCCGCGCGATGCCTGACTTTGGTCGCTCGCTGCCCCACAAAAGTCGTCTGAATACCCTGCCCGGCGCGATCCCTTCGCTTGAGCATCTGCCCATCGGATGCCGTCTGGGGCCGCGCTGCCCTTATGCACAGAAAAAATGCATTGAAACTCCCCGTCTGCGCCTGGCGAAAACCCATGCTTATGCGTGCCACTTCCCGCTGAACATGGAGGAGCAATAATGGCCGAAACTTTCCTCGAAGTGCGTAACCTGAGCAAAACGTTCCGCTATCGCACCGGGCTGTTCAGAAAAATGAATCTTGAGGCGGTAAAACCTGTCAGCTTTACACTGCGGGAAAAACAGACGCTGGCGATTATCGGTGAAAACGGCTCGGGTAAATCGACGCTGGCGAAAATGCTTTCCGGCATGGTGGAACCGAGCGGCGGTGAGATTCTGATTGACGATCATCCTCTGGCATTTCGTGACTACCGTTTTCGCAGCCAGCAAATCCGCATGATTTTTCAGGATCCGAGCACGTCACTCAATCCGCGTCAGCGTATCGGCCAGTTACTTGAAGCCCCGCTTCGCCTGAACAGCGAAATGGATGCCCAGCAACGGGAGCAGCGCATTAACCAGACGTTACGTCTGGTGGGGATGCTGCCAGACCACGCTAACTATTATCCGCATATGCTGGCCTCCGGGCAAAAGCAGAGCGTCGCCCTCGCCCGCGCGTTGATCCTGCAACCTAAAGTCATTGTGGCCGATGAAGCCCTGGCATCGCTTGATATGTCGATGCGATCTCAAGTCATCAACATGATGCTCGAATTACAGGAAAAACAGGGGATCTCGTATATCTACGTGACACAGCATCTCGGCATGATGAAACACATCAGCGATCAGGTGTTGGTGATGCATGAAGGGGAAGTGGTTGAGCGTGGTAATACCGCGGAAGTGCTGGCAGCACCGCTGCACGATCTCACAAAGCGACTGATTTCCAGCCACTTTGGTGAAGCGCTGACCGCCGACGCCTGGCGGCGTGACGGAAACGGACGCTGATAAATCTCATCAGGCGTGTTTGTGAAAAAACGGTGTCAGGTATCTGATGCCGTTTTTTTTAGCCATTGCGGTACAAATATTCGTCATAAATAGATTTAGCTGGCATTTCTGCGTTTATCTATTCCTTTTCGCTATGATTTATCGCTTAACATTATTTTATCTCGACACCAGGATAGGCAACGATAGGGTCTGTTAATTTGCCTGATGCAAAGGACCCGATCATGGAACAACAACGCAAGGCCGCGCACAGCGGCTGGTATCACGAGACACAATGCAGCCAGCAGGGTTATCTGCCGCTCGATCCGCATGCTGCGTTGGCTCAGGATCGCTTCTTGCTTGGGCTGGATGCACAACTGGACCCTACGCTGCGCGCCTTGATCAACGAACGTCAGGGGCTGCTGAACGCCTCACGAGCGTGTTACGATGTGCTTTTTCCGCACAGCCTGCGCGTGTCGCGCACTGAAACGCTTTCATTATATGACCGCCTGAGCAGTGCGCTCACCGTGGCACAGGTCAGCGGCGTACAGCCACTTTGTAGCCATTACGCCGCCCGCCTCGCCCCGCTCTCCAGCCCGGACGCCTCTCGTGAAAGTAACATCCGCCAGACTCACATCACCCAGTTCGCGCGATTACTTGCCACCCAGCCGACGTTAATCACCGCGCCAATGCTGAAACAGCTCAATGATATTGGCCTGAGCACGCAGGATATTGTCACCTTTACGCAACTGATCGGTTTTGTAAGTTATCAGGCGAGAGTGCTGGCTATTTTAAACGGGTTACGCGGCCGCGCAGCCGCCGTTTTGCCGGGTTTCCCTTCCCCTGAAGGTTGTGAGCAAAAGGGCTTTTCACTGGCGATGTTGCAATGGACATCACGGCTGCCGGAAGTCGCGCCTGAAAGCGCCAGCCAGCATCAGCAGGATGTGCTGGATCTGATTGCACCCGATGCGCGCTCCTCTTCGTTTTACACGCTGCTGGTTCACAATGCCGATGCACTGAGCGAATTCTCGGCGGTGTTCAATAACATCATGCAGGCGGGCGAACGTCCGAAAGCAGCCTGGCGCGAACTGGCCGCTGTGGCTACGTCAGAGCTGAACGGGTGCCTGTACTGCGCGGGCATACACGGGCGTTTGTATCTGGAAGCCGAAGGCAAGCCGGAATTAATCGAACAGTTGTTTGAGGCGACTCACCGTGATGACATTGTGGATGCGGTGTCACAACAACAGGCGGGCAGTGCAGAAGCAGCATTGCTGGAAAGTGTCATTGCGCTGACCCGTACACCGGAACGTTTCGATGCGCGTCTGCTGCACGGTTTGTCTGACGCCGGCTATACCGCAACACAATCTCTGGATATATTGCTGACCACGGCGCTGTTCAGCTGGTCGAATCGACTGATTCAGACGCTTGGCGATACGCTGAGCAAATGATCGGCTAAATCACCCGCTTTCCTAGTGATGCTTTATTCGTCAACTCCGGCAGGATTTCCCCCTGCCTGAGACATCAAATGTAAACACCCTCGCCGTTTAACCTCCCTAAGTCGTACTAATCTTATTTTCAATCGGAAATTTAGTGTTAAAACGAGAAGTAGATCACATTCCCCCTGTTGTCGTTTTAAACGCTGATTTTTGAACGCACTAAGAATGAATAAAATGCCACAAACTGCAAATTAACCGGGTTTATTCACTGTTTATTCACGATGAATGAGTGATTTAAACCATCATTGATATCGATGGAAAAATTAAACTTATATGCCTTTGAAGATGAATATTCATACAACATATTCGCGTTGCCTATTTCAAAAACATAAACGTTAATTCTGCATAACATTTCGAACACAGTTTAATCAGGTCGGATAAGTTATATGTAACGGAATATGTCAAACTCCTTGCCTCATTTACGTAGATAGTGAACATTACCTGCCGTCATCCCCATCTTATAACAATGCAAAGGGTGCTTATTTCGCGCCACTTATGCGTTTCCGCCATACGGCCGGAAGGAATAAACAGAGGTACGAGTGTCAACTGCAAACAAAACACCAAACAATGAAAGCGTGAGTCTGAACGCCTTCAAACAACCTAAAGCGTTTTATCTGATCTTCTCCATCGAACTGTGGGAACGTTTCGGTTACTACGGCCTGCAAGGGATCATGGCGGTTTACCTGGTCAAAATGCTTGGCCTGAGTGAAGCTGACTCCATTACCCTGTTCTCGTCATTCAGTGCGCTGGTCTACGGCTTCGTGGCCATCGGCGGCTGGTTGGGCGATAAAGTGCTCGGTTCAAAACGCGTGATCGTGCTGGGCGCGATTGTTCTGGCGTTAGGTTATTCATTCGTTGCCTATTCCGGCCACGAAGTGTTCTGGGTTTATCTGGGTATGGCGACCATCGCCGTCGGCAGCGGCTTGTTTAAAGCAAATCCATCCTCATTGCTTTCTACCTGCTATGCAAAAGATGACCCGCGTCTTGATGGCGCATTCACCATGTATTACATGTCCGTCAACATTGGTTCATTCTTCTCAATGCTGGCAACGCCTTGGCTGGCAGCCAAATACGGCTGGAGCGTGGCGTTTTCTCTGAGCGTGGTCGGGATGCTTATCACTATCGTGAACTTCCTGTTCTGCCGCAAATGGGTAAAACGTCAGGGTTCAAAACCGGATTTCGAACCTTTACAGTTCCAGAAACTGTTGATGGTGCTGGTGGGTGTTGTCGCGCTGGTGTTCATTTCAAGCTGGTTGCTGCATAACCAAACCATCGCACGTATGGTTCTGGGTGTGGTTTCTGTCGGCATCATCATTGTTTTTGCGAAAGAAACGTTCGCGATGAAAGGCATTGCACGCCGCAAAATGATCGTGGCTTTCCTGCTGATGATGGAAGCTGTGGTGTTCTTCGTGCTGTACAGCCAGATGCCAACGTCTCTGAACTTCTTTGCAATTCATAACGTCGGTCATGACCTGCTGGGTATCAGCTTCCAGCCTGAGCAGTTCCAGGCGCTGAACCCGTTCTGGATCATGGTTGCCAGCCCGCTGCTGGCTGCGGTTTACACCAAAGTGGGTGACCGTATGCCAATGCCGCACAAGTTTGCTATCGGTATGGTGCTGTGTTCCGGTGCGTTCCTGGTCCTGCCGTGGGGGGCGAGCCTGGCTAACGAAAACGGCATTGTGTCTGTTAACTGGCTGGTACTGAGCTACGCATTGCAGAGTATCGGTGAGCTGATGATTTCTGGCCTCGGTCTGGCCATGGTGGCACAGCTGGTTCCACAACGTCTGATGGGCTTTATCATGGGCGCATGGTTCCTGACGACCGCAGCCGCTGCGATTATTGCAGGCTACGTGGCTAACCTGACCGCCGTTCCTTCCGACATTCAGGATGCGCACGCTTCGCTGGCCATTTACAGCCATGTGTTCCTGCAGATTGGTATGGCGACCGCCGTCATTGCCGTGCTGATGCTGATCACCGCGTCTAAGCTGCACCGCATGACACTGGATCGTGACACTGACGAAAAACAACCTGATCTGGCTTCTGCGCAATAATCACAGAAAGCATTTGATGATGGTTACAGAGCGCCTCCTTTGGGAGGCGTTTTTTTTGGTGCTAATTTAGCAAAGGTCTTCATTGTGTTAGGATTGTGTAAGTTTATTCCTGTGGACATGGCCCTTTCTGATGAGCAACCGTTACACCAAATATGAACAACTCACGCGCTGTTTAGCTGCTGATATCCTCAAAAACAAAAAGTCGTTCTCATGGCGACGTATCATCCTGCGATGCATTAAACAGCCTAAGCACAGATACATTTTTTGGTGGAGGATCGCGAGTTACTTGTACTCAACCGACAGCCATTTTTGTAAAAGCCGTGCGCGGAAGATCAACTTTTCCCTCATCAAAAAATACAACATTGAAATTATGCTGGGTACGCAAATTGGTGAAGGGATCAGGCTGCCCCATTTCACAGGTATCGTGATTAATCCCTATTGCAACATAGGGAAAAATGTCCGCATCCGGCAAAATACGACGATTGGAATCAAAGATGATGTGGAGGGCGTGCTCCTGACCATTGGCGATAATGTCGATATTGGCGCGAACTGCTGCATTATTGGAAACGACATCACGATTGGTAATAATGTTGTGATTGGTGCGATGTCTTTTATCAATAAAAGCATTCCGGATGATGTCGTTTGCTATACCGAAAAAACCAATAAGATCATTGTCAGAACAGAGTAAATCGCGCTTTCAGTCAGCCCAGATAATAACGCCCTTTCCCGCCCTGCTTGGCGCGATACATGGCGGCATCTGCGCGTGCCATCAGCGTGTCGGGCATCATAGGCTGACGCGCACGCCCGATGGAGACGCCGATGCTGGCAGACAATGCGACCGGCACGCCGGCGATTTTTTCGATGGTTGTGAGGGCGCTTATCAGCCCAAGACAGATGCGGCTGACATCATTTTCGCTGTTGCCCAGGTGGCTGAGTAAAACGGTGAATTCATCGCCCGCCAGTCGCGCGACGATATCTTGCGAACGCAAATTGTTTCGCAGGGTGTCTGCGAAAAACTTAAGCACCAGGTCGCCAAATTCGTGCCCGTAGGTGTCGTTGTAAGCTTTAAAATTATCAATATCTAAAAAGAGCAATGCGATGTCTTTATCTGCTTTTTCTTGTTGTTTTGCGGCATACATCAGTGACTGCTGAAACGCCCGGCGGTTTGGCAGCCCGGTCAGTGAATCATGATTGGCTTCGAACTCCAGTTGCGCCTGAAGTTTTTTTATCTCGGTAATGTCGGTGGAAAGGCCGTAGTAACCGTTACGGACATCGTCGCAGGGAATAAGCGTGGTATGCAGTACGCCCCCCATGCCAAACCCCGAATTATCCGGCAATTCGATCTCATAACTGACCGTCATGCCCTGCAAAACCTGCCTGATGTAGGGCTGAATGATCTGATAACTTGCGTAGCCCACCACATCACGCACCTGTCGACCTCTGACCTTCTCCTCCTCCACGCCATACCAGTTGGCATGAAAATGATTCACAAAGGTGTATTGCTCGCTGGCGTCCACGTGACAGATAAGCGCGGGGATATTATCGGTGATGGCGCGCAGACGATTTTTACTTTCGGTCAGTTCTCTTTCGCGCGTCAGGCGCCGGGCAATCTCCTGATGCAGCTGATCCATCGCGACCTGCAGTTCGACGGTGCGCGCAGCAACGCGGCGCTCAAGATCGCCCTGCAGGGAGTACAGTGCCTGTTCGATGTGTTTGCGTTCGGTAATGTCGCTGATGACCACGATGTAGTGATGCGCTTCCCCCGCCGCATTGCGCACCAGCGACGCCGTCAGGGTGACCCAAAGGGTGCTGCCATTGGCACGTTGCAGGAGTTTTTCGACGCTGAAACTGTTGATTTCACCCGACAGTAATCGCGGGATAAGGATGTTTTCGGCATAGGCGTCGTCGGCGTGCGTCACGTCATGCAACAGACAGGCGCGCAGCTGAAACTCCGCATAGCCGAGCATGTTGCAGACCTGCGGATTAATGCGCAGCCAGCGCCAGTCGAGCGCAACGAGTGAGAATCCCACGGCAGCGTGGGCAAATGTTTGCTCAAACAGGGCTTCGCTTTTTGCCAGATTATCTTCCACGGTCGCGGTGTACTGGCGGTTTTCGAGATGCAGAATGTAGCTTTGGACCAGCGCGGTCATATCCAGCAAAGTTTGCTGATCTTCATCACTCCACTCGCGGGGCTGGTCATCCAGCAGACAGAATGCGCCAAGTGCAACACCTTCTTTGGAATGCAGCGCGCATCCTGCATAAAACACAATGTGCGGGTCGCCGCAGACCAGGGGATTGTCGTGAAACCGCAGATCAAGCCGGGCATCTCTGACAATTAACGGCCCTGCTTCAAGAATGGTGTGACCGCAAAAAGAGGTGTCGCGGGGAGACTGATTAATATTGAGGCCAGTTTGGGAGAGAAACCACTGCCGGTCCGAATCAATCAGCGAGACTAAAACCGCCTTAGCCTGAAACTGCCGGGCCGCCATACGCGTAATGCGGTCTATCTCCTCGATCCTGGGCGTATCCAGTATGCCCAGTGACGCCAGTATCGTCAGACGCGCCTGTTCATCTACTGCCTGTTGAGGGACTAACATAATGGACTCTCAGTCATTACCGTTGGACATCTCAACAAGTCTACTGCGTTTGCCTCAAAATTCGGCGCTGATTCCGCCACGTGCAGGCAAAATCAGAATAGTGACAGAACATAAAAAAACTCATTTATTAACAACCTTTAAACATTAGTTGTTAAATCAATTCTTTAAAGGGAGCTCACCCAATTGACGTGCGTAGCCCCCGGATGGCCAGACTGCTCCGCATCGCGGCGGAATCGTTCGCGCATCTCTGACGGCGTTGCGCCGTAGAACTCATTGAAGTAACGGCGAAGCACGCTGAGCTCCAGTCCGCACTGGCGGGCAATGGCCGCCAGACTCTGATCAGACATCGACGAAGTGCGTAACAAACGCTTCGCCAGCAACACCCGCCGGCTGCGAATAAACTGAGCGATGCCGCCGAGGGGTTCGAATAACCGGTATAGCCCCGAACGGGAAATAGCAAAGTGTTTGCACAAGGCATCAATGCCGATCGGCTTGCTCAGGTGTTTTTCAATATGCAGACAAATACGCTCGAGGCGTGCGCTTTGTTCAAAGGGATGCTCCACCTTTTTCCCGGCAATAAGATGCAAGGTTTGCAGAAACACCGAGGCAGCACCTTCACCCGTGCTCAGCACTTCCTGCTCGGTCATCTGGTCAAATACCTGCACCATGGTGGCAAAATGGTTGCGCAAAATAATGTTCACCGGAGATGAAGCCGGCACCCTCTTACCGTGCAGTGAGGCAATATCGACATTAAAATGCAGGCTGTGTTTGGGCATAATGATGTACTGATAAGTGCCCAGACGCGGTTTGACGTCTCCCGGATACACGTGGATTTGTATCGGCTGCGACATATCCTGAATCAGGATATCGCCCTGTGCCAGTTGAAAACGTTCACCGAAGCACAGGCAATCCATACCGCCGATAATCACAATAAAAATCACGATATGATCGGGCATGGAGAACAGGTTTCCGTACTGGCGGTTAATATCGTGCTCACTGACCGTCAGAACGCCGCCAATCACGCGGCCAAAGTTATAACCGGTAACGCCCCAGTCAAACTCTTCCCGGTTCTTATCGGGCAGTTCCAGTTTGAAACCCGCACTCGACATTCCGTCTTCCCATTCATAAAAACGGGTTTCGAAATCCTGATAAATGTTGGCACCATCAACAATCTTTCGTGAAGACGAATCGCTCATTTTCGCACCGGAAATTAAGATAATTCCTAAAAGATACTCTACGCGATACCGGGAGATCAATCTCTGTACAAAAATAACGGGGAGGAAAAGAGATCGCCAATTTGTTATTCTTAACAGACGCTTTGTCACTCCCCGCCTCCCCTAACTCAAACGACTCACCAGGAACAGCCGATGGAAAAACGTAAAGTCCTGGATGAAGGACGTCAGTTAAAACGCATGAATGCCGAAACCCGGCGTCAGTCTCATATGCATAAATGGTTTGCGATTGTGGCAGCGCTCGACTGCGTGCTGGTCATTTTTTACGATCAGGATATGCGTAATATTGTCTTCTCGGCGGGGGTATGCATCGTTTGTACGGTACTGTGGTTAAAAGGCCGTAAACAGTCTCGCGGATACCGGCGTGAGTGGGACAAAAAATTCGGTACGAAGAAACATCTGTAGTTAACAGCCGAAGTTTAACGTCGGTCGTCTGCTTTCTTTACCGTCATCATTCCTGCCTTACGGGTGAATATGCCTTCTCCTGATAAAGAAAATCCTAATTTGTATTTTATTCAGCGCTCAGCACGATTGCGTGCAGGGGAAATCCCGTTTTCGTCCTGAAAAAAACGCGCTGACGGCAGTTGAACGTTATTCACCCGAATAAAATGTCGAATACTTTACTTAGCACATGATAACCAATTGAATTTTAAAATTTAAAAACAACCATAATATTCTCATCCAATTGTGAGTAATAATTGCAAAAACCTGATGAGCTTATTGCCTGACCTACGGGGCCACATCACTTACATTTTCTGCTCGGGGTAGTTAACTCATGCTTACTGATATTGCGATATGCCAGGCGGTTCTTGATGCCCTTCCCGAAGCCACGGTATTAAAAGATGATTCACGCAAACTGGTCTTTCTTAATCAAAAAGCGAGCGAATTTTATGGTCGCCCCAGGGAAGAGTTGATCGGTGAAGACGTGTCCTTTTTTACCGACCCGGAGCAGGCTGCGCGCCAGCGCGAACGTGATATCGACGTGCTGGCAACCGGTGAAAAAACCGTACATGAAGAAACGCTTATAGACCCGGCGGGCAAACGACGAAATGTTCTGGTGCGTAAATCCCGCGTCACGCTTGAAGAGCGGCAATATATTCTGACGTCGATCATGGATATTTCTTTGCTGCGAAACTCCGAAGCGCAGATCCGCTATCTGGCCCGTCACGATGTATTAACCGGACTGCCCAACCGCACGGCGTTAAATGAAGAACTCAGCCAGATCGCCGCGCAGAGAATGTATCGTCCGGAAACTTACGCCCTTTTTCTGCTTAACCTGAATGACTTTAATTACATCAACGATACCTACGGTTATCAGGCAGGCGACGCTATTTTATGTGAATTCGGTCAGCGTTTGCGCAATGAAGTCGGAACAACCGGCATTGTTTCACGTATCGGGGGGGATGAATTTTCTATTATTCTGCGCGACAGCCCGACAAATGAAATGACGCAAAATCTGGCGCTGGAAATATTGGTCATGATGCGCCAGCCATTTGCTCTGACGCGGGCCAATCCTTTGATCACCCTGTCGTTTGGAATAGTCATGTTTGGCGCCGAGAATATTACCGCCGGTGAGATCATGCGCCGTGGAAATACCGCGCTGCTGGAAGCCAAACAACGGGGTAAAAATGTCTTTTCCTATTATTCCGAATTACTTGATGCCAGCACGGTCAGCAAACGCATTATGGTGAAAGCGCTGGCAGAATCCCTCTCACGAGAAGGGGATCTGTCCTGCGTTTATCAGCCGATTTTGCGCAGCCTTGATGAGAAAGTGGTGTGCGTGGAAGCACTGGCCAGATGGAACCACGGCGTGCTGGGGGCCGTCTCCCCGGTGCAATTTATCGCGCTGGCCGAAGAGACAGGCCTGGTGATTCAGCTCGGTGACATCGTTCTTCGCCAGGCATGTCGCGACATCAAGTCGCTGGACAAGCTCAATCTGGCCATTAACGTCTCTGCTGTACAGCTCGGTGAACCCGACTTCGGCGCGCGGCTTTTGGCCTTGCTCAAGGAAGAGGATTTTCCGCCCTCGCGGCTTGAACTCGAACTGACCGAAACGTCGGTGATGAATGCGAACGCCACCAGCCTCAGCCATCTGATGGAACTGCGTAAGCTTGGGGTCAAAATTTCTCTGGATGATTTTGGTACAGGTTATTCAAGTCTGAGTTTGCTGAAAGATATTTCGGTAGACAGCGTGAAAATTGACCGTTCGTTTGTGCAGTACGTCACAGAAGTGAACGATACTGCCGCCATCGTGACCGCCGTCTCCCAGCTGGGTAATAAAATGCATCTCAACGTTATCGCCGAAGGCGTTGAAAATCAGTTGCAGAAATCCTTTTTAGTTTCAGCAGGTTGTTCACATCTTCAGGGGTATTTATTCTCCCGTCCTGTTTCGGTTGAGGTGTTACGAAACCTCCTGGGCGCCGAAATGGATATTTTAGCCAGCTCCTGAGGCGGCTCTCATAAGCGCCATAGATAACTCAAAACACCTTATTAATTCATTCAATTGGCACTAGCCCCTGTTTTACTGACATGATCCGTGGCTGATAAATAACGCCGTTTAAGGAATACATCATGTCATCGTTTTCAGGTATCTGGGTCCCACTGGTCACACCTTTCCATCAGGGTGAGGTCGACTTTACCGCACTGAAATCATTGTGCACCCGGCTGCTCAAACGGGGCGTGGATGGCGTTGTCGTCTGTGGAACAACCGGTGAAGCGCCGATGCTCACCAAAGAAGAACAGCTGCAGGTGTTGGATGCCGTGCTGGAAATCGTCCCCGGACATCAGGTGATCATGGGGTTGTCCGGCACGCACATGCCGGTTATCCGCGATATGCAGAATGCGATTTCACAGCGTCCGGTCGCCGGGCTCTTAGTGCCTGCGCCTTATTACATCCGCCCGTCTCAGCCCGCGCTGGTGGCGTGGTTTACTGAAATCGCCGATCAGGCCACGGTGCCGGTGATGATCTATAACATTCCTTATCGCACCGGTGTGCAGATGGAGATCGACACGCTGCGACAGCTGGCGAAACATCCGCGGATCACCGCCATCAAAGATTGCGGCGGCAGCATTGATCTGACGCTGTCGCTGATTGCTGACGGTGAGCTGGATGTGTTGTGTGGTGAAGATGTGCAGATTTTCTCGACGCTCAGTCTCGGCGGTGCCGGGGCTATTGCAGCCTCTTCGCATATTTTCCCGGAGGAGTTTGTCCGGCTTATCCGGGAGTTTAAAACTCAGGATATCGTCGCCGCGCGCAAAACTTTCTTTGGCCTGTTGCCCATGATTCGCCTGATGTTCTCCGCACCCAATCCGGCTGCGATAAAGTTTGCTCTGTCGCTGGACGGGCTGATGGCGAACGAATTACGTTCCCCCATGCTGCCTGCGCCCGAATCTGTTGAACAGGCCGTACGCCATTATCTGAATCAGCACGCGCGTTAATTGCTGACTCCTGGCGAACCGCGTCAATGTTCGCCATAAAGGCGACATAAGCACGGCAGGCGCAATTTAAACACTGACTTTTACTCCCGCCGGTTCTAGGATAGAAGCAGCGTGTCTATGCCCTGTCGCTGCCCATGCACCACAGCATTGCCAGGGTTGGCCTGAGTCCTCATCAGATGGAGTAACTATGAAACTGTATTATAAGTCCGGCGCCTGTTCCCTTTCCCCGCACATTATTCTTCGCGAAGCCGATCTGGACTTCAGTATCGAAAAGGTCGATCTGGCAACCAAGAAAACGGAAACCGGCGATGATTTTCTGGCGGTGAACCCGAAAGGACAGATCCCAACGCTGTTGCTTAATGATGGCACCATCCTGACCGAAGGCGTGGCGATCGTGCAGTACCTTGCTGACCAGAAGCCAGACCGCCAGCTGATGCCGGAACAGGGTACGCTGGCCCGTTATCATGCACTGGAATGGCTGAACTACATTGCGACCGAGTTGCACAAAGGTTTCTCTCCGCTGTTCAATCCGAAAACGCCGGAAGACTTCAAAGCAGTCACCCGTGAAGCGCTGAGTAAGAAATTTGCTTACGTGAATGAGTCGCTGAAAAACAATCATTTCCTGCTGGGTGCACGTTTCAGCGTGGCCGATGCCTACCTGTTTACCGTCATGGGCTGGGCAAAAGCACTGAAATTCGACCTGAGCGCACTGACCGAGCTGAACGCCTATCTCGACAGAGTGGCAGCACGACCGGCCGTTGATGCTGCGCTGACCGCCGAAGGTCTGAAATAAGTTTTTTGTGATGTGAATTTTGTCGCGGTTACAGACGGCAAAAATAAAACGCCCCGGCTGAATCAGCACGGGGCGTTTTTACTGGCACAAACTAAAGAGATAATTACAGCTTAACGGCCGGGAAATGATGTTCAGGTTTGACCATGTTGTCCTGCGCCGCCACGATTTGCAGTTCGTACTCGCCCATCGCGTGGGTCGCCAGCATCACTTCGTAAACCGCTGCGGTAACGTGCTCCAGCGCTTTATCCAGCGCTTCACCCTTCAGCAGATTTACCAGCAATAATCCGCTGGTCAGGTCACCGACGCCGACCGGCTGACGTACGCCGAAATCGACCAGCGGGCGGTCGATATGCCAGGCTTCGTTTGCGGTAACCAGCAACATTTCAAAGCGGTCACTGTGATACCCCGCGCGGCTCAGGTGCTTCACCAGCACAATTTTAGGGCCTTTGGCGATAAGCTCACGCGCTGTCGCAACGGCTTCTTCAACACTCGCCACCGCATGGCCGCCGAGTAATTCCAGCTCCAGCAGGTTTGGCGCGATGATATCGCAGTTAACCAGCGCCTGATTACAATGGAACTCCGCCACACCCGGCGCCACGATACAGCCTTTTTCAGGATGCCCCATGACCGGGTCGCAGAAATACCAGGCATCAGGATTCGCTGCTTTCACCAGGCGGACAATCTCCAGAATGCTCTGGCCCTGCTCAGGCGAACCGATGTACCCGCTCAGTACCGCATCACAATCTTTCAGACGATCGATTTCCGCAATGCCCTGAGCGATGTCTGTCAGGTGCGTTGCAGGCATCACACAACCGGTCCAGTGCCCGTATTGCGTATGGTTAGAAAACTGAACGGTATTAAGAGGCCAGACATTTGCCCCCATGCGGCGCATAGGAAATTCTGCCGCGCTGTTACCGGCGTGACCAAAAACGGTGTGTGACTGGATAGAAAGAATGCTTTTCATGAGGAATTTCCGATAGCAACGTCATCGGGAGATGGCGGTATTACTGAGTTCACAGGACAAAAACGAGGGGCTGTAACGCCCCTCGTGATGCCGGTCGTAACGCTTACGCCCAGAGCAGCAGGGTGTAGTTCTTTTTACCGCGACGCAGCAAGGTATAACGACCAAACAGGCGGTCACTGTCAGTAAAGTTGTATTCAGTGTCAGTCTGTTTTTCACCGTTAATGGAAACTGCGTTTGAGGAAATCATGGTACGCGCCTGGCCTTTTGACGGGGCCATACCGGCAATCACCAGCGCCTGTTGCAGATCGGTATCACGTGGCACTTCAAACAGCTCGAGGCCATCCTGAGCCAGCTGGCCGAAATCGACTTCGGTCATTTCGCTCAGGGAACCTGAGAACAGGCTCTGGGTGATACGTTTGGCTGCAGCCAGACCTTCGGCGCCATGCACCATGCCGGTGACTTCTTCCGCCAGCACGTATTGCGCGCGCGGTGCTTTGCCGCTGTTTTTATCTTCTTCTTCCAGCGCATTAATCTCTTCAATGCTCATGAAAGTGAAGAACTTCAGGAAGCGATAAACGTCTGCATCGGCGGTGTTGATCCAGAACTGGTAGAATTTGTACGGGCTGGTTTTCTTCGGATCCAGCCAGACTGCGCCGCCCTCGGTTTTACCGAATTTGGTACCGTCAGATTTGGTGATTAACGGAACTGTCAGGCCGAACACTTGTTTCTGATGCAGACGACGCGTCAGATCGATACCTGACGTAATGTTGCCCCACTGATCGGAGCCGCCAATTTGCAGTTCCACCTTGTGCAGGTCGTACAGTGAAGAGAAATCGTAACCCTGCAACAGGTTGTAAGAGAATTCGGTGAAGGAGATGCCGCTGTCATCGCGGTTCAGACGCTGTTTCACCGCTTCTTTGTTGATCATCTGGTTAACAGAGAAATGCTTACCGATGTCACGCAGGAAAGTCAGCACGTTCATGCCGCCAAACCAGTCGTAGTTGTTTGCCGTAATGGCGCTGTTTTCACCGCAGTTGAAATCCAGGAACGGGGAAACCTGATGACGGATTTTCTCAACCCATTCGTTTACGGTTTCGTTGGTATTCAGCTTACGTTCGGTGGCTTTGAAGCTTGGGTCGCCGATAAGGCCGGTCGCGCCGCCCACCAGTGCAACAGGCTTATGCCCGTTGAGCTGGAAACGCTTCAGGCAAAGCAATGGCACCAGATGCCCCAAATGCAAGCTGTCTGCGGTAGGATCGAAACCGCAATAGAGTGCAATTGGCCCTTGCGCCAGTCGCTCTGCTAACGCTTCTTCATCCGTCACCTGGGCAACGAGGCCCCGCTCTTGCAATTGTTTAATCAGGTTGCTGCTCGCCATCAAAGACTCCATTTATTAAGTACTGAACCTGTGCAGATTCATGTCCGGCATCATGCCGCGCATGTGCCTTTTCTCTCACCATTAAGGGGAACGCCATAGAATAAAGCGCTCGTCGCCCGAGCGCTAGGGAATCGCGTGTTTTTTCGTGGTTAAGGGGCGAGGCGGTCTATTTTCCAGCCAGTTTGGCTTTCGGCGGTGTCACGCTGATAAATGAACCGATCGTGCAGACGGTGTTCGCCGCCCTGCCAGAACTCCATCGAATCCACTTTCACGCGAAAACCACCCCAGAAACTCGGCAACGGGACTTCGCCTTTGCTGAACTTCTGTTTCAGTTCGAGGAATTTACTTTCCAGCACGCCGCGCGCCGAAATCCGGCTGGACTGCTGTGAAACCCACGCGCCGATCTGGCTGTCTTTCGGGCGGCTGGTGAAATACTTCATCACCTCGAGCGTGGAAAGGCGTTCAGCCTGACCGAGCACAATCACCTGACGGTCAAGCATATGCCACGGGAACAGCAGACTGATGCGGGAGTTGTTCGCCAGCTGTTGTGCTTTGCGGCTGCCCAGATTGGTGTAGAACACCAGCCCTTTTTCATCGTAATGCTTGAGTAACACGATCCGCTGGTAAGGCTGACCCTGTTCATCGACCGTTGCCACGACCATTGCTGTCGGATCCGCCAGTTTCGCGTCACACGCTTGTTTCAGCCAGTGCTCAAACAAAGGCAGCGGCTCAGCAGTCAGATCGGCGCGACGCAGCCCGCCGCGCGTATATTCCCGGCGCGAGTCAGCAACATCAAATTCATTATTATCAGCCATATGGGTTCAATTGCATCTCAACAAAAGGTAATGGCATTGTGCACCCGCCGCGTCAGGATCTCAATGTTCCTGACGCGGCGGGTTGGGAAAGGCTAAGGGGGGGGTTATTTCTGCACGCAGTCATCAATGATGACGTTATCACCACGCTGTACGAAGGCCTGATTGCCTTTCGACCAGAAGGTGTAACGGCTGTCGCTGTATTTAGTGCCGGAGGCGGATTCCACCTGTTTCAGTTTCAGTTGCTCGCCGTCGAGCACCATGCTCACCTGCTGCGCCGGTTTATCGAGTGTGACGGTCAGCGGCAAGGTGCCGCACTGATAATGTAACTCCTGCGTCGGGCTCTCAGCCTGATGTTGAAACTGGCTACATCCGGCCAGCGTTAATCCTGCTAAAGCAGCGAAAATCGCCTTTTTCATTTTGTGCTCCCTGATTGTTTTTAGTCTCTCTCAGTTATGTACCACGCCCGCTGGCGCGGCACATTGAGATAAAACCGAGAACGCATCAGGATCGGGGGGAAACCACCGGATATATCGCACCGAGCACGGTTTCGCGGCTGGCGCCGGTCACGGAGGGCAGATTACCCGACTGGCCGGATAATGTGCGGAACGCCAGCCAGGCAAACGCCAGCGCTTCCATGTCATCGCCGCTGATGCCAAAGGCATCCGTGGTACACACTTCGGTGCCTGGCAACATGGCGGAGAGCCGTGCCATCAGCAACGGATTTCGGGCACCACCGCCACACACCATCAGACGATCGCAGCCGCCGGTCAGCTGAACCTGTTCGGCAATACTGACTGCCGTCAGTTCGGTCAGCGTGGCCTGCACATCGACCGGAGAGATTTCGTGGCCGCGCGCCAGCTGTTTCTCCAGCCACGCCATGTTGAAGTATTCGCGTCCGGTGCTTTTCGGCGCTGGCTCGGCAAAATAGGCGTCAGAAAGCATCTGCTGCAGCAGCCGTAAATTCACCCGCCCCTGAGTCGCCCATTCCGCGTTTTTGTCGTAAGGCTGCTGCTTGTGGCGCAAGATCCAGGCATCCATCAGCATGTTGCCGGGGCCGGTATCATAACCACGGACCGGTTGTCCGGGCAGAAGCATTGAAAGGTTGGCGATGCCGCCGATATTAAGGATCATTCTCCGTTCGGCCGTATCGGCCAGCAATGCCTGATGGAACGCAGGCACCAGCGGTGCGCCCTGCCCGCCCCACGCCATATCACGGCGGCGGAAATCCCCGACGGTCGTGATACCGGTCATGGCCGCAATGCGGTTGTTATCACCCAGTTGCATGGAAAATGTGGTGTCACCTTTTGGCTGATGCCAGACCGTCTGGCCGTGGCAACCAATCGCCGTGACTTCCTCGGGTGAAATTCCTGCGCTTTTCAGTAAGCCCAACACCGCTTCCCCGAAGAGAATACCCAGCTGCGTGTCCAGCTCACCGACCTGTTGCAGTGTCACCTGCTGTCCCTGACACATTCCCAGCACGGCATTTTTCAGCGCGATGGGGATGGGATGCGAATAACTTGCCTGCTGCGCCACCATGCGTTCATCAATGGCCGCCAGCACCACATCCACGCCATCCAGACTGGTGCCGGACATCACGCCGATATAGCGACCCGACTTTATAGATAACATCCTTCACTCCTCACTAAAAAGTGCCCGACAGGGTTTGACACAGAGTAGGCAGAATTGCGATGACAACACCATGAATTACTGAATTTTTATTACGCCTTGTGATGACTCCGTGTTTTTCATCTCACGTTTTCCTCTTTCAGAAATATCCACAATGTAAAAATCAACATTTAACTATGTTAACTGCCGGTGTTTTTGATTTAACACAAAGCTGTCTTAAACTTAAACCTGCGTTTATTATTAGTTGAGGCGAACTTCGGTATACTCGAAGACAGTTAAGTGAATATGGTATATGACAGCCTCGACAGTGATGTTGAACTGTGTATCGGTTTTTCTCTGTTGTTGTCTCTACCCTGAAAGATGTGCAGCAGCATATAAAGGAGCTATTTATGATTAAGCGTTTACTGGTCGTCGCACTTGCCGGCGTTTCCCTTGCTGGCTGCGTCAGCGATAATTCTCTGTCTGGCGACGTTTACTCCTCTTCGCAGGCCAAACAAATCCAGCAGGTCACCTACGGCACCATCGTTTCTACCCGTGCAGTACAGATTCAGGGTGGCGATGATTCCAACATTATCGGCGCGCTGGGCGGTGCCGTGTTAGGGGGCTTCCTGGGTAATACCGTCGGTGGTGGTACCGGTCGTAGTCTGGCAACCGCTGCGGGCGCAGTGGCCGGTGGCGTGGCGGGTCAGGGCGTTCAAAGCACCCTCAACCGTTCTAACGGTGTAGAGCTGCAAATCCGTCGTGATGACGGGTCAACGATTCAGGTTGTTCAGAAAGCCGGTGCGACTAAATTCAGCGTCGGACAACGTGTCAGCATGGCCAGCAGTGGCAGCACTATCACGGTTTCTCCGGGTGCCTGATAGTTTCTCAGTCTGTAAGACAGCCTGAAACCAAAAAACCGAAGCCAAAGGCTTCGGTTTTTTTATGGGCAACCCTTAAAGAAAGAGTCAAAGCAACGCTGTGTGACGCGAACAGAACAAAAGTGATTTATGATTTACTTTGCAATGCAGCAATATTTTTTTCCAGGCGAGACAACATCCCACCCAGTTGTTCAATTTCAGCAGCAGACATACCGGACAAAATTTCTTTGCGCGTTGAGTCAATCACCGTCTCCATTTCATGGATGATCGGCGCAGATTCTTCGGTGAGTTTGATGCGTTTGGCGCGGCGATCGCTGGCGCAGGTCTGCCGGGTGATCAACTTTTTTTCTTCGAGCTGATCCAGCGTGCGGACCAGAGAAGGCTGCTCGATACCGATGGCTTTCGCCAGCTGAATTTGTGACTGTTCCGGAGGTAACATATTGATATTGTGCAATGTTACCCAATGCGTTTGCGTGAGTTCTAACGGCTTTAGCCGATCGTCAATCAACGCACGCCAGGCACGAACTAATCGTGCTAGATCTGACCCCAGATTCGATTCCAATTATCCCCTCCTTATAATTAGCATGCTAAGATAACTCCCCAGAGTTTAGCTTAGTTTTAGGAACTTTAATCGAGAAATTACAATTCTATATATAATGGTAGGTACTGTTGCATCCGGAAGCGGCCACAATGCTTCCAAAGGTAAACTCGTTTATAACACAATCACCGGCAGAGATTAATATTGTGAATGCGCAAATGTTTCACGCAGGCTTCCCGCTCCCCGATTTGGTCGTCGGTGCCTCACTTTATTTCCCCCCGATGTTTAAAGCATTTTTACTGGGACTGGTTTTTTGGCTTTTGATTCATCGGGTGGTACGTGACTGGATTTATTCCGGCGAAGTCTGGCATCCGACGCTGATGGATTTATCCCTGTTTGTGATCTGTATTTGCGCCGCACTGTTGCTTATGGTGAACCTCTGAAAATGAAATTCAAAACCCTTAAATATTTCTCAACTGTGCTGGTTTTCGCGGTCGCAATATGTGCCGGATGGTGGATGTGGAATTACTACATGCAATCCCCGTGGACGCGGGATGGAAAGGTGCGGGCTGAAATTGTTGATATCACACCGGAAGTCTCAGGCCGGATCATTGACATTAATGTGCATGATAATCAGTTTGTTAAAAGTGGCGATCCGCTGTTCAGCCTGGATCCGGTCCCCTTTAAAATTGCCGTCGATAATGCCGAAGCGGCGCTGGCGAAAGCGGCAGCGGATTTAGCCAAAGCCAATCATGAAGCCGCGCGCCGTCGTGGTCTGGGCACCAACGTTATTTCTGCCGAGTCACTGGATGAGTCCAATATTAGCGCGAAAGCCATGCAGGCGGCTTATCAGGGGGCGCAGTCCTCATTAGAACAGGCCAAATGGAATTTGAGTAAAACCAATATTGTCGCACCCACTGACGGTTATATAACCAATCTGCAAACCCGCAAAGGCAATTATGCCACCACCGGCACACCTCTGGTCGGCCTGGTGGATATTCATTCTTTCTATGTGCTAGGTTATTTCGAAGAAACCAAACTGAAAAATATCCGTGAAGGCGATCTGGCGGACATCACTTTATTTAACGGTAATATTCCTCTTAAAGGCCATGTGGAAAGTATTGGGCGGGCGATTTATGACCAGAGCCTGGACGCCTCTGACGACCTGCTGATGAACGTCAAACCCAACGTACCCTGGGTGCGTCTGGCGCAGCGTGTGCCCGTGCGCATTAAGCTCGACACGGTCCCCGCAAACACCATTCTGGTTGCAGGCACCACCTGCACGATTTCAATCCTTAATTAAGGCCATGCCGTGAATTTCTCCTGGCTGGAATGGAAGAATACCCCGTGGGGAAAAGCCACCGGCGGCCAATGGCGGTACGCCCTGCGCAACTCCATCGCCATGATACTGGCGCTGTATATCGCCTTTGAATTTCAGATGGATGAACCCTACTGGGCGTTAACTTCCGCAGCGGTAGTCAGCTTTCCCACCGTGGGCGGCGTGATCAGTAAAAGTATCGGCCGTATTATTGGCAGCCTGCTCGGTGCGATGGGGGCCGTCTTTATCGCCGGTCATTGTCTCAATGAACCCTGGCTTTTCACGCTGGCCATCGCCACCTGGCTTGGCCTGTGTACTTACGTCTCCAACCATTATCAAAATAACGTCTCATACGCTTTCGCGCTGGCCGGTTACACGGCGGCAATCATTGCGTTTTCAACCGTCGACGTCACGGATCCTACCCAAATTTTTGACATTGCTCAGGCGCGAGTGGGTGAAGTGATCACCGGTATTTTATGCGGTGGTTTCATGATGATGGTGCTGCCCAGCACGTCGGACGGCGATGCCCTGCTCACCTCTCTGCGCAAAATGCACACCCAGTTACTGGAACATGCGCAACTGTTATGGAACGCAGAGATCAATGACCAAATCCGAAGTTCTCACGAGGGGCTGATCGGTCAGATCCTGACGCTGAATCTGTTACGTATTCAGGCGGTCTGGAGCCATTACCGGCTACGTCGTCAAAACAATGTGCTTAATTATTTGCTGCACCAGCAACTGCGCATGACCAGTTTTATTTCCAGCCTGCGCCGCATGTTACTGAACTGGCCGCAGCCGCCTGAAAATCTTGCTCAAGTCCTGAGTATTTTGCTCGATGAACTGCGTAAACCCGACACAGACAAATACCGGCTTTCGCAGATCCTTTTGCTGATAAAGCCTCAGGACACCGCCGATTTTCGCCATCAGGCCTTCTGGACGCGCTTGCGTGATTTCTGCTGGCTGTACGTGCGCAGCGAACGTTGGTTACGCCGCGTGGAGAACGCCAATGTGGCCGAAGCCGAAACCCTTCAGCCGCCAAAAATCACCCATCTGGCGCAGCATACGGATACCGTTGAAGCCGCTTATAACGGCCTGCGAACGTTCCTGTGCATTGTGATCGGTTGCGCGTTCTGGATGACTACGCAATGGGATTCCGGCGCCGGTGCCGTGGCGCTGACAGCGGTGAGCTGTGTGCTCTACTCCTCCACCGCGTCTCCCATCGGCAGCGTGACATTGCTGATCAAATCCCTGGGGTTACTGTTTATCGGCTGCTTTGTGCTTAAGTTCGGGCTGATGATTCAGATCGATAACTTCTGGGTGTTCTGCGCCTTTTTCCTGCCAATGCTGGTCACCATGCAAATGATGAAACTGCAATATAAACGCTATGCCGGATTGTGGGGGCAGATGATCGTATTTATGGGCTCGTTTCTTGCGGTGACTAACCCGCCGGATTATGACTATGGTGCGTTCATGAACGACGGCGTGGCAAAAATCGCGGGCGTAATGTTAGCCGGCATTGCGTTTCAGGTTTTGCGGCCAAGCTCTGATAAGCGCAAAAGCCGTCGCATAATACGGGCGTTGCGCCGGGATTTCATGGATCAACTTAGCCGCAAACCCTCCCTGAGCCATTTCCAGTTTGAATCACTGATTTATCACCGGATGAACCAGCTGAGTCAGAGTAAAGATCAGATTTCCCGCACATGGCTGCTGCGCTGGGGCGTGGTGCTGCTCAACTGCAGTCACATCGTCTGGCAGTTACGCGAATGGGAAACCCGCTCTGATCCGCTGTCAGCGGTGCGCGACGTCTGTATCCATTGTCTGAAGGGTGTGATGACCGAGCGCGGTGTCAGTCATGAAAATCTGGATGCGACACTTGCGGAATTATTGCGCATGAGCAATTCGCTGGCACATCATCCTGAACCTGCGGCGCGTGAACTGGCGGGGGTAATCTGGCGGTTGTACTGCTCGCTGTCACAACTTCAACAGGCGATTTCGACGGAAGATGGCCCGGCGGATCCTGCGTTAATCACCACAAAACCTGCCTGACCATTCACCCGCAAAGGGTTACGGAACGTCGTAACCCAGCGCCGCTTTGCGGATACGGAACCACTGCTGGCGGGTCATCTCCAGAGACAACGCTTTATACGCAGACTGCACGCGTTCAATTTTTCCGGAACCGATAATCGGCAACGGCTGCGACGGCAGACGCATGATCCAGGCATACACCACCTGTTCGATATTGTCGGCGCCGGTTTCATTCGCCACGTTTTGCAGCTCATCGCGCAGCGGCTGGAACCCGGCTTCACTGAACAAACGTCCGCCTCCCAGACATGACCAGGCCATCGGTTTAATGCGTAATTGCTGGCACTGATCCAGCGTTCCGTCGAGGATCGCAGGCTGGTGGATCGGAGAGATTTCAACCTGATTGGTGACCAGCGAAAACGGCAGGCGTGACTGTAACAGGCTGAACTGTGCTGGCGTGAAGTTAGAAACGCCGAAGTGTTTTACTTTGCCGCTTTTGTGCAGTTGCGTGAACGCTTCTGCCACTTCGTCGGCATCCATCAGCGGATCCGGACGGTGGATCAACAGCAGATCCAGATAATCAGTGTGCAGATTGGTCAGGGATTTTTCCGCGCGTGCAATAATGTACTGCGCATCGGTAATGTAGTGCCCGATTTTATTGTCAGGATCGGCAGTGGTGGCAATACCGCATTTACTGACCAGCTCCATTTGCTCACGCAGCGCCGGTTTTAAGCGCAGAGCCTCACCAAATGCCGCTTCACACTGATAGCCTCCGTAAATGTCAGCATGATCGACGGTGGTAATGCCCAGTTCGATATGCTGTTGCATAAACGTCTGAATCTGCTGCGCTGTCATCTCCCATTCCATCAGACGCCAGTAACCGCAAATCAGCGTTGAAAAAACCGGGCCTTGTGGCGATAAAGGGGTACGTGGATCCATGATCATCTCCTTATTTTTGATATTTTCGACCAACAGAATACACAACGGCCATCGCGCTGTATTGATGCTGACAGGCAGAAACAAAAGGATGTGAAGCTGAGACGCCCGCTTTGATGATTAAAACAGCTCCGGCTGCTCCGGCTGAGGTTCATCGGGTGTTTTTCCGGCGCGCTGCTGACGCAACAACCGCTGCTGACATAAACGCAGCACATGGCGTTTTTCGGTGTCGGTCATTTTTATCCAGCCAAAGCGTTCATCGCGGCTGCGCAGGCAACCACGGCAATAGCCCCGTTCGTCGGCCTGGCAGATGCCACGGCACGGGCTGGGGATGTCAAAAAACTCGAGCTGCTGAGCCACAGGCCCTCCGCAAATAGTGCTGAACTTTTATTCAAGACGTTTTCCCGCCATCCCGCAAGGTGAATCACGTCATGCATTTCATTCTTCAAATTACTGCAACACTGATCTGCTACCGTCCGTTCAGCCATTTCACCTGTCGGAAATGGTCAGACTGTTTCGCCTGCCCTCATCAAGAAAACAGAAATTTGCCCTCACCTCAGCCGGCACCCGCCGGCTCTTTTTTATTCTTTTTCTGTTCCTGAACCCGCCATGCACACCCGTCAATGAGAGATATTTCGCGAAAAAGCACCGTGCGCGTAGTCACCGGCAAGGAAGATGGGATAAAAAAGACACCATTATTTAAGATCGTTTGACGTGAGTGAGACCCCTTAACGTCTTACCGATCAGTCCATTAACGTTGGAGTTTTTGACATGACCAAGCTTTTCTCCCCGATTGTTGTCGGTAAAAATACCTTACCGAATCGAGTATTTATGGCTCCACTGACCCGTCTGCGCAGCATTGAACCGGGTGATATCCCGACGCCGCTGATGGGCGAATACTACGCCCAGCGCCACACCTCTGGCCTGATCATCACTGAAGCGACGCAGGTTTCTTTCCAGGCGAAAGGCTATGCGGGCGCACCCGGTTTGCACACGCCTGAGCAGGTCGCTGCGTGGAAGAAAATCGTTGCAGGCGTTCATGATAAAAAAGGACATATCGCCGTTCAGCTGTGGCACACCGGGCGTATCTCACACAACAGTGTGCAGCCGGACAATCAGACACCGGTTGCGCCTTCTGCTGTCAACCCCAACACCCGTACCAGCCTGCGTGATGAGCAAGGCAACGCGATCCGCGTCGACTGCCCTACTCCGCGTGCGTTAGAACTGAGTGAGATTCCGGGCATCATCAATGATTTCCGTCACGCAGCGGCCTGCTCTGCAGAAGCCGGTTTCGATTACATCGAACTGCATGCGGCGCACGGTTATCTGTTGCACCAGTTTATGTCTCCGGCGTCTAACCTGCGTGAAGACCAGTACGGTGGCAACATTGAAAACCGCACACGCCTGACGCTGGAAGTGGTGGATGCTGCGATTGAAGAGCTCGGCGCAGAACGTGTGGGTATCCGTATTTCACCACTGGGACCGTTTAACGGCCTGGACAACGGTGAAGATCAGGTGCAGGCAGCCATCTATCTGCTGGATGAACTGAACAAACGTAAACTGGCTTATCTGCATATTTCTGAGCCTGACTGGGCCGGTGGTAAGCCTTACACCACTGAGTTCCGTGAGGTGATCCGCGCGCATTATCAGGGCGTGATTGTCGGTGCCGGCGCTTACACGGCAGAGAAAGGCGAAGAACTGATCGAAAAAGGTTACATCGATGCCGTAGCCTTTGGCCGCAGCTACATCGCTAACCCGGATCTGGTTGAGCGCCTGAAATCTCATGCACCGCTTAACGAGCCAAAACCAGAAACCTTCTACGGCGGCGACGCTCAGGGTTATACCGATTACCCGACCCTGTAATGTTATAAAAGTTATCTCCACTTTTCGGCGACCGATGCCCTCCGGCCGCCGTTTTTTTGGTCAGAGATCCAGCAGCCGTTCGGGGTTTTACAGACAAAACCCCCACTATCGGTTAGGCTGAAACTGATTATTCTCATCCTGCAAATAAAGAGGAACCTATGCGTTTACTCCATACCATGCTTCGCGTTGGCGATTTACAACGCGCTATCAGCTTCTACACCGACGTTTTAGGCATGCGCCTGCTGCGTACCAGTGAAAATACGGAATACAAATATTCGCTGGCTTTTGTTGGCTACACGGATGAAAGCGAAGGCGCAGTCATTGAGTTAACCTACAACTGGGGCGTTGACAGCTATGACATGGGCACTGCCTATGGGCACATCGCGTTAGGCGTGGATAACGTGGCGCAAACCTGCGACGACATCCGTAACGCAGGTGGCAAAGTCACCCGTGAAGCGGGCCCGGTCAAAGGCGGCTCCACCATTATCGCTTTTGTTGAAGATCCGGACGGCTACAAAATCGAGCTGATCGAATCCAAACACGCAGGCCAGGGTCTGGGCAACTGATCCGTTGCGTGCAGTCTCAGGGCGCGAAAGCGCCCTTTTTTTTGCCCACTGAAATGTCGAATATTCGCCACACGCCTGCAACTCGCGGCAAAATTTGCCATAATGTGCGCTGAATTCGATAAAGATAAGAAACTAATGGCCGAGAATAGTGACATTAACGCCCTGAGAGGCCGTTTTCGTGGTTTTTATCCGGTAGTGATCGATGTTGAAACTGCCGGATTCAATGCCAAAACTGATGCGCTGCTGGAAATTGCCGCCATCACGCTAAAAATGGATGAAGACGGCTGGCTGGAAAGCGACGAGACGGTCCATTTCCACGTCGAGCCTTTCGAAGGTTCCATTCTGGTGCCAGAGGCGCTGGCGTTTAACGGTATCGACCCGACAAATCCGTTGCGGGGTGCGGTCAGCGAATATGACGCCCTGCATGAGATTTTCAAAGTCATCCGTAAAGGGATGAAAGAGCAGAACTGCAACCGCGCGATCATCGTGGCGCACAACGCCAATTTTGATCATAGCTTCCTGATGGCCGCCGCCGAACGCGCCGGGCTGAAACGTAACCCGTTCCATCCGTTCGCGACCTTTGATACCGCAGCGCTGAGCGGGCTTGTTCTCGGGCAGACGGTGTTGGCAAAAGCCTGTATCAGCGCGGGGATGGTCTTTGACAGCAGCCAGGCGCACTCCGCCTTGTATGACACAGAGCGCACGGCTGAACTGTTCTGCGAGCTGGTAAACCGCTGGAAGCGCCTGGGCGGCTGGCCGCTGGCCATCAGCGCCGAAGAGCAGGAAGACGAAACCGCATCAGAAGAACATCAGCAGTAAGCGGTTGACGTGAAGGAATACGCTGACGGACAAACAGGCCGGACGCATAAAAACAAAAAGAGCGACGTAATGTCGCTCTTTTTATTGTCATCAGCAGCCCTGAAGGCGGCCAATTTCCGCTGCTGATTACTCTTCAGATTCAGAAGATTTGTATTTCTCAGCGGTTTCTTTGATCAGCTGTTGCAGTTCGCCACGCTGATACATTTCAATCACGATGTCACAACCGCCGACCAGTTCACCATCAACCCACAGCTGCGGGAAGGTAGGCCAGTTAGCAAATTTTGGCATCTCTGCGCGGATATCCGGGTTCTGCAGGATATCGACGTAAGCGAAACGTTCACCACAGGCAGACAATGCCTGAACTGCTTGTGCAGAAAAACCGCAGCTTGGCAGTTTTGGCGAACCTTTCATGTACAGCAGAATCGGGTTTTCAGAAACTTGCTTCTGAATTTTTTCAATTGTTGGAGTGGTCATTTCTTGCTTCCTCAAGCCGGTACAGGCTGTCACGGTCATTACTCTTCACGCGCAGCACAAAAAAGTGCTGAATCACATTGCCCTCTATTGTAACGATGGCAGCTATCAGATAAAAACGCCATTTTTTGCAGGGTCTTTCGCAATACTGACATTTTATTTCACTATTTTAAGTGCCTGCGTGCGGGCTCACTAAAATAAAGATTCATCGAGAATAACATTTTTGGCGATGACATTAACCAGGGATTTGCATTTCGCCATGGTTTAACACAAATATTAACCTACTGAAAAACGGTCATTTTATTCACTAAAAATGGCGTTTATTTCGACGTTTTAAAAGCTATTAACTTTTTCTCACAATATGATCTAGAATCGATGCAATTCGTGCTGTTTTGTCTGGTTCTTTTAGGCAATACTCTGACATCTCTGATGTTTAACCTAACCACCTATGGTAACGAAGCTATGCGCTTACTGTTCACGCTTTTTGTGCTGCTCTTTACCCAGCTGTTTCTGAATATTGCTCATGCGTCACCGCAGAGTCGTGTTTCTGCCGATCAGCGAAAGAGTCATGTTAATCAGGTTGCCCCTGAGGAACGTCGAAAGCGAAAAACGGTTGCAGCGAAAACCACTAAAAAAACCAAAGTGGCACCGGTGAAAGAACAACAGAGTCAGGAAAAAAATGCCAGGAAGAGAGTCAAAAGCACCGAACTGGTGACGCGAAAGGCCTCTTCTGTCAAAACAGTGAAAACGACGCGAGCTGAAAGTAAGGCCGAGAGTAAGAAAGAAAAAACACTCAAAACCACCAGAGCTGAAACCAAAGCAGATAAGAAAAGTAAAACCCGGGCTTTGGCGAAAAACGCCACTGTAAAGACCAGCAAGAAAGAAGCGTATGGCCGACACCGAAAAGGCAAGAAATTAGCCGAAGAAGACAGCAAGCCCATTACGTTAAGCGCGACCCACAAGAAACGTTATCAGCATGCTCAGCAAACGGCGATGACCAAGCTGATGCACCAGGTCGGCAAACCTTATCGCTGGGGTGGTACCTCACCCAATACCGGTTTCGATTGCAGTGGTTTAGTGTATTACGCGTATAAAGATCTGATTCGTATCAAAATGCCACGCACCGCTAACGAGATGTACCACCTGCGCGATGCCGCACCGGTGAAACGCGGTGAACTGGAGTCCGGCGATCTGGTCTTCTTTAGAATTAATAACCGCGGTGCCGCGGACCATGTCGGGGTATACGTCGGTAACGGCAAGTTTATTCAGTCTCCGCGTACCGGTGAAGACATCAAAATTACCTCACTGGGCGACGATTACTGGCAAGATCATTATGTAGGTGCACGTCGGGTAATGACCCCGAAAACGATCCGATAATAAGCAGTTCGTTAAATTTGAAGTTCCGCTAATCATCACTGAATAGCATTTAACGAAGCGTTTGTGCAGGGAAGAATGTCGGCGAAAGGGTCAGTGTGCAAAATTGAAAAAGGGCGATCCCTCTATAAGGGTTCGCCCTTTTTGTTGCCCGATGACGGGGCTTTTAGTTCATCACTGCAGTGAAGCTGAAAGCAATAATCATAAGCAACGCGCAAACAGTGGTAATCAACGACAATTTCAAATTACTGTCCATAAAACCCCCTTACGGATCAATTGTGGCGTTTCATTAAGCCACATAAAATGTGTGCCAACGCATTTTCTCATACTTCATCGCTAAAATCCCGCGTTGATTCATGCGCGATATTCCACAATAACACTTCCACTTTGCTGCATTATAAGAGAAAATTGTCGGTTACCACGCCTGTGTGCCGGTCGATTTCACCCGAGAGCGTTTTGCGCCTCACTCTGACGAATCCACCCAACGATTTCACTGCCTTTTTAAAAGCCCGCAGTGAAATCCACGCAAGCAAACGATTAACATAATGCTAACGTGCTGAAACACGTGAGTTCAGGAGTCATTGTTTACATGGCAACGATTAAAGATGTCGCTAAGCGCGCTGGCGTTTCCACCACAACCGTGTCGCACGTCATCAATAAAACACGTTTCGTCGCCGAAGACACCAAAACCGCGGTTCTGCTGGCTATCAAAGAGCTTCACTACTCGCCAAGCGCCGTTGCACGCAGCCTGAAGGTCAATAACACCAAAACCATTGGCCTGCTGGCGACCTCAAGTGAAGCGCCCTACTTTGCCGAAGTCATTGAAGCCGTTGAAAACAGCTGTTTCTCCAAAGGCTACACGCTGATTTTGTGTAACTCGCATAATAATCTGGAGAAACAACAGGCCTATCTGCAAATGCTGGCGCAAAAACGCGTCGACGGCTTGCTGGTAATGTGCGCGGAATATCCGGATGAACTGCTGAATATGCTGGAAGAATACCGCTCCATTCCGATGGTCGTCATGGACTGGGGCGAGGCACGCAAAAACTTCACTGACAGCATTATCGACAACGCCTTCGAAGGCGGTTATATGGCCGGTCGTTATCTGATTGAACGCGGGCATCGTGATATTGGCGTGATCCCAGGGCAACTGGCGCGTAATACCGGTGGTGGTCGTTTCCAGGGTTTCGTTAAGGCGCTGAACGAAGCCAACATTCCTCTGCGCGAAGAGTGGGTGGTTCAGGGTGATTTCGAACCGGAATCGGGTTATCAGGCGATGCACAAAATCCTGATGCAGAAACAGCGCCCTACTGCTGTTTTCTGTGGCGGTGATGTGATGGCGATGGGGGCTATCTGTGCGGCAGATGAGCTCGGTTTACGCGTACCGCAGGATATTTCGGTGATCGGATATGACAATGTGCGAAATGCGCGTTATTTCTCTCCGGCGTTAACCACTGTGCATCAGCCGAAAGAGCGTCTGGGCGAAATGGCGTTTACCATGCTGCTGGACAGAATTATCAGCAAACGTGAAGAATCACAGACCATTGAGGTCCATCCCAAACTGGTCGAGCGCCGTTCAGTAGCTGACGGTCCTTTCCGCGATTATCGCCGTTAACAAAAATCTGACGCCTGCCTGTACAGGCGTTTTTTTCTCGTCCCGGTCAATACTGGCTTCCGGTATCAGCAGCGTTTAAGCAGCGACGATGAGGGTATTCACTCCTGGCAGGCCAATGCGGGGTAAGAGTTACGTTCTGACCAAACATTTATCACACCAGTAAACATCCGCCTCCCGGAGAGGTGGGTGTTTATTTTCTAATCCCGTAACCATTCCTGATTCATCGTTTCTGTATCGCCCATGTATTCCAGCAGCCAGGCCAGCGAAGGAGAGGAATTACTCTGATCCCACGTCAGGCAACACGGGCTGTCAGGGAAGGTATTCTCCAGCGCCAGAACCTGTAATTTTTGCTGTTCAATCTGATGACTCACGCGATGAACCGGCATCATCCCTACGCATAAACCTTCGCTCAGACACTCCAGCGCGCAAGTCCAGTCAGGCACGACCAGGCGCCGCTGATTATCCAGCGTCCAGGTATCACGCTTGGGTAAAGTGCGCGAGGTATCCTCCAGACACAGCGCCGGATAAGGCCGCAGTTGGTCATCGTTCAGCGTGCCGGAGAGTTGCGCAAGCGGATGCTGAGGGCTGACGACACAGTGCCAGTCCATAAAACCCATATCGCGAAAACTGAAACGCCCGCCCACCGGCACCGCCCGCGTCGCGCCAATTGCCACGTCTGCGCGGCCATCGACCAGTGCATCCCAGACGCCGTTAAATACTTCGGAATGAATGATAAGTTCCGTATCAGGGAAATGACGATAGAAATCGAGCACCAGCCGCCGCGTTCTGGCGGGTTTCACAATTCGGTCTACCGCCACCCGCAGCTCGCCACGCCAGCCGTTTGCGACCTGCTGGCACTGCCGACGCGTAGCTATCATTTTTTTTGTCAGAATCCGTGCTTCATCAACGAAAACTTTTCCGGCAGGCGTCAGCACCACGTCACGGTGACGCCGTTCAAACAAAGGAACAGCCAGCCAGTTCTCCAGCTGACGAACGGTATAGCTTATGGCAGAAGGCACACGGTGAAGATCCTGCGCTGCTGCGCTGAAACTACCGGTACGTGCTACCGCATCAACCACTTCAAGGGCGTATTCTGACCACATCACTTAGCCTTCAATATTTTTCACAGCAGATTGCAAATATTAGCGTTTCACAAGACTGTTATCAAAGCGTTAAACTCTGCATCCCAACTGTTTTCTGCATCACATCATCTGCAATACATAAATTAACGAGACAATAATGAAACCCTCCTTTGGATTTATGCTCTATCTCGCCGGATTGAGCATGCTCGGCTTTTTAGCCACAGATATGTATCTTCCCGCCTTCAGCGCGATGCAAATCAGCCTGATGACCAGTCCGGGCATGATCAGCGCCAGCCTGAGTATTTTCCTCGGCGGTTTCGCGATCGGGCAACTGCTCTGGGGCCCTCTCTCCGACCGCATTGGCCGTAAACCGGTGCTGATTATCGGCCTGACGCTGTTTGCCATTGGCTGTCTGGGTATTTTGTGGGTGGAAAATGTGCGTGCGCTGCTGGCGCTGCGTTTCTTACAGGCCGTTGGTGTGTGTGCCGCCGCAGTCACATGGCAGGCAATCGTCGTTGACCGTTTCTCACCGGATGTTGCGAAAAAAACCT